>JAMXLO010000114.1 GCA_024280945.1 Acetobacteraceae bacterium
GGCGTGGACGAATCGGTCTATCTCGCGCCAATACAGTTAATTGTGGCCGGGGAACCAACCCAGGCAGAACATTGGCTAGCGCGTTACCATCAGGCGTGGCAGGGTGACGTCGGTAGAATCTATTCGGAGGCGACGATCTGAAAGGTGGCTGTAAGCTCTGACATGCTGAAGCCGTCGCTGTCACAGTCGAGTGTCCTACCGGCGACGCAATGATGGCGAACGTTTCCCATAGATCTGCGGCCCATATCACGGCAGCGGCCAGCCCCGCTGGGCAGGTGGTCGTTCGGCTTCGTCTGATCGGCCAGATGGAAGCCTGGACGCTGACCAGCGAGAACGTGCTGCCTCCCGGACGCAAGACCCGGGCCTTGCTGGCAGTGATCGCACTGTCATCCCCCCGTCCCGCCCTGCGTGGCCGGCTCGCGGAGCTGCTGTGGAGCCGGCGGCCCGAGGAGCAGGCGCGAGCCTCGTTACGCCAGGAAATTCATCGGCTGCTGGAATGCCTGGCGCCATCGGGCACCGATATCCTCATCGTTACCCGGGACCACATCTCGCTCCGGCCGGGTGTGGTTTGGGTTGACGTGGAAGAAGTCATGCGGGCGACGACCGACCAGCCGGCCTCGCTGTCGCTGCTTGATGGCGATCTGCTGGAGGACCTGGACGGGATCGACCCGACATTCGACGCGTGGCTGACTACGGAACGGGAGCGGCTGCGCGATCGCGCCCGCAACGTGGCCGAGGCGCTGCTGCGCGAACAGGTGGAACCCGAGGCGGCCATCCCCGCGGCACAGCGGCTCTTGCAGATCGACCGGGCGCATGAGGGGGCCTGGCGAGCGCTGATGCGGGCGCACGCCGCACGCGGCGAACGCGGGATGGCGATCCAAGCGTATGACCGCTGCCGCGCCGTGCTTGCTGATCTGTTGGACGCCTCGCCTTCGGCCGAAACGCAGAAGCTGCTCGCGGAGATCCGAGGGCCGTCAGGCAGCCGGATGCCGTTGCGGCCGCCCAGTCCGCCGCAGCCACAACCGAAGATCGTCGAGGACGATGAGCCGCCGGCGGTGCTGGAACCGAAGAGCGTGGAGATCCAACCCACGCGCGGTGGAGCACACGTGGGCGTCATGCCGCTGCATCTTGTCGGCACCACCGAGGAAGAGGCTCACCTCGCGCCCGGCCTCGCCGAAGAGATCACCACCGCGTTGGCGCGCTTCCGCTGGATGTTCGTGGTCGCCTCGAATTCGCTCGCGCGCTTTGCGGCCGATACCCGTGACGAGACGGCAATCCGCCGCACCTTCGGCATTGACTTCCTGCTGGATGGCTCGATCCAGCGGGTGCGCAACCGATTGCGAATCACGGTTCGGCTGCTGGACCTGCGAGCTGGCAACCAGGTGGTGTGGGCGCGGCGGTTCGACCGCCAGTCGAACGACCTGTTGTCGTTGCAGGATGAAATTGCCTCTGAGGTGGTGGCTCAGATCGACCCCGAGATCCTGCTGATCGAGGCGAAGCGCAGCGCTGCCCGCACTCCGACAGACGCAACCGCCTATGATTTGATGCTGCGGGCCATCCCGTTGATCGGCCGACTGGAGCGCGAGCCATTCATGCGGGCTGGTGAGTTCCTGGCACACGCGATCGAGCTAGAGCCCGACTATGCCGCTGCGTACGCCTGGTATGCTTACTGGCAGATGTTCCTGGTCGGCCAGGACTGGACAGACGATCCGGCTCTAGTGATGGAGGCGGCGGGCCAGCACGCTGAACGCGCAGTGGTGCTGGATCCTTTCGATGCGCGGGGCCTGACCATCGCCGGACATGTCCGCGCCTTCCTGCACCGGCGGCTGCGCGAGGCAATATCGCTGCACGAGCGAGCCTTGTCGCTCAACCCGAATCTTGCGATGGCCTGGGCACTCTCGGCGATCGCCTTTGCCTACATGGGCGATGCCGACGAGGCAGAGCGACGCAACAACCGCTACAAGAAACTATCGCCGCTCGATCCGCATGCCTTCTTCTATGACGCGTTCTTCGTGTTGATTCATCTGATGAAGCGCGACTACGAGTCGGCAGTAGCGGTGGCGCGCGCCGTGAGCGAAATGAATCCTTCGTTCTCGGCGACCTACAAGCCGTATTTGTCGGCGCTTGGCCACCTCCGGCGCCCGCAGGAGGCGGCTGTGGTCCGCCGGCGACTGCTGGCGATCGAGCCGGATTTCACAGTGGAGCGCTTCATTGCGACGTCTCCGCTGGAACGGGACGGCGACCGCGATCATTATGCCGAAGGTTTGCGATTGGCCGGCCTGCCGGAAACCGCCGCCGACTCGCAGCATCTGCAGCATCAGGGCGCGCACTAAGCCGAAAGCGGCCGCACCTCGCAGTCGTCAAGGCTGACCCTTTCCTTCACATTCGATCGCGCTATCGTCGCAGTCCCGTGCTGAAAGGGCTGTGCCGATGCTGCAGCAGGCATTCCGCTTCGATCCGGTCGAGTTGCCACAAGCCGCGCAAGCGCTGCGCAAAGAAGTGCGCGCATTCCTCGACGAGAACCGAGACTCGCTCGGCAATCGCCGCGACTATGATCAGGCGTTCAGCAAGAAGATGGCGGAGCACGGCTGGGTCGGCATGACCTGGCCGAAGCAGTATGGCGGTCACGAGCGTACCGCCTTCGAGCGCTACGTGGTGATCGAGGAGATGCTGGCAGCCGGCGCACCCGTCGGCTTCCATTGGACCGCTGACCGGCAGAGCGGGCCCAACATCCTGCGCTATGGGACGGACGAACAGAAAGCGCATTTCCTGCCTCGCATCGTACGCGGCGAGTTGTCGTTCTGTATCGGCATGAGCGAGCCTGATTCCGGCTCCGATCTCGCCGGGACGCGCACCCGCGCCGTGAAGGTGGATGGCGGGTTCCGCATCAATGGCAGCAAGCTGTGGACCTCGAACGCGCACCGTGCCGACTACATGATCCTGTTCTGCAAGATGGCCGATGCGGGGCAGGATGAAGTCGATCGTCACGCCGGTGCGACTCAGTTCCTGGTGGATCTGAAGAACTCGCCCGGGATCGAGATCAGGCCGGTGATCAACCTGCTGGGCGAACATCACTTCAACCAGCTTTTCCTGACCGATCTGTTCGTGCCCGACAGCCGGCTGTTCGGCGATATCGGCAACGGCTGGCGCCAGGTATCGAGCGAACTCGCCTTCGAACGCAGTGGCCCTGATCGTTTTCTCGTCCTGTTCAAGCTGCTGACCGAAATGGTCCGCGTCGCCGGCACCAACCCCGACCGTGCGACCGCCGCGGCGCTCGGCCGGCTGGTCGCGCAGCTCGCGACTCTGCGGCGCATGTCGCTGTCGATCGCCGGCATGCTGCAGGAAGGCCTGCAGCCGCTGAATGAGGCA
The DNA here is from genome assembly GCA_024280945.1 of Acetobacteraceae bacterium. Classification (GTDB taxonomy): domain Bacteria; phylum Pseudomonadota; class Alphaproteobacteria; order Acetobacterales; family Acetobacteraceae; genus JAMXLO01. Next base: position 3,370 of record JAMXLO010000114.1, read on the forward strand.
GCGGTCACCAAGGACCTCGGCACACGCTACGAGCAGGACCTGCCGGTGATTGCACGGCAGTTGTTCCCAGCCGAGCCCGACCTGGCGGCTGTTGATACATATGTATCGATGCTGGCGCGCGGCATCGGTAATGCGCCACGGCTTTCCATCCAGGGCGGCACGCGCGAGATCCTGCGCGGCATCATCGCGCGCGGCCTCGGGCTGCGCTAGCGCGTGATGATCGGAGGCGGAATCGCCGGAGGTCTGAACATGTGACCGGGCTTGTCCCGGTCATCACGCGCTCAAACCACTAGGAGTCGGACATGCGCGATGAAACCCGGATGCTGCTGGAAAGCATGGGCCGTCTGTTCGAGGACCACTGCACCAAGGCTGTCGCCGATGCCGCTGAGGCGGGCACGTTTCCTACGGCGTTGTGGCAGGCAGTGAGTGATAGCGGCGTGCCGCTGGGAGGCGTGATCGATTCCGGCGTCGAATGGTCCGATCTGTACGCCGTGCTGCGCATCGCCGGCCGCTATGGCGCACCGGTCCCGCTGGCGGAAACCATCTTGGCGGGATGGCTCGCTTCTTCCGCCGGCTTCAGCGTCGACGAACAGGCGATGACGGTGGGGCCGGTGCGCGCCGGTGAGACCCTGCGGTTGGAACGCGACGGCAACGGCTGGCGGCTGTTCGGGCGCGCAAGCCGGCTGCCGTGGGGGCGAGATGCCGGCAGGATCGCGCTCATTGCGACCGATCCCGACGGCAGAAGCATGGTGGTGTTCGGCGACGGCGTGGAAGGCGCACGGCTATCGACGGGCGAGAGCAACATGGCCGGCGAGCCGCGCGATACCTATGAGTTCGGCGGATTGGGCCTGTCGGGCAACGAGGTTGCGCCAGCCGCGCCCGGGATCGATCAGGCCGCACTATACCGCCGTGGCGCACTAGCACGCGCGATGATGATGGCGGGTGCAATGGAACGCGCGCTCGACACCGCGGTGAACTATGCGCAGGAGCGCAAACAATTTGGCCGTCCCATCAGCAAGTTCCAGGCGGTACAGCAGAACCTCGCGGTGATGGCGGGCCAGGTGGCCGCTGCCGGTGCGGCAGCCGATGCGGGTGTTGAAGCCCTGTCGATTGACGACCCTGCGAAGCAGGAGTTCCTGGTCGCAATCGCCAAGACCAGGGTGGGCGACGCGGCGACATTGGCCTCGGAAATCGCACACCAGGTACACGGCGCCATTGGCTTCACCAAGGATTACTCGCTACAGCTCAGTACGCGGCGGCTATGGTCCTGGCGCGACGAGTTCGGCGGCGAGTCTGAGTGGGCCGCGAAGGTTGGCGCCTACGTCTGTGCGGGCGGCGCCGATGCGTTGTGGCCGACGCTCACTGACAGTTAGCTGCCGGCCGCAACTTCCAGGCAACCGCGGCGACCAGTGCGGTGACGGCGCAGATCGACGCTGTGACGCAAAATGCTCGGGAGACTCCGATGCTTCCCGCCAGTGCTCCAAACGCCGGAGCACCGATCGGACTGCTGCCCAGGAAGCAGATCGAGTACCATGCCATGACGCGCCCGCGCATCTCTTCCACGGTATGCAGCTGCAATGTGCTGATCACCGTGACGCTGAACAGACTGGCGCTCACGCCGTAGGCAAATATCGTTGCGAGCAAGACGTGCATGGAGTGTGACGCAGCGACACCGAATTGTGCCGCAGCCAGCGTGAGTGTCCACAAGATGATGTTCGGTATGCTGGCTTGTACGGATGCTGCGATCAGTGATCCTGCGACGGCTCCCATTCCGAGTGCCGACATCAATGCACCATAAGTGCGACTATCCCCAGCGAGAACGTCCGACGCAATCAACGCGAGCGAAACCTGAAAATTATAGGCGGCGGCAAAGACCACGACCATGATGACAGACGTCACTGCCAGCAGTGGTTCGATGCGGATGTAGCGTATGCCTTGACGGATCTGGCCGCGCTCCCCGTGGGCGAGTGCTCGCCGCGACAATTCCTCCGCCCGCAGGCTCGCCAATACCGCCACGACCAAACAGAAGGCTGCGGCATTGATGAAGAATCCGGGCGCCGCGCCGAGACTGGTCAGCACGAGTCCGCCAAAAACCGGACCGATCATCCGCCCCGTAGCATTGACTGCGTTGATCAAGGCCACGGCACTCGGCAAGTCGGCCAAACCGACCATATCCTTCATGAACCCCTGAAGCGCCGGAAGATCGAAGCACTTGACGAGACCGAGCGCTGCCGCAGCAAGCCAGATCGCCCAAATCCGCATCGAACCAAGGCTCGCCAGCAGGCCAAGCGCCAGGGCGATCAACCCAAGGCACGCCTGCGTGACCATCAGCACGCGGCGGCGGTCACAACGGTCTGCAATCACCCCGCCAAACATACCGAGGAACACCGCCGGGCCGAATTGCAGTGCATTGGTGATGCCCAGCGCGAGGCTGGAGTGGCTCATTCCCAACACGAGCCAGTTAGCCACGGTAATTTGCACCCAGGTGCCAATATTTGCGACGACCTGCGCCACGAAGTATCGCCGGAAGTTGGGATGGCGCAGCGCAGAAAGCGCCGCTCGTGTCGCCTCCAATGTACACCTGCGATGGCTGGGACGTATCCTACATGGCGCTTGCTGACAGCGCTGTGTCAGCAGATGGCTCCGATTCCGCCAGGCTCAAGACGCTGACAAGGCGTCCTCAGGCAGCGTGTCGTGGCCAACCAATACAGATTCGTCAGTCTGCCGCCTCCGCCAAAATCCGGGGAACCGCCGCCAGCGCAGCGGCAGATTCAGCCGGTGTCAGCTGACTGGCGACCAGTTCTGCGAACAGGCCATTCCGAAGCAGCAGATCCTCGAAACATCCTCTCTCGGCGATGCGGCCATTGTCGAACACCAGGATCTCATCGGCGTCGCGGATGGTGGACAGTCGATGTGCGATGACAAAGGTCGTCCGCCCGGCCATCAGCACGCGCAAAGCCTTCGACAGCTTGGCTTCCGTGGCCGCATCGAGCGCACTCGTCGCCTCATCCAGGATCAGGATTGGCGGGTTCTTCAGCAGCGCGCGAGCGATCGCCAGGCGCTGCTTCTGTCCACCCGACAATGTGGTGCCGCGTTCGCCGACCATCGTGTCGTAGCCCTCCGGTTGGCGGACGATGAAATCGTGCGCTTCGGCCATCCGGCAGGCCGCCTCGATCTCGGCCTGTGTCGCATCGGGTCGGCCGACCCGCAGATTGTCGCGGATCGTGCGGTTGAACAGCATGCTGTCCTGGAACACCACGCCTATGCTGTGGTGCAGGCTCTCCAGCGTCACGTCGCGCAGGTCATGCCCGTCGATCGTGATGTGGCCCTCACGAGGATCCCACATCCTCTGCAACAAATTCATCGTCGTCGACTTGCCTGCACCGGTCTGCCCGACCAGAGCGACGCAGGATCCGCGCCTGGCGGCGAAGTCGACCCCACGCAGCACGGGCTCACCCGTCGGATAGGCGAAGCACACGTTTTCGAAGCACACCTCGCCGGAGGTGACAGGCAGCGAACAGGCGTCCGGAGCTTCAGGGACTGAACTCCTGGTATCGAGCATACGGAAATACTCGTCGAGCATCGGCACGCGCGACAGCAGCCGGGCGATGAACCACATCGTCGATTCAAGGCGCCCAATCAGCAGCGTGGCCAGTCCCATGAACGAGACGACCTCGCCGACATCGGCCTTACCCTCGACATGCAGCAGAGTGCCGACGACGATGATCGCGAAGACTGCACAGGTACTGGCGGCACGGCCCATAACTGTGGCGAACGCCCACCATCCGAGCACCGGGAACTGCGTCGCGACCAGGCGTGCGGCCATCTCACCGAAGCGTCTTCGTTCATCCTGGTGCATGCCGAACGACTGCACCACGGCGACATTGGTCAGGCTGTCCTGTACACTCGCCGCCAGTTCGTTGTGCTGACGCTCGGCCAGTTGCTGCTTGGCCTCGGTTCGCCGGATGACAAACGTCGTCATCGTGGTGAACGCCACAACAAGCACCACCAGCACGACGCCAAGACGCCAGTTCAGCAACAAGGTCAGCGGCAGCAGCACGATGACGGCGAGACACGCCGACAACTGCTCGCGAAAGAAGTCGAGCCATAGCCCGAACAGCACCTCCGATCCGCCGTGCAGAACCCGCATGACATGGCCGGTGTGGCTCGCGCCATGGAAGGCCAGCGGCAGCGACAGTACATGGGCGTGAAAGCGGCCCATGACGTCGAGCCTGCGTCGATGCGCCAGGCGGTCGGCACACAACGCGACCAATATGCCCGCACCGATCGACGACAAGCCGACGCCCGCCCATGCGCCGAGCAGTTGTGTCGCCTGAGTCCACAAGGCGTTCCTGGGCAGACTTGCCGAACGGGACAGCAGGTCAATGACCCAGCCGAACAGCATCGGTTCAAGGAACTGAAATCCAGCGATTGCAAGATTGGCGATTGCCAGCGCCACAGCCACTTTGGCTTCGGCGCGCAGCAGCCCGAGCACGCGGGCGTAGACTTGAAGGAAGCGCATGTAAGTCGGCGATCGGCAAATAGGAGGAATGTCACCCAAACTGCGATGTTACGGTAGCGGAAGACAAAGGCAGCACTATGGCGCGGAGGTGGCGTCGGCCGAGGAGGCACGGCAGGCGATCGGTCAGTGGCGAAGCCAGATGCATGACTACTGGGAAAGCAAGGTCCGCCACGTGGTCTTTGGCGGCAACGCCGGAACGAGTGCCTGAGGTCTCGCCCCATAGAAGTTGGCGCATCGGGCGGTGCTCTTGTGGGCTGTCCGTTGCCACTGCAGTCGTCGCGCATTACATGTAATGCATGGCGAGAAGCAACGCCCAGCTCGCACAGCGGTTCCGCCAGCGGCAGCGGACCAAGGGTCTGCGCCCGGTCCAGCTCTGGCTGCCCGATACCCGAAAGGCTGAATTCACGGCCCAAGTGGCGCGTGACATTGCCGCCGTCGCGGAACTGTCCCCCGGCGATGCGGCCATGCTCGATGCGTTCGGGCGCATTGCCGCTGAGGATCTGCCTGATTGCCACTGACACGCGGTGCCGTCGTCACCGCCTTGATCGGTGGCCCATCGGGCAAGCCCCGCCCATTCCTGGTGCTGCGATCCGACCATTTCGCCGCGCATTCGCTGGTCACGCTTCTGGCGTTCACCGGCACGGCCACCGAGGCACCCTCGCTGCGGGTCAGAGTGCAGCCCTCGACAGAAAATGGGCTGCAGGTGTCGTCACAGGCGATGATCGATCATATCCAGTCGGTTCACGTCCAGCGCATCGAACGCGAGATCGGGCGACTTGCCGACGCCGACATGCAGGCGATCACACGTGCCGTGGCGGTATACCTTGGCTTCGCTGATCCTGGCCCGCGGCGGCCCCGGCAGATGCGCACACCAAGGAAGCGGACGGCGCCCCCGCCGGGGAAGAAGGCAATGCGCCGGCGAAAGTCGAGGTGAGCCTCCTCGCCAAGCATCCCCTAAGCCAGCTTTGGAGCACTGCGATGCCACCTGTCACCCACATGGTTCCGATGCGCGATGGCATCCGTCTGGCAACCGATGTGCATCTGCCGGCCAGTGCCGGTTCCTTTCCGGTGATCATGGAACGCACACCCTATGGCCGCGCCGAAACCAGCCGCAGCGAGATCACCGCGGCCAACCGCACACCTGCCTCGCGCGCCGACATCGCCGCTTATTTCACCGCACACGGCTATGCGGTCGTCTACCAGGACACCAGGGGCCGTTACGGTTCCGAGGGTCGCTTCGTCAAATATCTCTCGGATGGGGAGGACGGCTACGACACCTGTGCCTGGTTGCGCGATCAGTCGTGGTGCGATGGCCGTATCTGCACGATGGGCCTATCCTACGCCGCGCACACCCAGGCGGCGCTCGCCTGCCTCGATCCGCCCGGGCTTGTTGCGCAGGTGCTGGACTGCGGCGGATTCGTAAACTCCTGGCAGTCGGGCATCCGTCAGTCCGGCGCGTTCGAACTGAAGCAGGCGACCTGGGCATTCAAGAATGCGCTGGTCTCACCCGAGGCAGAGGCCGATCCGGTCATGCGCGCGGCGCTGGAAGGCGAAGACATCCGGGAATGGTTCACCCGCATGCCGTGGAAGCCGGGCCATTCGCCGTTGCGACACCATCCGGACTATGAGGCCTATCTGTTCGACCAGTGGACGCATGGGGCATTCGACGAATTCTGGCAGCAGCTCGGCATTTGCACGCAGCGCTGGCACGATCGCTACAGCCGCGCAGCGTGCGTGCACATGTCGTCGTGGTGGGATCCTTATCCGCTCACCGCGACCGGCAACTATACCGGCCTGAAGCGCGCCGGCCGCGGTCCACAGCGCCTGATCCTCGGCCCATGGACACATGGCGATCGGAGCGACACCTGGTTCGGCGATGTCGAATTTGGCCCCGATGCGGCACTCGATTCATGGGCCGGCGACTGGCGCGCCTATCGACTGCGTTTCTTCAACCATGTGGTGCAAAGTGCGCCGCTGGACGAGCCGCCGGTGCGCATCTTCGTCATGGGTGGCGGCAGCGGACGACGCAATGCGGCCGGTCGGCTGGAGCATGGCGGACGCTGGATCAGCGCGCAGGATTGGCCACCTCCAGGCGTAGAGTTCACCGCGTTCCACTTGCATGGCGACGGCCGTCTCGATCGCACGTCGCCGAACGCCGGCGCCGCGCCGCTGTCATATGACTTCGACCCCGCGCGGCCGGTGCCGACGATCGGCGGGGCGATGAGCAGCCTCGATCCCGTCGCCTATGCGGGCGCGTGGGACCAGACGGAAGGTCCTGACTTCTTCGGCTGCACGCCACCTTATCTGCCGCTTGCGTCCCGTGCAGACCTGCTGGTGTTCCAGACCGCGCCGCTCGATGCGCCATTGCAGGTGGTCGGGCCGATCGAGGCGGAGTTGTTCGTGGCGACCGATGGCCCTGATACCGATTTCGCCGCCAAGCTGATCGATGTGCACCCGCCTTCGGCCGATTATCCGAAGGGATATGCGATGATCCTCACCGATGGCATCCTGCGGCTGCGCTATGCCGAGGACCCGGCGCATCCGCGCCTGCGCTCGCCGGGCGAGGTGGTGCGGGTCCGCATCACGTTGTTTCCCACTGCCAACCTGTTCCTGCCGGGCCACCGCATCCGCCTCGATATCTCGTCGAGCAACTTCCCGAAGTTCGACGTCAACCCGAACACCGGCGAGCCGGAGGGCATGGCGCGGCGCAGGCGCATCGCGGTGAACACCGTCTTCGTTGACCGGGACCGGCCCAGCCGGGTGGTGTTGCCACTGCTCCCTGTTTGATGCGATAGCGCTTGGCCTGGCGTGAGGCAGACGATGAACGACCTCTATTCCTACTACGTGCAGCACCGCAACACTCGCGTCATGCACAAATGGGAACATTATTTCGAGATCTATGATCGCTTTCTCTCGCCGATCCGCCGCGGCAATCCGGTGATCCTGGAGATCGGCGTGCAGCTTGGCGGCTCCTGCGAGATGTGGCGCGATTATTTCGGGCCCGCGACGCATATCTTCGGCATCGACATCAACCCCGAGGCCAAGCAGCAGGAGGACATCGTCACGCGGGTGTTCGTCGGCGACCAGCAGGACCGCACCTTCCTGCGCGGCGTGCTGCGCGAGATCGGTACTCCGGACCTGGTGATCGATGATGGCGGACACACCGCCAATCAGCAGATCACCGCGTTCGAGGAGCTGTATTCGGCGCTCAGCGATCGCGGGCTGTACTTCGTCGAAGACACGCATACCTCGCTCTGGCGCGGCCCGTTCATGGACCGCCAGGACCAGCAGAGCTTCCTGCAGTTCTCTTTCGCCAAGTGCGCGCAGTTGATGGAGTGGACAGGCAAGCGCGAGAACTTCCAGCTACTCGGCACCGACCAGGGTGAATCGCTCGCGAACGCCGCCACGGAATTCTGCCGCAGCACGCAGGCAATCCACTTCTTCGACAGCATCATCGTTTACGAGCGCGGCCGCCGTCGCGTGCCACGGCACGTCCGCCGTTGATCACTCTCTCTCAGGCCCCCGCGCACCTGCCAGAAGGCCGGCGCATCTACGCGATCGGGGACATCCACGGCTGCGACGTGCAGCTTGGCAATCTGCACGAGCTCATCGCAGAGGACCTGGCGCAGCGACCGGTCGAGGCCCCACTGTTGCTGCACATCGGTGACTATGTCGATCGGGGCGCGGATACTGCCGGCGTGCTGCAGCGACTGTTGACCGAGACGCCGATTCCCGGCCTGCCGGTCGTCAACCTTGTCGGCAATCACGACGAGACCATGCTGCACGCCCTATGCGGCGATCGGGCGGCAGCCACTGATTGGCTGTTCGCCGGTGGCGCGCCGGCCTTACAGAGCTACGGTATCGATCCGGATTCGCCACGCGAGAGTTGGCCCGATCAGGTGCCGCCCGAACACCTGGATTTCCTCCGCGAACTTACGCTGACCCATCGGGATGGCGGCTATTTCTTCGTTCATGGCGGCGTCCGTCCCGGGGTGCCGCTGGAGCAGCAGGCGCGTGAGGACTTGCTGCGCATGCGCCAGCCGTTTCTCTACTCAGAGATGTCGTTCGGCGCAGTCGTGGTGCACGGTCACACGCCGGTGCGCGATCCGGTGGTGCGCCACAACCGAATCGCCATCGACACCGGGGCTGTGTTCGGCGGCAAGATGACGTGCCTGGTACTCGAAGGCGAGACGCTGGGTTTTCTCACCACCGATCCGGTCGGCGAGCCAGTGTCGATCGCCCATCGATGAGCCGACGACACTGACCCGCCTGCGCCATAATGGAGCGATCGGCTGATGCGGATCGCGGTCATCGGCGCCGGGATCATCGGCGTGTCCTGTGCCCTGCATCTGCAGCGCGCCGGTCAGAGCGTCACGCTGATCGACCCACGTGCCCCAGGCACCGCCACCTCGTTCGGCAACGCCGGCGGCATCGTCACCGGTGCCGTGACGCCGAACAGTACTCCGGCTCTGTGGCGCGACATTCCGCGCATGCTGTTCGATCGCGACAGCGCTGTCCGCGTTCGCTGGAGTTACCTGCCACAGATCGCGCCGTGGCTCACGCGCTTTCTGCTCGCCGGCCGGCACAGCCGGGTGCAGGCGATCGCCGATGCACTGCATCCGCTGGTCACCAGGGCATACGACGCACATCGCGAGTTGATCACCTTGGCTCGCGCAGAGGACCTCGTTCGTCCTGTCGGCTGGCTGAAGGTGTTCGAGACCGAAGCGGGCTTCGCCCACACGCAATACGAGCGCGATGTCATGGGCGGGCATGGCGTCCGCTACGACGTACTCGGTGCGGATGAAATTCGTCAGCTCGAACCAAGCCTGGCGCGGCATTACGTCAAAGGGCTGTTCCAGCCGGACAGTGCGTTCGTCGCGTCGCCGCACCGGCTCGTCCAGGCCTATGTCACGCAGTACCAGCAATTCGGTGGCACGATCGCCCAGGAGCGGGTGCGTGGCGTTCAGCCGGTCGAGACTGGCGTTCGCCTGGATTGCGAACTTGGCTTCCGCACCTTTGACGCGGCGGTGATCGCCGCCGGTGCATGGTCGAAGGAACTCGCCCGCCAGGTCGGCGACCGCATTCCGCTTGACACCGAGCGCGGTTACCATCTGAACATCGAGCCGGGCGACGCCAGCGAACTGCGCCGCGCCGTCGTATTCCCGGAGCGTGGCTTCGTGCTGGCGCCAATGCTGGATGGAATCCGCCTGACGAGCGGCGTTGAGCTGGCCGGCCTCGACGCACCCCCAGACTTCTCTCGCATCCGCCGCCTGCTTCCGGCCGCACGCGAAGCCCTGCCGGGCCTGTCCGATCGGATCACCCGCGAGTGGCTCGGCTATCGCCCCTCGACCCCGGATTCATTGCCTGTCAT
>JAMXLO010000115.1 GCA_024280945.1 Acetobacteraceae bacterium
GATCAGACGGGCTCGGTGTCCAGTGCGTAGCCAGCGGCGCGGACGGTGCGGACGACGTCCAGCTCGCCGGTCGCATTGATCGACTTGCGGAGCCGGCGAATATGCACATCGACAGTACGGGGTTCGACGTGAATGTCCGGACCCCAGACGGCGTCGAGCAGTTCTTCGCGCGAGAACACCCGACGCGGGTGCTGCATCAGGAACTCCAGCAGTCGGAATTCTGTCGGCCCCAGGTGAACCGGTCGACCATTGCGCTGCACCCGGTGCGACGCCAGGTCCATGGTGATGTCGTGGAAAGTCAGCTGGCCCTTCACCGGCATCGAATTCGACCGCCGCAGCAGCGCGCGGATCCGTGCCAGCAGCGCGTCCATCGAGAAGGGCTTGGCGATATAGTCGTCTGCCCCGGTATTCAGTCCGCGAACCGCATCCTGATCGTCAGTGCGCGCGGTGACCATGATGACCGGCAGGTCGCGCGTTGCCGAGCGGCGCCTGATCTGGCGGCACACTTCCAGCCCGGACATCTGCGGCAGCATCCAGTCCAGCAGGACCAGATCGGGCTGTGCCTCAGCGATCCGGGTCAATGCCTCCTGACCGTCGGTCGCTTCCTCAACGCGGTACCCCTGCTTTTCCAGATTATACCGCAGCATCGTTGCCAACGCGGCTTCGTCTTCGACGACGAGTACCAGCGGCTTGGTCAGCGAGGAGATCACGTCAGGCATAACAGTCCTCACTCTTGCGGCCGTACCACAGCGAACGCCGAGGTATCGCCCTTCGGGCGTGAATCGGGCAATGATTCGCCGGTGACGGCATAGTACAGGTTCTCAGCAACGTTCGTTGCGTGATCGCCAATGCGCTCAAGGTTCTTGGCGATGAATAGCAGATGGGTGCAGGGTGTGATGTTCCGCGGATCTTCCATCATATAGGTGATCAGCTCTCGGAAGAGCGCATTGTAGATATCGTCGACGACCTGGTCGGAGCGCCAGACTTCAACAGCCTTCTCGGCATCATTGTCGCCGAGTGCATCGATGATCGACTTGAGCTGTGCCTGTACCAGGTGTGCCATGTGCGCGAGCCCGGCCAGCGAGTAAGGCAGCGAGAACTGCGCCAGCACGATGGAGCGTTTGGCGACATTGGCGGCGTAGTCGCCGATGCGTTCAAGATCTCCGGTGATCTTGAGAGCGCTGACCGCCCGCCGCAGGTCGTCGGCGACCGGCTGGCGCAGTGCAAGCAGGCGGATCACCAGTTTTTCCACCTCGCGTTCCAGCGCATCGACCCTAGGATCTTCCTCGACGGCGCGGGTCGCCGCGGCGGCATCACGGTTCATGATGGCGTCGGCGGCCAGCGCGACCTGGGTTTCGACAATGCCGCCCATTTCCGTCATCAGGCTGCGGAGGCGCTTCAGTTCCTGATCAAAACGTTTCACCAGGTGTTCCGGCGCTTCGGACATGGTGTGCCTCCGGTCAGCCGAATCGGCCTGTGATGTATTCCTGTGTGCGGCGTTGCTTCGGTGCGGTGAACATCTCGGCGGCCGGCGCCACCTCCACCATCTCACCGAGATAGAAGAATGCCACCTGATCGGCGCACCGGGCTGCCTGCTGCATATTGTGGGTGACGATCGCGATGGTGAAGTCGTGTTTCAGTTCGTCGATCAGCTCTTCGATCTTCAAGGTGCTGATTGGATCGAGCGCGCTGGTCGGCTCATCGAGCAGGATGACCTCCGGCCGGACCGCGATCGTGCGCGCAATGCAAAGTCGCTGCTGTTGCCCGCCGGAAAGGCCCAGAGCCGAAGTGTGCAGCCGATCCTTCACCTCGTCCCAGATGGCGCCGCGGGTCAATGACCATTCCACTCGCTCGTCCATCGCGGACTTTGACAGCTTTTCGTGCAGCCGGACGCCGAAGGCGATGTTGTCGTATATTGTCATCGGAAACGGCGTCGGCTTCTGGAACACCATGCCGATCCTGGCGCGGAGCAGGTTCAAGTCGACCCCGCTGCTGATGATGTTCTCGTTGTCCATCAGCACCTCGCCGGTGGCGCGCTGGCCCGGGTAGAGGTCGTACATGCGATTCAGGACGCGCAACAGGGTCGACTTGCCGCAACCTGACGGGCCGATCATGCCTGTCACCTGGCGGTCGGGCAGATCGAGGTTGATGTGCTTGAGCGCCTGATTGGTGCCGTAGTAGAAATCCAGGTTGCGGATGGCAATCCGCGGCTCGTTGATGGCCGAGAGGGCGCGCGCCTGCACGCTTCCGAACGCGCCTTGTTGCGTCCGCATCTGTTGCATGGTCGAACTCATTAATGTCTCCCGCCGCGCAACGCTAGGCGCGCGATGATATTGAGCGCCAGGACCCCGATCGTGATCAGCAGGGCGGCGACCCAGGCAAGCTCCACCCAATCCTCGAATGCCGAACCCGCATACTGGTAGATGGTCACGGGCAGACTGGCCATCGGCCTGGTCAGGCTGACCGACCAATTCAGGTTGCCAAGGCTGGTGAACAGCAGTGGAGCGGTTTCACCAGCGATGCGTGCAACCGCAAGGAGTATGCCAGTCATAATACCATCCAAGGCGGCGCGGTAGCAGATCTGGACGATGATCTTCCACTTCGGCGCCCCAAGAGCCGCCGCCGCTTCCCGAAGACTGGGTGGGATGAGCTGCAGCATGTCCTCGGTCGTGCGCACCACGATGGGGATCACGATGACGGCGAGTGCCAGGCAGCCTGCCAGCCCGGAAAAGCCATCGAATGGCTGAACCGCGAGCTGGTAGATGAACAGGCCGATCAGGATCGACGGAGCCGACAGCAGCACGTCGGAAACGAATCGGACTGCATTCGCCATCAGCGAGCCACGGCCGTATTCGGCCAGATAGGTGCCGACCAGCAGACCGATCGGCGCGCCAATCAGCGTGCCCAAGGCGGTCTGGATCAACGTGCCAACGATCGCATTGAGCAGACCACCGTTCGAACCCGTCGGCAGGGTGATCGTGGTGAACACCGTAATCGACAGGCCTGCCGCGCCACGCCAGATCAACGTCAACAGGATCGATGCAAGGAATGCGAGACCGACGATCGTCGCCAACACACAGAGAACCTGCACGATGGCATTGATCCGGTAGCGCCGTCGTCCAAGCCTGCGTGCAACGGCCTGATCTTTCGCCGGTCCGGCCAGTGCGGCGGTCTGGGTTGTGGCGCTCATCCTCAGACTTTCAGCCTTGGCCGCAGCAGCACACGCGATATCGCCAGCACGATGAACGAGATCACGAACAGAATGAAGCCTAGTGCCAGCAACGATGATAACTTCAGGCTACCTACCTCGCTCTCGGGAAACTCGAGGGCCACGATCGAGGCAATGGTATTGCCGGGGCCGAACAACGATGTGGAGATGCGGTTGGTGTTGCCGATCACGAACGTCACAGCCATGGTTTCACCCAGCGCGCGGCCGAGACCGAGCATGATGCCGCCCACCACCGCAACCCGCGTGTAGGGTATCACGATCGAGCGCATGACCTCCCATGTCGTGCAGCCAACGCCATAGGCCGACTCCTTGAACACGGGAGGCACCGTCTCGAACACGTCGCGCATGGTCGCGGCGATGAATGGCACGACCATGATCGCCAGGATCAGTGCTGCGGTGAAGATGCCGGTACCGAATGGCGGACCGGCGAAAAGATCCTGTAGAACGGGGATGTCGGCAAACGAATCGATGACCGCCGGCTGGACGTATTCAGCCATCAGCGGCGCGATGACGAAGAAGCCCCACATTCCATAGATGATCGATGGGATTGCTGCGAGCAACTCCACAGCGGTGCCGACGGGGCGCCGCATCCAGAGCGGGGCAAGTTCCGTCAGGTAGAAGGCGATCCCGAATGAAAGCGGTACCGCAAGGATCAGCGCCAGCATCGAGGTGACAATGGTGCCGAATACCGGCACCGCCGCGCCGAATACCTCCTTCACCGGGTCCCAGTCGGCCGATATCAGAAAACCCACGCCGAACTGCCGGAAGGCGGGCAGGCCGCCCAGGAACAGCTCCACGATGATGGCGCCCAGCAGGACAAGCACGAAGCCGCCGGCAAATCGGGCCGCTGCGGCGAAAACTGCGTCGCCGACACCCGAGCGGCGTGTCGGTGCAGTGGTGGCGGCAGATGCTACGGCTTGTTGCAATGCGTGGTTCCGATTCTGGACAAGCGAGCCGCCTCGTGCCGGAGTGTTTTGCCGGCGCGGCCCTGGCTAGGGGTTACATGACAGGCTTACCGTCCGGTCCCTTGACCTCGGAACGCCAGGCCTTGCGCACCGAGTCCTTCACCGGCTCAGGCAGTGGGATATATTCCAGATTCGCCGCGATCTTGTCGCCATCCTTGTAGGCCCAGTCGAAGAACTTCATCACGTTGGCGCTGCGAGCCGGGTCCTTCGGGTTCTTCGGCAACTCGATGAAGGTTGCCGAAACGATCGGCCAGGTGTTGTCGCCTGGCTGGTCGATCAGGTTCACCGCGTAGTTTGCGGCATGCGCCCAGTCACCACTGGCTGCGGCCGCAGAGAACGTGGTCATCGTCGGTTCGACAAAACGCCCAGCCTTGTTGTGCAACTGCGTGGTGACCAGGTGGTTCTGGGTCGCGTAGGCATTCTCGACATAACCGATGCCGCCGCGCGTGTTGTGAGTGGTCGCGGCCACACCATCGTTGCCCTTTGCCCCTGCACCGGCGGGCCAGTTTACGCTGGTGCTGGCGCCGACCGCGCTCTTCCAGTCCGCGCTGACGGCAGAGAGATACGAGGTGAACACGTAGGTGGTTCCGGAACCATCGGCGCGGTGCACCGGCGCGATCGCCAGATTCGGTAGCTTCAGGCCAGGGTTCAACTCAGCCAGTTTGGGATCGTTCCACTTCGTGATCTTGCCGGCGAAAATGCCAGCGAGAACCGGACCGGTCAGTCTAAGCTGGTTCTCCTTTATGTCGGGCAAATTCACGATCACGACCACCGCGCCCATCACGGTGGGGAACTGCAACAGGCCTCCGCTTTCCAGCTTGGCAGGATCCATCGGCGCGTCCGACGCGCCGAAATCGACCGTCCGGTTGAGAATCTGGTTCTGACCGCCACCCGAACCGATGGCCTGATAGTTCAGTTCGACGCCGATCGCGGCTTTCGCGGCTTCGCCCCATTTCGTGTAGACCGGGGCCGGGAAGGTGGCTCCGGCGCCGGTAATTTGCTGAGCCTGAGCGGCTGGCACGAAAACGGCCAGGCCAATGGCCACGGCCGCGATTGGCGCTTTCATTGTGTTGTCCTCTCCGACTGATGGTCACCGAAACTCAGGCAGCCAGGCTATGGACAGGTAGCGACGTGAAAATTGCAGTTCCGTGAAGCTTTCATGACAGTCGGCAGCGTCCCGCCACACCGGCGCGGACCAGGGGAACTGGCACCAGAGGCGCGGTTGCAGCAGACTCCGAAGGCAATCGCGGAGGGCATCATGCAGCGCATGGCCGTGGTCTTCCTGGGTCTCGTTCTGCTGGCCGGTGGAGCGAATGCTTCGGGTATGCTGCGAGTCGGGATCAACGAGGACCCCGATGCGCTCGACCCGGCCCGCGGCGGAAGCTTCGTCGGCCGCGTGGTCTTTGCTTCCGTCTGTGACAAGCTGATCGACATCGACTCGCGGAACGAATTCGTCCCGCAGCTCGCAACAGCGTGGAACTGGTCGCCAGACAATCTGATCCTCACCATCGTGCTGCGCGACGGTGTGAAGTTCCACGACGGCGAGACCATGGATGCCGACGCGGTGAAGGCCAACCTGGAGCGTTACCGCGGTGCGCCGGAAAGCCTGCGCAAGACCGAACTCAAGCCGGTATCTTCGGTGGAAGTCGTCGATCCGCACACGCTGAGGCTGCACCTGGCGCAGCCTTATGCGCCACTGGTCGCCGTGCTGGCGGATCGCGCCGGCATGATCGTCTCGCCCAAGGCGCTTGCTCGGGACATCAGCGCCGACCTGCCATGTGCCGGGCCATTCAGGCTGACCCAGCGCGTAGCGCAGGACCGCATCGTCGTCGATCGCTTCGCAGGCTACTGGAATCCTGGCGCGATCAAACTCGACCGCATCGTCTATCATCCACAGCCCGATACGACAGTGCGGTTGGTCAACCTGCAGGCGGGGCAGCTGGACATGGTCGAGCGACTGGGGCCGACCGATGTGGCGACGGTGAAGAAGAATCCCAGCTTGCGACTGGTGAGCCAGGCCGCACTGGCCTACTATTCGATGAGTATCAATCTGGCAGCCGACACGGCGCTCAAGGATCCTCGCGTGCGTGCGGCGCTCGACGCTGCGATCGATCGGTCTGCCTTGAACCAGGTGGTGTTCGACAGCCAGTTCATCCCATCGAACCAGTTCGAGGCGCCTGGCAGCCGCTACTGGGATCCCGATCATCCCGTGCCGGCGCGCGATCTTGCCAAGGCAAAGGAGTTGCTGAAGGCTGCGGGGCAGCAGCATCCGAGCTTCACACTACTGACCGGCAACAGCCCAGTTGAGCAGCAGGTCGGGCAGGTGGTGCAGTCGATGGCCAACGAGGCCGGCTTCGACGTCAAGCTGCAGACGGCTGAAGCGAACGCGCTTGTCGCGGCGGCACGCGCCGGCAACTATCAGGCGTCGATCGTGATCTGGAGCGGACGGCCCGACCCCGACGGCAACGTGGCGATCTGGCTTGCCTGCGACGGCTTTCTCAACTGGGGCAAATACTGCAATCCGAAGTTCGATGACCTGCTCGCGCGCGCTCGTGGCGTCACCGATGCGGCGCAGCGGCAGGCGCTGTATCGGCAGCTGGTCGACATCTACATGGCCGATCGACCGCACCTTGTCCTGTACCATGCCAAGTGGCTGTGGGCGATGTCGGACAAGGTGTCTGGCTTTACGCCAACACCGGACGGACTGATCCGTCCTCAAGGGATGACACTCTCTCCATGACAATACGCATCGACGGCGACCGGCTGCTCGGCGATCTCTATGCATTGCGCAAGATCGGCGAATACAAGACCGGCGTGCACCGGCCGACCTACTCACCCGAGGACGTGCAGTCTCGACACTGGCTCGTCGCGCGGATGTCCGACGCAGGGCTGGAACCCGAGATCGACGGCATCGGCAACGTCATCGGACGCGCACGTGGCGCGGGCAGGAAGCTGTTGCTCGGCAGCCATCTTGAAACGCAGCCGCACGCAGGCTGGCTCGATGGCGCGCTGGGCGTGATCTATGGGCTTGAAGCAGCGCGTGCGCTTGGGGGCGGCATCGATGTTGCGGCCTGGGCCGATGAAGAAGGGCATTTCGGCTCATTCATCGGCAGCCGGTCATTCTGTGGCTTGTTGCCCGAGGCGGAAATCGACACCTGCCACAGCCGCGAAGGCACCCCGCTACGGGACGCGCTGGCCCATGCCGGCTTCGCCGGAAGGCCGCGCGCAACGATCGATCCGGCGCGCTATCTCGGCTACCTGGAAGCGCATATCGAGCAAGGAGCGGAACTGGAGGACACCGGGAAACGCATCGGCATCGTGACCGCGATCGTTGGCAGTCATCGGTTCCGGATTGTGTTCCAGGGTGTGCAGAACCACGCTGGCACCACGCGGATGGCAATCCGCAAGGATGCGGGCGTCGCACTGGTTCGATTGGCATCCGCAATCTACGATCGATTCCCGCAGGTGGCGGGGCCACGCACCGTTTGGACAACGGGGCGCATCGGCCTCGATCCAGGCGCACCCAGCATTGTGCCCGGCAGCGCAGAAATGCTGTTCCAGTTCCGCGACACGGATCCGTCGGTGCTGGCAAAGCTCGACCGCGAGTTGGATTCTTTGGTGGCCGAAGCGAACAGCGGGCCATGCAAGGTGACCATCGTGGAGCGCGGGCAATCGACGCCGCAGGCGATGGACCCTGGCTTCCAGGATGCGCTGGAGCGAGCGGCGCAGAAGCATGCGGCCAGCCTGCACGTGCGCATGCCGAGTGGGGCCGGACATGATGCGCAGATTCTGGCCGAGCGGACGAAATCAGCGATGCTGTTCGTGCCGTCGATCGGCGGCATCAGCCATCATTATGCGGAAAATACCAAGGACGACGACATCGTCCTGGGCTGCCGGGTGTTCGCCGAAGCGGCAGCGGACCTGCTTGCGCAATGACGCGGGGGAGCTATCTCCCGATCGGTACCCATTCACTTCCGCGCTTGCGATAGCCTCGCTTCACCGCCGCCCAGGCAACCCGGAATGCGCGCTGCTCGTCCCCGCCATACTCGTCCCATGCGTGATTGAACGCCTCGCGGAAAATATCCTGGGCGTGTGGCGGCAGATGATCGGCCACCGCAGGCGGAAGTTCGTCGTTCGATGCGTAGGGCATGGCTGAACGCGACATGGTCTCGGGCGATCATCGCACAAGCCACATCGCGGTGAGGCGGGTACGCCATCCATGCCATTGCGAGGACCGTGAGCGAAGCGTGGCAGGACGAAGCAATCTCGGCCAGGATCGCCTCTGGCCGAGTTGCTCCGCTCGGATCGCAGGGATCAGTCGATCGCGGCGTGCACCAGATTGGCCACGCGATCCAGCCGCGCCGAGTGCCATGGATCGGGTGATACGTAGTTGGTCAGATAAGTGAACGACACGCCGCTTTCCGGATCGGCCCAGGAGTAAGACGACCCCACGCCGCCATGGCCAAATGTCGAGGGGGCGCCGATCGTGCCGAGCCCGCGGATGCGATCGCTCTCGCCGCGCACGTGCGGACCAAGACCGCGGTGCATAGGAATACCGTTCATCTGCTCATCCGGCCGTTCGCCGGTGTGGTTGCGCGACACATAGGCCACCAGCCGCGGGGAAAATAACCGCACGTTCCCGAGCCGGCCTTTGCCAAGCAGCATCTGGTAAAACGCCGCCATGCCGCGCGCCGTGGCAAACCCGCCACCACTCGGCAACCCGGCGGCGCGAAACTCCGCGGAATTGTCGCGCGCCTCCGGCGCATAGGTGTCGGCGCAGCGGGTCTGCAATTGCATAGGCACACCGACGTAAATATCATCGCTCAGTCCAAGCGGCCCGAGCACCTTGTCGCGGATCACGTCGCGATAGTCCTGGCCGGTGACCGCCTCGATCACCATCGCCTGCACCAGATGCGCTGCCTGCCCGTGATATTGCAGCTTCGATCCAGGCGTCCAGTCCAGCGCAAAATCACACACCTCGGCGCGCATGCGAGCATGGTCCGTCCAGGTCGCCTTGGTCACATTGTTCGAGGGGAACCCACCCTGGTGCGTCATTACCTGATGCAGCGTGATGTCGGCTTTGCCGCGGCTGGCGAACTCGGGCAAATGATCGGCGACCTTGTCCATGAAGGACAGCCGGCCCTCCTCGATCAATGTCCAGACTGCGGCACTCGTCAGCACCTTCGTCTGGCTGAACAGCAGGAATAGCGAGTCATTGGTCGCTGGCTTGCGCGTGGGTTCGATCGCGGCGTCGCCATAGGTCCGGAAAAGCGCAAGTTGGCCATGCCGCGCGAGGGCGATCTGCGCACCCGGATAGCGGCCCTCTTCTATGTGCTGCTTGATCAACGCATCGAGAAGCTCGAGCGGCCTGTTGGCAAAGCCGAGGCTCGCGGGGTCGCTGGACGGCAGCGGATATTCGGTCGGCATCGTGTTCCTCCGGGTGACCTGTGGGGAAATGCTAGCCCGTGATCGTCCAAGGCGGAAATGTCAGAGGACGTGAATCACGGGCTCGAACATAAGCCCCGGGTTGGTTGCGGGACCAGATGCATAAGCCGCGCTTGCCCGGCGGTTCGCTATCGGCTCTGATCGACGCCGGGAAGTGCAAGAAAGTAGAGATGCCAATGGCCGAAATCCGTACCGCGCATCTGATGACGCTGACCCTTGGCGTTGGCGGCATGCAGGCGATCGGCGCGACACCCAGTGGCAACCGACGGATCGGTCTGGTCTCCGGTGGAACATTCCAAGGCGAGCGGTTGCAAGGCACGGTACTGCCAGGCGGCGCGGACTGGATCATGGTGCGCGGCGACGGATCGACCACACTCGATGTACGACTGGCGCTGGAAACCGACGACAAGGCGCTGATCGGCATGGCCTATCGCGGGATGCGTCATGGCCCGGCGGCGGTGATGGATCGGCTCGACCGCGGCGAGAACGTCGACCCATCAGAATACTACTTTCGCACAGCGATCGTGTTCGAAACAGCGGCGGCGCGATACGATTGGCTGAACCGCATCATTGCGATCGGCATCGGGCGACGTCCGCCGGAAGGGCCTGTGTACGAAATCTTCGAGGTGCTCTGACCATGGCAAACATCGGCTTCATCGGGCTGGGCAATATGGGGACTCCAATGGCCGCCAACCTGGTGAAGGCGGGGCACCGGGTACGCGGTTATGACGTGAACACCGCCGCCTTGCAGAACCTGACGTCAATCGGCGTGGAAGTGGCCGCTAATGCCTCAGAGGCAGCGCGCGGTGCCGATGTCGTCATCACGATGCTTCCGGCCGGCGAACACGTGCGCGAGGTATGGCTGCACCAGGGCGGATTGATCGAGGCGGTGAAGGATGCGGCGCCGCTGCTGATCGACTGCTCCACGATCGATGTGGAGAGCGCGCGCATTGTCACTGAAGCGGCGCACAATGCGGGATTGGACATGCTGGATGCCCCCGTGTCGGGTGGCGTGGGCGGCGCTGTTGCTGCAACGCTGACCTTCATGGTCGGCGGCAGCGACGCAGCATTCGTGCGCGGACTGCCCATACTGCAGGCGATGGGGAAGAACATCGTGCACGCCGGGGGGCCAGGTGCAGGACAGGCCGCCAAGATCTGCAACAACATGATGCTTGCCATCAACATGGCTGGTGTGTGCGAAGGCTTCCTGCTGGCGCGGAAGCTGGGACTGGACTGGGACAGGCTGTTTCAGATCGCCTCCGCGTCCTCGGGGCAGTCCTGGGCATTGTCGAATTACTGTCCGGCGCCCGGCCCCGTGCCTGCCGCGCCCTCCAACCGCGATTATGCTGCGGGCTTCATGGCGGCGCTGATGCTGAAGGACGTGAAGCTGTCGCAGGCTGCCGCCGACGCGGTCGGATCGCCGACACCGCTCGGTGCTCATGCCATGTCACTGTATCAGGCCGTGGTTGACGTCGGTAACGGTGCCAAGGACTTCTCGGTCGTATTCCGTTGGCTGGAATCGCAGCCGCGGCAATAAGGGAGACTTCAAAATGGGGGCTGCAGCGTTCAAGCAGGCGCGCGATTTCCTGTTCGAGCACCGTACCGACTACCGCCGCGCGCATGCGGGATTCCACTGGCCGCAACTGGACAACTTCAACTATGCGCTCGACTGGTTCGATGCCGAGTTGGCGCAGGGCGCGAACGCAAAGCGCCCAGCCTTGAAGATCGTCGGCGATGGAGCGGCGACTGTCACGTTCCGCGAACTGTCGGAAAGCTCGAACCGCCTCGCCAATGGCCTGCGCGCCCTCGGCGTGCAGCGCGGCGAACGCATACTGCTGATGCTTGGCAACGTCGTGCCGCTATGGGAATTCATGCTTGCGGCAATGAAACTCGGCGCAGTGGTCATTCCGGCGACCACGCTGCTGACACCGAACGATTTGAAGGATCGGTTCGAACGCGGCCGGGTTCGCCACCTGATCGCCAACGCAACGGATGCGGCGAAGTTCGACGGGCTCGATCCAACGGTGACGCGCATTTCGGTCGGTGATGCGCCGGCGGGATGGCACAGTTACGCCGATCTGTTGCGCGGTGATGTCCGGTTCGTTCCAGAAGGCGCGACCCGCGCAACCGATCCGATGCTGCTGTATTTCACCTCGGGCACCACCTCGCGGCCAAAGCTCGTCGAACACAGTCATCAGAGTTATCCCGTCGGCCATCTGATCACGATGTATTGGATTGGTCTTCAACCCGGCGACATGCACCTGAACATTTCTTCGCCCGGCTGGGCCAAGCACGCCTATAGTTGCCTGTTTGCGCCGTGGAATGCCGGCTCCACGGTATTCATCGCCAACCAGCCGCGCTTCAATGCACCTGGCATGCTGGACGCCATCACCGACCACAAGGTCACGACCCTCTGCGCCCCGCCCACCGTATGGCGCATGTTCGTGCAGGAGGACCTGGCGCGCTGGAAAACGTCGCTGCGCGAGGTCTGCTCGGCTGGCGAACCATGCAACCCTGAGATCATCGACCAGGTCCAGAAGGTCTGGGGTCTGACCGTGCGCGAGGGCTACGGCCAGACCGAGACCACGTTGCAGATCGGCTGCTTCCCCGGCGAGCGGGTCGAACCTGGATCGATGGGTCAGGAGTCGCCTGGCTTTCACATTCGCCTGCTGGATACAGACGACAAGGACGTGGAAGAAGGCGAGGTCTGCATCGATCTCGCTCCGCCACCGGTCGGGCTGATGCGCGGTTACCAGAATGATGACGGCTCGTTCTCACCGCTTGGGACGGCTGCCTATCGCACCGGCGATATCGCAGCACGCAGCACGGATGGGTACTATACTTACATCGGCCGTGCCGATGACGTGTTCAAAGCGTCCGACTACCGAATCAGCCCGTTCGAACTGGAGAGCGCGCTGATCGAGCATCCCGCCGTTGCCGAGGCGGCCGTGGTGCCGGCCCCTGACCCGATCCGCATGGCGGTGCCGAAGGCCTACATCACGCTGACCGCAGCCAGTATGCCGGATGCCGCGACGGCGTTGTCGATCTTCCGGCACCTTCGCGAAACGCTGGCCCCCTTCAAGCGCGTGCGGCGCCTTGAGTTCACCGACCTCCCGAAGACGATTTCGGGCAAGATCCGGCGGGTGGAGCTGCGCCAGCAGGAGGCTGTCAGGGCTGCCGAGGGCGTGCGCGTCCCCATGGAGTTCCGCGAGGACGATTTCCCAGAACTCAGCCGGCGCTGATCTCACCCGATCGGCCCGACGGGGGCAGGCCCGCCCCGCTGGCCGCACCATCCGGATTTTTCAAGGGATTGTTAACACCTTCCATTCTACGCGTGTGCGCATGAATGCGCATCCGGAACGCCCGCAGCTTCGAGGAGTTCGGCAATGGCTCGTGCTGCTGAGGCGGCGTGCTTTCCTGCTGTTCTGGTGGACGATCACGCTTCAGCTTCCCCATCAATATGGTCTGTGGCGTCGTGCCAGGCGCATCAGGCACTCGGCGCCCATATCGGCTCGGCTGAGTCCGCCACTGATCCACGACATTGACCCGCGTCGCATCATGCTGCCGCACAGTTCCAATCCAACGGTGTCGGTGATCATCCCATGCTACGGAAAGGTGGAATACACCCTGCGCTGCCTGGCAGCGATTGCAGTCAACCCACCCAATGCTGCGATTGAAGTCATCGTGGTCGATGACGCGACCCCGGATAACTCCTTGGTCTGCCTCGGCGACCTGGCCGGTATCCGGCTGATTATCAATCCGCGCAATCTTGGATACCTGCGTTCCTGCAACGCCGCAGCACGTATAGCCGAGGGCGAGTATTTGATGCTGCTGAACAACGACACGCAGGTCATGCCAGGCTGGCTGGACACGCTGCTGGAGCCGTTCAGAGGCCGCAGCGACGTCGGTGCTGTCGGATCGAAGCTGTTGTATCCCGACGGACGCCTGCAGGAGGCAGGGTGCATTGTCTGGAATGACGGTTCCGGTTGGAATTTCGGCCGTTCCGATAGCCCTGATCGTCCGATGTACAATTACATTCGCGAGGTGGACTATTGCTCAGCCGCGTCGCTGTTGGTTCCGCGGGCGCTGTTCAATGGGCTGGGCGGCTTCGACGAACGTTACGCGCCCGCCTACTGCGAGGACAGTGATTTGGCCTTTCGACTGCGGGAACGGGGTTACAAGGTACTGTATCAGCCCCGCTCACACGTGGTGCATTTCGAGGGCGTGACGCATGGCCGTTCCCTGAGCAATGGCATGAAAGCGTGGCAGGTACGTAATCAGCAGAAGTTCCTGGAACGCTGGCGCTCCGTCCTGTCGTCCCAGCATTTGCCGAATGGCGAACACCTGCTGCGCGCCCGGGATCGTGCCCACGGACGCGAGGTCGTGCTGGTTATCGACCACTATGTGCCGGAGCCTGATCGAGACGCAGGTTCCCGTTCCGTGATGTGCATTATCCGTAGCCTGCTGCAATTGGGCATGGTGGTGAAATTCTGGCCGCACAATCTACACTTCAGTCCCGGCTACACCGATGCACTCCTGGATTTGGGCATCGAGGTCGCTTACGGCACCCACGTCGGCAGCTTTGGGCAGTGGCTAGCGGATAATGCCAGCGATATAGATTACGTACTGCTTTGCCGTCCGCACGTGGCTGTGGATTTCCTGCCCGACCTGAGGCGGCATCCAGAGATAAGCCGGCTCTACTACGGCATTGATCTGCATTTCGAGCGGATGCGCTTGCAGGCAAGAGAACTGAGCGATCTGGTTGTGCTGCGTCAGGCGCAGACTATGGAGCTGTTGGAGCGCTCGGTTTGGCGCGATGTCGACGTCGTGCTGTATCCGTCGAGCCAGGAAACCGAGTATGTCGCTGCCGCCGAGCCGGACGTTGCGGCGCGCACTCTGTTGCCGTATTGCTTCGAGCAGTTCGCCGCCCTTCGGGCTCCACCTGCGGACCCCGTTTTGCTATTTGTTGGCGGCTTCGCCCATCAGCCCAATCGGCATGGACTGATATGGTTCCTCGATCACGTGTTGCCGAGCATTCGCATGCGGGCTCCCACTGCGCAGCTTGTCATCGTGGGCTCGAATCCGCCGCCTGACATCGAGGCGTTGAACAGTGATCAGATCAGCGTCCGTTCGAACATCAGCGACCAAGCATTGAGCGAGTTGTATCGCACCGCGCGGATCGCGATCGCGCCGCTGCGCTACGGGGCCGGTGTGAAGCTGAAGGTGGTGGAGGCAATGCGCGAGGGCTTGCCACTGGTCACCACGTCCATTGGCGCACAGGGACTACCTGGCCTTGAGGCGATTGTGCCGATCTGCAATGAGCCGGACCAATTTGCCGATGCAATCTGCCGGCTTCTGACCGACGATGTGGCATGGAGTGAGTGCGCTGCGGCACAGCTCGACTACGCTACGTCGCGGTACTCCGAAGCGGCGCTTCGCAACAACCTGCAACAGGCGCTGGCGCTATCTGTTACTCGCAGTGCTGCACGCTTTGCTTCACATTCCACAAGGGTCGCCGCAACCTGAGGCACGACGAGAGGGCGGACATACGCTATCGTTCCATCCCGCAGCGGGGAGGGCGCAGCGTGCCACTGAGCATTAGCGTAATTGGTGCAGGACGCATCGGTCGTATCCATGCTCGCAACGTTGCTGCACACGCCTCTGTGCGGCTGGCGGGTGTCGCCGATGTCGATACCGCGGCGGCCAAGGCGCTGTCCGAGGCATGCGGCGCGCCGGCGATTTCCGTGGACGAGGCGTTCGCCGCTGACGCCGTGCTGATCGCCTCGCCGACGCCGACGCACGCCGACTATATCGAGCGCGCAACTGCCGCGGGCCGCGCGATTTTTTGCGAGAAGCCGATCGATCTTGCCGTGGACCGTGTACGCGCTTGCCTGAAAGCGGTGCGTGATGCCCAGGTACCGCTGATGGTCGGCTTCAACCGCCGGTTCGACGAACATTTCGCCGCCCTGAAACGGCGCATGGATGGCGGCGAGATCGGCGAACTGGAGTTGCTCACCATCATCAGCCGCGATCCAGCGCCTCCGCCGCCGGCGTATGTCGCGACGTCCGGCGGGCTGTTCCGCGACATGATGATTCACGATCTGGACATGGCACGCTTTATGCTAGGAGAGGAACCGCTCGCGGTGCACGCTGCCGCCTCCTGTCTGGTGGAT
The DNA here is from genome assembly GCA_024280945.1 of Acetobacteraceae bacterium. Taxonomy (GTDB): domain Bacteria; phylum Pseudomonadota; class Alphaproteobacteria; order Acetobacterales; family Acetobacteraceae; genus JAMXLO01. The sequence goes on from JAMXLO010000115.1 coordinate 15,813, forward strand.
CCCTCCATTGCGGCGGCAGGCGACGTCGACACAGCTGTCGTGACCCTGCGCACGGCCAGCGGGAAACTGTGTCAGATCTCCAACTCGCGCCGCGCCACCTACGGTTATGATCAGCGGATCGAGGCGCACGGCTCGAAAGGGCTGCTGCGGGCGGGCAATGTCAGGGCGACCACGGTCGAGTTGGCGACGGAGACGGGTTTCCTCGGCGATCCGGTGCTGCCGTTCTTCCTCGAACGCTACGCCGCGGCGTATCGCGCCGAGCTGGATGCTTTCATCACCGCGGTCACCGGTGGAAAAGCGCCTCGGCCCGACGGCGGGGATGGTCTGAAGGCGCTGTTGTTGGCGGATGCGGCGACCCGGTCGGCGCAGACCGGTCAGGCGGTGCAACCACAGCTCGCGGACTAGCTCGAAGCCAGGCCTGCCGGCGGCAAGGTATTGTCATTCCTGCAGCATCGATTCGCGATGTGGCGCGCCGACCGTCGCCGGCATTTCTTCAATCGTGACATAGGCCCGTGCCCGGGTGACTGCGGTGCGCGGTCCCTGGCTTGGCGGGCACCGCTTATAGGTGTCGGGCGTGCCGCAGTTGCCTGGCTGGAGCGGGCCGGGGACATAATTGACATACCGGGTGTGGAAGGCTCCTTCCGGTCCCGTCATCGTGCCGCAGCCGGGGAGACAGAGGATGACAATCCAGACAATCCCAAAGCCGCGCACAGCATCTCCGGCAAGACAGCAAGCCGACTACTCCGCGGCGCGGCCGAGGGCCTCCATCAACTCCGCCCACTCCCGCCGGTTCAGGCCGCTGGTGGACTGGTCGACAGCCTCTCCGGCCAACAACCGCCGCACCACGGTCAGCATTTGTCCTGATAGCGTGACAGATCCCAGCCGGTAGTCAAGGAAAGCCGTTTGGGCAATCGGCACCCATGCCGCCACCGTTCCGAGCATCGCCTCGGCATAGGCTCGGATCTCGTACTGGGCGTGAGCGTCGGCCCGGAGCGAAAGAAAGTGAAACAGGTTGTAGAGGTCGATCTTCCAATACCATTGTGTATAGGTGCTCAGCGTCAGATTCATTCGCGCGAGTTCGCGTGCCAATCCCTGCCTTGATGGGTCACGGGCGCAGCCGTCGCCCTCCTCGTTCAGCATTTCGGCGTAGTGGTCATAGCAGCGGGTCGCGTCCTCGCGCAGCAGGTCGAGCACGCGGGCGGCCTCCTCGCCGGCCAGCACCTTGCCCCGGCCCTGCCGGTTGGCCACCGACTGCGCCGCCAGATGTTCCGGAGCCGGCAGGTAGAATTCGCGATCCAGGATCGAATAGCGCGCGGAATACTCGTTCACGTTGGCGGTGCGATGGCGGATCCATTGCCGGGCGACAAAAATCGGCAGCTTCACGTGGTACTTGATCTCGCACATCTCGAACGGCGTGGAATGGCGGTGTCGCATCAGGTAGCGGATCAGCCCGGCATCCTCCGAGACGCGTCTGGTCCCGCGGCCATACGACACCCGCGCCGCCTGCACGATGGCGGCATCATCGCCCATGTAGTCGATGACCCGGACGAAGCCGTGGTCCAGCACCGGGATCGCCTGGAACAGCAGCTCCTCCAGCGCGGCCACTGTGGGCCGGGAGGTCGTCGCCCGCTGAGCTCGGGCGGCGTCGATCTCGGCTTGCTGCTGCTCGTTCAGGCGCATGGCGACTCCACTTTCACCGGCCGGGGTGAATGCCTATATTCCGACTGCCGGTCCGCCGGCTATGGCGATAAACGGTGCGTGGAATAAGCGTAGTGGACCCGGGGGCAGTGCCCGGCGCCTCCACCATTGGCCCAGGGGCAGTATCCAGGGCAGCACGGGGGCGACACAGGCTCGACACGCGCGGTAAAGACGCGTCTTTCGCTCGGCATGGTTCCGCCGTTATCGGGCCATTCTACAAGTGCCAATGACAATCATGAGGCGCTCGCTGTCGCTGCATAAGCGATAAGCGCGGTTCGGGGGGCACCGGGCAACAGAAGCCCCCCACTTCCTTTCCTGCCCCGCTCTGTTCGACAATATCCGATCGGCTCACGACTGCAGGAGGCCCGAGATGCAGGACATCGCCTCGATCAAGGACTATCACGCGCACGTCTATTACGACGACGCTTCGACGAAGCAAAAAGCCGCGCAGTTGCGGCAGTGGGTGGAGGAACGGTTCGCCGGACAAATGCGAATGGGAAGCTGGCACGATGAGGAGGTGGGACCGCACGTGCGGGCGATGTATCAGATCGCATTTCCCCCCGAACTGTTCCCGACTCTGGTGCCGTTCATCATGATGAACCGCATGGGACTGACGGTGCTGGTACACCCGCAGTCTGGCCGCCCGCGAGACGACCACACGTTGAATGCGATGTGGATGGGTGAGGTCCTGCCAGTGAAGACCGAAGTGCTGCGCGAGACCGGTTGAGGTTGGATGCCTGTGAACAATCATCATGGGCGGAAGAGCAAGCGGGACGTGTGAAGCCTTAAGATTGCGGAGCGTCGGAATGGGCAAGAGGATCGATATCGCCAGCATCAAGCCGGTCATTGGCACGCTCTATCCGCCGCCTTTCGATGAACCATGCCTATCCAGAGAGAGAACAAAACTCGGCGATGCTGCCGGCCTGACCCAATACGGAGTGAACCTCCTTCGGCTTCCGCCTGGCGCCTGGTCCAGCCAGCGTCATTGGCAGACCGCTTCAGACGAGTTCGTCTACGTCCTGAGTGGCGAGGTAACCTTGGTCACCGACGCCGGGTCCGAGGTGCTGCGAGCTGGTGATGCCGCCGGCTTCAAGGCCGGTGATCCCGATGGTCATTGCCTGCAAAACCGCTCGGATGCCGACGCGTTCGTTTTGGAGATCGGCACCCGCATTCCTGAAGATGCGGCCCACTACACCGATGTGGACATGTTCGCGCCGCCCGGCGGCAAGCCCTCCGAATACACGCACCGCGATGGCACGCCTTACGCCGATATCAGGCGACGGGCGAAGCCCGTGCCGCCTTCCGCGAGGTAGCGTCCCACCGTCATGGCCGACCCCCGGCCGGCCATCCACCTCTTTCCTTTCTCGCGTCACGGCAAGTTACGATTGCTACCAGATTTGTCGTGCCAATCCGATATTGGGCTGCGCGGACAAACCTGATCCAGCTACGGATGCGGCCTAGGAGAACGAAGCCGAGGAAACTGGTGGACGTCTGGTCGTAGCGAGTGGCGATGCGGCGGTTGTTCTTTAGGGTCGCTGTCGCGTTCGGCCATCAGGTCGTCGTAGCCGGTCACATCATGCGCTTCGCCTGGCGAGAGGATGACCCCAATGCGAAGGCCCAATGCATTGGCCCGAGCGTGGAGTTTGGTCGAGAAGCCACCGCGCGTGCCCGGATGATGGTGCCGTCGATCATTTTTGCAGGGTTTCGGCGTCGCCGCCTGTATCGGCCAAGGCTTGCAGCGGCACGTCCCACACCGCCGATACGCCCCATCATCGGAACTGCCGCCAGACCGAATGCCAGCTGCCGAATTCCTCCGGCAGGTCACGCCACGGCGAACCCGTGCGCGCGATCCAGAAAATCCCATCGACCACCCGACGATGGTTAATAGGCGGCCGACCGCCCTGCTCAGATCGTCAGCTGAGGTGGAAGGGTTCGAAAAAACCCCATTCGTCGTCTGTCATCAAGCCGCGAGCCAAGACTGACCTCCGGACCAGACGTCAGTCTCGGATTACACTCCTCCGCGTCGCGGGAATCCCCTAGCTTCGGTTTATCCACGCGGCCTGGGTGGTGTCTCAGTTTGAAATTTGCCCGAGCTTACTTCTCCCGCTCCCACACAATCGTCATAATGAGTCTCTGGTTATTACGTATCGCCCTCTTGAACGGCGGCGACGTGGCCGTGAGCCGGTCGCCGTCAAGCTTGAAGGAACGTGTCAGGTCAGCGCCGACCAGGGTCTGTTGCAACGCAGTCTCGACGTGAATCTTGATCTGGTCTCCGTCATTCCCGCGGAAGGCAGGAATCGAGCCAACCATTCTTGCAGCGCTGCCCGATAGGCTCGATCTCCTGTTGCATGTTGGGACATTGCGACAAGCAATGCTTAGCGGTTCAGTGGAAGGCGGCACCGGTCGTGAGTTTGCCGGCCTCGCCTTTGGGCGGAGCCGGCGCCTTTCCATTTGACGGGCGCCGCTGCGGCGCCCTACTGTAATTTAATCTGCCGTTCCCTGTGCTGAGAGGGCCTTGCTCTCGCCTCTCTGCAGCTTCCGTTCGTACGTGCCGTGCCGCTCGTGTGACGACGTCTCAGGGAGGTTTAAAATCAATGTCCGCCAGTGTCAGAAGCAGCCAGAGCCTGCCGTGGTGGAAGGAACCCACCAAAGATCAGTGGTACGCATATATCGCAGCGTGGCTTGGCTGGACGCTGGACGCTTTCGACTTCACGGTCTTTCTCGTGCTCATCGTGCCGATCGCCAAAAGCTTCGGCGAGCCGCTTACCTGGGTCGCCGTAGTCGGCACCTTGACCTTATGGATGCGCCTGCTCGGTGCGGTGGCGGCAGGCTGGATGGCCGACAGGATGGGACGACGCGCGCCGCTGATGATCTCAATCCTGTGGTACTCGATGTGCAACTTCATCGCCGGATTTTCCCCGACGTTTATGTTCCTGCTGGTGTTCCGCACCTTGCTGGGCATCGGCATGGGGGCTGAATGGCCCGCCGGCGCCGCGCTCGCGATGGAGACGTGGCCAACGCGGTCACGTGGGCTGATGTCGGCGATCCTGCAGAATTCATGGGCGCTAGGCTACCTGATCTCTGCGCTGCTCTACGCGACCATCTTCGACTACATCGGTTGGCGCGGCATGCTGTGGATGGGCGTTTTGCCGGCGCTCGCCGTGGTCTGGATCCGGTTCTACGTGAAGGAGCCGGAGGTGTGGGTCGAGAACCAGAAGCTGCAGCAACGCCATTCGGCCCATATGAAGGCGCCGCTACTGGCGATCTTTCGGCGCAAGATCATCTGGAACACGATCACTGCGTGCGCGTGGATGTCGAGCGGCTTCGTCACCTACTACGCAACCTTCGGGCTGTTCGCGACCTATCTGCAGAAGGATCTGGGGTTGTCCGCCGCAGCGGTCGGCTGGCCACTGGTGTTCACCAATATCGCGACCTTCGTCTCGGCCTTCTTCTGGGGTGCGCTGGGTGACAAGATCGGCCGACGGTGGGCGATGATCATACCGGCCGGGATCGGGTTGCTGATCACCCCAATGTATCTGGCGACCGCCAACTACACTCTCATCGCTATTGCCTTCTCTGTGCAAGGCGCCTTCGCCGGATCGATGTACAGCCAGATTCCTGCGTACATGACCGAGCGTTTCCCGACCGAGGTTCGCGCCACCGCCTCGGCCTTCTGCTACCACGTCGGTGCGATATTCGGCGGCTTGGTCGCCCCGGTCCTGACCTGGTTCGCAGTCGACCAGCACCTGGGCTTCGCACTGCCGATGATGATCTGCGCGTGCGTGGCCATCATTTGCTACATTGCATCGTTGTTGGCGTGGCCGGACACGCAGGGTCAGGAGATGGTGCCGGACCTCGAGCTGCTGCCTGCTGGACCCGGAGGTACTGCCTAGCCGGGGAGGCTGACGCATCCCGCGCGGCTTGGCGGCCACCCGGACCAAAAGCCCGTCTTGGCCTTTAGTCGGTAACAGGAGGCTGCCATGAGCCGCGCGAATTCCTCTGGCGAGATGATCCCACGCGCCGCCGCGGCATCGTTCAGCCGGCGGTCGCTGTTCGCCTTGGCCGCTGCCGGCGTCGCGGCCAGAGCAGGCGACGCTGCGGCGGCGCCCACGGGACAACTGACCTACGGCGTGCACGTATCGCTGGCCCCAGGCTGGTTCGACCCAGGCGAGGCCGCCGGGATCATCACGCCGTACATGCTGCTCTACGGCCTGCACGATGCCCTGGTGAAGGCGATGCCGGACAACAAGGAGGCACCGAGCCTCGCGGAGTACTATACCGCGTCCGAGGACGGTCTCGTGCATGACTTCGTCCTTCGCCCGGCCCGGTTTCACAACGGTGATCCCGTCACCTCCGATGACGTCAAGTTCTCCTTTGAGCGTTACCGCGGTGCCAGCCAGAGCCTGCTGAAGCAGCGGGTTGCCGCAGTCGAGACACCCGACCCGCAGCACATTCGCTATCGCCTGAAAGAGCCGTGGCCTGACTTTCTGACCTTCTACGCCGGCGTCAGTGGCGCCGCCTGGGTCGTGCCTCGCAAATACCTCAGCCAGGTCGGCGATGAAGGCTTCAAGAAGGCGCCGATCGGCGCCGGTCCCTATCGCTTCGTTTCATTTACCCCGGGTGTGGAACTGGTGCTGGAAGCGTTCGATGGTTACTGGCGCCAGACGCCGAAGGTGAAGCGGCTGGTCATGAAGGTGATCCCCGACGAGGCCACGCGGCTGGCAGCATTGAAGCGGGGCGAGATCGATATCGCCTTCTCGATCCGCGGCGAGCTGGCCGGCGAGCTGGAGCAGACGCCAGGATTGAGCATCAAGCCGGTGGTCATCCAGGGCGTATTCTGTGTCTACTTTGTCGATCAGTGGGACCCGAAATCGCCTTGGCATGATGTGCGGGTGCGACGTGCCGCCAACCTGGCGATCGACTGCCAGACGATCAATGATGCGCTGACCCGAGGATACTCGCACGTCACCGGCAATCCCTTCGTGCCGGACATGTTCGAATTCTACTGGCAGCCACCCAAGCCGGTGTATGATCCTGCGCAGGCGAAGCAACTGCTTGCCGCCGCCGGTTACGCGAATGGCTTCGACGCAGGCTTCTATAACTGCGATTCGTCTTACTCCAATATCGCCGAAGCGGTGGTGAACAACTGGGGCGAGGTGGGTATCCGCATCAAATTGCGCCCGATGGAACGTGCGGCGTTCATCAAGTCCTTTGCCGAAAAGCAGTACAAGAACGTGATCCAGGCAGGCCCCGCCGCGTTTGGGAATGCCGCGACACGGCTGGAGACACACGCCGTCACTGGGGGCACATTCACCTACGGAAGCTACCCCGATCTCGACGAGCTCTTCCGCAAGCAGGCAGGCGAGCTCGACTACAAGCGTCGCGAAGCTATCTTGCACGAGATGCAGAAGATTGTGCATGAACGTGCAATCTACGCACCAATCTGGCAGCTGGCCTTCCTCAACGGCATCGGGCCGCGTGTAGCCCAATCGAGCTTTGGCCGCATTCCAGGGTTCCCTTACACCGCGCCGTTCGATGAGCTCGCGCTGAAATCCGGTTGAGTCCTGTCGGGACGCCGCCAACACCTCAATCGGCCAACCCCGTCAGTCGAAGGCTGAGTGCCCGGAGCTTTTGGCGTGCAGCGTCATCGTAGGCCTGGGCATTGGCGCGCGCGTCATTCAGTCCGTTGAAATAACGACCAGTGCAACCTGCAACCGCTGGTGACACAGCAAGCTGTAAGATTGCCTCGGCACCTTCCTCGACCGTACTCATTGGCCTCACACCGGCCCGGCGGACCATGGCCGTATCCATATAGGTCGCCGGATGTACAGCGTTGACGAGCACGTCAGTGTCCGCCAGCTCCTGCCCGAGATCGATCGTGAACATGATCTGTGCCAGCTTGCTCTGACAATAGGCTCGGCTGCCGCTGAAGCCGCGCGTCAGCATCACATCGTCGAAATCGATCGCCTGCTGCCCCGCCGATGCGACGTTGACGATGCGCGCCGGCGTGCTCCGTCGAATGAACGGCAACAGCAGAGTGGTCAGCAGGAAGCCAGCCAGGTAGTTCACGGCAAAGCGCAGCTCGTGTCCGTCGTTACTGGTCAGACGCGAGGTGCCTGCGGTGCCAATGCCGGCATTGTTGATAAGGATATCGAGCCTTGTCGAGGTTTTGCCAACAGTGTCGGCAAGCCGGCGTGCTTCAGCCAGCGATGCGAGATCTGCAGCTAGAAATTCTGCTGTGCCGCCGGCCGCCTCGATGGCCGCCACCACGCGTTCGCCCCTGTGCTGGTCGCGGCCATGAATCAACACGCGTGCGCCCATCTCACCAAGCCGCATGGCCACGACCCGCCCGACGCCATCAGTCGAACCCGTGATCAGTGCCGTCTTTCCATTCAAAGGCATCATCTTCAACCTCGCTCGACTTGAAGCTCCGCCCGCGCTGGCTCTTCTGTCCCATCATCGCCAGTGTTTTTATGTGGCATTGATGGGTTCATTGCCGGCGCCCTGCTCGCCCGGCAGCCAGACAAGAATGGTCCGAGCTTGTTACCGGGGGAAAATGCCGTGTTGTCGCGTCGAAAAGCCATGTTGAGCATCCTTTCCGCCGCCGCGCTGCCGGTGGCACAACCTCTTGCTCAGACTGCACCCGCCGGGTCCGATCCGGTCACCGTGCTGCAGGTTCAGCGCCGCAGCATCGAGGTCAAGGGCAAGCCGGCCTCGATCCTTGCGGTCCGCCAGCCGGATGGCACCCCAGGTCTCGTCACCGCTGTCGGGCGGCGGTTTCGGGTGCGCCTGGAGAATAAGCTGGACGTGCCGACACTGATGCACTGGCACGGATTGACGCCGCCTTGGCAGCAGGACGGTGTGCCCGGCGTTTCCGGGCCGCCGATCCCCCCGGGCGGCGGCGCCGACTATGACTTTCCTCTGCGCTTCGGCGGCACATTCTGGATGCACTCGCATCAAGGGCTGCAGGAGCAGGAATTGCTCGCCGCACCACTTATCATTCGCGACGAGCGGGACCGTCCGGACCAGCAGGAAGTCATCGTCATGCTGGCCGATTTCAGCTTCACACCGCCCGAAAAGATATTCGAGGACCTGCGCGAGGCCGGCAGCATGGCAGGCATGCCGATGCAATCCGCCGCCAAGTCGCATGCAATGGGTGCCATGGCGATGCCGGCGAAGCCGGTCGCAGCCAAAATGGCTCCAATGAGCTCGGGGCGGAGCGCCGCTTCAGGTCCCGACCTGAATGATGTCAAATACGACGCCTTCCTTGCCAACGACCGCACGCTGGCCGACCCGGAGGTGGTACGGGTCGATCCAGCCTCGACTATCCTGCTGCGGGTCATCAACAGCTCGTCGATGAGCGCTTACCACCTGGACATCGGGCGACTGAACGGCGAACTGATCGCCGTTGATGGCTTCAGGATCCAGCCTGTTGCCGGAAGGCGCTTCCCGATCGCCGTGGCACAACGTCTCGACATCCGTATCGCGCTCCCGCGTGAGCCAGCTGCATATCCCGTTTTGGCGATTCTGGAGGGCGAGCGCAGCCAGACCGGCTTGATCCTCAAGGCGGGGAACCGCGCTACGGTCACGCGCGTGCCCGAGTTGGCGGCGAACGCCTCGTCTCCGCTCAACCTGGATCTCGAGCGTCGTCTGCGCGCTGCTGCGCCCCTGGCGAAACGCAAGGCCGACCGTGTGCACCAGATCAACCTGACCGGCGAAATGGCGGGCTATGTCTGGTCGATCAATGGCGTTCCCTGGACGAAGGATGTTCCGCCACTCCCAATCGCCAAGGGCGAGCGCGTTGAGCTGGTGTTCCAGAACCGGACGCCTATGCCGCACCCGATGCATCTGCACGGACACGCGTTTCAGGTGGTCGAGATCGACGGCAAGCGTCTCTCAGGCGCAGTTCGCGACACTGTATTGGTTCCGCCAAATACACGTATCGGAGTAGCATTCGATGCGAACAATCCAGGATTGTGGGCCATGCATTGCCACCTGCTGTACCATTTGGACGCGGGCATGTTCACCACGTTACGCTATGTGTGACCGGCCGCTCGCCGAGGTCAGTTTCTCCGCGGATCGTCAAGGCAGAGCCGCCCATCAGCCATTCGGGCTGTGCGCTTGACATCCGACTCTTGGGCTTCATCATCGCGCCGCTTGGGGAGTAGTCCCAAGGGAGAAATACATGTCTGCGCTCGATCGTTGCCTGAACGTCTATGATCTCCGTGCGGCGGCGAAACGCCGCCTGCCAAGGGCCGTATTCGAATTTGTTGATCGGGGCAGCGAGGACGGCATTGCGGTCGCGAACAACCGCGCAGCGTTCGAGCGGATCAAGCTGCGGCATCGCGCCTTGGTCGATGTGTCAGGCCGCTCGACGAATACCGAGCTGTTCGGCAAGCCGGTGTCGCTGCCGATGGCGATCGCGCCCACCGGTGCCGCCGGCCTGTGCTGGCACGAAGGCGAGCTGGAGCTGGCCAAAGCCGCGGCCAAGGCCAAGATTCCATTCACGCTCGCCACGGGCGCGATGACCTCGATGGAGAAGATCGCCGAGCAGGCCGGTCCAGGCGTGGGCGGCAGGTTATGGTTCCAGCTCTACGTCTGGAACAAACGCGAGTTCTCCTACCAGCTGATCGATCGGGCAAATCGCGCCGGCTTTGAGGCACTGATCGTTACCGTCGATACCATCGTGCCGCCGAACCGCGAGTACAACACCCACAACGGCTTCCTGCTGCCATTCACGCCCAACGTCACCTTCACGCTAGACATCATGCGGCACCCCGTGTGGTTCACCAATGTACTGATGAAGTACTTCACGACGATCGGCATGCCGCGCAACGAGAACTACCCCGACGGCTATCGGCGGATGGCGCGCAACGACCCGACCACGACCGAGATGACGCGGCAGGACTCGCTCAACTGGGACGACATCCGGATCTTCCGCGAAAAATGGCCCGGTATCCTGATGATCAAGGGCATCAACCGGCCGGACGATGCGGTGAAGGCGATCGAATACGGTGTAGACGGCATCATCGTGTCGAACCACGGCGGCCGCAACATGGACAGTGTCGTCGCCTCGCTCGACGTGCTGCCGGAGATCGCCGAGGCAGTGGGCGATCGCCTGACGGTGATCCTGGATTCCGGTGTGCGTCGCGGCTCGGATATCGTGAAGGCGCTGGCACTCGGAGCAAAGGCTGTGCTGACCGGACGCGCCACGTTGTACGGCACGGCTGTCGGGGGCGAGGCGGGCGCATTCAAGGCGATCAATCTGATCCGCAACGAGATGGACAAGACGATGGCCTATACCGGTTGCCGCTCGGTGGACGAGGTGACCACCGACATCTTCTTCGGCGGACGACAGGGCAATCGGATGTTCGAGCGGGTGATGGACGAAGCGGCACTCTAGGGTTCCGGGGATGGTCAATGTCGATCGCTGCCTGAACGTCTGGGATCTCCGGTCGGCGGCGCAGCGACGCCTGCCAAAGGGCGTTTTCGAATTCGTCGATCGCGCCACCGAAGATCATCTGGCGGTCACCAACAACCGCTCCGCCTTCGAGCGTATCAAATTGCGCCATCGTGCGTTGGTGGACGTCTCCGGCCGCAGCGTCGCCACCACCTTGTTCGGAAAGCCGGCCAGCCTGCCCATGGCGATCGCACCGACCGGTGCCGCCGGCCTGTGCTGGCATGAAGGTGAGCTGGAACTCGCCAAGGCGGCAGCGAAGGCGCAGGTCCCGCTCACACTCTCTACCGCGTCGATGACGCCGATGGAGAAGATCGCGGCAGTGGGCGGGCGGCTGTGGTTCCAGCTCTATGTCTGGAAGCAGCGCGAGCTGTCGCATCAGTTGATCCAGCGGGCCAACCGCAACGGCTTCGAGGCACTGATCGTCACTGTCGACTCGCCGGTCTCCCCCAACCGAGAATACAACACGCATAACGGCTTCGGCCTGCCGTTCGTGCCGACATTGCGCTTCACGCTGGACATGGCGCGGCATCCCGCCTGGACCGGTGGCGTGTTGATGCGGTACTTCACGTCCGGCCGGTTCCCCCGCCACGAGAACTATCCTGAAGAATACCAGTCCTCGATCCTCAGCGGTGTCGGCTCGCGCGACGCGCTGCGCGCAGATTCGCTGGTGTGGGAGGATGTGGCAAAATTCCGCGACATGTGGCCTGGTGTGCTGATGCTGAAGGGCGTCAACCGGCCGGATGATGCCATCAAGGCGCTGAGCTATGGGATCGACGGAATCGTCGTCTCCAACCATGGCGGCCGCAACATGGACAGCGCCGCGGCATCATTGGATGTGCTACCGGAGATTGCGGAAGCCGTCGGCGATAAAATGACGTTGATCCTGGATTCAGGCGTGCGCCGTGGCTCCGACATCGTGAAGGCACTCGCGCTGGGGGCCAAGGCGGTCCTGACCGGGCGCGCGACCCTTTATGGAACCGCGGTGGGCGGCGAGGCTGGCGCGCTGCGGGCGATCAACATCCTGAAGAACGAGGCCGATAAGACGATGGCCTATACCGGCTGCCGCACGGTGGACGAAGTCTCCACGGATATTTTCTGGGGTTATCGCGGGGGCAACCGCTTGATGGGCGTCTGAGCGATCGCGCAACCGGCCCCCAGCAACATGGCGCCGGTCGCCATGGACGAAATCGCAATGCCGATCGCCGCACCCGCCAGCCAGGCGTTCCCTGGTCGGCGCGGTTCACTGGCTTCCTTGCCTCTGTGCATCATCGAGTCTCTACTCCTGTATTCCATGGTATCTCTCTGACCTGCGGAGGCAAAGCGTGGCTGACACCGTCGATCCGGTGACTGTCTCGGTCGTGCAGCACCGGTTGCACGCCATCGTTGAAGAGATGGGCGAGGCAATGCTGCGCACGTCGTATTCCCAAATCCTTAACTCGAGCCGCGATTTCTCCACGGCGATCTGCGATCTGAACGGCAGGCTGATCGCCCAGGCCGAGCACGTCCCGATTCATGTGGGCGCATTGCCTTGGGCGGCGAAGGCGGTGACCGAGTTTTTCGCCGACGACATCCATCCAGGCGACGTCTTCCTGCTGAATGATCCCTATCACGGCGGCAATCACATCCCCGACCTCACCGCCTTCGTGCCGATCTTCGCGGGCGACAAGCCGCTGTTCTGGTCGATCAATCGTGCGCACCAGAGCGACATCGGCGGCTCGACACACGGCGCGTACAACGCCGCCGCGACCGAGATCTGGCAGGAGGGCATCCGCGTCACGCCATTGCGCCTTTACGATCGCGGCGTCGTGCGTCGCGACGTGCTGGAAATGCTGGTCACCAACGTGCGCCACCCGCACGACTTCCGCGGCGATCTCGCGGCGATGATCGGTTCGGCGCATGTCGGTCAGCGACGGATGCTGGCGCTCACGTCTGAATTTGGCTGGGATACGACGCTTGCAGCGATCGAAGCCGTGCTGGACGGTGCCGAGCGCCAGGCCCGCGCGGTGATCGCAACGTGGAAGGACGGCGTGTATCATGGTGAGTCGTTTCTCGACGACGACGGCCATGGTTACACCGACATCCATGTGCGCGCGACCGTCACCAAGCGTGGCAGCGACCTGACCATCGATCTATCCGACTCACACGAGCAGGTGGTTGGGTTCGTCAACTCGTCCTATCCCAATATGCGTTCTGCGGTCGTCGTGGCACTTGCCTATCTGATCGATCCGCACACTCCAAAGAATGACGGTGCCTTCCGTCCGCTTGAGGTGATCGCCAAGCCCGGAACGGTCGTGTGGGCCAACGAGGGTGCGCCGGTGACGCTCTGCACCAACCACTGTTCGCAGGAGATCATCGAGGCGATCATCAAGGCTTTGGCGCCGGCCTGTCCGGATCGAGCGATGGCGGGGTGGGGGCGGCGTTTCCGTATCGCGATCCAGGGACGCGACCCGCGCACACAGAAACCGTTCATCTGGCACATGTTCCAGGCGAGGCCCGGCGGTGGTGCCTCGCCGGTGGGCGATGGTTGGCCTGCGGCGGGCGAGTGGCAGGCGGCAGGCGGCATCAAGTTCGGCAGCCTTGAGGTGACCGAGGTGCGGTTCCCCTTGTTCTTCCGCACACATGAGTTCCGCCCCGGATCAGGTGGCGACGGACAATACCGCGGCGGACCGGGATGCACGCTGGAGATGGTGGCCGAGATCGACGAACCGGCGCGGGGCAATACGGCTGGCGATGGCGTGAAGTACGGGGCATGCGGGATCCTGGGCGGAAAGAATGGTTTGCCGCATCGCTACGTCCTCCACTCCGAGGGCCGGCAGCAGCGCGCGCTCAAGACCAAGGAGGTCGGCATCGAGATCCGACCGGGCGATGTGTTTCGGATTGAGTCAGGTGGCGGTGGCGGGTGGGGCGATCCCGCCAGGCGCGATCCGGCGGCCCGTCGACAGGACGCGATCAATGGTTTCGTCTGATACCAACTTCTCCCCCTCCCCTTGCGGGAGGGGAGCCTGCCCCGGACTTGATCCGGGGGCGGGGGGAGGGGGCGTCGCCGCCGGCACACTGCCATGCTGAAGGTTGGCATCGATGTCGGCGGTACCTTCACGGACCTTGTCGCAATCGACGACAGCGGCCACTCCAGCCTGGCAAAGGTGGCATCGACGCCGGAAGACCCCTCGATCGGCGTCATGCAGGGCCTCGACCGGCTGGCAAAACTCCTTCGGTTGTCCCGCGCCGAACTCCTCGCCCAGACCGAGCGAATCGTGCATGGCACGACGGTCGCCACAAATGCGCTGCTCGAGCACAAGGGCGCGAAGGTCGGCCTTCTCACCACCGAAGGCCACCGTGACGTCATCGAGATGCGCGAGGGACTGAAGGACGACCGATACAATCTGCGCATGCCGCCGCCGCTGCAGCTTGTGCCGCGTGCGCTGCGCCTTGGCGTCACCGAGCGCATGCGCGCCGACGGCACTACGGAGACGCCGCTTGACCACACCTCGCTCGCAACCTCGATCGAGGCGCTGAAGCGGGCCGGCGTCGAAGCGGTCGCAGTCTGCTATCTGCACGCGTACCGCGATCCCAGCCACGAACGCGAGACCGCGGGCCTGCTCGCCCAGGCCATGCCGGAGGCATACGTATCGCTGTCCTGCGACGTGTTTCCGCAGATCAAGGAATTCGATCGCGTCTCCACCACCGTCGTCAACGCCTATGTCGGCCCAGCGCTGTCGCGCTATCTGACCAGGCTCCAGCAGCGGCTGACCGATGCTGGCTTCGAAGGACCGGTCCTGATCATCCAGTCCCATGGCGGCGTCGCACCGATCGCCGAGTCAGCTCGCCTTGCCGCCGGTGGTGTGCTGTCCGGTCCTGCCGGCGGTGTCGCCGGCAGTCGGTACGCGACACGGTTGTTGGGCACCGACAACCTGATCCCATTCGACATGGGCGGCACCAGCACCGACATATGCCTGATCGTCGACGGCGAGCCGGCGTTGGTCAGCGGCCGTGGCATCGGCGGCCACCGCCTGGCCTTGAACAGCCTCGACATTGTCAGCCTCGGTGCTGGGGGCGGATCGATCGGCCGGGTCGATGCCGGGGGGATTCTGCACGTCGGGCCGGCAAGTGCCGGCGCGGTGCCTGGCCCGGCATGCTACGGCCGCGGCGGTACCGAGCCCACCGTGACCGACGCCAATCTCGTTCTGGGCTATCTCGACCCCGGCCATTTTCTCGGCGGCAGCGCCGAACTCGATGAGGCTGCCGCGAATGCGGCATTGGACCATTTGGCGGCCAATCTCGGGATCGACCGCATCGCAGCAGCCGAGGGTGTGCATCGGGTCGTCAACACCAACATGGCGGAGGGCATCCGTCTCGTCTCGGTGCGTCGCGGCGTGGACCCGCGTCGCTTCGCGCTGTTGTCATTTGGCGGCGCGGCGGGTCTGCACGTAACCGATGTGGCGCGCCAGCTCGATCTGGCCCGCGTGGTAGTGCCACGGGTCGCTGCGGTGCTCTCCGCCTGGGGAATGCTGGCGACCGACCTGCGCTTCGAGGTGTCACGCACGCATATCGGTGACACGGCGCGGCTCGATGGCGCTGGCATCAAACGGCTGTTCGCCGAAATGGAGCGGGAGGGTCTGGCACGTCTGCGCGCGTCGTTCGACGGACCAGTCCGCGTCCAACGTTCGGTCGAGATGCGCTACGGCGAGCAGATCTTCGAGATCGCTGTCCCGCTGGACGACATCAACTGGGACGTCGACGACCCACTGCCGCAGATCGTCGAGCGCTTCCATAGCCGCCACGAGGAACTCTACACCTATGCGTTGCGCGATCAGGACGCGGTGCTGGTGAATGCGCGCGCGGCGGTGATCGGTGTGCTGCCGGCCGTGCCGCAGGAACCGCTGCGTGAGGCACGGGGGGATGCAGCATCACGGGGTCAGCGTCGCGTCTGGCTTCGCCAGTGGATCACGTTACCGGTCTTCGAGTTCGAAGATCTGGCGCCACGGCAAGTGATCGATGGTCCCGCCATTGTCGAATCAGCCATGACGACGGTGTTGCTGCGTCCCGGAAACCGCGCGGTTGTCACTCCGCACGGCTGGCTCGACATCAAGGTATAGTGCATGCACCGGACCGACACCCAGCAGGAAGCCAACTATCGGCTATCGGCTTGATTCAACGACCGGCGTCCTACTCGAGACAGTTTGCCGGTTGAGCAGTATGCCGACAACAACCGTGTGGCCGAGCGCGATAAGCACCCAGGCGACGGCGAAAACGGTCGGTTCCATGCCGTAATAGTCGCCGAGAATACCAAATCCGCCTAAGACCGCTGCAGCAGCATTGATGACCAGTGGCACTGTGGGCGTTGGAACACCCGCAGCCTCGAGGAGGTGGTGCAAGTGTTGTCTGTCCCCTTGGAACGGGTTTCTGCCGGCAAACACTCTCCGGAAGAATAGGCTCGCCGTATCGACCATCGGTATGGAAAGAACCATGCTGCAAGCCAGCAGATGCATGCCTAGTCCCCGCAGCTCGAGCAAGAACCAGCAAATGGCATATCCGAGCATCATGGTCCCGGCATCGCCCATGAAGACCAAGGCGCGTCTTCTCCATGGAGTGCGATGATTGAAGGCGAGGAATGCCAGCAACGGGACAACCAATCGAATAATGATGGTTGGCATGTCTGCCGAGCCCTTCAGATCGGCGCCGATTCCCAACCAGGTCAGGCCGATCACGACTAGGCCCCCGGCCATGCCGTCGATCCCGTCCACCATATTGACGGCATTGATGATCCAAGAAATGACGAAGAGCGTAAGACAAATGCCAATTGGCATTGTCCAGCTATCCAGCATCGGGATCCGTGGGATCCGCCCCAACGTCAGCAGGGGCAATCCACTGGCGAATACCAGTAACAGCGCCGCCACTAATTGCGCCGCGAGCTTGTTGGAGGGAGGCAGATCGATCGCATCGTCGATGCTGCCGACAATCACCAGGAATCCCATCCCAACCAGCAGCAGGGAATACTCCTGGAGAAGATTGAACTGGAGCGCGGTACCAAGTACGAATGCAACATAGATGCTTAGGCCGCCGACCGTTGGTATCTCGCCAATATGCGTCTTCCGCCCGCCCGGCCGGTCCAGAAGACTGAGCCTCGACGCATGAGACCTCGCAACTGCTAGAAGCAGGATGCTGAGAATGGCCAAAGTTATGAGCTGGGGGATGAGAGTTTTCGCAGTCATCCTTAGGCGCCCGTGCGATATGCTCGACGTTGCTCCAGAAGAAACGCGCGCGCGCGAACTTCAGTCTGAAGCGTGCTCTCAGCTTCTCGGCTCGCCGGCTGATTGCCTGGCCGCGTCGCTCGACTCGCGCTCCTGCTAATTAGCTGCATCATGCGTTCACTGCTTCAGCCAGCGCGGTGGCGCCACTTTGTGCAGCCCTCTGTCCAGAAGCCCATGCGCGAGCGCAGCCCAAAAGGGCCCGTGCTCCACCACGTTGCGATAGACGAGGCGGCGTGGTTCGCGGGCAAGTCGGTACAGCCACCTCAGATTGAGTCTATCAACCAACGCCGGATAATAGTGAAAACCCTTGCAGAGGTGATCAAGATAGCCTCCGCAGGTAAAGCCAACGCCTTTCCAGCCCGCATCGGCGAGAGCGACAAGAAACGCCTCCTGTCGAGGCGCTCCCATTCCGCAAATGACGATCTCTGGGCTCAGCCGGCATACCCAATCGATCAGCTCTTGCCGGGGCCGGTAGCCGTCCATCACGCCGATGATCGAAATCCCCGGGTAGTTGTCAGCAATGCGTTTGGCAGCGATCTCCGCGACACCCGGCTTGCTCCCGAGAAGTACGGTACTGTACTTCTGCCAGGCAGCAAGCTCGAATACCGGCGGCGCCAGTGACGTGCTGTCGAAACTTACCCGTTCCATCGGGAAGCGGTGCAGTTGGCGAGCCGCGACAGCCAGCCCAATGCCATCACAGAACACCAGATCCATCTTCTCAAGATTCCGGAGATAGCTCTCGTCGCAAGTTGCTACCCGGACGCTGTATGGATTTACGAAAGTGACGAGACGGGCACGGTCCGGCCTCGTGGCGAACAGCTTACGCACCAGATAGAAGGCATCTTCGAGCGACTGGGCTTTCGAGAGCGGAAGTCCGAATAGTGACATCGATCCCATATTCGAGCTGTTACCAACGCCGTCATCGACCGTTGGCGCTTGTATTGGCATCGCGGGTGTCTCTCCTTCAAGCGAGCGAACCGGCCGTCACAGCCAGACCTGTCTTCTTAAACTGCTGGTTCACAGCGAACTGCAATCCACCCCTATGGCGCACGGCGGTCACTCCAAGAATCAACTGGTGGCAAACAGAGTGATGGCAACAAACAGATTCGCCAGGGGTAGCGTGTCTCCTCTGATAGTGAAGCAGAGCATCACGCACTGGCACCTTGCCATGGATAACTGCGCGGTCTCCCGTGAATGGTATGTCTCGCAGGAACATCTCGTGCCTGGCATCGCGAATCCGTGACTGCGCATTTTTCTCTAGGCACGTCCGTGACTGCGCATTTTTCTCTAGGCACGGCATCCTGCATGTAATCCCAGCTTCGTTAACGTTAATGGCAGCGCCGGTTTCGCCTCCACCCAGAAGGACTCGACCTCGACTCGATCCGTTCACATCTGCTCAATGGTCAGCGTCATGCGCATATCTTCGTGTCGAGGCCCGTTTAGGCGAGACCCCAGGTAGAAGTATGCCGATCGTGGCAGTCCTCTGTTTGCATGCGGAAGCTGGGGGCTTTACGGGTGCCATTCCAATCCATGGCCGAGACCCTGCTCGCGTTCTCGCGAGGCATCGGCAGAACATGCCCAATGATGTACCCCTGAATAGATATAATCTGGAGTGACGGCTGGCATTAACTACGGAGTGCGATGCAGCGGGAACGCGGGCACGGACCGATGCGCATTGCCGGGCAGCAGCGCGTGATCAACCTCGGATCGTCAGGGTGATGCGGGCAGCCAACCGGAGTTGGCGGCGCGAGGAGAAAGTGGCCCCGGACGACAGGACTGACGGCAGACACGGATGAAGATGCCATGAGCAGCACCCTTTACACTCCCGACGAGGTCTTGGCGGAGCAGACCTTTCTGCACGATGCATTCGTCAAGCTGCGGCGGCGCAAATGGTCGATCCTGCTGACGGGTATCGTGCTGTCGGTGATTCTCGGCGCGAGCATCCAGATGCTGCCGAAGAAATACCACGGCGTCGCCACAGTGGAGGCCGACTCGCCGACGCCGCAGGCGGTCCCGACCTCGGCAATGCTGCGCGATCAGCAGTTCAGCGATTACACGCTGGGGTCGGAACTGACGATCCTTAAATCGCCTGAACTGTTGCTTTCTGTGATCCATAAGCTGGATCTGATCAATGATCCGGAGTTCAACCCGCCCAGGCACTCCTGGATCAACGATGCGCAGGACACGATCAACAGGTGGTTGCAGACATGGCTACCTAACAACAGCCCGCCCTCACTTACCAACTCGGAGCGAGAACTGGGCGAGACGCTGGCCGCCCTTCGCAGCAAGGTGACCTTCGAGCCGGTGCCGCATTCGAGAGACATCCAGATCACCGTGTCCCTGCGTGATAACCGCAAGGCGGCGGCGATCGCGAATGCCATCGCCGATGCGTATATCGCCAATCACATGGGCTTTGCCGAGCAGATCATGCAGCAGGTGCATGGCTATACCGGCGCGCACCTCATCGAGCTGGGTAAGGATGCTTCGCAGAAGGCGCAGATCGTTGCTCAGTTCAAGAATGACCACAACATCATCACCGGCCGCGAAGCGCCGCTGATCCAGGAGCAGATCACCCAGGTCAGCACCGACCTGATCAACGCCCGAGCACAGCTGGCTGCGCTGCACGGCCGCTATGACACGGCACGCAACAGCGATCCCGAGACGCTTGCCGCGGTGCTGGGCTCCCAGACTATCAACCGGCTGCGCGAGCAGCAGGCGCTGATCGGCGCGCAGCGCGCCGCTCTGGCGTCGAACTATGTCGCGAACAATCCGACTCTGGGCCGGCTGAATGCGCAGTATGCAGACGTCGAGCAGAAGATCCGTCAGGAGGCGCAGCGCATGGTGACCAGCCTGAAGAGCGACATCCAGT
Organism: Acetobacteraceae bacterium; assembly: GCA_024280945.1. Taxonomy (GTDB): domain Bacteria; phylum Pseudomonadota; class Alphaproteobacteria; order Acetobacterales; family Acetobacteraceae; genus JAMXLO01. The sequence goes on from JAMXLO010000115.1 coordinate 36,091, forward strand.
CGCAGGAGGCTTCCGTGCAGTCGCTGACCGCGCGCCTCGCCGAATTGCATCGGCAAATCGGCGCGGCCAACGATGCGATGGCGATGCTGATCCCGCTGCAGCGCGCGGCGGATGCGGCGGCCGATATGTACGACACCTATGCCAGGACTCTACGGCAGACCGATGCCTCGATGCTGATCCCGGCGACCACAGTGCGCGTGGCGGCGCGCTCCGAGGTGCCGATCTATGCCGCGTTCCCCAACAACATGATCATGCTGCCAGCCTCGACGCTGATCGCGTTCGGCATCGCCGGCCTGATCGGCTGGGTGCGCGAGACCAACCGCAAGGGTCTCGTGAGCATGAATCAGGTGGAGGTGGTGCTGGACCTGCCGACGCTTGGTATGCTGCCACGGTTCGACAGCCACAACGAGGTGATCTACCTCGACGCGGTTGAGCAGCTGTTCAACCGGCTGTGGCTGATGGACCGGCCGCGCAGCATTCTGGTAACCTCGGCGCGACCGGAGGAAGGCAAGACCACCACCGCCTGGGCGCTGGCCAAGGCCGCCGCCGACCGCGACATCCGGGTGCTGCTGATCGATGCGGACATGCGCTCCGGGCGAAAGACGCAGGCGGCCCGCAGCGTCAGCGTGACCGGCCTGGCCGACGTCCTGCGCGGACAGGCCGATATGCGCGATGTGGTGCAGCGCAATCCGGACAGCGCCAACCTGACTCTGCTGCCGGCCGGCCACCCCAAAGGCATCCCAACACGGTTGCTGGCGCTCGACAGCTTCAACCGGCTGCTCGAGACCTCCTGCCAGAGCTATGATCTGGTGATCATCGACAGCCCGCCCAGCTTCGTCGGCGGCGATTGCTGGCTGCTGAGCCAGAAGGTCGACAAGACCGTGCTGATCGCCAAGTGGGGCTCGACCACTGCCGAGGAGATCCACGAGGCGGTGCGCAAGCAACTGCATCGCGACACCTTTGCCGGCGTCGTCCTGAACATGGTGAACCCACGCCAGAACGTCAGGTATGGCCATCCGGACTCGCTCTACCACTCGAGGGAGATCACCCGTTACTACAAGTCATGAGCGCCGTTACGCAGCTGCAGCCATATGTCGAAATGCCGACCGGCACTGCCATTCGGCATGCACTGAAATGGCAGGTCATCGGCCTTGTCCTGCTGGGGTACCATGTCTTCTTGGTGAAGCAGAGCCTGGCGTTCGTGGTGGTCATGCCCATCCTGCTCGCGGTGCTCTATAACAACGCGCCGCTTGCAGGACTGCTGGTCTACTTTCAGTTCCTCATCTACCAGAACCTGGTTATCGCCCTCGGCGCCGTCGACATGCCAGCCCTGAACTACACGGTGTTGGCAGGTACCAACTTCCTGGCCATCACCCTGATGGCTGCAATTGGTGCGGGCCGGTTGTTCCGGCCTCCATGGCGGAACCGGGTCCCCGGCATCATGCTCGCTATTATACTCGCGGTGCTGCTGGCGGGATGCTACGCCGCAGTCGGTGCGCTGCGTGCCGGGCCGACATCGGCAGCAATCTACTTTCGCGAGTTCATCGGGCCGGCCTGTGCGGCCATGGTTGGGCTCGACATCGGCCGGATTTGGGGCTTCCGCACCATCACGATCGGACTGCTGATCAGCGTTATCCTCAGTCTCTTCGTTACCCTGTTAGAGCTTGGCATGCCCGCCGACTATTACCGCTGGATCAACGCCGTAGACTACCAGAACCTCACAGCCTCCTGCTGCATCGACAGAAAGATCTATAGCCCTCTCGATGTCATCGACCAGAATCTCACGACCTGGTTCAACTTCACCTGGGACAGTGCCGACCTGGCTGCTGCAACGTCCTCCCGCTTCAAGTCCAGCCTGATGAACTCGGTCAGTTACGCCTATATTCTGGCTCTCGCCGGCGTCGCCGCAATCAGCCTGCGCCAATATCTGTGGTTGATCGTGCTTGTACCGCTCCTGCTAGCAGCCGGTGTCAAAGGGGCGGCGATCCTCTTCATTTTCTCTTTCTGTCTTTGGACGATATTGTCCACCACCGGCAGCGCGAAATTCACCTTGGTCAGCACACTGGTGCTGCTGACCCTTTACGTTGTCTATGGACTGAGCCGCGGGTTGGAACTCGGCGATTTCCATGCCATCGGCTTTCTTGGTGGATGGCGTGGATTTCTGAGCAACCCCCTTGGGCACGGGCTGGGTGTCGGTGGCAATCTGTCTGAGGCGGCTGCGAAAATGCCAGATTGGACTGGAGCCGGCGGAATGCAGAGTGCGGGTGCAGATTTTGGCCTGGAGTCCGCCGTCGGGGTGCTGATCTATCAGATGGGCATTGGTTCACTGGCGGTCTTCGCCGTATTCTTCTGTCTGCTGAAGGCCGCGCCTTTCCTGAGACATAAGCCGCAGGGGCGCGATATATGGTTTCTCGCCCTGGCAACGGTCATCGTCAACGGCGTGTTCCAGGAGGAGGCTTATGCACCGACTGCCGCCGGGTTGATCGCGCTGGTTTGCGCTGTGGTGCTGATGAACGCGCGACGCCAGGCAGTATCATTGAGCAGTCTGGCCTCCCGAGGGCTGACAATGCGCCCGGCATCTGTCTGACGCACGACGGACATGGACCCCGTAGGGACCACTCAAAGCTTGGCGCCTGAGCTGTTGGGCGCGAGGAGTTGCTCCTCCTGTCCCCGCAGGTCCCGACCCTGCAACGCGGCGACCCCCAGCCGCGCATACAACAACAGTTCGCGCCAGCGGGCAGCATAGGACATGATGCAACGGCGGGTCAGTAGTCCCCGTAAGGGGATAACTTCCGATTCGTACCAGGACAGTAGTCCGCTGAACAGGTTAAGTCGCTTCATATCGGCTTTGGTGGCCTGCCAGCGTAGCCTCTTGCTGATCCCCGCATGGCCGAACATCCGCTCCATCAGGGCCTGCCTGAACACGACTGCTGGGATCACGACCCGCATCATCATTGGGTCCATCGCTTCCGGATCCACCACTGTCACCGTGCGAGCCCACAGATCGAACAAGAAGCCCTGTCGCTTTTCACCCGCGTGGACATCGAACAGCACCGGACGCCCCCGAAAGCGGATGCGCCAGAAGAACGGGACTGCTTTCGCGATTTCCCCCAGGCGACGCTTTACGACGTCTTCGCGAATCCGAACCCGAGCCTCGCGTTGATAGGTGCGTTCGAGGCTCGATTGCTTTGCCTCCAGGTAAGCCGCAAGCCAACGGTCCCGGTTTTCAAGCCATGGCGAGGGTCTGACGTTGAAACCCTCACCGCTGTCCCACGAATCGCCTGACGTCATCACCCTGAGCTCGGTGGGAAAGGGATGCTCCCGCTGGTAGCGCTCGAACGCTCGCGCTACCACGTCTGGCCCGACGATTTGCCGGTTGAACTCCCAGGTGTCCTTGTGCAAGTGACAGTGGTTGCTGGCGAACGGGACAGCGCATCTTGGCTGCACCCGGTGCATGAAGGCGCAAAACGCCCGACTGTAGCTCTCGGAATCATCAGCGGCGTATTCGGGAGCATCGAGACAGCGGAATGTGCTGCGGGGATTGGCGGAGCTGTGGCTTCGGAGCGCAAAGTCGATGCGCGGATGCCGGCGCAGAATCTGGCCCAGTGGACCGCCCATGAATTTGGCGTCGTTCGCGTTCAAGATCACCGCGTCCTCGGCTTCGATGACGATGGCGCTGTCTGTAAAGGGAGAAAACTGGTACGAGGTAACAGCGAGCTCTGGGCCAAGCTGGCATCGCCGTGCATGCCTCAGCTCTGTCACATTTGTGAAGCCAATGCGATGCAGATCGTCCCTGATCCTCGTATAGCGATCGAAGGGGATCAGGATCGGGGTCTCGCGGTTGAAAAGCTTTAGCGATGCGCCATGAAAGTGATCCCAATGGATGTGGGTGAGATAGATCCAGTCCGGTCGCAGCGATGTAACGAGCTCCGGTTCGACCGGAGGATAGTTCCACCATGACCGCCAGTAGCAGCTGCCGATCAGCCAAGGGTCACAAATCAGCTGCCGGCCTTGGCCTTCGATCATTAGTCCCGCATGGGAGAGGATGGTCATCCGCACGGCAGGAACTCCTCAAACACTGGACTGACCTGCGTGTGTTTCAACAATCTTGTCCCAGCACAGTCAATTCACGGCTGGCTGCTAAGGGACCCGCTGGACCGCCGGCACGTTGCGTCGCTCGCCATCATGTCGAGATAATGGTCACGCTGGGATCAGGAAACTGCATAGCTTCGGTCACCCCGGCCGTCACTCGGACGGTCCCGCGATTGCCATCCTGACCGACCCGTGCTGACTCGGTCATTTGCCATACGTGGACGGTGCCGTTACCGCTCGCGTTCACCGGCCATTGGCTCAAAGCGACCGTTCCCCTCTGGTGACCCTGACCCTGGTTCACGATCATAACCGAACAGCGCCCGGTCGCCGGCGTCACCGCGCACGTCAACAGTCCGCTGCTGTTGTTCGGCACATTCCATCGCGGCCCATGGATCGTTCGCACGCCTTGCGCGTGAAGATAGGCGAATGGTGTGAGCGCCATTGGCCCATAGCCTTGTTCGGGGTCTCGGACAAAGCCGCATGTGCCGTCTCCGAAGGCATCCCAAATGCACGCCCAGAACGGAACGGGCGAGCCATTGATGCTCTGTACCAATACACGGGCAGACCACATGGCGCCGACATAGTTGTGCTGACTGGCTGCCCGGCAATCCCAATCGGCATTGTATCCGCCTATCATCGCTGCTCTGGGCAGATACGGCATATTGCGGGCTATGCGGTTGATATCATCCGCGGCCCGAGACGCGTAGTTGGTCGTCGACGACCAGAGTTGCCTTCCGGGGTCAGCGGCACGCGACGAACCGAACGGGTACATATTCCAGGTGCAGACATCGACGTGGGTGTCCGACATGAACTGAGGCAGAAAATGGCCGGCAGAACTCGTCCCGGGGCCGCATATCACCAGGTCAGAGCTGACAGATTTGATCCTGGGGATTGCCGCTTTGTAATACGAGGCAACGACCGACGCCTCATAATGGCCGTCGGGCTCATCCGAGCCAACGAACCCGACGAGTGGCAGGCGCCGGCCATTCGCCATGGTGCAGCTGCTGAGGTAACGCGCCAGATTGCCCAGACAATTGCCATAAGACGCAGGGTCGGCAACGCCAACGACATCGCTCCAGTTCAGTCCAATGACAATTCCGCTGACGCCGAGTGGATCGACCTTGTGGAAATTGTTGATCAGGTTCGCCCAGGCTGGCTGATTCACCGTGCTATCACCGTTGAACCAACGTGTATCAGGGCGTTGTGGCAGGTTGCCGTTGAAGTACCACAGCCCCGGGTTCACCTGGGCCATCAATGACGTGTAGGTCGCGTTGGCAAATACCGCGAAGCTCGCGTTTCCTGCTCCGCCGGTCGACGCTCCCCACATCCGCTGCGAAATCGATTGTTGGCCGCGTCCGCCGCGGGGGTAGGTCATTGGCGACGAGAAATCCACGGTCAGGAATGGACTGGATGCCGCAGGACCGGTTTCTGCCGAATCCCCGGATGTCGTGCCGCTGCGCCGTGGCCATCGGACCAGAGTGCCCAGGCCAACGGCGCACATCAGATCGCGCCGCAGCACACTGTCAGTCTCGCTTATCTGCATGATGGACTTCTCGATGAGCAGTGACGACCATGCTACGAACTACAGTCGCCTGTGGCGACTGCCCGCGCAACCGCATCAGCGCAAATTGACAGGCCGACAAAGCAACTACTCTCGCCGCCACCAGGTTCGGCACTCACGATCCGATGGTGGCGAGGATCGGCCAGGCTACAAATTGATAGGATCTTACCGGCGCAATGCCTTGATGAGCTGTGCCTTGTTCATTCGCGACCTGCCCGGGATCTTCCTGCGCACCGCCTGCTGATAGAGTTGCGCCCGGGTTGGCCCGCTCGATCTTGTTCCCCGCCGCGATTGCGTTGGCTTGCGGCGCATCGACGCCCGACCTTCCTTCCTCTGCTGTGCGGTCTGTCCGCGCCTCTCCTTCGACTTGGTTCGCGAATATTGACGCCGATTCTTCTGCTTCGATTGCCGATTGGATGCGCCGGCCTCGCTGAGCGCGATCGCAACTGCCCGGCGTCTGCTCTTCACTTTGCCGCCGCGGCTGCTTTCTAGCTCTCCATGTTTCCATTCGTGCATGACGCGCGCGACGCTCTTGCGTTGTGCGCTGCTTTGCTTCGCCATGATATGCTCCCTGACATTCAGGAAGATACGCCAGCGGCCGCCCGCCGATGGCGCATCTGCTGGCCCTCAGGCTGCCTGTTTGATCGCTTCTTGATTGATGTCGCGCATCGCCAGCTCATTCAGCAGCGTGTCGGCCTTCTTCTCCTCCTCCAGCGTCTCTTGCATGAGTTTCGCGACCTCGTCGGCGCCGACCGCCTGCGCCCAAGCTATAATCGTGCCATAACGGGCCATCTCGTAATGCTCGACTGCCTGAGCACTCGCCAGGATACCGGCATCGCGGACCCCACCCTCCGGCATCGCTTCGACAACTTCCTCGCCTTCCTCTATGATTCCGTTGATCGCCTCGCAGGTCTGACCGCGCGCACGCTTGCCAAGCAGCTCGAATGCCTTTTGCAGTCGCTCAACCTGCCCCTGGGTCTCCTCCCGGTGGTGCATGAGCGCGTCCTTCAGTTCTGTATTCGGCGTGGCCTTCGCCATCTTTGGCAGTGCCTTTAAGATCTGTCGTTCGGCATAGTAGACGTCCTGCATGAACAGAAGCAGAAGGTCATTAAGTGTCTTCGTCGCCATCGTATCCTCGTGTCTGCGGATGTGAGACGAAGCCAGAACAACGCGCTCACAAGGTCGTTCTGGCATTTCCCCGCACAACCACGTGTGCGCAACACCGTTTTGCCCCCGGCGGCGTCCCAGTGCTTCGTGGGTCGATGTGACATGAGGGAGTGACCTGCATGACGCCCGAGCGATTTGTTGAAGGCTACGCAATCGTTTCGGAAGACGGGATGCTGGCGGATGCCGCGCGCCACATGCCCGACTCACTCAAGTTTCGTGCTGATCAGCGGTTCTTCGAGCAAGGTCTTGATGCCGACGACGTCGTGGTGCATGGACGACATTCGCAGGAACGCTTTGCGCGCTCACCGCTGCGCCAGAGGCTGATCCTGACCAGGCGGGTTCACGGCATCGCGCCACATCCCTCGAACAGCCGGGCGCGGTACTGGAACCCCGCAGGTGCTTCGTTCGATGAAGCCCTGGCTGATCTCCGGGAGCCGAAAGCCCGCATCGGAGTGATCGGCGGCACCGATGTGTTCGGTCTTTTTCTGGGCATGTTCGACATGTTCCACCTGACCCGGGCGCCGGGTGTTTGGCTTCCCGGCGGCCGCCCGGTGTTTCCCGGGGTGCCGGCCCGGCGTCCCGAGGAGGTCCTGGCGCAGCATGGGTTCGAGCCCGGCCCGGTTCAGCTGCTGGACCCTGAACACAATCTGACGCTGGTCACCTGGCAGCGTCGCTGAGCCAGGCTACCGGGCGCTCTCCCGCCCCTTGGGCCCCGGAAGCCGCTGACCGCCGGGTTGCTGCTTCGCCTGTGCCAGAATTCGGTCGCAGTGATGATCGTCGCCGGCGCCGAACTGGATGGTCGGCAGTGCGGCAAGCGGCGGCAGTATCGCTGCCAGTCCGGCAACGAGACCACCGCGGACGGCGAGCTCGGCCCCAGGCATGATGCTGGGATGTTTCAGCGTGCCGGCAATGTTTATCGGTGCCGGCAGCGAGCCGATGGTGAAGTGCTTGGCGGCGGTGCGCAGCTGCAGATCGACAGCCTCATTGCGCAGGTCCGCCCCGCCACTGCCCGTCACGATAGCCTCATCGGTATCCAGGATAAGTGTCTGGAGCTGAAACCTGCCCCGCTGCAGCCCCGCCTGGGCGATGAAACATTCGATCTTTGTCCGTTGCGGCATGCCCAGCGCGGACAGCAGGGCGTTGCTGAATTGCAGCCCGGAAAGGTCGACCAGCACGGCGCTGAGATCGCCGCCAGCCATCGCCAGTTTCAGGTCGCCAGTGCCATTGCCGAACATCTGGGCGATCGAATTCCCGACGCCATCAATCCTGGCGGAACCGCTGATAGTTCCCGCGCCTTGGAATGCGTGTGTCGCTGCCATCAATCGGGAGACATCGACGCGCTGAAACGCGACGTCCCCCCTCACGTGGGTCAGATCGCCCTGCGGTGTCAGTCCAATGTCGCCGTTGATCTGGCCGGTGCCCACACCGAAGCTGAGCGGATGCAGCGAGACCTGGCCGTCAACGATGTCCAGCTTCACGTCGAGGTTATCCAGCGGCATGTATCTCCCCTGGATGGACTGGCCTCGGTACTGCAGATGGACGTTCGCCCAGCGCAGCTTCGGCACGCTGATTGGCGTGTCCGGAATCAGCCTCGGGCTTGTTTCTGCGCGCACCAACGCCGCGCGCTGCGACGGTGGTTCATTCGGGGTGTTCGCGCGCCCGGGCGCGGTGCCGATGAAGCTGCCGAGATCGGCAAGATCGACGCGGCGCGAGCGGAGATCGGCCGTCATCTCCGGTGGCTCGTTGTCCGGGTTGACTGCGATGGTGCCCTCCAGATCGGAGTTGCCGATGCGCGCAGAGAAGTCGCGCAGTTGCACGCGGTGCCCGGCGAATTCGAGCTGGCCGGTCAGCTGATAGTCGGGGGTTTGCGGTAAGGGCAGACCGGTGAGCGCCCCGAGCAGCGACATGTCGGGTCCGGCCAAGTGCAGCTTGAGTTCCGCACCCTGCATCGCCATCGGATCGCTCACTCTCCCGACCAGACTCACTTGAGAGGGGCCGTTCTGTACTTGGAGGTCAATCGGCCACGGTTGCGTGGTGTCCTGCAGCGACAAGAGCGCACCGCCGACCGCATGTCCGCTGATGGGTTGGGCGTTGTACGTGCCGCGTGCGTCCAGCACGATCTGGGCCTGCTCGCCCTGATGCCGGGTCGCGATGTCGACGACCACATCAGCCTTCAGCCTTGCCAGACGGATGAACGCCTGCCCATCCTCGATACGGACTTCGCCAACCTGCGCCCCACCGCCGTTTCTCTGGGCCAGTCGTAGTTTGTAGTTGGCCGCTCCATTAGCCATTTGCGTCGCAGCGACCTGCGGGCGCTCGATTGCGACCAGGGGAATCACCAGACTCCCATGGCGGAGGTAGTCCCACGCGTCGATCTGCACCCGCAGCACCGGCAACCGTGCCAGAGGCTCGCCGGTCCAATCCGGTGGGTTGCCGATCACGACGTCGTTCGCGGTGACCGTGACGACCCGCCCGGGTCGGATATGCAGGTGCCCGATCGATACCGGACGCCCCAACGCGGCGGCGGCGCGTGACGCGACGAGAGGCCGCAGCAGATCGCCTCCCCACATGAAGGCCGCGGCAACGATCGCCAGAACCGAGAGGCCCAACCCCAGCACCCAGGCCAGGGCACGGTGTCGGCGAGCCATGGCAACTCCTGTCGTGCAAGGCCGACAACGAAGCGGCGGGCGAACGGTTGCGCGGTTTCGCCTTGGCTATGTCGTGTGGGCGACGTGTGGGCGAACAGCCTCAAACAGGTGCGGCGATGGTGCCAGGCGCGGCCCTTCGCCCGCGTCAACGGGCGGCACGACCGTCACCCGCCACCGGGCCAAAGTCCGCAGCGACGCCTGCGCCACTGGATGATCCAGCAGCGGCTGGTTCAACGATGGACCGACAATGACAGGCGTGCCGCGCCCGATCGCTTCGGCCACCACGGACAGTGCCAGGTTGTCAGCAATCCCATGTGCCAGCTTGTTCAGTGAGTTGAAGCTGCAAGGCGCGAACAGCACGACGCCGCGTGGCGGGCGCGGCCGGATCGCGAGGTCGAAATACGACTCGACCACCTGCGCACCCTGCACATCAGCAAGCTGGCGCGGCGCGACGACCCGCGAGGCGTTCGGCGTCGGGATGGCGATCACGCGGGCAAAGCCGAGCTGAACCAGGCCGTGCAGGATCTCGGGGCAGCGGGCGGCGGTCGAGGTGCCGCTCAGCACCAGGTAGACGACGTCGAACTGTTCGGGTTCAGCACTCGGCATAGCGTATCCCCCCTGCTCCCGGTGCTGAGGTTACGTCGTCCGCCATGCAGTGCGAACCTTTCGGCGTGCCGTTCCGGCGAGCATAAGCCTGTCAACCATGAGCACGGCCTCTGCATCTCTCCTGTTGCCTCTGTTGCGACGGCTCGATCCGGAACGGGCACACGAGATCTCGATGCTGGCCCTGCGCCTGGGGCTCGCCGGCCGCGATACGACGACCGACGATCCGACACTCGCCGTCGACGTGCTCGGCCGTCATTTCGCCAATCCGATCGGGCTTGCGGCGGGGTTCGATAAGAATGCGGTGGCGATCGCGTCGCTGGCACGGCTGGGCTTCGGCTTTGTGGAGACCGGCACGGTCACGCCCCAACCGCAACCTGGCAATCCGCGGCCACGGCTGTTCCGACTGGAGACAGACCGCGCGGTGATCAATCGCATGGGCTTCAACAATGCCGGCATCGACGCCTATCTGCGGCGGCTTGCGCGCCGGCCGCGCGGGTCCGCGATCATCGGCGCCAATGTCGGCATCAACAAAGAGGGGGCCGATCCGCAGCGCGACTATCCCGCACTGATCGCCGCAGTGGCCCCTTACGTGGACTACGCAGTGATCAATGTGTCGTCGCCGAATACGCCCGGGTTGCGTGACCTTCAGGGCGAGGAGCAGTTGCGCCGGATCCTGAGCGCCGTCACCAAAAGCGCTCCGCAACGGCCGCCACTGCTGGTCAAGATCGCGCCGGACATCGGGGCGGCTGCCCTCGAGGCGCTGGTGGAAAACTGTGTTGCGCAGGGAGTGCAGGGACTGATCGTGGCGAACACCACCACGTCGCGCCCGGCTGCCCTGCAGTCGCAACATGCGGGCGAGGCCGGCGGGCTATCCGGCGAACCATTGTTTCGGCTGTCCACCTCGGTGCTGGCACGTGCACATCTTCTGGCGCGCGGCCGACTCGTGCTGATCGGCGTCGGCGGCGTGTCCAGCGGTGAACAGGCTCTGGCCAAGATCCAGGCGGGCGCGTCGCTGGTGCAGCTTTACACCGCATTTGCTTACTGCGGGCCGGCCCTGATCCCACGGCTCAAGCGCGAACTGGCCGACCGCCTGCGCAACGCAGGTTTCCATCGCGTGGAGGACGCGGTGGGCAGCGACGCGCAACATCTGGCAGAATGACGCCGATGGAACATCTGCAAGGTTTCGCTCCTCTTGCCGATCGCTACGACGGCTTCGTCCTCGACCTCTGGGGAGTCATCCATGACGGCGTGAATGCGTTCCCGCATGCTGTGGACTGCCTCGCCCGGCTGCGTAAAGCAGGCAAGCGCACATTGCTGCTGTCCAACGTGCCGCGGCCGAACGAAGCTGCGCAGGCGCTCATGCAACGTATGGGGATTCCGGACGATCTCTATACCGATATCCTGACCAGCGGCGAGGCGGTGCGCCGTGCGCTGCAGCGTCCGCCGGATCTGTGGTGGGCGGAACTCGGAACGCGCGTGTTCCATCTGGGGCCGGAGCGCGATAACGGCGTCATCGAAGGCCTGCCGTTGACCAAGGTGATGCAGCCGTCCGAGGCCAACTTCGTGCTGAACACCGGTCCGGACGATCACCGGAACCCGACCGACATGGCGGAGTTCGAAGAGGTCCTGCAGGACTGCGCGAACCATCATTTGCCGATGATCTGCGCCAATCCTGATCTGCAGGTCATCCGCGGCGGTGTGCGGGTGCTGTGCGCCGGATCGTTGGCCTTGCGCTATCAGGAACTGGGAGGCGATGTTCGGTCCATCGGCAAGCCGGACCCTGCGATCTATCAGCCGGTGCTGCAAAGCCTCGACCTTCCCGTCCAGCGCGTGCTGGCGGTCGGCGACGCGCTGCATACCGATATTGCCGGCGCGGCAGCCGTAGACCTTGCCGCCTGCTGGGTGCTCGGCGGCGTCCACGCGGAGGCGTTGGCGAACGGAAACGGGGACTACGATGTCGCGCGTGCGGAAACCATCGCCAGGGATGCGGCATTGGCACCGATTGCGTCGATCCCTCGCTTCGCCTGGTGATCAGTCGCGATCTGTCTGGCCCGACAACGTCGGAGGCGTGAAATCACGGGCTCAAGTTCAGTGCGAGAACAGCACCGGAGCGGTCATCTCTGCGATGAGCGTGCGGGTGACGCCGCCGAACACCAGTTCTCGGGCGCGCGAATGGCCATAGGCACCGGCGACGATCAGATCGGCGCCGATATCGGCGGCATACGACAACAGGGCCTCGCCATCGGCAATGTCCCTGGCGACGGTGTGCGCCGCTTCCGCCTTCAGCCCGTGCCGGGCAAGATGCAGTGCAATGTCAGCGGCCGGCACGTCGCCATGGCTGCCGCCGACGCCCTGCTGCGGGTTGATCGCCAGGACGGTGACCTGCTTGGCATTCAGCAGCAGGGGCAGCGCGTCGTTCAGAGCGCGGGCGGCCTCGCGGCTTGCGTTCCACGCCACCAGAACGCGCTCGCCAATGGTAGGAAAATCGCCGGCGAACGGCACAGCCAGCACCGGGCGACCCGAGGTCATGACCGTCGTCACCAGGACAGCATCCGCGTCCTGCGGCTCTTCACGGTTGGGCTGGCCGACGATGGTAAGATCCGCATAGCGCGCATGCAGCGCGACGGTGGGCGGGGGAGGTCCTTCCACCAGCCGCCACTCACCTTCGAGACCATTGCGCCGCAGGCATTCGCGGAATGCGGCCTCTATCGGCTTGGCAGCCTCGACGGCTTCGGCACGGATCCGCTCGACGATCTCCTCCGGATTGGTGGGTACGAACGGCATCGCGGCGCCGTAGAAGTAATTCGCCGACGGGATATCGATGACATGCAGCCCCGTCAGATGGGCGTTGTGCTGGATCGCCAGACGCGCAGCCAACTCCCTGCGCTTGGCGCTGCGAGGCGTGACATCCAAATAGACCAACAGGTCCTTGAGAGCCATTGACGGAATCCTCCCTCTATGACGATCGAATCGCCGTATACACCTCGACCGCGACAGCCGAATTGATCTGCATCAGTCGATACTATTGCAGCGGCACCTGCAAACTTAGTCCTGGAGTCTGAATCGGGCGTTTGTCTTCGTTGCTCTGAAATCGCGAGCCGGGGGTGTAGCCCAGTCCCTGCGTGAGCAGTTGCGCTCGGAAGTCTTGCGGTCGAACCCGCACGCCATCACTCGGCGGCACCCAGGGCGCTTGTGCGCCGCGGTCGGGCGTCGGAGCGAGTTGCTCGGGCGGCGGGTGAGGTGGCGGGATTGGCGGCAGCGGCAAGGGGGCGGGGGCGGCAGCAACGGATACGACCATCGCAAGCCCCGAGCAGGCACGACGGATCATGACACCCTGCCGTGGCTGGTCGGCGAGGGCGGCTTGACGCCACGCAGGTCGTCGGGCGGATTGCCGGCAGGCGCGCCGAGAGGCCCTTGTCCCGCCTTCTGCCAGGCATCGAGAGCCCAGATGACTGAGGGAAAGGCGATGTGGTCACGCGGAATCCGTTCCGGCGCGAACAAAGCGACCTCCAGACTCTCGTCACCCGCTGCAAAGCGGGGCTCCCCGGCGAAGCTCCCGCGGAAAATTACCTGCACCTGACCGATGCGGCTGATGCTGAACACACCCAGTATGCCATCGAGCACGATGGCCGCCTGCGCTTCCTCCCAGGCCTCGCGTGCGGCGCCCTCCTCGAGGGTTTCGCCGTGTTCAAGATAGCCCGCCGGCAACGTCCAGAACCCCCGTCGCGGCTCAATGGCGCGACGACACATCAGAACTGAACCGTCAGCCACCACCACCGCTCCAACCACCACTTTGGGATTCTCGTAGGCGACGTGTCCGCAATCCGCGCAGACAAGCCGCTCGCGATTGTCACCAGTGGGAATACGGCGGACGAAGTCCGGCATGTCCGCAACGTGGCGCTTTCACCGCAGCGGATCAATACCCAACCGAAAGTGAATGTTACCAGGGCCCTATGGCGCGAATTACACCGAGAGGTCGAGCAGCGATCCTCGCGGTAACACACGACTCGGCGCATCGCGTGTCGGCGGCGCGATGCCTGTCAGCGTCGGCTGAGAGCCCGATTGCGATGCGGCGGCCGAGACCGCACGCGCGGGGTGCACATTGGCGGAAACTCCGCTCGGTGGCGCGATGCCTGCGGAGAAAGCGGCGATCGAGAGTGGTGACAACATGGGGCCAGGGTCGCGCCGTGCGGTTAACAACGGCTGAAGGATCATACCAACTCGATGCCAAGGGCCTGTCGCAAGGCCGCGGCAGTCCGGGAGAGTTCTGCCGCCACATCATCGACAGGTGTCGACAGCGGGGGCATCGGCTCCAGGCAAGCCGTCTGCATAAGCACCCGCAGCCGCGCTTCCAATGACGCCATGCCGTATTCCGCTGCCATGCCGGCCATGGCATGGGCGGCGGTCCGCAGCGCCTCGCGGTCCGACCGGATGCTGGCTTCGCGCAGCGACACGAGCCGGTCAGACAGATCGGCGAGACACGTCTCGACCAGGTTGGCGAGAGTGCCAGCTGGCAGACTGGCTCGCAGTTCTTCCAGCCGTGCCGGGGACAGCACGGGCGGGGCGACCTGACACGCAGGCGCGCTATCGCGTCCGCCTGCCTGCGGCCCTGACCGATGCGGCCATACGTAGCGGGCAATGACGTCCAGCAGATCGCTCAATGTAGCTGGCTTGGCCAGCATATCGTCCATTCCTGCTGCCGCACAGGCCGCTTGATCCTCCGGACAGATATTCGCTGTCAGTGCCACGATCGGCACACGCGCTGCCGGGCCGCCAAGGGCGCGGATCTGCCGCACCGCCTCGAGGCCGCTCATACCCGGCATGAAAATGTCCATCAGCACCAGATCATAAGGTGACGTTGCAACGGCACTGACCGCCTCCTGTCCGCTGCTCGCAACGTCTACCTGGTGCCCTTCGCGGCGGAGCAGCATCGCGGTGACCATCTGATTGGCCAGGATGTCCTCGACCAGCAGGATCCGCGTTCGCGGCAGCCACCGCTGTTGCGGGGTAACCGGTCGCGGCGAGACGGCCGCGGCGCCAGTTGGGACCGACTTGATCGGCAAGGTTAGCCAGAATTCGTTGCCGGCGTCGCGATTGCAAAGCTGCCATGCCTGGCAGCCCATCTCGCCGCCCATCAGGGTCACGAGGTGCCGGCAGATCGTCAGGCCGAGGCCTGTCCCGGTCGACGCAGCATCCTTCCTATCCTGCAACTGGTAGAACGGCTCGAACAGATGGGCACAGCTGGCCGGTGGGATGACAGGCCCGCGGTCCCGCACGGCCAGCCGCAGCCGCGGCTCCGAACCATTGGGCAGAACCTCCGCGATCACCCGCACTTCGCCGGGATCGGCAAATTTCAGGGCGTTCGACAGCAGGTTGATCAGAACCTGCCGCAAGCGGCCGGGATCCTCATACAGCTCGGTCGGTACCCCATGCGCGACGCTCAGCCGCAGCGCCATTCGGCGTTCCGCCGCCTGAGCGTTGAATATCTCCATGGTGCTTTCGATCAATGGGCGTAACGCGAAGACACCGGGCCGCAGCGCCAGCTGCCCCGACTCCATCCGCGACATCTCCAGGATGTCGTTGATCAAGGCCGACAGCGCCTCGCCGGCGCGCTGCGCAGTCTCCGCAAGGACGCGATGGGTTCCCGCAATTTCGCCGCTCGCCAGCAGATGGAGGCTGTTGAGCAGGGCGCCGAGGGGCGTGCGAATTTCATGCGACACAATCGCGACGAAACGTGACATCGCCTTGGTCGCTGCCGCGGCCAGGGCATTGGCCTGCCGCAGGGCGTTCACTGATTCGCGGTGGGCGGTGATATCCGAATAGAGCGTCACGAACCCCCCGTCGGGCAGCCCGTTGCGCCGTAGCTCCACGACGCGGCCATCGGGCGCGGTCCGCTCGATGGCACGTGGATATGTCCCGGCACGCAGGATGGCCATGCGGCGCGACACTTCAGCCTCGATATCGACCTGACCGAACACGCCGGCGGCGGCTTGCGCGCGAAGGATGTTCTCCATCGGGAGCCCAATCCGCAGAAGGCTCCTCGGCACGCTGGCGATCTCCGGAAAACGATCGTTCCACGCAACCAGCTGCATTTTACCATCGGTCATCGCCACGCCATCGGACATGCCGGCGAAGGTCGCTTGCAGCAGGTCGGTTCTGGCATCAGCGTGTGCCTTGGCAAGCGCCAGTTCGGCGTTCGCCCCGGCGAGGACGCGTCGCTCATGGTCCAGCGCTGCCTCGCGGCGGCGAGCAGCCTGGGCGGCATAGATAAGGGTCGAGGCGAGCAGCAGCAGCAAAAGCGTGATCCCGCCCGCGAACATGTAGGCGTTCGCGGCCCAGGTCTGGGTCGCACTCATCGCATCGTCGCGGTCGACCGCGACGATGACCCCCAGACCCTGGCCTTCGATCGGGTGAAAGCCGTGGACGCGTTCTATGCCGTCCAGCGCCGTCCGACCGACCCAGACGGAATTGGGCAAGGCCTGCATCGCCCTGAACATGTCGCTGTCAGCGACGCTGCTTCCCGGATCGGCTGGGCTACGGCTCATGATGAGCCGGAGGACGCCTTGCTCCATACCCACAAGGGCAGCCAGGTCATGGGCTCCGATGGCGCCCGGATTGTAGAAGCTGCCCAGTGAGGAAATCCGCAGGATGGCGACGATCACGCCGGCGAAGGAGCCGTCGCGAGAACGCACTGGGCGAGCGAGGCTCATGTGCCACGACGGTATCAACCGGTTCCTCGTGCTGGGACCGACGAACATAGAGCCATCATCGGAAGGCCGCCTGGCCAGCGCGCGGAAGTAATCCTGATCGGCGACGTCGCCGCCGGTCGTCTCGGGAACCGTGCTGTCGATGATGCGGCCACGCCGGTCCGCGAGGATCACGTCCGGACTGATCTCATTCAGCAGCACGAGCTGATTGCGCCAGGGCAGGAGCCGGAAATGCTCCGGGTCGCTTTCCCAGGCATGGGCGAGCGTGCGCAGCTCCTCGTCAACTTCCAGCAGGCTTACCCTGACCTGTTGCGCGAACAGCGTGGCCTGGTTCGCAACGCTGGTTGCAACGCGTGCCTCCGCCGCAGCCTGCTGGCTATGGACGGCGCTCAACGTGCCGAACCAGGTGAGCGAGATCAGGACCAGGCAGGCGGCGGCGATGGCGGCGAAACCCAGCTGCCGGCCGGTGGTCCTCGGATTCATCGCGCCACCAGACGAGAGGCCATTTCAGTTCCGCTGCACCGTAGCAGTGCCACATAGCACCGTTTCCGCTGCATGAGCATTTCAGGTCGCCAAGCCCAACCGATCGGCACGACGGGCCTCCTCCGGCAGGCACGGGCGGGTGTGCATGTCCGGGCCTCGTGGGTCTGCCGCCTACGGTGCGGCCCGAATTCTCTGTGAGACGAGAGCAGACTGGTGAAAATCAAAGTAAAAACCCCCGTCGTGGAACTGGACGGAGACGAGATGACCCGCATCATCTGGGCGATTATCAAATGATAAGCTGATCCTGTCGCCTCTGGACATTAACCTTTAGTATTATGGCCTGGGCATCGAATATCGCGGTAAGACCAACGACCAGGGTGACGGTCGAGGCCGCGGTCGCCATCGCCGAGAACAGGGTCAGCATAAAGTGCGCGACAAGCACGCCGGACGTGTTGCGGAGCGTCCCCATGGAGCTGCGGTACATCGAGGGCAGCGTGCCGCGGCTGTTGCCGGGTTAGAGCCAACCGCCGTGATCGGGCGCCACACCTACGGCCGTATCTACCACGCCACCGAAATGCGGGGCATTCGGCACGGGCAGGTTATTATCTCCTTCCCACCGCAGGGCAGCCGTGGTGGTACCTGCCGCATTGCGCACGGAGAAGATGCCGAAAGATGCGAAGCCATTGTTGGCTGCAATTGCGCGGGCGGTCCGGCTTACGCCGGACCAACTGCTTGCCGCCCGCCGGGTTACGTTGCCAATCGAACGGCGCGAGGAGGAACTATTCGAAGGGCGCATGGCAAGACGCATGATAGCGCAAGGTGTCATTTCAGACCTTTTCGCCACGCAGGCGGCCCACAAGGTATTGAGCGTCTGCGACCATATTCCGGTGGCCGACGCGGTGCTGCCTCGAGGATTGAATACATGGGAACAGCCATTTGCCGAATGGTTGGACCAGCAAGAGGCACGGTACTTTGGTGGTTGCGGAGCTTATCTCGCCCGAACGCCGCAGACGACTGGTCTGTCCGCATCGTGCTACCTGAGGACGGCAGAGGATTTATCCGGATTTTGTAATCTGCGTTGATGGGCGCAAGTTCGGTATTGCTTTGGCCGAGACCAAAGAACGGATGGACAGCACGAACACCGAGGCGAAGACGCGGACAGAACATCGGGAATATGGGCGCGCTCTCATGCTGGCCTATGACAAGCCACGGAATCGGTTCTACCGGTATGAATACAGCTTCGAGCGAGGCGGGAATTACGAGACTGGAATGCTGCGCCGTGAGGATCTGCTAGAGTCGTAGGGCGCGGCCACAAGAAAGCCGACCCGCCCTTGTCCTCCAAGGCGGGGTCCCCCACGCCGCCTCACAACGCGGCAATCGCCGCGTTCAGCGTCGCACTCGGCCGCATCGCCGCCGATGTCTTGGCCGGATCGGGCAAGTAGTAACCACCGGTGTCCATCGGCTTGCCCTGCGCGGCGATCAGTTCGGCATTGATCTTGGCCTCGTTGGCCGCGAGCGTCTCGGCCAGCTGCTTGAAGCGGGCTTGCAGCGCCGCACTCTTGTCCTGGGCGGCCAGCGCCTGCGCCCAGTAGAGTGCCAGGTAGAAGTGGCTGCCACGATTGTCGATTTCGCCGACGCGACGCGCAGGCGAGCGGTTGAACTCCAAAATCTTGCCGTTGGCCACATCGAGCGTATCGGCGAGAACCTGCACGTCGGCATTCTTGCGGCTCTGCGCCAGATGTTCCAGCGATGCGCCAAGCGCCAGGAACTCGCCCAGCGAATCCCAGCGTAGATAACCCTCCTCCTGGAATTGCTCGACGTGCTTGGGCGCCGAGCCGCCGGCACCGGTCTCGAACAATCCGCCGCCCGCCATCAGCGGAACGATCGACAGCATCTTGGCCGAGGTGCCCAGCTCCATGATCGGGAACAAATCGGTCAGGTAGTCGCGCAACACGTTGCCGGTGACAGAGATCGTGTCCAGCCCCTTGCGGATACGCGCGAGCGTGAACTTCATGGCCTCGACCGGGGCCATGATTCGGATGTCGAGCCACGCAGTGTCAGACTCCTCCTTCAGATATTTCTCGACCTTGGCGATCACCTGGGCGTCATGCCCGCGTTGCGGATCGAGCCAGAATACCGCCGGGGTGTTCGTCAGGCTCGCGCGGCGCACCCCCAGCCTGACCCAGTTCTGGATCGGCGCGTCCTTGACCTGGCACATGCGGAAGATGTCGCCCGTCTCCACCTTGCGTTCCAGCAGCACCGTGCCGTCATCGGCGACCACGCGCACCGTACCGCCCGCGGGAACTTCGAACGTCTTGTCGTGCGATCCGTATTCCTCCGCCTGCTGCGCCATCAGCCCCACGTTCGGCACATCGCCCATCGTGCGAGGGTCGAAGGCGCCGTGCGCCTTACAATCCTCGATGACAGTCTGGTACATCCGCGCATAACAACGATCGGGAATCACGGCCTCCACGTCGTGCAGCTTGCCGTCAGGACCCCACATCTTCCCCGATTCACGGATCATCGCCGGCATCGAAGCGTCGACGATCACGTCGCTCGACACGTGCAGGTTGGTGATGCCGCGGTCCGAATTGACCATGGCGAGCCCGGGCCGCTTCGCATACTCGGCTGCGATATCGGCCTTGATCGCCTCCCGTGCGGCGTCCGGCAGCGTGTCGACCTTCGCCAGCAACTCACCAATGCCGTTGTTGGGATTGACGCCAAGACGCTTGAACGTTGCCTCATGCTTCTTGAACACGTCGGCGAAGAACACGGCAACGCAGTGGCCGAACAGGATGGGGTCGGAGACCTTCATCATGGTCGCCTTCAGATGCAGCGAGAACAGCACGCCGTCCCGCTTCGCCGCCTCGATCTGCTCCGCCAGGAATGCGCGCAACGCCTTGCGGCTCATGGTCGCCGCGTCGATGATCTCGCCGGCCTGCAGCGGCGTCTTCTCCTTCAGCACCGTGACCGCGCCGTCCGTGCCAACCAGCTCGATGCGCGCATTGGTCGGCGCCGCGACGGTGGTCGAGACTTCGGATCCATAGAAATCGCCGTCCGACATGTAGGCGACGCGCGACTTGGAGTCAGCGCTCCAGGCGCCCATTCTGTGCGGATGCTCGCGCGCATACTGCTTGACGGCGCCGGCGGCGCGGCGGTCGGAATTGCCTTCGCGCAACACAGGGTTGACGGCGCTGCCGAGCACCTTGGCGTAGCGGGCCCGAATATCCTTCTCGGCGTCCGTCGTGGCGTTGTCCGGATAATCCGGCACGTTGTAGCCCTTGTCCTGCAGCTCCTTGATCGCGGCCTTGAGCTGCGGGACCGAAGCGGAGATGTTGGGCAGCTTGATGATGTTGGCCTCGGGTCGCATCGCCAGTTGGCCAAGTTCGGCGAGTTCGTCGTTGATCCGCTGCGCTGGCGTCAGTTTCTCTGGGAAATTGGCGAGGATGCGCCCGGTCAGCGAAATGTCCTTCAGCCTGATCCTGACGCCGGCTGTGCCGACGAAGGCTTCGACGATGGGCAGCAGGGAGAACGTCGCGAGCGCCGGAGCTTCGTCGACCTTTGTCCAAACGATTTCGAGATCTGACATGCATGCACCTCCGCGCGCCGACTGGTTTCGGCTGTTGTAGTATCCACAAATTCGGCGCGTTGTCGCATCGGCGTGCAGGAAGGACAAGCGGCAGCGGTCCACCGCCCGCCCCCCCCGCAGGGCCTGGTGTCTCGATGGCGATGCACAATGCTAAGAGAAGGGGCTGACCGACGAGCAGCGGCTGATCGACGACATCATGGCGCAGTCGCTGTGTCTGGGCGTGTAACAACCAGGACGGCAATGTGCACTCACCGCCCGCCAACACTTCTTCCCCTCCCCTAGCGGGGAGGGGGCCGGAAGCCCTCTAGACTTGCAGCAGGCACGGCCGGGCCATGGCTGATCAGCCCGACAGCGCGGCGCGATAGTCCTCGCGCCCCTGTGCGTAACGCGGTGCCACCAGTTGCCGCACCTCCTCCGGCGCCCGATCGGGATGACCCGAGTCGAACGGCGGGTCGGGATCGTACTCGATGCCAAGCTGGATGGACCGCGCGACGTTCTCTCCTGCCAGACGCGCGACAATGCGCAGCGCAAAGTCGATCCCCGACGTCACGCCGCCGGCGGTGATCACCTTGCCATCCCACACGACGCGCGCCGGTTCGTGTGTGGCACCCACCAGCGGCAGCAGCTCGGTATAGGCCCAGTGCGTGGTTGCGCGATGCCCTTGCAGCAGGCCCGCGGCACCGAGGATGAAGGCGCCGGTGCACACCGAGGTCACATAGCGCGCGCCTTCCGCCATGCGTCGCACGAAGCCGACAGTTTCCGCATCGCGCATCGCCGCGGCGACGCCGAACCCACCCGGAACGCAGATCAGGTCCAGCGGCGGACAATCCTCAAACGTCCTGGTCGGCACCAGCGACAGCCCGCAGTCGCTCGGCACCGGATCGCGGGTCTTCGCCACGATTTGTGTCTCCGAGTCCGGCAACCGGCTCAGTACCTGCAGCGGGCCGGTGAAATCGAGCTGAGTCAGGTTCGGGAAGATGACGAAACCGATGCTGATGGCGGGCATGGTGCGAGTGCTTTCATGCAGGGAAACGTGGTGGATCGAGCGGAGTGATGCGAGACGCTCTTTCGCCCTCTTCCATGTTGCTTGCCCTGGACCTGGGTAACAAGGGTCACCTCGTCCCGATGCCTCGCGACCGGCGTCTGCAGGCCACCCCATGCGCACCACCACAAACCGTTGCCGGGCGTGCCAACCGGCGCGGACCGGGCAGTGCAACGCCGGCGCATCGACGCTGACCTGGACGCGAAGCCTGCACAGGGCCTACCATGGGGAGTGCACCGGGTCGGCGAAGGTTATCGAACCTAAGGCCGTGCCTTGGAATCAGCAATTCGCCTCGCTGCCCTCGTGCCTCGGTGACAGCCGTCAAACACGATGATCGGGAGGGACACGATGCGTGCAAGAGACGTCATGACCACGAACGTCATCACCGTCGATCCAGACATGTCGGTCCGTGACCTGGCCGCACTGCTCTCGGAGCGGGGCATCAGCGGCGCTCCAGTCGTGGACTCCAGCGGTCGTATGCTGGGCATCGTCGGCGAAGGTGATCTACTGCACCGTGCAGAACTTGGCACCGAGAAGCGCGACCAGCGCCGACATTCGTGGTGGCTTGAACATTATGCCTCGGGACTTGCCCAGGATTACGTGAAATCGCACGGCCGCGCAGTGAGGGACATCATGACGCGCGACGTGATCACGGTTACCGAGGACACCAGCCTCGCGGACATCGCGACGGAATTGGAGACGAAACGCATCAAGCGTGTGCCGGTCATGCGCGACGGGCAGATCGTCGGTATCATCAGCCGGTCGAACCTGGTGCGAGCACTGGGGGCGACGCTGGCAGGACCTGGCGCTGGCGCAGGTGAAGACGACCGCACCATTCGCACGGCCCTCTTGACCGAGTTGGCCCAACAGCAATGGGCGGCCAGGCTTTGGCAGCAGGACATCATCGTCAGCAATGGGATCGTGCATTTGTGGTTCGGCTCGGACGAGTCCGAAGAGAGACGTCGAGCCGTACGGGTTGCGGCCGAAAACATCCCGGGCGTACGGGGCATAGAAGAGCACCTCGTGCCCGTACCACTGATGCCCCCGTTCTGATCCGGCCTAGCCGCCCCAGTCTTCACCCCCTCCCCTTGCGGGAGGGGGTGAGGGGGGAGGGGCGCGCATCGCGCTTGCACAAAACTTGACGAACTTCGCGACGGAACAGCGCCTTGGCGTCGAGTTCGTCGTCCGCGACCAGCACCTGCGCGGTCACGCCGGCACCCGGGCGGCCGCTACGGTGCGCGGCAGCGTGACGACGAACTCGGTGAACGCACCGGGGTCGCTGTCGACGGTCAGCCGCCCGCCGTGTTGCTGCACAACGATATCGTAGCTGAGCGACAGGCCCAGTCCGGTTCCTTCGCCAGCCGGCTTGGTGGTGAAGAACGGCTCGAAGATCCGATCGCGCACCGCCTCGCTGATTCCCATGCCGTTGTCGCGCACGCGGATTTCCACCGCCTCACCCAGATCGCGCGTGGTCAGCCGCAGCGTCGGCTCAAAATTGCTGCCGTCCGTGGTCTCGGCACGCTCGTGCGCGGCATAGAACCCGTTGCCGATCAGGTTCAGCAGCACGCGGGTGATCTCCTGCGGATACATATCGACCTTACCAGCCCGCGGATCGAGGCGCGTCTCTATCGTGATGTTGAACCCCGGCGTCGCCGCCCGCGCGCCGTGATATGCGAGGTTCAACGCCTCCTGCGCCGTTGCATTCAGGTCGACCATCCGGTGCTCGCCCGGGCCGGAGCGCGAATGCAGCAACATATTCTTCACGATACTGTCAGCGCGCCTGCCATGCTCGGCGATCTTTTCCAGATTGCCCTTCAACGTCGCGGTCAGCTCGTCGATCTCGCGACGAATATCGTCAGCCACGGTAAGCTTTCCCTGCGCCACAACCTCGTGCAGTTCATCCAGCAGATCGACCGACAGTTCCGAGAAATTGTTGACGAAGTTGAGCGGGTTCTTGATCTCGTGCGCGATCCCCGCGGTGAGCTGACCAAGCGAGGCCATCTTCTCCGACTGCACCAGCCGATCCTGCGTGCGTCGCAGATCGGCGAGCGTGGTCTCCGCTTGCACACGTGCCCGCCGCGCCTCCTGGAACAGCCGCGCATTCTCGATCGCGAGCACGCACTGTCCGGCGAACGTCTGCAGCAGCGTCGGCACGGTCGGAGCAAAGCCGCCGACCGCGCGGCGCCGGATCACCAGGCCGCCCAGCACAGTGTCGTCACGCAGCAGCGGCACCGCCAGCAGGGCATGGATCCCGGCCTCCACCAGCGTGCGCGAACCGTCGAGATCCGGCGTCTGGCTCAGGTCCGAAATATGCAACGGCGCACGCATCGCCGCACTATTGCCAAGCGGCGTTTCCCCGATCCGGATGCGACGGTCGCGCAGTATTGCCACACGCTCATCGCTCATGCCATAGGCTGACTTGGGCACGAACACCTGCGCATCGTCGTCGAATTCGTATATCGTCCCTTCGTCCGCGTCCGAGAGCTGAACAGCGCGGCCGATAATGGTCGAAAGCACCGTCTCCAGTTCGAGCGAGGAGTTTACCGCGCGCAGCACTTCTTCAAGTGCCTGCAGCTCAGCAACCGAGCGCGTTAGTTCAGCAGTGCGTTCTCGCAAGGCTCGAAAGTTGGCGACGCTGGTGATCGCTATCACCGCCTGTTCCGCGAAGGTCTGCAGCAGAGCAACCTGACTGTCGGAGAAGCCGCCGGGCTCGAGAGCCCCCAGCGTAATGGCACCGATCGCCTCATTGTCCCGTAGCAGCGGTATTGACAGCTGCGACTTGTGCGGCAGACGTCGCACGGCCGGTATCGTGGTCTCCGCGTCCATGTCCCGCACATGGATGATCTGCTTGTCCAGGATGGCCCTGCACGTGATCGAGCCGCGCACTGGTGCCATCGGAAAGTATGCCCGATAGGCCGCCATCTCAGCTCCGGCAAGGTTACTGGTATACGCGCGGCGGTGAACCAGCGTACCATCAAATTCGCACAATGTCGCGGCCCAGGCGTTGCACAGCTCCTGCGCACGCTGGACGATCTGGTCGAATACCGGCTGGGTATCATCGGGCGAGGCCGACATGACCTTCAGTACGTCGATGGTCGCCGCCTGCTGCTCGATCCGTTCGCCGTACTCGCTGTTGCGCAGCGCCAGCGCCGCCGTCCGTTCCTGCAACTCGCAATAGGTCTCCGCACTGGTGATCGCGATCACCGCCTGTTCGGCGAAGGTTTTCATCAATGCGACCTGGCTCTCAGAGAAACCGCCCGGTTCCCAACTAATGATGCCGATGACACCGATCGCAACACCGTCGCGCAGCAACGGAACCGCCAGGTTCGAACGATGACCGAGGTCCCGAGCCACGTCCAGCAGGTGGGGCTCTTTCGTCATGTCCCGGACTTCGACGATCTGCCGATCCAGGACGGCACGACATGAAATCAATGCGCGGGTTGGAACCATGGGGAACAGGCGCTTATAGGCCTCAAGCGATCCGGGTGCCGCACCGGATTCGCTACCGTATTGCGATCGAAAGTGCATTAACTCGCCGTCGTATTCGAACAGCATCACGGCCGGGGCATTGCACACTTCCTGCGCTCGCCGGGTGATCAGGTCGAAAACGGGTTGCGCGTCTCCCGGTGACGCCGACATCACCTTCAATACATCGATGGTTGCCGACTGATGTTCGATGCGCTCGCCGTACTCGCTGTTGCGTAGCGTCAGCGCCGCCGTGCGCTCTTGCAATTCGCGATACGTCTCGGCGCTGCTGATTGCGATCACCGCCTGTTCCGCGAAGGTACGAAGCAGCTCCACCTCGGCCACGGAAAATTCGCCCGTCCTGCGCCGTCCTATTGCTATGGCGCCAATCGGCGCACCGGCGCGGAGCAATGGAACCGCGATGATCGCGCGCTTGGTTCGCTTTTGCGTGTAGTGATCGGGGTCCACCGACGCGTCCGGCATCTGCACGACATCCCGCGAAAGAATGGCCCTGCCGAACATCGTTTCTCTGCTGACTGGTCGCGGAAACACGGCCTCGAAATCCCCGCTAAGAAATCCACTATACGCCTGCAGGTGGAGCATATCGCTCTCGAGAAGGGCCAAGGTCGCGCCATCGGCTTCACAGAACGTCTGCGCCCGTTCTACGATCAACTTGAAAACCGGTTGTGCATCTCCGGGCGAGGCCGACATCACCTTCAGCACGTCGATGGTGGCGGCCTGCTGTTCGATCCGCTCACCATATTCGCTGTTGCGCTGTGCCAGCTCTTCCGTCCGCTGGCGGAGTTCCGTCAGCAGCCGCGCGTTCTCCATCGCGATCACCGCCTGCGCCGCGAAGCTTTGCAGCAATGCGATCTGCCGATCGCCGAATGGCTTTACCTCCTGACGGTAAATGTTGATTATTCCCAACAGCGTATCGTCTTTGCGTAGAGCTACGGATACAGCACTGCGCGCGCCGCCAAGATCGACCATTGCACGACGTTGCGGATCGCCGTTCCGATAGACATCTTCGTCCATCAGATCCGCAATATGCAGAACGTCGGCCCCCTCACGAATTCTCCAGGCCAATGTGCCAGCCTGATAGACGGGTGGAGTGCGCAACCGAAACTCGGCATAGGCTTGCGGCAAACCCAAGAGTGCCGCCGGCAAGACACGCTCGCCATCGAAAATATGAAACTCGCCAAATGCCGCGTCACACAAACGCATGGCCTTTTCCAGCACCGTATCGAACACCGGCCTCAAATCACCGGGTGACGCGTTGATGACCCGCAACACCTCGGCGGTCGCGGTCTGCTGCTGCAACGCCTCGCGCGTGTCGGTAATCAGCCGCGCGTTCTCCATCGCGATCACCGCCTGGGCCGCGAAATTCTGCAACAGTGCGATCTCTCGGTGGGAGAACTGGCGGACCTCGGAGCGACCAATCGCGAAGGCCCCGATGGCAACGCCGTCCTTGACCAGGGCAACCCAGATCAGTGTGCGCACGCCGGCCGCAAACGCGACCCGCGCGAGCCGATCGCCGGAGCGATAGAGTTCGTGCTCCGGCACATTGAATTGGAACAGGTGCTCGCCGCGCATTACCCGCTGCAGCGCCTGATAGGTGCCGCCCTCGCCACGTTCGCGCAGGAGCGCCACGAAATCCGCCGAAAGACCGCTAGAGGCGGCCAGACGGCCACGCTCGCCATCGAATGTCCATAGACCGCCTCTGTTACCGCCACAGAGGCGGATCGCCTTCTCCAATATCGCATCGAACACCGGCGCAAGGTCGCCGGGCGACGAATTGATGACCTGCAGTACCTCCGCGGTCGCGGTCTGCTGCTCCAGTGCCTCGCGCGTCTCGGTGATCAGCCGCGCGTTCTCCATCGCAATCACCGCCTGCGCCGCGAAGCCTTCCACCAGCGCAATCTGCCTCTCGGAGAACGCACGCACTTCCTGTCGATACACCGTGATCAGCCCGAGCACCGTTTCATCCTTGCAAAGCGGCACCGTCAGTATCGTGCGCACGCCGCCAAGCTCGACCATCGCTCGCGTATTGGGATTGGCGCGATAAGCATCCAAAGCCATCAGGTCGATGTCTTGCA
The DNA here is from genome assembly GCA_024280945.1 of Acetobacteraceae bacterium. Lineage (GTDB taxonomy): Bacteria > Pseudomonadota > Alphaproteobacteria > Acetobacterales > Acetobacteraceae > JAMXLO01. The sequence goes on from JAMXLO010000115.1 coordinate 63,547, forward strand.
GGGACCGCCTCGTCTCGAGTGCCCGCGCGAAGGTGCCGCCGGGCTGTGGTACCGGCGGATTGTTCGCCCTGAACTCTGCATACGCCGCCGGCACACTGCGCTGAACTTCCAGCTGAAACCTCTCGCCGTCATAGGTGAAGAGCGACCCGAACGCCGCCTCGCCTAGCCGCATTGCCCTTTCCAGAATCGCATCGAACACCGGCGCCAGATCGCCCGCCGATCGATCTATGATCTGCAGGATTTCCGCGGTCGCGGTCTGCTGCTCCAGCGTCTCTTGATAGTCGCTCTTGTATCTGACCAGTTCGGCCGTCCGTGCCGCGAGTGCCTCGGTCAGCGCCGCGTTGGCGGATTTCAGCTCGGCAAGCTCGTTGTCCCTTGACGAAGCCATCTTTCCCCCTGCCGGCCCAGTTCGTTCCTAGGCTGCTCAAGATATTAGTCTCGTGCCGCATCCCGACCAAAGCTCTATCCTGATGCGTCCCCCTGGGCCGACAGACTTCCAGCACATCATCTCCGAAATCTCAGTTAGTGAGACCACGTATTGACGAAAGTGGCACTAACGGCATAGACTTCCTGATCTGCGCTGCCGCGAAAAGAGGCCACCACAGCATGTATTCCATTCCCAACATCTCAGACACCTTGGCTCGCGAGATCTATGCCGACCTCTGCCGCTCACTGCCCCCTCCTCCCGACGACACGCCCGAGGCCTGTGCCCGTCGTGACGAACGCGCCATCACCGCTGTCGCCCACCTCCTGCCGGAAAACGCCGCCGAAGCAGAGGTCGCGGTGCAGATCGTCGCTGCTCAGTTCCACGCCCGAGACGCGCTTCGTGCCGCTTCTCGTGCCGGCCTCGACGCAGACGAACTTCGCCGCCATCGCGCTCAGGCATGCAGCATGATGCGCCAGGCCGACAGCGGCATCCGCACCCTGCTGCGCATGCAGGCCGAACGACAGAAGGCCGAGATCGCCATGCGCCCCGCCGCCATGCAGCGCGCCGGCTACTGGTTCCGCTCAGCCTCGGTCGTCGAACCCGAGCCCGATCCACAGCCGGTCGAAACGCCCCTGCCACCGGACGACCTGCCAAAGCGCGAATACGGCGCCATGACCCCGGCTGAACGCCTCGTCACCCTCTACCCCGACCGCGCCGCGACACTACTCGCCGCCGGCGGCTTGCCCGCACGTCTCAGCTTCCCACCACCCGACCCGGACGTGATCACCGAACTCCTGACCAGCAACAGCCCGCTGATCCGCGGCTTCCGCCAGTCCCACGCGCCCGAACCTGTGGCCGCGCGATCCATGCCATGCGACAGCGTCTTGGATTTCGGCGCAATGAGACAGCACCGATCCGGCACGGACCGGCACTTCCCGGATTGCTGCGTCCCGGGCAGCGATCCATGATGACCATTGCGCGATCCGATATCCTCCCCAAGTGCCATCTGTCTTATCCGAAAGGGGCACGCCACCAATGAATGATATGACCGAGATCGCCGGCCTGCGTCGCTACCCGCTGGTTCGGCGTGGGTTCGTGATGACCAGCCTGATCAGCGGCTTCACTCTGGCAACGCAGCGTGTCGAGGCGCAGGCGATCCACACCGACACCACAGGCATTGATGCCGGCGACACCCAGATCCCGGTCAGTGACGGCAAGTTGCCTGCGTACTATGCGCGCCCGGCGAAGGGCACCAATTTCCCTGTCATCCTGGTGAACGAGGAAATCTTCGGCGTCCACGAATACATCAAGGATGTGTGCCGGCGGCTCGCCAAGGCCGGTTATATGGCCGTCGCGCCGGAGATCTACGCGCGCATTGCCGATCTGTCGAAGATGACGGATACGCAGCAGATCGTCCGCGAGGTGATCAGCAAGAAGCCCGATCAGGAGCTGTACAGCGACCTCGATGCCACCTTCGCCTGGGCGGCAAAGAACAAGGGCAGCGCGACCTTGCTCGGCGAGACCGGCTTTTGCCGTGGCGGACGCGTCACGTGGCTGTATGCCGCGCACAATCCGAAGCTGAAGGCGGCCGTCGCGTGGTATGGTCCGATCAAGGGCGCGACCAGTGAGATCCAGCCGCTGACGCCGATCGATGTCGCTGACAAGCTGAAATGTCCGCTGCTGTGTCTATACGGTGGTCAGGACGCCGCGATCCCGGCGGCGGACGTCCAGCAGGCACAGGAGAAGGCCGAGAAGGCGCACAGGACGGTCAAGCTGTACGTCTATCCCGACGCGCCGCACGGGTTTCACGCCGACTATCGGCCGAGCTATCGCAAGGATGACGCCGAGGACGGATGGCAGCGCATGTTGGCGTGGTTCAGGCACTATGGCCTGGCGCCGAAACCTGCTGCGTAAGCGCGGCTATTCCTGGTGCAGTATCCGATGGTAGCCGCGGGCGTAGTAGATCAGTCCCTCATGCGCCGTGCCCACCTCGACGGCTTCCACCGGGCAGATGAATACGTCGTGCGTGCCGACCTCGACGATCTGTTCGATGCGACAGTCGAAGGCGACGAGTGCGCCATCCAGCACTGGCGCTCCCGTAAGCAACGTGTGCCAGGTCGCGCCCTCGAAGCGTGCTTCCATCGTGTGATCGGTCATGCCGGCGAACACTGGTGACAGGTTCTCGTGGGCGCTCGCCAGTGTGTTCACGCACAGCACTCCGTTCGCCTTCATCGCGGGATAAGAGTCGTTGGTGCGGTTGGCACAGACCAGCAGGGTTGGCGGACTGTCGGTGACGCTGCACACGGCCGAGGCAGTGAACCCGGCGCGACCCGCTGAGCCGTCGCTGGTGATCACGTTCACCGCGGCGCCGAGGCGCGCCATCGCTTCGCGGTAAGCCTGCTTTTCCAATGCCACGGTCCGCTCCATCGCTGGCCGGTGCGCACTATGCCGCCTTCGGGCAAGGCATGACAGGGGCAGTGACCGTTTGACCGAACGGCGCTGCCCGGAGAGAAGTGTCGGATGCCTGATGAGCCTGACCCATCACCCGTGAACACTGCGTGGGCGCAACGGATTGCGCTCGCAGTACTTGGCTTGGGTCTGGCGGTCCTTGGCGCCTACATCCTCCAAGGCTTCCTGCGGGCGCTCGCGTGGGGAGTGATCTTCGCCCTGGCTGTGTGGCCACTCTATTGCCGGGCACGACGGGGCTGGTCGGTACGCGGACATGACATTCTGCTGCCGGCAGTCTTCACCCTGGCAGTTACCCTTGTCTTCCTCGTGCCCTTGGTGGTTGTTGGCATCGAGATCGGCCGGGAGGGAGCGAGCGTGGTCAGGCTGGTGCTCGAATATCAACGGACCGGCATCCCGCTGCCCGCCTTCGTTCGCAATCTGCCTGTCGGCCATCAAGCGCTGGCTGATTGGTGGCAGGCGAACCTGAGCGATCCGGCAAGCCTGTCATCGCTGGTGGGACGCATCAATCGGGACCAGGTGCTGGCCTATAGCGAAAGCGTCGGGACAAGGGTGCTGCATCGAGGCGTGACCTCGGTGTTCACGCTGCTCGCACTTTTCTTCCTGCTGCGGGATGGTGACACCATCAACGCTCAGATGCACAGGGCGGTGACTAGGTCGTTCGGAGTACGCGGCGCGATCATGTGCGCGCAGGCCACCGCCTCGGTACGCGCAACGGTCGACGGGCTGGTGCTGGTCGGGATCGGCGAGGGCATCGTGATCGGCATCGGTTATTGGCTGGCAGGCGTTCCGCATCCGACGTTGTTCGGAGGGCTGACCGCCGTGGCGGCAATGGTGCCGTTCGGCGCTCCGCTGGTGTTCGGTGTTGCCTCGCTGATCCTGGTGTTCCAGGGCTCACTGGTGGCGGCGGTCGTCCTGCTCGCGTTGGGGATGGTGGTCACCTTCGTGGCGGATCACTTCATTCGACCGGTGATCATTGGGGGCGCGACCCAATTGCCGTTTCTTTGGGTGTTGCTCGGCATTCTCGGGGGCGTGGAGGCATTCGGTATCATCGGCCTGTTCGTCGGCCCCGTCGTTATGTCGGTGCTGATCCAGCTCTGGCGTGATTGGGTGGGTGACCGAGTAGCGAGCTGAACCACTGTGCGTCAGTGTTGTTTCTTGAACACCATGGTATCGCCGTCAGACGTCAGCCGCAGCTCACGCCCATTTCCGGCGATCTGATATTGGTCGGTCTCCACCTCGCCACTGCCACTACCTGCGGACGTCTCCATCGGGGTAAACACCAGCGTTCCCGACGCATCTCCTGCTGACGATTGCTTGTAGGTCCCGCTCATCTTGCGGACCAGCCGGTTGCTCTGCCTTGTCTCGCTGCTCCAATCGCCATTCGGCGTTATGTTCATGTCGATCCTCACACTTTGGCCAAGGTCGGCGCGCCAGTCACCGGCGACCGTCGTGTCCGCCAGGGCAACGCCGCAAGCTGCAAGCAAAAGCGAGAACACCAGCAAAAGAGAGCGCAAGACATCCCCCAATCCAGGCAGAATGTGAGCGCTCGAACGCCAGGGAGCCGTCGTGGTTCCGAACCACGTCAAGGGGCCGGAACAGCAGATGCGGCAGCAGCGTTAGGGCGGTGTTGCCTCGAACAGGAGATGATAATGAAGGTGTGCGTCGCGATGGCCGCCTTGCTTGCGTTGAGTGTCGCGATTGGGCTCAGCACATCGGCCATGGCAATTGGCTGTCTCTCGGGCGGTGTGGCTGGTGCCGTTGCGGGTCACATGGCCCATCATGGTGTGCTCGGTGCAATCGGCGGCTGCATCGCGGGCCACGAGTACCACAAGCATCAAGAACGAGAGGCAGCACAGGATCGCGGCGCATACGTCGATCAGCGGGACCAACGCAAAGGCCCGCGCGATCAGGAATGAATGCGGCGGAGCCTGGTTCGGCTACCGTTCAACCAGGAAGACGATTTTGCCCGTCACGCGATAGGCAATGATCTTGTCATGCTCGACGACGCATTCCGCTTCCTTGATCCGGAAAGACATGATCCCGCGCAGTGTCTTGGCGGCTTCGGCGACGGCGGCACGACACGCGTCGTCGAAGCTGATTTCTGACTGCATGGTAACGTCGATGTTGCGGACAATTGCCATGACAAGCTCCCTCTGTGATCAGGCGGCGACTCCCACGGAGATCGTCATGGCGAGATGACCGATCGTCCGGTCGAACAACGTCATCACATCGGTGTGGTGCGTGCCGGCATTGTCATTGAACCACATCAGGCGTTGTCTCGCAGGAATGAAGCGCGACCTAGCCCAAAATGGCGCGGTTTCCGGAAGCTCGCGCGCGAGCAAGCGGGCAAGCCGGCGTTCCGTGGGGTTGGAACGACGGAAGCTGCGACTGCCGGATGCAAGGGATAGCGCGGCGACGAGGCAATGGCGATCGCCGTCACGGAAACACCCCTGCACCCAATCGCGCCTGTGCGAGATGCGATCACGCGCGTCGCGCAAGATTTCGATGTCGCCGAACGGCATTTCGTGGGGATTGTCGAATGGCATGTGGCACCTCTGAGGTCACATCGCCCCAGAGAGCTTACGAGCCGCGGCGCGGCCCGGGCATCACAAAGCCGCGAGACCAGCGCAATGTGTGGAGGGGAGTAAGGCCAGCTCTTCACCAGCCACCGAACCATACACCGATGCCGTGGACCACCCCAACCGGGAAGAATGCCGCGCCCGCGACGAGCAGCGGACGCATACCATTGCCAGCGCAGAAGACGATGGAGGTCAGCCACGCAGAGTAGAAGAACGCCGCGAGCAGCAGCATCACGGCTGCAGTCCTCATGTCCATCGGTCCGCTGGTGCGCCACGTCATTGTCACCCTCCATCTCTGACCGGCCGCCGGGCTCGCACGACCGCTCAGACGCCAGACGGCAGCATAGTCGAGCCACTGCCGGATGTGCCACTGTCGTTTCGACCTTCCCCGCGGGAAACCGTGACCTCAGTTCGTGCGCTCGAAACCGGGGCGCGGCACGAGGCTCATCAGCATGTGCTCGAAGCCGCCGTCGACGATGATCTCCTGACCGTTGACGAAACCGGCCCGGTCGCTGGCGAGGAACAGCACGACCTGCGCCATGTCCTCCGGCGTGCCTACGCGGCCGAGCGGAACGGCGCCTGCCCTTTTCTCGGCAACGCCAGGCGCCTGGTAAAAGCTTTCGCTCATGGGCGTCCGCACGAGGCCCGGACTCAGCACGTTGCTGCGCACCCCGTGCGGTCCCCACTCGACGGCAAGCTGGCGCGACAGCATGAGGACGCCGGATTTGCTGACACTGTAGGCCCCGGAGAATGCCTGCGCGTTGCTGCCGGCGATCGATGCGGTATGCACGATTGCACCACGGCCGCGCTCGATCATCGCCTTGCCGAATGCCTGAGCACAAAGCAGATAGCCGGTCAGGTTGACCGACAGCAGCTGATTCCAGTCCTCGAGGGAAACCGTCGCCAGCGACCCAGGAAGCAGCATGCCGGCGTTATTGACCAGGATGTCGCATGGCCCAATGGCGCGCGATGCACGTTCGGCCGCCATGACGCTAGCCGGGTCCGCGATGTCGCATGTCACGGCAAGCGCCCTGACGCCGGTCGATTGCAGCGCCTCAGCTGTCCCCTGGCACTTCGCCGCATCCTTGTCGAGCAGGACCAGCGATGCTCCCGCCGATGCCATCGCGAGCGCCACCGCTCGCCCGATACCGCTGCCGGCACCGGTTACAACGCAAATGCGCCCCTTCAGCCCCAGCCACTCGGCATTGCTCTGGTCCATGGTCTTATCTCCTTGGCTGCTTTCTAACGGCTGCAATTATCCAGCGCACCATGCGGTTATCCAGTGGCTTGTGCAGACCGATAGAGGCGGCGTGTCCTTTCACCACGGCCATTGCAGATGTACGACGACGGCCGGGCGACTGCCAATCAATGGTACTATTGTCATGGCCGATGTGCGCCGATGGTGTCTTTATGCTGCCGGACCTAACGCTTGGCACCGAGGCAAAGCGCATCGGCGATCTGGCGCCTGCAGCCAAGTTGCCTACCATGTCGTGGGGTGGTTGGTACGCCAGGGCGGTTTGCTTGATGTCCTACGCTGCTGACTACGGCCAGATGAACCGTCAGCTTGCGTACGATGTCGATCGCATTTCAAGGGGTGCCGAGCCCGGCGACCTACCGCTTTCGATTGTCGATCGACCTCAAGAGGCGAAGAGCCTTGCCTCCAGCCAAGCCTTGTGGCGATGACGATGCAGGCTCAAGGGAATAGCACCTGCGCTACAACAGGCGCTATCCGATTCGCCTAGCGGTAGGTCGTGCCGTTCTGCGCCGCGCGCAGGCTCTCATCATTCAGCCGATCGACCTCGGCGTTCTGTGCATTGGCACTGCGACTGCCACGGGCAGCTGTGGACGAGACAGAACCATTCGGTGTGGGAACTCTGGTATTCGGGTTGGTCCACGGCGGTTTGCCCAGATTCAGTTGCTGCGGCGATGTCGCCGCGCCAGTCGCCGCGCCAGCGCCGCCGCCGATCAGTGCACCAGCGACCATACCGGGTGGCCCGGCGAGCGCTCCGACTGCAGCGCCGGTCGCAGCACCGGCGGCACCGCCACCTTCCGCACGTTCCCTCGGTTGATTGCCGCATGCTGCCAACGCACACAGCGCGCTCAGGACAATAAGCCTTCGCTTTGAACTCATGGCTTGCATCCCCTCTTTATTAGGCCCGGAGATGGAACGTGAGCGAAGCGTAGCGGTTGCAAGCGCGATGCCGCGCGCACGGCCCTGTTACCGAGGTGAGGCGGGGCCGCGTGCCGCGATCATCGCGTGTTTCCCCGGGGTGGCAACCTATTGCTTCTTGCTTTGGGCTTGCTGCGCCTGCCGCACTTCTTCGCGCGACGGCAACTATGAACGTGCCGCCAATGTTGCGGCGAAGACACCGTGGAGTAGGCGATGGCGCTGGAGGTACCGCTTTCCTTGATGCCCATGGAGGCAAAGCCGGTCAACGAGCTGCCGAGTGGGGCCGGTTGGCTCCTGGAGCAAAAATATGACGGCTTTCGCTGCATGGTGTTTCGCGACGGAGAAGCCATCAATCTGCAATCGCGCCGTCAGAGGCCGCTCGGGCGTTATTTCCCTGAGATCGTGCAGGCGGCGTTGGAGTGGCCGGTCAAATGCTTCGTTCTGGACGGCGAGCTGATCGTCCCTGATCAGCCGTTCGATGTGTTGCAACTTAGGCTGCACCCTGCGGCATCGCGCGTCGCGAAGATGTCGCATGAACACCCGGCACGCTTCGTTGCATTCGATCTGCTGGCCGATGCCGACGGGCGCTCGCTGCTGGGTCGTCCGTTCAATCAGCGGCGACGTGCCCTCGAACTATTCTTTGATTGTCGCCCGCATCAGGCGAGGCTTGTCTTGTCGCGCGCGACGACGTCTCTCGGCACCGCGAAAGGCTGGCTCGAGCGTGCCGGCCGTGGCTTGGATGGCATCGTCGCGAAACGCCTCGACTTGCCGTATCAGCCTGGCCAGCGTGCGATGCTGAAATTCAAACTGTGGCAGACGGTGGATTGCGTGGTGGGCGGTATTTACCGAGGGCGCGGCAACGGTCAGGTCGAATATCTGCTGATGGGGCTATACGACGATGCCGGTCTTCTGCATTACGTCGGCCGTTGCGGCGTCGGCGACAGGACGGCAGAGGTCGAACGGCTGATCCGTCCCCTGGTCGGCGGCTCAGGGTTCAGCGGCGAGGCGCCCGGCGGACGCAGCCGCTGGTCGGATCGCGAACGCATAGCGGTGCCGTTGGAGCCGCGCTTGGTGGCGGAGGTCAGTGCCGACCATATCGAGCACGGTCACTTCCGCCACGGATCCAAGCTGGTCCGCTGGCGCAAGGACAAGGATCCGCGCGCCTGCACAATCGATCAACTGGCCGGTGGGATGGCCGCGGTTCCTTAGAACCGAAAGAGGCTTGTCTTCTCTACCCCCGGGCCGCCTACGGCATTGGACAGCAACTGAAGGTCAGTGCCCGGTACCACGAGATCGGCGCTGGTGCCGCAATCGGCGGCGCCCAGGCTGGTTGGACCGCCGGCCCAATGTACCAGGAAGCTATGCGGCCTGGCCATGCGTTCCTCGACAACCAGGCTGCCGCCGCGCGATGCCATCACCTCGGGACGCAGGCTGCAGGCGTCCTGTGGGGCGTCGCGGCGGGCGACAGTGAAGTCCCAGTCGTTCGGCAGGCGCGCGCCCGGTCGGAAGACCAGGATGTCGCCGACTTTGGGTCCAAGGTCGAGCGTGGTCGCGGTCGCCACCATGCCAACGCCACCAGCCAGCAAGGCGGCGACGAGGCTGGCCATCAAGGCAGTTCTGCCGACGCTGCTCCCGGTTTCGGTATCGAGATGCCTGCGTCCTCTCATTAATCTCGGCCTTTCCGATAAAGAATTTCCTGCATCTGGTCGGGGGTGAACGTGACGAAGTCGGGCAGGAACACCGGATCGTCGGATGGGAAGGCTTGCTGATGCGCCGTGACGAGGACCGGATCAAAAGACCGGCTCAGGCTGCACCAGATCAGGCCAAACGGGGCGCGGGAGGGTTGTTCTGTCAAAGCGAACCTCATCATCGTCTAGCTGCCGGGTTCTGCCCTTGGAACAATTCCCTCGAGGTTCTGAGACAGCAATATTGGCCTAGTATTCGCGGGTGCAGCATCACGATCTCGTGAGCTTGACCCGCTTCAAGAGATGGCCGATCTGCAAATCCATCGCAGATAAGAGGCTCGCCATGCCGGGACCGTTGCACGGCTATCGGATCGTTGACCTGACCTCGATGGTTTCGGGGCCGTCAGCCACCATGCTGTTGGCGGATCAAGGCGCCGATGTGATCAAGGTCGAGAACCCGCAGGGCGGCGATCACACGCGGGCGGCGGCCAACCGGCGGGGCGGGTTTTCGGCCTCGTTCCTCAACAACAACCGCAACAAGCGGTCGGTCGTGTTGGACCTGAAGGTGCCCTCGGGGATCGAGGCATTGAAGCGGCTGATCGCCACCGCCGATGTGTTCATTCAGAACTTTCGCTCCGGGGTGATCGAGCGCATGGGGTTTGGCGAGGCGGCGGTGCGCGCGCTGCGCCCGGACATCATCTACGTCTCGATCAGCGGCTTCGGCGACCAGGGCCCGTATGCGCAGAAGCCAGTGTATGACCCGCTGATCCAGGCGCTGTCAGGCCTTGCCAGCATCCAGGGTGGCTCGGATCAGGCGCGGCCACGGCTGGTAAGGACGATCGTGCCTGACAAGTTGACCGGCGTGGTGGCGGCGCAGGCGATCACCGCGGCGCTGCTGGCGCGCGAGCGGACCGGGGAGGGGCAGCATGTGCGGCTCTCCATGCTGGATGCCTTGGTGGCGTTCCTGTGGGGGTCCGACATGGGCAGCCAGACCTTCGTCGGCGACGAACTGCCGCAGCAGGAGGCGGCCAGCTTCATCGACCTGATCTACGAGACGGCGGACGATTACGTCAGCGCCGCGGTGCAGACGGACCGCGAATGGGCAGCGCTGACGCGGGCGCTGGACCGGCCCGAGTGGCTGGATGATCCGCGCTTTGCCACACCGGCATTGCGGCACAAGCACATCGACGAGCGGCTGACGATGACGCAGGAGGTGCTGCGCACGCGTCCGGCGGCCGAGTGGCTGGAACGGCTGACGGCGGAGGGCGTACCGTGTGCACCCGTGCTGACGCGGAGCCGCATGATCAGTCACCCGCAGGTGGTGGCGAACGGCGTGGTCATCGAGACCGAGCATCCCGCCGCTGGCCGGTTGCGTCAGGCACGGCCCGCCGCGCGCTTCTCGGCTACGCCCACCAGCGTAGGCCGCGGCGCGCCGGAGCTTGGCGAGCACACGGACGAGATCCTGGCTGAGATCGGCTTCACCGAGGACGCGGTCCCATGATCGACTTCTATTACTGGCCGACGCCCAACGGGTGGAAGGTGTCAATCATGCTGGAGGAATGCGGCCTGCCGTACCGCGTGGTGCCGGTGAATATCGGCAAGGGCGATCAGTTCAAGCCGGAGTTCCTGGCGATCAGTCCGAACAACCGCATGCCGGCGATCGTCGATGACGGCATGTCGGTGTTTGAGTCTGGCGCGATTCTGCTGCACCTCGCAGAGAAATCTGGTCGCTTCATGCCGATCGATCGCATTGGTCGGAAAGACACGCTGGAATGGCTGTTCTGGCAGGTGGGCAATCTCGGCCCGATGGCAGGGCAGCTCAGCCACTTCGTCAATTATGCAGAGGGCGAACACGGCTATTCGCATCAGCGCTACGCCAATGAGTACAACCGCTGCCTTGGAGTGCTGGAGCGAAGGCTAACGGGGCGCGACTACATCCTGGGCGACTACTCGATCGCCGACATGGCGTCGTTTCCCTGGGTGTTGATCTCCAAGCCGTTGGGTCAGGTGCTTGACGAGTTTCCCAACGTCGCCCGCTGGCGTGAGGCGATCAAGCGGCGGCCGGCCGTGCAACGCGGAATCGATCTCGGCAAGGAACTGCGTCGTCGTGCGCCACCATCTGACGAGGAACGCAAGATCCTGTTCAATCAGACGGCGCAGAGCATCCGCACGAACTGACCGGTTGGCTGAATTGCCGGCCATTTCGATCGACGGCAGGACGCGGCGTAAACAGGGAGGAGAAAATGAGGATCGGGATATCTGTCGCCCTGGCCGCATGCATAGCGATTGGCTCCACGGCGGTGGCATCGGCCCAGACGGTGAAGCTCGGCGTCGTCGACACGTATTCCGGTCCGTTCGCGGCTGTGGGCGAACTGCTGGATCGCGGTATCCGGCTGTATGTCAAGCAGCACGAGAAGGATCTGCCGCCCGGGGTGAAGCTGGAGGTCATCCGTCGCGATGACACCGGACCAAATCCGGAAGTCGCCAAGCGGATGGCGCAGGAATTGATCACCCGCGATCGGGTGCAGCTGCTGGCCGGTACGGTATATACGCCGAACGCACTGGCGATCGCGCCGCTGGCAACCGAGGCGAAAGTGCCGTTCGTGGTGATGAATGCCGGCACGGCGATGATCACGACCAAGTCGCCCTACATCGCGCGCGTCTCGTTCACCATGTGGCAGTCGAGCTATCCGCTTGGTGGGTGGGCGGTGAAGAACGGACTGAAGAAGGTGTTCACCGCGGTGACCGACTACGGACCAGGGATCGATGCCGAGGCTGCGTTCACCAAGGGCTTCACCGATGCGGGCGGGCAGATTGTCGGGTCGGTGCATATGCCGCTGCAGAACCCTGATTACGTGCCGTTTATGCAGCGCGCGAAGGATGCCAACCCGGATGCAGTGTTCGTGTTCGTTCCTGGCGGCAAGGATGCCACCTCGATCATGAAGGTGTTCGGCGACCTTGGGCTGAAGGCTGCCGGCATCAAAATGATCGGTCCTGGCGATATTTCCACGGACGAGGAATTGGCGAATATGGGTGACGTCGCGCTGGGCGTGGTGACCGCGTTCCACTATTCTGCGGCAGCAGAGCGCGTAGCGAACCAGGAGTTCGTCAAAGCTTACAAGGCGGAATATGGCGCGGATCAGGAGCCGGCCTTCGAGGTGATCGGTGGCTATGACGGCATGGCAGCGATCTTCCACGTCATCATCGAGCAGCGGGGAAAAATCGATCCGGACCGGACGATGGAGTTGCTGAGGGGCTGGAAGAATGCCAACAGCCCGAGAGGGCCGATCATGATCGATCCCGATACCCGCGACATTGTGCAGAACGAATATCTGCGGCGGATCGAGAAGGTGAACGGGCGGTTGGCGAACGTCGAGTTCGAGACGATTCCGATGGTCAAGGACCCCTGGAAGGAGATCAATAAGCAGAAGTGAGGATGGGCGGCCCCCTCCCCCCACCCCCCTCCCGCAAGGGGAGGGAGAGTGTCCTTTCATGGAAGCGCTGACGTCGATCCTGTTCCACGGACTTGCCTACGCGATGGTGCTGTACATCGTGTCCGTGGGACTGGCGGTGACGATGGGACTGATGGGGTTCGTCAACCTCGCACACGGCGTGTTCGCGATGGCGGGCGGTTATGTCACGGTGACGCTGATGAACGGCTACGGCGTCCCGTTCGGGCTGGCGCTACTGGCTGCATTCATCATCACGGCGCTGATCAGCGTGGTGCTCGAGCGGACGCTGTACGCCCGGCTGTATGGCGCGAGCGAGCTGGACCAGGTGCTGTTCACGATCGGCCTGATCTTCATGTCGGTCGCTGCGGTGCGCTACCTGTGGGGACCACTGCCGCAGCCGGTGCATCTGCCGGCGATGCTGAGCGGTCAGGTCGATCTCGGCTTCCGCAGTTTCCCGACATATCGTTCGTTTATGATCCTGGTCGGCTTCGTCTTGATTGCATTGCTGTGGCTGCTGGTCGAACGCACCAATTTCGGTGCGCAACTGCGGGCCGCAGTCGATAACCGGCGCATGGCGGAATCCATCGGTATCGATACGCGCCGGCTGTTCTCGTGTGCTTTCGCACTGGGCTCTGGGCTTGCCGCGCTGGGAGGCGGGCTGGGCGCGGATATCCTGGCGATCTATCCCGGCTATGCCAGCGAGTATCTGGTCTACTTTCTGATGGTGGTTGCTATCGGCGGCCTGGGCTCGTTGCGCGGACCGTTCGTCGCGGCGCTGCTGCTGGGCATCGGCGATACGGCCTGTAAATATCTGGTGCCGCAGCTTGGGGCGTTCTTTGTGTTCGCTGCCATGATTGCATTGTTGCTTTGGCGGCCCGCCGGCGTGTTCGGTCGCGCCTGAGTGTCGCCGGTCGATGCGCTGATCCGACGTCATCGTCTGCGGGCGATCGAGTTGCTGCCGTGGATCATCGCTGTCGGTGGGTATTTCGCCTTTGCCGATTACCTGCCACTCGGCAGTCAGATCCTGATCATGATCCTGTTCGCACTTTCGCTCGACCTTGTGCTTGGCTACGCCGGCATCGTCACCCTCGGGCATTCCGCGTTCTTCGGGGTGGGCGCCTATGCCGCCGGCATCTATGCCGCGCGCGTTTCCGGCGAGCCACTGTCGGGCTTACTGGTCGGTGCGGTCGCCGCGGGCGCGGTGGGATGGGGATCGGGGATGGTGATCCTGCGCACGCAGGGGCTTGCACTGCTGATGCTGACGCTCGCGGTCACCGCTCTGCTTGCTGAAGCCGCCAACAAGGCGAGCTTCGTGACGGGTGGGGCGGATGGTCTGCAAGGTGTCGATATCAGCCCGATTTTCGGTGTGTTTCGTTTCGATCTGTTCGGTCGCACGGCCTATGTCTATTGCCTGGTGGTGCTGTTTCTTGCGTGGCTGTTCGCGCGCCACCTGGTGCACTCATCATTCGGGCAGTCGCTGATCGGCATTCGCGAAAACCTGGTGCGCATGCATGCGATCGGATCGCCCGTGCGGCGACGATTGCTTGCCGTTTACACGATCGCCGCGGCGCTTGCCGGTGTTGCCGGTGCCTTGCTGGCACAGACGACGCAGTTCGTCGGCCTGACCGTGCTTGGATTCCAGCGCTCCGGCGAGATCGTCATCATGCTGGTGTTCGGAGGCGTCGGGCGGCTGTACGGCGCATTTGTCGGTGCGACGCTGTATATGATCGCACAGGACCAGTTGGCGAAGATGGATCCGGAGTTCTGGTATTTCTGGATCGGTCTCCTGCTTGTGCTGCTTGTGATGTTCGCGCGCGGCGGCATCCTTGGCTTGCTCGACCGAGTGGTTCGGCGATGATGCCGGCGCTGGAGACGGTTGGACTGCACAAGCGGTTCGGTGCTCTCGTCGTTGCCAACGACATCAACTTCAGTCTTGAGCCGGGCGCGCGCCACGCTCTGATCGGACCCAACGGCGCCGGCAAGACCACCTTCATCAACCTGATCAGCGGACGGCTGCCGCCGAGCGCGGGCCATGTGCTGCTCGGGGGTCGCGATGTGACGCTGCTGCCGCAAGCCGCACGAGTCCGTCGGGGCCTCGGGCGGACGTTTCAGATCAATACGCTGTTCCGCGGCCTTTCAGTGCTGGAGAATGTCGCGCTGGCGGTAGCCGAACGGGAGGGGCGAGGAGGCGACATGTTTCGCAGTGCCAGTTCGCGCCGTGGGGCACTGGAACAGGCGTACGCGCTGTTGCAGCGACTGCGGTTTGCCGAGGATGCGCTGACGCGGGTGCAGGAACTGCCCTATGGCAAGCAGCGTCTTGTGGAGATCGCTATAGCACTGGGATTGCGGCCGAGTGTGCTGCTGCTCGATGAGCCTGCTGCCGGTGTGCCATCGGCGGAAAGCGCCACGATCGTCGAGATGATCGAGCAGCTGCCGCCAGACATCGCTGTGCTGATCATCGAGCATGACATGGAGCTGGTGTTCCGCCTTGCCCGCCGCATCACCGTGCTGGTCCAGGGCCGTGTCCTGGTCGAAGGGGCGCCGGCGGAGATCGCCGCTGATGCGCGCGTGCGCGAGGTCTATCTCGGCGAGCGTCAGCATGGCTGATTGCCTGGCACTGCAAGATGTATCGGCCGGCTACCACGAGACGGTGGTGCTGGAGCAAATCTCGCTCGCCCTGCGCGAGGGGGCTACGCTAGCCGTGCTCGGCCGCAACGGCGTCGGCAAGTCGACGCTGCTGGCGACGGTGCTTGGCCACACGACGCTGCATGCCGGACAGATTGCTTTTCGTGGCCAGCCGATCGATCGCCTGCGTCCGTTCCAGCGGGCGCGTCTTGGCATCGGTTACGTGCCGCAGGAGCGCGAGATCTTTGCCTCACTGACGGTGGAGGAGAACCTGAACGTCGCGGCACGCTCGGGCGATCGCTGGACACACGAACGCATATACACGCTGTTCCCATCGCTCGCGGAACGCCGGCGCAATCTGGGCAACCAGCTCTCGGGCGGCGAACAGCAGATGCTGTCGATCAGCCGAGCGCTGATGGGCAATCCGGCGCTGCTGTTACTCGACGAACCGCTGGAGGGTTTGGCGCCGGTCATCGTCGATGCACTGCTCGTGGCCTTGCATCGGTTGCGCGAGGACGAAGGGCTGGCGATGGTGCTGGTCGAGCAGCATGCCAGGCTGGCGCTGGAATTTGCGCCTGAGGTTGCCGTGCTGAACCGTGGCAGGGTGGTGTATCGTGGTTCGAGCCAGGCATTACTGCAGGATGCGCATCGGCTGACGGAGCTGGTCGGGGTCAGCGGCTGACTTTCAGGCAGGCGCGATACGGCGCACGCTCCGTGTCAGCAAGGCCAGAGCGATGCAGGCGTTGAGCAAATTCCACAGCGCACCGTTGGCAAATGCGGCGCTGTACGATCCGGTGGCGTCGAAGATCACGCCGGAGATCCAGCCGCCGAACGCCATGCCGAACAACGTGGCCATGATGATCACACCAAAGCGCATGCCGGCCTCGCGCGCAGGCAGGTACTCGCGGATCACGATGGCGTAGCTGGGTACGATGCCACCCTGCACCAGGCCGAACAACGCCGATACCGCGTAGAGTGAGAAAAGGCTGCTGAACCCGAGATACAGCAGCAGCGCCAGCATCTGGCCGATGGAGCCCAGCAGCAATGTCGGCAGGCCGCCGATCCGGTCGGCGACGAAGCCTGAACCGACGCGGCTGACGATGCCGAGCGCCAGCATCAACGACAGCATCTCCGCGCCGCGGTTCACGCCGTAGCCAAGGTCGCTGCAATAGGCGACGATGTGCACCTGCGGCATCGACATTGCGACGCAGCAGCAGAAGCCGGCGAAAGCAAGCACGATCTGCAGGCCGGCCGGCGAGAGGCCAAGCGATGACTGCGACGAGGCGGCGTAATGTTGTACCGTGCCACTCGACTGGGCCGGTGCCTTACGTCGCAGCGCGAGCGCCAGTGGGATCATGGTGACAGCGCACGCCACACCGATGCCGAGATGCACCTGGCGCCAGCCTATGATTTGCACGAAGTGCTGGATCACCGGCGGCCATACGGTGCCGGCGAGGTAGTTGCCGGAGGCGGCGATCGCCACCGCGATGCCGCGCCGGCGGGTGAACCAGTGCGAGATGTCGGCGACGATCGGTCCGAATGATGCGGCGCCGCCGAACATGGCGATCAGCAGTCCCTGGACCAAGGCGAACTGCCACAGCGTCGCGGTGTACGCTGCTGCGACATAGCCGAGGCTGAGCGCCACCGCGCCGATCAGCGTCGGCAGCATGATGCCAATCCGATCGGCCACTCGGCCCATGAGGACGCCGCCGATGGCGAAGCCGATCATCGTCAGCGTGTAGGGCAGTGAGGCTGCGGCACGATCGACGCCGAACTCGGCCTGCACCGCGGGCAATACCACGACCACCGACCATAGGCTGATGCCGCCCAGCGTGCTCAGCGCAACGCTGACCGCGAGGCGCAACCAGGCATAGGCGGGCTCGGCGACCCGATCGGCCGTCAACGGGGGTGCTCCTGCAGGTCGAAGGAGCGTCTAGGCGAAAGCGGCCTCGGTAGCCACCGTCCATTCACGCCGCAGCCAATCGTACCACTGCTGCATGCCTTCCCCGGTGCGGGCCGAGAGCCCTATCGCCGCGATGGCCGGATTGACGTCGCGTGCGCTCGCTGTGACTCGCGCCACGTCGAAGTCCACGTGCGGCAGGAGATCGATCTTGTTGATCAGCATCAGCGGCGCGGCGCGGAACATGTGCGGATATTTGAGCGGCTTGTCGTCACCTTCGGTCACCGACAGGATCACCACCTTTGCCCGCTCGCCGAGGTCGAACATGGCAGGACAGACCAGGTTGCCGACATTCTCGATCAGCAGGATGGAACGCGGCGCAGGGCGCAGTTCGTTCAGCCCGCGGGCGACCTGGTCCGCTTCCAGATGGCAGCCTGTGCCGGTGTTCACCTGGATCACCGGGGCTCCAGTCGCGGCGACACGGTCACGGTCGAGCGAGGTGGCCTGATCGCCTTCGAGCACACCAATGTCGTATTGCCCGTGCAGGTCCCGGATCGTCCGCTCCAGCAGTGTCGTCTTGCCGGCCCCAGGCGAACTTACCAGGTTTATCGCCAACATCTCGCGGCCGGCGAACCAAGCACGGTTGCGCGCCGCGATCGCATCGTTCTTCGCCAGCACGCGGGTCTGCAGCTCGACCAGCGTGGTTGGCGTGTGCGTGTGGCCATGGGCATGACTATGACTATGGCTGTGCCGCGTGCCATCCTCGTGCTCGTGCTCGTGGTCAGGCCCGCCGCATCCGCAATGACCGCACATCATGCAGCCTCCTCGATTTCCATCGTCGTCACCATCAGGTCGTCACCATCGGTTCGGCAGATGTCGAGCCGTGCGCCTTCGGCGCAGGTGCCGCGGGCGATGACGTCAAAACAGAATGCGATCGACTCCGGCGTGGCGCAGGACCGTTCGCCGACCTCCAGCGTCACCCTGTGGACGCGCCGATCGCCCGCCGCCTGGCAGACGATGGCAACGATCTCGTGCGTGAGCGCCAGTTCGTGCATCAGCAGATACGCGGGAGCTGATCGCCGATCAGCATATCGACGATACGCTGACCGCCCAGCATCGTGTGCATCACCACTTGGCCCGGTCGGCGTTCGGTGCATTGGCCGATGCGGCATGCGCCCTTGCCGAGTGGATGTGCGCACATCGCAGCCAGCGCGGCATCGGCCTGTTCCGCAGGGACAATGGCGACAAGCCGGCCTTCATTGGCGAGATACAGCGGATCGAGACCGAGGATCTCGCAGAAGCCTTTGACTGCTTCGCGCAAAGGAACCGCGGCCTCGTCGATCTCGATGCCGCACTTGGCTGCGAGTGCGATCTCATTCAGTACGGTGGCGATGCCGCCGCGCGTTGCATCGCGCATAAAGCGCGTCGCGGGAGCCGCGGCCAAAATCGCGCCGACTAAACCGTGCAGCGCGGCGCAGTCGCTGTCGATCGGCGCATCAAGCGCCATGTCGCCGCGCGCCGCGAGGATGGCCGAGCCATGATCACCCAGCACGCCGTTGACCAGCACCGCGTCGCCGGGTCGTGCGCGATCAGCTGCCAGCTCGATGCCGGCGCGAATTGCGCCGACGCCGGTGGTGGTCAGGAACAATTTGTCGCAGGCGCCGCGTTGCACGACCTTGGTATCGCCGGTGATCACCTGCACGCCGGCTTCGCTCGCTGCGACGGCCATCGACCTTGCGATGCGATGTAATACGTCAAACGGCAAGCCCTCCTCGATGATCGCAGCACACGACAGAAAGAGCGGAACCGCGCCACCGACCGCCAGGTCATTGATCGTGCCGCACACGGCGAGTTTGCCGATATCGCCGCCAGGAAATTCCAGCGGATCGACGACGAAGGAATCGGTGGTGATGGCGAGCCGGTTTCCCTGCTGCGTCAGCGCCGACATCGGCACGCGCGCCTGGTCGTCGAGCGGCGCCAGCAACGGGTTGTCGAATGCAACGACGAATACCTCGTCGATCAGGTCCTTCATCGCCTTGCCGCCGCCGCCGTGACTGAGCGTGACTGTCTTCATGCAGCCTTCGCTGCATAGCGAAAGTAGGCAGCGCAGGCGCCTTCGGATGATACCATCAGCGCGCCAAGCGGCGTCTCCGGCGTGCAGGCGGTGCCGAACACCTTGCACTGGTGCGGCTTCAAGGCGCCCTTCAGTACGTCGCCGCACTGGCACGCCGCCGGATCGGCAATCTGCACATTGGGCACGGCGAACCGGCATTCGGCGTCGAACCGTTCATAGGCTTTGCGGAAGCGGACGCCGGAATAATCGATCGATCCCAGGCCGCGCCATTCGAAGAACTCGCGCAGTTCGTAGACCCTCTCGATGGCACGCAGCGCCGCTGCATTGCCGCCCGCGCTTACCACGCGCGCGTATTGGTTCTCCACTTCAGCCCGGCCTTCGGCAAGCTGGCGCAACACCATCCAGATCGACTGCAGCACGTCGAGCGGTTCGAACCCGGAAACCACCATAGGCTTGCGATAGTGCTGCGCGATGAATTCATAGGGATTTGTGCCGATGATGATCGATACGTGGCCAGGGCCCAGGAAGCCGTCGATCCGCAAATCCGCGCTGTCGAGGATCGCCTTTATCGTCGGCACGATGGTGATGTGGTTGCAGAACACCGAGAAATTGCCGATGCCGTCGCGTTCCGCCTCCAGCACCGTCAAGGCGGTCGACGGCATGGTGGTCTCGAAGCCGAGACCAAAGAATACCACCTCGCGATCCGGATTGGCGCGCGCAATCGTCAGCGCGTCCGACGGCGAGTAGACCATGCGGATATCGGCACCATTCGCTTTCGCCTGCAGCAGGCTGCCGCGCGATCCCGGCACGCGCATCGCATCGCCGAAGGTCGTGAGGATCACGCCTGGCTGCGTGGCGATCGCGAGGCAGTCATCGATCCGTCCCATCGGCAGGACGCAGACCGGGCAGCCAGGGCCATGCACCAGTTCGATCTGCTCGGGCAGCATGCCCTCGAGCCCATAGCGGAAGATCGCGTGGGTGTGGCCGCCGCAGACCTCCATGATCTGGATCGGTCGGTCCTGGCGAAAGGATTGTGCGATCTTGCTGATTTCGCGCACCAGCGTCGCGGCCTTGTCGCGGTCGCGGAATTCGTCGATGTATTTCATCTGGACTGCCCCATGGCATCGAGTTCCGCCTGCACCTCGCCGAGTTCGCCCAGCATGCGCAGCGTCTCGGCGGCTTCCGCAGCGTCGATACGACTGAGGGCGAAGCCGACATGAAGCAGCACCCAGTCGCCAACACACGCCTCCGGCGCGTGCTGCTCATCGACGATGCACATGATGTTGACCTGACGGCGCACGCCGCCGACCTCGGCGGTGGCGAGCATGCGCTCCGCGTCGTCAATGCGGACAATTTGGGCGGGGATGCCGAGACACATTTGTGTTCTCCTAGGCCGCGGCCATGAGCCGCGCCGCAGCGACGGCAGCCTGCCCCAACGAGAGGCCGCCATCATTGCAGGGGACGATGCTGTGTGCCAGCACGGCGAACCTGGCATCGCGCAGGCGCCGCTCGGTCTGCTCCAGCAGAATGGCGTTCTGAAAGCAGCCGCCGGACAGAGCCACCGTGTCGAAGTGTTCCACTCCCGCGAGGGCGCGGGCCATGGCGACGATGGCGATGGCCATCGCCTTGTGGAAACGCGCCGCAATGACCCCGAACGACGTGCCGCGGGAAATATCAGCGGTGAGCGCCTGCCACATCTCCTGGTAACCAAGCCACGCGATGCTGCCGGCTGACGGCGTCGATATGCTCAGCGGATAGGCGAGCGCATCGTCCTCATCCGACAGCGTGTGCGCGTCGGCCAGTGCCTCCAGCCGGGCGGCGGCCTCGCCCTCATGGCTCTGCCGTTCAGCGCAAATGCCAAGAGCAGCCGCCACGGCATCGAAGAGCCGGCCGCATGACGAGGCCATGGGTGTGTTGACCTGATTATCGATCATCGCATCGAGGACCGGATGCGATGCATCGGGCTGCAGCCCTGCGGCCTTGAGATGCGCATAGAGATTGCGCCACGGCTCGCGCACGGCCGCTGTGCCGCCGGGCATGGCCACGGGCTGGAATGCTGCCATTCGCCGGGCGCTGCGATAGTCAGCCAGCAGGAACTCGCCGCCCCATATCGTGCCATCATCGCCCCAGCCCAGGCCGTCCAGCACGATACCAAGAACCGGTGCCGCTGTGAGTGGGCGGCCGTTCTCCGCCAGGCATGCGGCGATGTGCGCGTGATGGTGCTGCACTTCGATCAGCGGAAGACCACACTCGCGCGCATACTTGGCAGACAGGTATTCCGGATGAGCATCGATCGCGATCGCGGTCGGCGCGTGATCGTAGAGCCCGGAGAGATGGGTGATGCCGCGCCGATAGTCGTCGAATGTCCGCGCGTCCTCTAGATCACCGATATGCGGCGACATGATCGCGACGCCGTCCCGCAGTAGACAGAAGGTCGCCTTCAGTTGAGCACCCGCAGCCAGCAGCGCGGGTGCTGCCGCGAACTCAGGGGGCAACTGGATAGAAGAAGGCGCATAGCCGCGTGCGCGCCGCCACATCCGGGCTTTGCCGGCAACCACACGGACCACCGAATCATCGACCCGCGTCGCGATCTCGCGGTCGTGGGTCAGCACGAAATCTGCGACGCGTCCCAGCAGCGTCAGCGCCTCATCGTCGCCGATGATCTGCGGTGCATCCGTCAGATTGCCACTCGTCATGACCACAGGCATATCGATATGCTGCAACAGCAGCAGATGCAGCGGCGTCGTCGGCAGCATGAAGCCGAAGGTCCTCAGGCCAGGTGCTATCACCTCGGGCAACAGCGAGCCGTGCGCCCGGAGCAATACGATGGGCGCACATGGTCCCTGCAGCAGGGCTGCTTCTTCGGTCGAGACGTCGCCGTAGCGACGGATTACGTCGAGGTCACGCGCCATCAGCGCAAATGGCTTGCTGTTGCGGCGCTTGGCGGTCCGTAGACGCGCCACCGCCGTGGAATTGGTCGCGTCGCAGGCAAGCTGGTAGCCACCCAACCCCTTCACAGCGACGATGTGTCCGTCGCGCAGCAAGCACGCTGCGGTGTCTGGCACATCGTTTGACGGGATGTGCGGTACCAGCCGGGCCTGCGGACCGCATGCTTCGCAGGCAATCGCCTCGGCATGGAAGCGTCGATCCGCCGGGTTCCGATACTCCCCGGCACACGCTGGGCAGAGACGGAAGGGTGCCATCGTTGTCGCGGCGCGGTCGTAAGGTATGGCGCGAATGATGCTGAAGCGTGGTCCGCAATGGGTGCAGTTGGCGAAGGGGTAGCGATACCGTCGCTGCGCGGGGTCCAATACCTCGCGGGCGCATTCGCCGCAGATGGCCGAATCGGGAGTAATTTCTGTTCGTGCGCTGCCTTTGGTGCTGTCCACGATTCGAAAGCCCGCGTCACAGGACACGGTGCCTGGCATGATCTCGACGAGATCGATGCGTGCCAGAGCCGGGGGAGTTCGCTTCAGTCGGTCGACCAGGTCGACGATGGCCGCGTGCTCGCCGGTCACGCGGATCAGCACACCTTCGGCATCGTTCCGCACGTCGCCCGAGAGGCCGCACTCCTGTGCAAGGCGCCAGACGGTGGGGCGGAAACCCACCCCTTGCACCCGTCCGCGGACACGAATTTCAGCCTGCTGCATCCGGCATCACAAAGTCTTCGGTTAAGCTCTTACGTTGACTAGTATATTGGTAAACAGAGAGTGAAAGTTATCATAGGGTGAGGGGGAGCATGCCGGCAGAGAGAGCCATCTGTGATTTGACGATTGCCATCTTTGTCTGCCGGCAATCGGCGGGGAGCGTATAATGCCGGTCCGCCGCACCGTTCTGTTCGGCGTGGTGTGTGCATTGCTGACGGCTCCGGCCTATGCGGGGCGTACTGACATCCCGCGACAGCACCATGCGGCGGTGCACCACAAGGCCGTCTCGCATAAGGCGGTCCACCCCACGAGTAAGCACGCAGGGCGGACGGTCCACAGCAAGCGGCACACACAAGCAAAGCACGCGTCCCGTTCCAGTCGGCATATCTCGGCAGGTGCGCCAAAGCGAGACGACGCCAGACCGTTGATCGTGATCGATCCCGGGCACGGAGGATCCGACCCCGGCGCGATCGGTGTCTCCGGCACATTGGAGAAAACTGTCACACTCGCGACGGCTCTCGAACTCCGCCGCCTGCTCGTGGCCAGCGGTCGTTACCGGGTCGCGCTCACCCGAACTGGCGATCGTTCCGTCTCACTCGCGAGCCGCGTCGCGTTCGCCCGGAGCCACGATGCCGATTTAATGATAGCCATCCACGCTGACGCGTCGCCGGACCGGCAGGCGCGCGGCGCCAGCGTCTATGTGCGCAGTGGCGAGAAGACGACGCACCTCGCCACCGGGGCCGGAAGCGCGGGTCAGATCGCCGAAGCGCTTGCGACGCCGGCACCGCAGGCGGTACCCGGGTCCGCGTGGCTGCAGTACAGCATGATCGATCAGCTTAACGATGATGTGCGAATGGTTGCGACGCCAGCACGAACAGGACATCTCTATGTGCTCTCCTCGCGCGATATCCCAAGCGTGCTGTTGGAGATGGGCTTTCTGTCCAACCGTCAGGACGAGGCACTGCTCAAGCGAGCGGGACACAGGAATGTTCTGGTGCAGGCGATGAAGGACGCCATCGATGCCTATTTCGCCGGGATCAGGAGGTCGCGAACGTAGCTGATCCCAATACGAGCGCGGAGACAAGCGGTGGGACACCGACCATCAAGCGCCTATCGCCTTGACATAACCGACGGCAGCGCAGCGTATTTCGCCTGGATGCGGAGGAAACAAGGCTGATGGCGCTTTCTGGCGACTCCTATGACTACATCGTCACGGGTGCGGGCTCTGCAGGTTGCGTGGTGGCATCACGCCTTTCCGAATCCGGGCGCTATCGCGTGCTGTTGCTCGAGGCGGGGCCGCGTGACCGCAACCCGTGGATCCATATCCCGCTCGGATATGCCAAGACCTATGTCGACCCGATCGTGAACTGGCGCTTCGAGACCGAGCCGCAGCCGCAGCTCAACAATCGCCGGCTCTATCTGCCGCGCGGCAAGACGCTGGGCGGCTCCAGTTCGATCAATGGCATGGTGTACATCCGCGGCAATCACGCCGACTACGATGAGTGGCGCCAGCGAGGCTGCGAAGGATGGGATTGGGATTCGGTCCTGCCCTTCTTCAAGAAGGCCCAGAATCAGACGCGTGGTGCCGATGAGTTCCACGGCGTCGGCGGTCCCTTGAACGTCAGCGATCAGCCCGCCCAGTTCGAGTTGGCCGATGCGATGCTGGAGGCTTGCGTGCAGGCCGGCATCCCGCGCAACCGCGATTTCAACGGCGCGCAGCAGGAGGGCTGCGGTTACTACCAGACCACCACGCTCAACCGCCGCCGGTGGAGCGCGGCGCAGGCCTATCTGCGTCCGGCGCGCAACCGCGACACTCTGGTGATCCGCACGGGCGCCCATGCGACGCGGGTGCTGATCGAGAACAACCGCGCGGTGGGTGTCGAATTTCACACAGCGAGTGGCCGCGAGACGGCGCGAGCACGCGGCGAGGTCATCGTGTCCGGCGGTGCCTACGGATCGCCGCAGCTGCTGCTGCTTTCGGGGCTTGGGCCGGCGCAGCACCTGATGGACATGGGTATTTCGGTCGTCCGTGACATGCCGGGCGTCGGATCGAACCTGCACGATCATTTCAACTCGTATGTTGCGTGGCGGTGCAGCAAGGCGATCACGCTCAACGACCTGGAGCGCAGCAAACTGCGGAAGCTCTCCGCGGGTGTACGCTATGCGTTGTTCCGCTCTGGTCCCATGGCAAGCAACGGCATCCATGCCGGTGTCTTCACCCGCAGCGACCCGCGGCTGGAACGACCCGACATTCAGCTCAACATGTTCGAGTGGAGCACGTTGCAGCGGAACAGGGACGGCATCGTGCCGCATCCGTTTCCTGGCTTCACCATCAGTCCCGTGCATCTGCGCCCGGACGGCCGTGGGACGGTGCGACTTGCCAGCGCTGATCCGCTGGCACCGCCGGCCGTGCTGTTCGACTATCTGCGCACCGATTACGACATGCAGGCGGTGATTTTCGGGATCCGCCTGGCCAGAAAGATTGCCGAGCAGCCCGCGCTGAAGCCGTACGTTGCGGAGGAACTGCAGCCGGGGCCGTCGGTCACGGGCGATGATGCTCTGGCAGCCTATGTGCGTGAGAGCGGTGTATCCAACCAGCATCCCACCAGTTCCTGTGCCATGGGGCATGGTCCGAATACCGTGGTCGATCCAAGGCTGCGCGTGCACGGAATCGATGGGCTGCGCGTCGCCGACGCGTCGATCATGCCGGTCGCAGTCGGCGGCAACACCAACGCGCCGACCATCATGATCGGCGAGAAGGCGGCAGCAATGATTCTGGAGGATGCGATAGCGGCACCGCAGCGCGCGGCGGCCTGATCCACGAGTTCGGTAACTGCTGGCAGTCGCTTCAGCTATGACCCGGCAGCCGTATCGTGAACTCGCTGTATTCGCCGACCTTGCTGGCGACGGTGATGCTGCCGCCGTGCT
>JAMXLO010000116.1 GCA_024280945.1 Acetobacteraceae bacterium
GATGTACGTCCAGCGTTACATCCCGCACTTCCCGGCGGCGGGCGAAATCGTGATCTTCGACCGTAGCTGGTACAACCGCGCTGGCGTTGAGCGCGTGATGGGCTTCTGCACCGACGAGCAGGCGAAAAGCTTCCTACAACTGGCGCCTTTGACCGAAAGGGCAATGGTCGATTCGGGAATCATCTTGTTGAAGTATTGGCTGGAGGTCAGCGAGGCGGAGCAAACGCGACGGCTAGAATCGCGCATGGACGACGGACGCAAGACATGGAAGCTGTCGCCAATGGACCTGAAGTCGTACAGCCGTTGGTACGACTATTCACGGGCACGCGACGAAATGTTCCAGGCCACGGATACGCCGTGGGCGCCGTGGTATGTGGTGCACTCCGACGACAAGAAGCGGGCGCGGCTGAATGTCATCACGCACCTGCTGAAGCATATCCCCTACGAGAAACTGCCGCGCGAGAGGATCGAACTGCCGGACCGGCAGAAGGCACATGGCTACAAGCAGCCGGACTACGCTTATAAACTTGTCCCCGAATTGAATTGGCCGTCCGACTGACAGGAAACGAGCGCACTCGCATACCACTGCGCCGCTGGCGGTGGCACTCAGGTTGGTGTTGTCCCGGAGACTCAGCCATCAATATGGCGGCGGGGTTACGTAACCGGGCGGATAAGTCGGCGGAGGCGCAGCGTATGTAGGCGAACTGGCGGCGGAGTTGACTGCCGCGCCAACCACCGCACCAACCGCAACGCCTGCGGCGACGCCACCCCAATTCGGACCAGTGTCGTAATTGCCATAGCAGCAACCGCCACTCACGTTCACATTGCGGTTCGCATTGACGTTTACGTTCCGGCTGGCGGCCGCATTTGAGGTCCGTGTGCTGGACACGTTCCTGTGGAAGTCATTGCTATTGAACCCACCCGCCCGGTTGGCCGCACCGGCGGATCGGGTGCCCGTCCGTTGAGCACCGCCAGCGCGAGCACGGTTCTGAACGAGGACCACTCCAGTGTCGAAGGGCTGGATGGTTTTACGAGCCTCCGCTGATGAAGCATGGTCTGGCACGAGCGGAGTTACTGGGGCCGCTGTAGCACCATCAGTAAACGCCAAAACCGCCGCCATCCGCGCCGGGATGGTTCATTCACGGTGATTTATGAGGGCGCCGGAGGTGGCACTGTGCTGATCGAGGGTCGCGTGACTGACGACTCGATCGAAGCTGACGTGTTTGACAGGACGTGCCAGCATCATTGGCGTCTGAAGAAGGGCTGAGCTAAATGTAGTGTCTGGCGGTTGGATTGTCGCTCTGCACTACTGAGCGGTGCGCCGTGCCCCCGGCTATGGACATACTACCGCATCCGGCCTTGGCATTCGCGGCTTCAGGCCGGATTTGCTCAACGCATCACAACCGGCGGCGAAGAGCACATCTCTCGGGTGTACCCGACAACCTGGTGACATCGAGCCGGCTGGCCGTTGCAATATCGGCCGGCGTCTGCGCAGAGTTGCGACGCTCGTGTCCCGGAGAACGCTGATATGGAACGTGTCTCGAGTACCCGCGTCCCGTGCTGATTGCTGCGAACCACGGATCAGCACGCCGACGATGAGAGCGCATGCGTTGGCGGCAGCCTTGGATGGGCGCTTGATCGGTCGTGCCGATGCTGAGGTCTCCCGCGCGGTGCACCCGCTGGAAGCCTCCTGCGACGGCGATGTCGCGATCGCGGTCTCACCAGATACAATCAGAATCTTGGATGAGAGCCGAGCAAAGATCGCACTCGTTTTAGAGGGTGCGAAGTTCCCGGATCAGCGATTTCAGACTGTGATCGTTGTACGCGGCTCTCGCTCCAGTCTACCGAAGATCACGGATGTTTTCCGGTATCGTCCCGATGTTCAACCGGGCGTGCATCCAAGCGCCGTGGTCGCACCCGATGCGGTGATCGGAGAAGGCGCGACAATTGGCCCTTTGGTGGTGATTGGTCCCGGCGCATCCGTCGGGCCGCACTCAACAATCCTGTCGCAAGCGACGCTTGCTGCCGGAGCCACACTCGGCACAGATTGCCTCGTCTATCCTGGCGTTCGCATTGGCTGGGGATGCCGCGTAGGCGACCGCGCTGTCCTCCACCATAACGCGTCGATCGGTGCGGACGGGTTCAGCTTTGTGCCGACGCGCCCAGGTGCGCTCGAAGCGGCCCAAGGCGCGGGCAGCGGTGCGCTGGCCAAGTCCGAGCGCAACGAACTACAGAAGGTCCACACGCTGTCGATCGTTGAGATAGGCGATGATGTCGAGGTCGGCGCGCTTACCGCCATCGACCGTGGCACGCTAAAGCCAACACGTATAGGTTCAGGAACTAAGATCGATGATCTCGTGATGATTGGCCATAACGTCGAGATCGGTGTGGACTGCCTGCTGTGTGGACAGGTCGGCCTCGCTGGCGGTGTGATCGTCGGTGATGGCGCGGTGCTCGGAGGGCGAGTTGGGGTCGCCGATCACCTGAAGATCGGAGCTTGGGCAGTTGTGGCTGCCGCAGCCTGCGTTGGAACCAACGTCCCGGCTGGTGCTGTATATGCCGGATATCCAGCGGTGCCGCGCGCTGAGGCAATGGAGAATCTGAAGCTGATGCGCCGCGTTCGACGGCTTGTGGCTCGACTGACCGAGGTTAGATCGGGAGGTGTTGAAGGCCTCCAAGCCAACACAGACAACAATGGCGGGAGACCATGGGAGAGAAGATAGAAGACGTGCTCAGGGGGATAATTGCCAAACAGGCCCAGTTGGACCCGTCGGCGATCACGCCGGAGTCGGCATTGTCGGAACTGGGCGTGACGTCACTCGATCTGGTCGAGATCATTATGACGATCGAAGACGAGTACGACGTGACCATACCGGTGGATGCGGTCGAAGCCTGGAACAGTTACAAAACTGTCGCGAACCTTGTTGAGTTGGGTCACTCGCTCGGCCTTGAGGGACGCCGCAGTGGAGCATGAGCCCGTCGTGGTCACTGGCGCTGGGTGTGTTTCGGCACTTGGCCATTCGGTGGAGGCATTCTGGTCGGCTCTGCAAGACGGACGTTGCGGTCTCGGCAAGCTCTCCGAGCCTTCGCCGTCCGATTTGAAGGTCTCGATCGTCGGTGCCGTTCCCGCACCTGATCCTCGTCACATGCTCGATGCCCGCAAGTTACCGATGCTGGACCGCTTCAGCGTACTGGCGATTGTCGCTGCGCAGCAGGCATTGGCACAGTCCGGTCTGTCGTTCGAGAACGGCGGACACAGGGCCGGCTGCGTGGTTGGCGTCGGTACGGCAGGAGGAGAGGCGATCGACGAACTGTATGGAAAGATTTATCTCGAAGGCGCGAAGCGCGCGAATGCGTTCACTGTGCCGCGCGTCATGCCCAGCGCGCCGGCAAGCCAGATTAGCATGGCATATGGCATCCGAGGCCCTGTCTTCACCGTCTCTTCGGCGTGTGCGTCGTCCAACCACGCGATCGCTACCGCTGTGTGGCTGCTTCGCAACTCTGTCATCGATGCAGCGATCGTGGGCGGAACGGAGGCGCCACTGACCTACGGAATCCTGAAGGCATGGGAGGCGCTGCGCGTCATGGCGCCAGACACTTGCCGACCGTTTGACCGGGATCGCAAAGGACTTGTGCTCGCGGAGGGGGCGGGCATGGTGGTGCTCGAACGGGCGGATCACGCCAAGGCACGCGGGGCCGAGATTCTGGCGCAGATCGCTGGCGTGGGGATGAGCGCCGATGCGGCTGACCTCGTGGCTCCGACGCTCGAAGGCGCGGCCAACGCGATCCGGACGTGTCTCGCCGACGCCAACCTCTCCGTCGATGCCATTGACTATATCAATGCCCACGGCACCGGCACGGTCGCGAACGACATTACCGAGATTAAAGTCATCAAGTCGGTATTCGGCGACGAAGCCAAGCGCCTGTCGATCTCCTCAACGAAATCAATGCACGGCCACGCGCTCGGCGCGAGTGGTTCGCTCGAGTTGATCGCCGTTATCGAGGCGATCCGACGCGGTATTGTTCCACCCACGATCAACATTGAGCAACTTGATCGCGAATGCGATCTCGACGTGACACCCGGCTGTGCGCGAGCCCGTCCAATCCGTACCGCCATTAGCAATGCCTTCGCATTCGGCGGGACAAATGCGGTCGTCGCGGTGAAGCGCTTCGATAGTTTATAGGTCGTCGCAGCGTGGCTGCGGCGTCAAAGAGCAGGTGGCGACCAGCACTATCGCCGAGTCGCCGGAGCAACTGCGCAAGGCAGGCCACATTCGCGACAGCGGTCGTCGAGGCTGGCGCGGGCCGTCAGGCGCATGTGCGGCCTGCCGCGCTTGGCCGCATTCTCAGGTGGCTGATGCGCAGCGACCGAACCAGTGGCGGAGTTCGCTGGTCCATTGCCTATCTGGGGCGTTGGCCGGCTGCGATCACGCTACTTCTCGCTCCGCTGCTGAGGCTTCCAACTCGTCTGGCGAGAACTTTCAGTTCTCGGGAAGCATGATCTCCCCAACGCGTGCTGCCCAACGCGTGCTGCGTGGAGGCGAATGACCCGCGTCCGGTGTCGCAAGTCATCTTCGGTTGCACTATCAGGAACCCCTAACCGCCCGTA
Organism: Acetobacteraceae bacterium; assembly: GCA_024280945.1. Lineage (GTDB taxonomy): Bacteria > Pseudomonadota > Alphaproteobacteria > Acetobacterales > Acetobacteraceae > JAMXLO01. The sequence goes on from JAMXLO010000116.1 coordinate 4,610, forward strand.
TCAACGGACATGGGCGCTTCTCCTGGCTGCACGTAGGCAACCGGGACGCGGCTCATGCATTCACCCAGCCGCGCCACCCGCGACAAATGCTCGCGTCCTCCCGTGGCCATTGGCCTCGCGGCAGACCGCAGGCATACACCAAAACGCGCCGCCGCCTGAGCGGTTCCGGATCAAATCCGCTGTCTTGCAGGTTGGGTGTTCTTGTGATGTTCCCTCAGCGGCCAATGCCTCATCAGCGCGTGGCGCGAGCGCCAGCGATCGGGGGGTCCATGCCGCCGGCCATCAATAGGCTTCTTCGGCCCCGCCCAGTTTATGCGTGGGGACATATTGACGACGTGATTGACGACGCCGCGGGCCTAGATGAGCATAAACCACGGGGAATCTGAGGTTCATCCTGCGATGGCGTCCCATCCCGTACGGGACACCGGGATTCCCCGCGTCCTCGCTGTTCGGGCGCCGCTTAGCGGCGGGTGACCGATCGCCGCCGGACTCAAAGCCCCTGCCGCTGCGATCATTTCGGCTCGCTCAAGGAGCCATTGTTGAGCAGAATGTTCTATTTTTTTGCAACAGGTCGATTTTGAGCAAAGCCGCCGTCACATAGCCAACATGGATCGGAGGAAACGCCTGTGGCATGGATCCAGCTTCGCAGGCACAATGCGCAAAGTGTATGCCAGAGTGTATGCCGCTTGGCGGCGGCCGAGTAAAATATCAGTCCTATCAGAGGATTAGTTGGGAACGCCGGCGGAGAGGGAGGGATTCGAACCCTCGGTACCCATAAGAGTACAACGGTTTTCGAGACCGCCCCGATCGACCGCTCCGGCACCTCTCCGTCGAAGGCGATAAGGACTTAGCATCGGGCAGCCGAGAACAAAACCCGGCTTTGCACGCAAGGCCTGCCTTAGGGCAGCGCCGGCGCCAAGCCGCAGAATTCGCCACGCCGCAGTCGCCATCCGGCGCCGAGGTCGCGATCGATGAAGCGGATATCCATCAGGCCGGCCGACCGCATCGCCGATCTGTTCGGCGGATAGGAAGTCACATCGTCCGGTGCATGAAGTCTCTGGCGCGGATGTCCAAGGCGTAGGCAATTATCAGCAGGCACCGCTTCCGTGGGCGTGGGTGTTCATTTCACCGGCCTACCGGTACGGCGGAGAGCGCAGGCGATGCTGTCTGCCGAGCCCGTTCAAGTAAACAGCAGGTGCAACTTTGGAAACCCACATGCTCGCCGAGGTCGAAGGCGTTCTCCGCCGCGATCGAAGCCAGCCTGCGCTGCCTGCGCTTGACGCGGCCCGACCTCTCCTTCCTGCTGGCAGCGCAACGCCTGACCTTCGCTTTCTGAGTGTAGCCAGTGTGACGCCGGGATAGATGCCCCGGTCAAGGGGGGAAATTGATGAAATACGATGTGGTTATTATTGGTGGCGGTGCGGCGGGATCGGTGTTGGCCGGCCGGTTGGCGGCCGACGCACAGACTTCTGTGCTGTTGCTCGAAGCTGGACCGGATTACCCTGATCCAACCAATATTCCGGACGAAATCAAATTCGGCCACACGCGCTTTGCTGAAGCCCAAGACTCGCAGCATAACTGGGCCTTGCGCGGGATCATTACTGAAGAGCAGGGGGAAATTCACGTTGCGCAAGGCAAGGTGATCGGCGGAGGTTCATCTATCAACGGCCAGGCTATGCAAAGGGGTTTCCCGGAGGACTTCGATTCCTGGGCTGCGCTCGGCAACGATGAATGGTCATATGACAAGGTTCTGCCGTACTTCCGCAAATCGGAGCGCGATCTCGACATTAAGGACAACTATTGTCATGGCTCGGATGGACCGATGCCCGTCAGGCGCCGTCAGTCGGGCCCATGGCCTGCCATCCAGCAGGCGTTCCACGCCGCCTGCATGCAAGCGGGGTTTGCTGCGACCAACGATACCAATGGTCTGCACCCAGCCGGACTTGGTGTGCCCCCCTCGAACAACCTGAATGGCGTGCGAATGAGTACTGCCATGACGCATCTCAATCCCGTGCGCGACCGCCTGAACCTGACAGTGCGGGGCGGCGTATTCGTCCGCAAGATTGCAATCAGGAACGGGAGGGCCATCGGCGTGATAGCCGACAGCGGTGGGAAGGTGTTCGAAATCGAAGCGGACCGGGTCGTTCTGAGCGCCGGGGCGATCAGATCTCCCCACCTGCTCATGCTCTCGGGCATCGGCCCCGAAGACCAACTACAGCAATTCGGGATTCCAGCGGTCGTTCATCTGCCCGGCGTAGGCCAGAACCTCTGGAATCACCTGAGTGCGCAAGTAACCTTCAAGGTTAAAGACGGCATTTCACTTGCTGCACATACCGACGCGGTTCACTTCTGTTTGCACTACACGGCCCAAGGATCGAGCGCCATCAATGATATGGTGCTCAGGACCAGCCCTGTGGTCGACACGCGGCAGGAGCGTGTCCCGGGCGTGCGAAACAAGTATCTGAACGGTGGCGTTCCTCCTGAGCTGGTCGCCCGAATTTCCTGCACGCTTGGGCTGCCTGATGGCGCTGGATACGTCAAATTGGCCTCAGCCGATCCCGATGTTCAGCCGTCTTTCAACTACCGTTACCTTCAGCATCCTAACGACATTCGGCGGGTCCGAGATGGCGTCCGACTGGCAATCGGACTACTGGGATCGAGCGCATATAAAGACGTGGTCGATTACCGGATCCATCCGTCAGATGAGATTCTTGGCCACGACGATGCCCTCGACCTCTGGATACGCAAGACCGTGGGCACAGCCAGGCATGTGTCGGGGACTTGCAGGATGGGTCCGGACTCCGATCCGATGGCTGTCGTGAGCCAATATTGCAGGGTGAAGGGCATCGACGCCTTGTGGGTCGCTGATGCGTCGGTCGTGCCGCGCATCCCCAGATCGGGCGGCTTGCACGCAACGGTGATCATGATCGCGGAACGTGTCGTCGACTGGATTGCAGCCGGATAGAGCGTTCTCACCCTGCTGAAATCGCATTGAAGGTTTCGGGAGGGACATGCCTCTTCGGCAGAAGCGGCGCCCGCTAAAAGCGCCGCGCCGCGACCAGCAACCGCCTCGGCCCTCTAGTATCCGATCGCAGAGGAGCGTGAGTCGCGTGCGACACACGATCCGCCGCGTGAATCGGATACTCAAACTAAAGAGTGACGTGCCGACTTTCACTGAAAGCCGGCACTAGCGAAGGCGTCAGGCGCGCGATGGACGGATCGTACACACGTCGACGTATGGAACCCGCAGCTACCTGACCTCGCTGTACGGATACATCAGGTCGCCGGTCTTCAGCTCCGGCGGCCAGAGAATCACCTCGGTCTTCCGATCCTTGAACTGCTCGATGTCGTTCGCCTTGATATTCTGGAACTGCACCTCGTTCACCCGCGGCTCGGACCATTCGCCGTTGGGGCCGAACTTCACGTCGCCGACGACGGTCGTAAACGTATGGGTCCGCAGGTAGTCGGCGAGCTTGTCCTGATCCACACCCTTGATGCCCTCCACGGCCTGCTGCAGCACCTGCAGGTACCCGTAGGCGAACGGCGGCAGGTAATAGCCTAACGGGTCGACGCCGGCCGACGGTGCCTGAGCCTGGTACTTCTTGAGGAATTCCTTGCTTTCGTCGCTCGAGAGGCGCGACCATGGCAACCAGTAGTCATAATCGACGATGCCGTTCAGCAGTGGACCAAGCTGCACCTTGATCGCAGTGCTCTGCAGACCAACCATGCCGCCGCCGAACAGCTTGGTCTTCAGCCCGACCTCGTGGGCCGCGCGAATCATGCCCACTGTGTCGGGTGGATAGGAGCAGACCAGCACAATGTCGGGATTGGTGGCCTGTATCGCGCGGACGATCGGCGTGTAGTCAGTCGTGGTCGGCGGGTAGGTCTTGTCATAGACGATCTTCAATCCCGCCTGCTTCGCCAGCACCCGCGCGCCCTCCATCGCATTGTGCGGGAACTCAGCATCGGCGCCCACCATGGCCAGCGTCTGCGGCTTCGGAGTCTGCGCCATTGCCACGGCAAAGAAGCCGGCGGCAAAACTCTGCTTTGGCTCCGGCCCACCAGTCGGCGTGAACGAAAAGTATTTGGGATATTTGAACTCGCTGTTCACCGCGAGGCCGAACAGGCTGAGGAAGGTCCGATTGTGCTGCATGATGATCGGCATCGCCGGCGCGATCATGTTGGTGGCATAGCCGCTGATCACCAGGTCCACTTTGTCGACGTCAAGCAGCTTGGTGTAGAGGCCGGGTATCGTTGCCGGATTTGACTGATCGTCGTAATAGACCAGCTTGACTGGCCGTCCCAGCAGGCCGCCTTTGGCGTTGATGTCGGTTTCCCAGATCTGCATCGCCAGCAGCGCTGCCTTGCCGATCGGGGCGAGCCCTCCGGTCAGCGCCATGCCGAAGCCGATGGTAATCGGGTTCTCGGCCCGCACCGGCGCGATCCATACAAGGGCCGCGGCGGCGGCAAGGGCAAGGCGCCTACCCAGCATCCAACGATACCTCCCGGTTGATTGCTTTGCCGGCATCCTATGGTGCGCCGGAGTGGCACGCCAGGGGGGATGCGGTATGCTGCGCCGACCGAGCCACAGGAGCGTCCAATGCAGGACCTTGACGAATTCACCGTCACCGAAGCCGCTCTCGCGCAGATGGCGAAGACGCCCGATCCGCGGTTGAAGGAGATCATGGACGCCGCCGTGCGCCACCTGCACGCATTCGCCCGTGAGGTGCGGCTGACGCCTGCCGAATGGCTGACCGGCATTCAGTTCCTGACCGCGGTCGGTCAGGCCTGCACGCCGTTCCGCCAGGAGTTTATCCTGTTGGCCGATGTGCTGGGTGTCAGCGCGCTGGTCAACGCAATGCACGACAAGAAGGCACGCGAACTCGGCACGCAGAGCAGCCTGCTTGGTCCGTTCTATCGCGAAGGCGCGCCCGAGTTGCCACGCGGTGCCAGCATCGTCGCCAAACCTTCGGTGCCGGAGATCGTGATCTATGGCCGCATTACCAACAACCAAGGCGCACCGATACCGAACGCACTGGTGCAGGTGTGGCAGACCAGCGAGCACGGGCTCTATGACCTGCAGGCGGAGAATGCTGCCGAGGTGATGGACCTGCGGGCGAATTTCCGCGCCGACGCCGATGGCCATTATCACTTCCGCACCGTGCGGCCGCTTGGCTATTCCATTCCGATGGATGGCCCGGTCGGTGAGATGGTCCGCCAGCAGAATCGCCACGGCTTCCGGCCGTCGCACATCCACTTCCTCATCGGTTGCGAAGGATATCGCGAGCTGGTCACGGCGCTGTATTTCGCCGACGACGAGCACATCGACTCCGATACCGTGTTCGGTGTGTCCGGTTCGCTGGTGGTAAATGCGAAGGAGGATCCGGACTCGCCGATTCCCGGCCTGAAAGCCGTGCGTTATGATTTCCGCCTCGCGCATGCCGAGGCCGGCGATACCGGCCGTGTCGGCGCTGATCCGTCGAAGCTGATGAAGGCCGCCGAATGATGGCCACCTGCGCGTCATGGCGGCCCATGCCCCCGGGCTCGTCCCGGGGGACCTTGCCGGCCATCGCCAGCGGCACAGCCCAAGCGATGACGATGTGGGAGCGTGTGTGATGCCACGTCGCTTTGTCGACATCTCCTCGCCACTGATGGCAGGCATCAAGAGCGACCCGCCGCACATGCTGCCGCAGATCGAGTACCTCGATCACCACGCGACTGCGCCGGCGATGGCGGAGTACATGGGCATCCGCGTCGATCAATTGCCGGACGGTGAGTATGCGGCGGTCGAACGCGTCGCCATCAGCACGCACAATGGCACGCATCTCGATGCGCCGTATCACTACTTCTCCACAATGAACCATCGGCTGAAGCCTGGCGGCGAGCCGTCCTGGCGCATCGACGAGGTGCCGCTGGAGTGGTGTTTCCAGCCGGGCGCGAAGCTCGATTTCCGCCACCTGCCGGATGGCTATGTCGCCACACCTGGCGACGTGCAGGCAGAGTTGAAACGCATCGGCCACACGCTGCAGCCGCTGGAGATCGTGGTGGTGAACACGTCCGCCGGAGCCAAATACGGACAGGACGACTATGTCGACTCCGGCTGCGGCATGGGCAAGGCGGCGACGCTCTGGCTGCTGGACCAAGGCGTGCGGCTGGTCGGCACCGACGGCTGGAGTTGGGACGCACCCTTCTCACATACGCGGCGCAGAGTGGCTGAGACCGGTGACGCCGGACTGATCTGGGAAGGCCACCGCGCAGGTCGTGAAATCGGCTATTCGCATCTCGAAAAGCTGCACAATCTGGAAGTGCTTCCGGCCAACGGGTTCGAGGTCGTGTGTTTCCCGGTAAGAGTGCATCGCGCCTCCGCCGGCTGGACGCGCGCGGTCGCGATCCTGAACAATTAGCCGGCCCTCAAAGGACCTGGAGGAAACGATGAACTGGTTGCGTTCGGTAACCGTGGCCGCGTCCGCCGCGCTGCTTGCGTCCTCGGCCTGGGCGGCGGCCTGCGATAATCCAAAGCAGATGAACGGTTTCAGGACCTGCGCCGATGTGGAAGCCGCGGAGAAGGAAGGTCAGTTCATCCTCTACAGCACCGATCCTGAAACCAACATGGCGCAATACCTTGGGGAATTCCACAAGATGTTCCCCAAGATCGCCACCAACTACGTGCGCCTGCAGGCGGGTGCGCTTTACGCCAAGGTAAATGCCGAGCGTCAGGCGAAGCAGTACCTCGCGGACGTCATGCAGATCACCGACATGAGCTTCGTGCTCGATTTCCAGAAGCGGAAAGGCTATGTGCCATACGCTTCGCCGGAGCTTGCCGCCTATAAGCCGGAATATAAGAGTAATCCTGAAGGGCTGTGGACCTGGGGCGTCATCGTCGTCGCGGGCATCGCCTACAACCCGAATCTTGTCCCTGCGGACCAGGCACCAAAGAGCTGGAAAGACCTGCTCGATCCAAAGTGGAAGGACGTGATCAACGTCAAGGTCTCCAATTCCGGGTTGCAGCACGTCACCTGGTACGAGATCCGCCAGATCTACGGCGAGGACTACTGGAAGAAATTTGCCGAGCTCGACCCACGAGCTTTCGACTCTTATGTCCAGCAGTTCGATCGCACGGTGAACGGCCAGGACAAGGTGATCTCCACCGCGCAGTACTCCGGTTACCTGCAGTTCAAGGCCAAAGGCGCGCCGATCGCCTTCGTCAATGCACCGGAAGGCCTGACTGCCACGCCCGGTGTCTACGGAATCCTGGAGAACCCGCCGCACCCGCAGGCAGCGCGCCTCTTCATGGACTGGATCCTCGGCGTGCCGGGGCAGAAGGCGCTGGTTGACGCGACCGCACTCTATTCGCCGCGCAACGACGTGCCGCCGCCCACAGGCGGCATCCCGATCACCGAGTTCAAGGTACTGGCGCCGACCGACTGGGATAGCTTCCTGAAGACCCACACCCAGTATGTGCGTGAATGGGACAAGATGACGGGCATGCGCTGATCAGCCGATCGATCAGGAACCAATCACCAGCAGCGGCACCCCGATCGCCAGCAGTGCTGCCAGGAAGATCAGGCCGAAGATGGTGCCCAGGCGCCAGAAGTCGGCCGGCGGCAGATAGCCGCTGTTGTAATAGGCGAGGCCAGGGCCGGTGGCATAGGGCGTGATCACGCCCATGATCCCGGTGGTCAGCGCCAGGGCCATCGCCAGCGTCGGCGCCGGCAGCCCCTGGATACCCATGCCTGCCGCCAGCATCAGCGGCATCATCGCCGTCGTATGGGCAGTCAGACTCGCAAACAGATAATGTGACAAAAAGTAAACCGCGACCAGCAACACCAGGATCAACGTCGGCGAGTATCCGCCGACATGCGCGGCCACGAACTCGGCGAACCACTTGACGAAACCGGCGCGCGACAAACCGTCAGCCAGCGTCACCAGTGTGGCCAGCAGCATCAGCGTGGTCCAAGCCGAATGGTTCTTCGCCATGTCATCCCAGGTGACTACGCCGCAGACCAGCATCAGCGCGACCGCGATCAGCGCGGTGAGCGTCGCATCGAGCAGATTTGTCCCGACCACCCATAGCACGATGGCCGCGGTGACCAGCGCCGCCAGGATGATCTCGCGATGGGAAATTCTGCCCATACGGCGCAGTTCGTTCCGTGCCCACAGGCTCGCTTCGCCGCTGCGCTTCACCTCTGGCGGATACAGCACATAGGTGAGCAACGGCAGCGCCAGCAGCAGCGGCAGCGCGAACGGCAGCGATGCCTGCATCCATTGAAGGTAGCTGATGCGCACGTGCACGATCTTCTCGATGAACTCGATCGCCAGGAAGTTGGGGGCGCAGGCGGTCATGAACAGCGAGCTGGTGATGCAGCCCGCTGCGAATGTCGTCCACATGATGTAGCCGCCGAACCGCCGCGCCGAAGCATCGTTCGGACTCGACCCATAAAGCGGCGGCAGGTTGTTGACGATCGGGAAGATGATGCCGGCGCTGCGCGCGGTGTTCGATGGCGTGAACGGCGCCAGCACGGCGTCTGCCAGTGTCGTGGCGTAGCCGACCAGCAGCGTGCTGCGCCCCAGTGCGCGCACCAGCCACAGCGCGATGCGCCGCCCCAGTCCGCTCTTCTGGTAGCCAAGCGCGAACATGAACGCGCCCCCCACCAGCCAAACCGTGGTGCTGGAGAATCCCGACAGCGCCCAGTTGATCGTCTGGCTGGTCAATTTGAAGCCGGGCTTCGCAAGGTCGGCCGGCGCGAACAGCACGTAGCGCGACAGCAATCCCGCAAGGGCCAGGCCAATCAGGCCGACGGCCGGATTCGGCAGCGGCTCGGTCACCAGTGCCGCGATCACGCCGGCGAACAGGGCAAAGTACAGCCACGCGTGTTGTGCGAGGCCAGGAGGCGGCGGCAGCGCCGCCAGCACCAGCGTGATCGCCACCGGGATAATGGCACGCCACCAGTGGAAGGTCGGGCCGGTCGTCGGCCTCGATGGAATGAGTGCCGCGGAGCTTTGGCTCATGAGATCATCACCGTTAACTGTTTGATTACCAGTGGCGAAGAAGGCTTCGCGGGAAAATCACTCACACGCGCAAAATGCGCATTGAGCTAAATCAATAGTTGTGTGACCTTGTCCGTACAACGTGGCAAAGGCGGCCGCTGACAAACGCAGAAGGGAATTGAACGATGCCCAGTCCCCCGTTGCAGTTGGCCTCGGGTCTGGACCACGAGTTTGTCGACAATGTCCTTGGCAAGCAGCAGGGCCGTCCCGGCGCACTGCTGGCGATCCTGCAACAGGTGCAGAACCATCACCCGCGCAAATACCTGCCGCTGGAAACGCTGGAATATATCGGCGCAAGGACGCGCATTCCGCTCGCGCGGATCTACAGCGTCGCGACTTTCTTTGCGTTGTTCAATCTCGAGCCGCAGGGCCGGAACACGATCTCGGTGTGCCGCGGCACCGCGTGCCACACCAGAGGTTCGCGTGATCTGTTCGTGAAACTGCTGATGTATTACGGGTTCAGAACGGAAGGCGACGCGGAAACCGACCAACTGGTCGTCACCACCGCCGATGGCAACATGACACTCCGCACTGTCGCCTGCTTCGGCCAGTGTGCGCTCGCACCGGTCATTGAGGTGAACCACGCGATCTTCGGTCACATGAACGAACCGACATTGCAGCGCGAGCTCGATGCGCTCGCGCAGCAGGAGCCCAGGATATAGATGCCCATTCGCGACGACAGTGCCTTCGACGCGGTTCGTCATGCCGGGATCGCCAAGCTACAACCAGGGCGACCCCGTATCGCCATTGGCATGGGCACCTGCGGCACCGGAAACGGCGCCGAGGGTGTCTTCCACGCGTTTGACGAGGCGATCGGCCGGCGTGGTCTCGACGTGCAGCTTGTGCAGACGGGATGCTTTGGCTTCTGTGCCGAGGAGCCATTGGTGAATGTGTGGGTACCGGGCGAAGCGTTGGTGATCCTGCATCGCGTGCGGCCGGATCAGGTTGGCCAAATTCTTGACGGAATGACCGGGCGAGCGCTTCCCAATGGCCTGATCCTCTGCAAGGTCGAGCAGTGGGACCACATCACGGCGCGCCTCGACTACGGCAGCGGTTACACATCGGTTCTACCGTGGGACGAAGTCCCATTCTTCAAAGGCCAGCAGAAGATCGTGCTTCGCAACTGCGGCCTGATCAATCCCGACGACATCGAGGAATACATTGCCATCGGTGGCTATGGCTCGTTGCGCAAGGTCCTGCGCGAATCGACACCGGAGCAGGTGAACGAAGAGCTCAAGGCCGCCAGGTTGCGCGGCCGCGGCGGCGCTGGCTTCTCTACGGGCATCAAGTTCGAATACCTGCGCAAGGCCAAGGGCGATCGGAAATATCTGATCTGCAACGCAGACGAGGGCGATCCTGGCGCGTACATGAACCGGAACGAGCTGGAGAGCGATCCTCACTCGCTGCTCGAAGGCATGGCGATCGGCGGTTACGTGACCGGCGCCAGGCACGGGATCATCTACGTGCGTGCCGAATACCCGCTCGCGGTCCACCGGTTGAACGTGGCCATCGCGCAAGCGCAGGAGTATGGCCTGCTCGGCGATAACATCCTGGGCTGCGGCTTCGACTTTGACATCGAGTTGGTCGAGGGCGCCGGCGCCTTCGTGTGTGGCGAGGAGACCGCGCTGATCAGCTCGCTGGAGGGCCGTTCCGGACGGTCGCGTCCGCGTCCGCCTTATCCCGCCGAACGCGGCCTGTTCGGCCATCCCACCAACATCAACAATGTCGAGACCTGGTTCAACATCCCGCCGATCATCACTAGGGGTCCAGCGTGGTTCAGGGGCATCGGCAGCGATGCCAGCGCCGGCACAAAGGTCTTCTCCCTGGTCGGCAAGGTGACGAACACCGGACTCGTGGAAATGCCGCTGGGCACGCCGCTCAGCCGCTTCGTCTATGATGTCGGCGGCGGCAGTATGCACGGCCACGCCGTCAAGGCGGTGCAGACTGGCGGACCATCCGGCGGCTGCATCCCGCACAACATGCTCGACACACCGGTTGACTACGAGGAACTGGGGAAACTCGGCTCGATCATGGGCTCGGGCGGCATGGTGGTGATGGACGAAGACAACTGCATGGTCGACGTCGCACGCTACTTCATCGAGTTCACCCATGCCGAATCCTGCGGACGCTGCACACCGTGTCGCGTCGGCCTGGACAAGGCACTGCGCACGCTGACCCGAATCACCAAAGGGCAGGGGAGGGAGGAGGACCTCGCCGAACTCGACGAGTTGGGGCGCATGATCCGCGACACCTCGCTCTGCGGGCTCGGCCAATCGGCGCCCAACTCGGTGCTGACCGCGCTGCGCCATTTCCGCCACGAGTTCGAGGACCATATCCGCGCCAAGCGTTGCCGCGCCGGCGTCTGTGGCGATCTCGCGCTGGCACCGTGCGAGAACAGCTGTCCAATCCATATGAACATTCCCCGCTTCCTGCAGCTCTACAAGGAGAACCGGCTGGAGGACGCATTTGAATCGGTGATCATGGACAACCCGCTGCCGGCCTCGACCGGTCGGGTCTGTCAGCATCCGTGCGAAAGCCGCTGCCGCCGGCAGACCATCGATGAACCGATCAACATGCGCGAGGTGCACCGCGTCATCGCCGATCATGTGCTGCTGTCCGATCGGTTCGACACGATGGCTGCCAACGTCGTTGCCAAGCGGAAACCCGCTACCGGCAAGCGGATCGCGGTCGTCGGTGCCGGCCCGGCGGGACTGACGGCGTCGTTCTATCTGGCTCTGCTAGGTCACGACGTCGTCGTGCATGAATCGCACGCCGAGCCAGGCGGCATGCTGCGCTACGCGTTGCCCGGCTATCGCCTGCCGCGCAATGTGCTGGACCGCGAAGTCGAAATCATCCGCCGCCTTGGTGTGCAATTCGTCTTGAACTCTCGCATCGGTGCCGACATTTCGCTTGCCGATCTGGAAAGCCGCTTCGACGCGGTGTTCCTCTCACTCGGCACCTGGAAGGAGACGCAGGTCCGCCTGTCCGGCAATGATCTGGCTGGCGTGTTCGGCTCACTGCATTTCCTGGAGGCTGAAGCGCATGGCAGGCAGACGGATCTCGGCGATGCCGCCGTCATCATCGGCGGCGGCAACTCCGCGATTGACTGCGCGCGCACAGTGATCCGCAAGGGTTTGTCTGCCACGGTGATCTATCGCCGCGAACGCAAGGACATGCCGGCGATCGCCGAAGAGGCCGACGCCGCCGAGGAGGAGGGGGTGAAGTTCATCTTCCTCGCCTCGCCGCATCGCATCGTCGGCGAACACGGCGCGGTCACCGCGATCGAGGTCACCAAGACGCGGCTCGGCGCCTTCGATACGTCGGGACGGCGTCGCCCGATCGACACCGGCGAGGTGCAGGTCGTGCCGTGCAGCGCAATTATCCTGGCGGTGGGCGAGTCGGCAGATGGTGAACTTGCCGCCGCATCAGGCCTCGCGACCAAGTCGAGCGGCATGCTGGACATCGACCGCTACGACCTGACCACGAGCCGCGCCAATGTCTATGCCGGCGGTGACTACGTGGCGGGCGCCTCCAACGTCGTCACCGCTATGTCGTACGGCAAGGAGGCGGCGCGCAGCATCGATCGCCATCTCACCGGCGAGCCGCGCTTCGAGACCATCTTTCCAGCTTTCACCTATGATCAGGCGCCGCCGGAGCCCATCCCTTGCGCGCGTCACCACGCGCATTTCCTGCCGCCCGCGGTGCGCGCAAAATCGTTCGAAGAGGCGGTCTCGGCGCTACGCCCCGACGAAGCGCACGCGGAGGCGAGCCGTTGCCTTCGCTGCGACATCCGCGAAACCGTCGCACACGCCGTCTCGCGCGGCTAGGAAGGATCAGCCGTGTCGCAGCAGATCTCCGTCCGTATCGACAATGAACTATACACCGCCACCGAGGGCCGGACCATCCTGCAGGTCGCGGCGGACAACGGCCGCTCCATCCCCACGCTGTGCTACCTGGAAGGCCTGAGCGCGCCGGGCTCGTGCCGTCTGTGTCTGGTCGAGGTCGCCGGCGTCGGCCGGCTGCTGCCAGCCTGCACCACGCCGGCGCGCAGCGGCATGTCGGTCACCACCAACTCCGACGCGCTGGCGCACAATCGCCTCATGGCGCTCGAACTGCTGTTCATCGAGCGCAACCACGTCTGTTCGGTCTGTGTCTCCAACGGGCATTGCGAGCTCCAGTCGATGGCACAACGGCTGGGCATGACCCATGTCCATCTGCCGTACAACTTTCCCCGCCTGCCGGTGGACGTGTCGCATCCGCGCTTCGTGCTGGACCACAATCGCTGCATCCTCTGCTCGCGCTGCGTGCGTGTCTGCGACGAGATCGAAGGTGCGCAGGTGTGGGACATCTCGGCGCGCGGCATCAACTCGATGCTGGTCGCCGAACTCGATCGGCCATGGGGCGAGGCGCAGTCCTGCACCAGCTGCGGCAAGTGCGTCCAGGTCTGCCCGACCGGCGCGCTGGTGGAAAAGGGCCAGGCGGTCGAGGAAATGACCAAGCGCAACCGCATCGTCACCGACCTGGCCGTCAAGCGAGGTGCACGCACATGAGGAAACCGCGGCTGGCCACCATGTGGCTGGACGGCTGCTCCGGCTGCCATATGTCGCTGCTCGACGTCGATGAAGGCCTGCTGACGATCGCCGCGAAGGCGGAGCTGGTCTACAGCCCACTGGTCGACGCTCGCGAGTACCCTCACGACGTGGATGTGGCGATCGTCGAAGGCGCCGTCAGCAGCGACGAGGACCTGGAGAAGATAAGGCTTGTGCGCGAGCGCACGCGCATTCTGGTGGCTCTCGGCGATTGCGCGATCACCACCAATGTCACCGGCCTGCGCAACCCGCTGCCACTGAAGTCGATCTTCGACCGCGTCTATATCGATGGCTCCGACGTGGAAAAGGTGCATCCCACGGAAGGACTGCCCACGTTGCTGAAGCACGCGATCCCGCTGCACGATGTCGTTAAGGTGGACCTGCACGTGCCGGGCTGTCCGCCATCGGCACCGCTGATCCTCCACGTTCTCACCGAGCTTCTCGACGGGCGCATGCCCGATCTCAGGGGCCGACGTTTTGGCTGACATGAGTTCCCACCGTCATTCCCGCGCAAGCGGGAATCCAGCCCCTCTGCAGGAAGTGTCCGATGGGCTGGATCCCCGCTTGCGCAGGGATGACGCCGGACGGCGTGTTGTTCCAGCGGGAACCAGGAGCAGATCATGAAGACGATCGTCATCGATCCGGTTACCCGCATCGAGGGTCACTCCAAGATCACCATCCATCTCGACGATGCAGGACGCGTCACCGACACGCAGTTCCACGTCACCCAGCTGCGCGGCTTCGAGAAATTCTGCGAAGGCCGGCCGTTCTACGAAATGCCATCGATCACCGAGCGCATCTGCGGCATCTGTCCGATCAGCCACCTGCTCACCTCGGCCAAGGCGTGCGAAGCTATCATGTGCGTGCGCGTGCCGCCGACCGCCGTGAAGCTGCGCCAGATCATGCATTGCGGTCAGGTGATCCAGTCGCACGCGCTGAGCTTCTTCCATCTGTCCTCGCCCGATCTGCTGCTCGGCTTCGACTCCGATCCGGCCCGCCGCAACATCATGGGCGTCATCGAGGCGCATCCGCAGCTGGCAAAGGACGGCATCGCACTGCGCCGGTTCGGCCAAAATTCGATCGAAGGGCTTGCCGGCGAACGCATCCACCCATCCTGGACAGTACCCGGCGGCGTCAACGCGCCATTGGTGGCCGCGCACCGCGACCGGATACTGGCGGCGCTGCCTGAAGCCAAGGCGATTACGCAGCGCACCCTGTCGCTGTACAAGAGCATCGTCGATCGGTTCAGCGAGGAGATCGAATACTTCGGCAACCAGCCCACCATGTACGCCGGGCTGATCGACGGCAGCGGCAACCTCGAACTCTACGATGGCCATCTCCGCTTCATCGATGCCGCAGGCAACGTGGTGGTCGATCGCATGGAGACGGAAGACTTCGAACAATACGTCGGCGAGGCGACGGTCCCGCACTCCTTCCTGAAGGCGCCATATTTCAAACAGGCCGGCTACCCCGACGGCGTATTCCGCGTCGGCCCCCTGGCTCGCCTCAACATCGTCGCGCGCTGCGGCACCGAACTGGCCGATGCCGAGTTCACCGAATATCACCAGCGCTACGGCAAGGTGGCGCAGAGCTCGTTCCACTATCACCATGCGCGGCTGATCGAGATCCTCCACTGCATCGAGCGCATGGAACGACTGCTGCAGGATCCGGCGATCCTGGGCCGGCACGTCCGCGCCCATGCCGGGGTGAACGCGCTTGAGGGCATCGGCATGTCCGAAGCACCGCGCGGCACGCTGATCCACCACTACAAGGTCAACGAGGACGGCGCGATCACCTGGGCCAACCTCATCATCGCCACCGGCAACAACAACCTGGCGATCGGTCGCAGCATCAACCAGGTCAGCCGCCACTTCGTCGACGGCAACAGGCTGCAAGATGGCATGCTCAATCGGGTGCAGGCCGTGCTTCGCGCTTACGACCCGTGCCTGAGCTGCTCGACTCACGCGACGGGGCAGTATCCGGTGGAAATCCGGCTTGTCGATGCGGATGGTGCGGTGTTGGATTCCGTGCGGAACTGAGCAGGTCTTGCACCGCCGCAATGGCCTTCGGCAGTGCAGCCGTGACCGCGGGCGACAGCACCTCGCCGAATTCGAATGATGCAGCGCCAACCTCGATGAGAAATGCGCGAGGTGCACGTCCAAACAGGCCGCCGGCCATGGCAAGCAACGCATGCGGATCCGCTCTGTGAGCAAGCGGTGACAGTGTCGCAGCCGCCGTCAGCTTGGAAGTCATGACACTGCCCGGCTCGGCTCCCGCCGCAGCATCGATGAACACCACCAAATCAGCGCCAGCAAGCCGCTCTGCCAGTTCCGGTGTCAGCTGATGGCAGGCGAGCGTCTCTATTGCCAGCCTCTTATCGTCATGGCTGGGCTCGGCCCGGCCATCCACGATGTCCTCGCCAGCAAGCAGCGACGAAACGGCCCGAACCACCAGCTGCCCAACCGCGTCATCGCCGCGCAGCGGATTGCCGTAGCCAATGACGATCGCCTTGCGGGTGACCGATGCTCCGGTGCCTTCAGGCCTGGGGCCGCTCATCTTGGGCGCTTGGCGCCGTTCCATTGACCTGCATCAATGTGGCATCGTAAGAAATCGCATAGTAAGGACGTCCGCCTCGACCACCTCCACCAGGTGGCGCCTGTGTATGCGGCCGGAGCGTCCATGGAAATCCTCAGCGGCTTCTTCCTTTTTCTGCTCATCGTCCTGGCGGTCGCCATCGTGGTGATCTCCCGCGGTATCCGCACGGTGCCGCAGGGCTACCAATGGACAATCGAGCGGTTCGGCAGATATCGGATCACCCTGATGCCTGGCCTGCGACTGATCAACCCGTTCATCGATCGGGTGGGCCACCGGATCAACGTCCAGGAGACCGTGCTCGAAGTCCCCGCCCAGAACGTGATCACCAAGGACAATGCCAGCGTCGTGGTTGACGGCATCGTGTTCTATCAGGTGATCGACGCCTCCCGCGCCGCCTATGAGGTGCGGAACCTGGAACTGGCTTTGACCAATCTGACGATGACCAATATCCGCACCGCGATCGGCGCGCTCGACCTCGACGAAACGCTATCCAAGCGCGACGAGATCAACGAGCGCCTGTTGCGGGTTCTCGACGCCGCCACCGAGCCCTGGGGCACCAAGATCACCCGTGTCGAACTCAAGGACGTCAAACCGCCCGAGGACGTTCAGACCTCGATGGCGAAGCAGCTCACCGCCGACCGTGAGCGACGCGCCGCCATCCTCCGCGCTGAAGGCGTCAAGCAGGCAGCGATCCTCGAAGCGGAAGGCACCAAGCAGGCACAGATCCTCGCGGCAGAGGGACGCCTTGCGGCTGCGCAGCGCGACGCCGAGGCGCGTGAGCGTCTGGCGGCAGCCGAGGCAAAGGCGACAACAGCGGTCTCGCAGGCGGTCGGCGACGGCAATGTCCAGGCACTCAACTATTTCATTGCTCAGAAGTATGTCGAAGCCATGGGCGCCATCAGCCAATCGCCCAACAGCAGGCTGGTGCTGATGCCGACCGATTTTGCCAGCCTGGTAAGCACCATCGCTGGTATCGGCGCGCTGGCGAAGGACGCCAACCAGCGGGACTGACAGGAGGCACGATGCTACCGTGGTGGAGCTGGGCGATCCTGGCGGCGCTTCTCGGATTAGCCGAAATGCACGCTCCAGGCAGCTATCTGATCTGGATCGCCCTGGGCGCCGCACTGACCGCGGCCGCCGACGCTGTGTATCACCTTTCAATAACCGCGCAGATCATCATCATGATCTTGGCATCCAGTGCCAGTTGTTTCGTTGGTTACTTTGCCTATCGGCATGTCGATCGGCGTCAGCCGGACGCGACGGCGCTGAACCAGAGAGAGATGCTGCTGATCGGCACACGCGGCGTGGTCTGTTCGGAGATCACGCACGGCGAAGGCAAGGTGCGTCTCGGCGATACCGTATGGCTCGCCGAAGGCCCCGACCTGCCAACCGGCACCGCCATCGTCGTCCGCTCCGTCCGTCAGGCGAGAGTACAGGTCATGCCGGTCAAGGCCACGATGCCACAGGACTAGCTTACGGACTCACGGATCGGCTTTATGAGTTGAACGGGAGGGATGAATGGGATCGCAAATTCCACGCGACTGGCGGTGCTTTGCTCGGCCCCCTTCGACGGCTCCCCTGCGAGTTCGATGCTAAAGGCCTTAATCCCGGCCTTGGCCCCACCTCCGCTCTTCTCAGTGACTGTTGCCGCCACATCGAAGTCAACCTTTTGAACGTGCATTTCACCCGCGCCGTCCATATCCAGCCCGGACACAGGATTGATGACACCTGCGGGACTTTTCCCAGAGGCCCGCCGCGCGATAGCATCCTGCACGCCCTCCTGAGTCTGAACCAGGGTTTCTGAGATGAACTCCTTTATCTCCATCATGACCTCCATCCGGAAGGTACTTCTCCTGGATCGCCTCTTTCCCGCGTCTGGTTCGGTCGGAATGGGTTGGGTTCTGGAGCTTTATCTTCGTGCCATGTGGGGCGCCTTTAGCGCTACTCACGCTGGCTTGGGCTACCGGGGCCGACGAGGCACAATGGGAAGCAGTCGAGGGTGGTGTGGCGGCATTAGTTGTTGGATTCTTGCTCTTACATATGCCCGCTCTGCCTGCCGTCGCGTACGGTGACAAGAATGCGCCGGCAACCGCACGTTCGTTCATCCGTAGTAACTTCGGTTCCTACCTGCTTATCCTCGGAAACTGCCTCATAGTGGGAGGAGTTCAGATCGGACGAAGAACGAAGCGGCAATGAAAGTCCTGGAGATTGTTTCTAACAACCACGCAATCGCACGGCAGGATTCACCCCATCTTTGTCTACTGTGCCACCCGTTTAGGGGAAGCAACAGTGTACAATCCTGCCATTCGGAGCTGCTCACGCCGCCCCCCACCGAAGCGCCCGCCGCAGCCCGCTGGCACTCGTCAGCCCAGAACTCGGCGCTCGCTTAGCGCATGCAACCGAAACCCTACTCGGCCGCGGCCTTCATCCCACCACCCGCGGCATCCAGCGCCTGCGACAGGTCGCCGATGATATCGTCGATGTGCTCGATGCCGATCGACAGCCGGATGTAGCCAGGCGTCACCCCCGTCGCGAGCTGCTCCTCGGCCGAAAGCTGCGAATGCGTCGTGCTCGCCGGATGAATCGCGAGCGAACGCGAATCACCGATATTCGCCACGTGATAGAACATCTGCAGCGCATCGATGAACGCGCGTCCCGCCTCCACGCCGCCCGCGAGTTCGAAGCCAAGCAGGCCGCTGTGCCCGTGCGGCAGGTATTTCGCCGTCCGTTCAGCGGCCACGCCGGAATGGAACGCCGGATGGATCACCCGAGTCACTTCCTTGCGGCCTTTCAGATACTGGGCAACCGCGAGCGTGTTCTTGCTGTGCTCGCGCATGCGCAGCGGCATGCTCTCCAGGCCCTGCAGAAACAGAAAAGCGCTGAACGGACTCATCGCCGCGCCAAGGTCGCGCAGCAGCACCACGCGCATGCGCAGGATATAGGCGATGGGGCCCAGTGGCTTGGCCGCCTCCGCCCATACCGCGCCATGATAGCTGGGATCGGGCGTGTTCAGCAGCGGTTGGCGTTCTTTGTGCTGATCCCAAGGGAAGTTGCCGCCGTCGACCACCACACCGCCGATCGTGGTGCCATGCCCGCCGATGTACTTGGTGGTCGAGTACATCACCACCGCCGCGCCGTGCTCGAACGGGCGCACCAAGGTCGGCGCCGCCGTGTTGTCCATGATCAACGGGATGCCAAATTTGCGGCCGATCGCCGCCACCTCGGCGATCGGGAAGGCGACCAGCTTCGGGTTCGGCAGCGTCTCGGCATAGTAGGCACGCGTGCGGTCGTCTGTCGCGCGCGCGAACGCCTCGGGATCCTCGGGATCGACAAAGCGCGCCTCGATGCCCTGGTTCTTCAGCGTCGTGGCGAACAGGTTCCAGGTGCCGCCGTAGAGATCGGTGGAGCTGACGATGTTGTCGCCGGCCCGCGCCAGGTTCTGCACCGAGAATGCCGAAGCAGCCTGTCCAGACGCAAGACCAAGCGCCGCCACGCCACCCTCGACCGCCGCGATGCGCTTCTCGAATGCATCCTGCGTCGGATTCATGATGCGGGTGTAGATGTTGCCCAGTTCCTTCAGGCCGAACAGGTTCGCCGCATGCTCGGCGCTGTCGAACTGGTACGACGTGGTCTGATAGATCGGCACGGCGACAGCATTGGTCGCCGGATCGCTGCGCCAGCCGGCGTGCAGCACCAGCGTTTCTGGATGCTTCGTCTGGTTCGTCATCGTCCCCCGCTCCCTTTGGTCCCGGCGACTATAGCCGACGACCGCGCTGAGGCTAGGCGGCGCGTTGGCGCAGGATTTGCTGGCCCTTGCGCAGCGCCTCGGCGATCGTCTCGGCCGGCATCGCGCCAGAGAACAGGCCATAGCCGTCCAGGAAGAATGACGGCACGCCGTTGACACCCGCCTCGCGGGCCGCGCGGTCCGCCGCCAGCATTTCCTTCGCCGCCGTCTCGCCGGAGAGGAAGTCGGTCACCGCCGCGCGGTCCATGCCACCCTCGACGGCGCAATCCGCCAATACGTCGCGATCGCCGATATCGCGGCCCTGGGTGAAGTAGGCCTTGAACACCGCCTCCATCACCGCGTCCTGCACACCCCCCGCTTTCGCAGGGGCAGGCCCTTCGCGTCCGGCAAACCAGATCAGCCGGTGTGCGTCCAGCGTATTGGGCGTGCGCAACATCAGATCCTGACGGAACTGCAATCCCACCGCCGCAGCCGCGGTCGCCACCCGCTCGTCCAGCGCACGCGCCTTCTCGGCACTGCCGAACTTCTGCGCGCGATACGCCATGCGATCGCGACCTTCCTTCGGCATGTCAGGATTGAGCTGGAACGGATTCCAGTGGACAGAAAACTGCAGCCCGTCCTTTTCCAGCACCACCAAAGCGCGCTCAAGTTGCCGCTTGCCGATATAACACCATGGGCAGATTGCATCCGAGACGATGTCGATGCGCAGCCCGGCCAGCGTTTCACCCATGATCTCACTCCTCGATTGACCGGAACATGGGCGACGCTACCGCCCTTGCCAAGCGCTTCGTCGCACTCCCTCGCGCCTCTCCAGCGTCTTGGTCAAGCAGCGTTACTGGAGCCAGAGCTGCCTATTGCCGTGTCGGGTCAGCGTCGAATCAGTTGCTGCAGCGGCACCTTGGGGTCTGCCAGCACAGCGCGATCGACCGCCTGGTGCGACTTGATCAGCGCCTGACCCGCCCGAATGTCGCGCGGATTGTTGGCCGCGGTTACTCCGATCACGCTGCCATTGTCTGCCAGATGCACAGCCGTGAACGCCACCGGCGGTGCGTTGGTGCGGATCACCGTATGCGCCGCATCAGCCGGCAGCCCGGCCACCTGCAAGTTCACCCCGTGCTGATCCGTCCAGAACCAGGGGATATCATCGTAGGGCGTCACGTCGCCGCACATCGCCTTGCCGACGGCGATCCCATGGTTCTGCGCGTGCCGCCATGATTCAAGCCGCAGCCGGCGATCGAACAGCGGGTGATGGAACGCGGTTACATCGCCCGCCGCATACACATCCGGCGCGCTGGTACGCCCGAACTCATCGACCACAATGCCGCCTTCCAATGCCAGTCCGGCATGCTCTGCCAGCGTCAGATTGCGCTGCATGCCGACGCCTGCAATCACAGTGTCGCCAACCAGCCGCGCGCCATCCCGGCAATGCACGCTGAGTTCGCCGGATGCGGTGGCCTCGATCGCATCGACAATGACGCCGAACCGAAGCTCTACTCCCGCCTGCCGGTGTAGCGTCTCGACGAACGCAGCCCCCTCGGGCGAGACGCTGCGGCCCATCGCCCGCGGCAGGGCTTCCAGCACGGTGACCGATGCGCCTCGTTTGCGTGCTGACGAAGCGATCTCCAGGCCGATCACACCAGCGCCAATGCACAGCACGTGCCGTGCCTGTGCCAGGCGCGATCGGATCAGCCGCGCGTCTTCGATGGTGCGCAGATATAGGGCCAGCTCGCCGCCTGGTATCGGCAGATGACGGGCGCGGCCGCCAACGGCCAGCAGCAGCCGATCATAGTTCAGAACCCGTCCGTCCGAGAGATGAACGCCGTGTCCAGCGACATCCACCGCGTGTGCCGAGACCCCGAGCAACAGTTCGATCCCCTGCTCCTCGTAGCGGCCTTCGGGATGGAAATACTTGATCGGAGGTTCGAGATCGTCCGTTAGCACCTCCTTGGACAGGGGAGGGCGCTCATACGGTCGCCATGGCTCTTCGCCAATCATCACGATCCGCCCACTGTAGCCAGTCTGCCGCATGGCGATCGCGGCCCAGCCGCCCGCCTGGCCGGCCCCGACGATAACATGGGTCATCGCGTCGTTGGTGCCTTGTCCGGGAGCCAGGCGTCGGTCCATCCAGCCGCGCCGTCCGGGGTATTCAGCCGCACCTCGGTCCGCCCCAGGCCTTGCCGGCTGAGAATCTGGACGCCGATTGGCTGGCCGATGATCCGACAGTCCGCCGCGATCGTGCCGCCGCCACTCACGCGCGCCGTCATGTTGGAGGCGTGCCGCTCGAGATCGTCCTCGGTGCGGCAGAGCACAGCGCCTGGATCCAGCCGGGGCCATACGGTGGGCTGCGCCCGCACAGTCGGCAGCTGGTCTCCCTTCTTCTGCCCCGTGATCCCTGGAGCATCGAAGATAACGTGCTGGGCCCAGGCCCCGGGGATGACGGCGGCGGTGATCACGGCGACAAGGCCAATGCGCCCGAGTGCTGCCAACATGTCTCCTCCAGGACTGACAGATATGCGTCCCAGTCTAGGTAGGTGCCTCCGCGCTGGGCAACCGCCGTCTTGGCCGTCCTCTCCCCGGCTGGCATGCTGGACCGAGATAGGGATGAGGAGAGCGAAATGCCGGATGCGGGTTGGGTGCGCGTGGCAGGTGTGGCTGATGTGGGCGAAGGCCAGGTACACGCAGTGCGCGTCGGGGATCGAGAGATTGCGCTGTACCATCTGCCTGGCGGCGAGTTCCGCGCCACCGAGAATGTGTGCACCCACGAATACGCGCTGCTCTCCGATGGCTGGCTGGAGGATGGCTGCATCGAGTGTCCGCTGCACGCCGCACGCTTCGATGTGCGCACCGGTAAGGCGCTATGCGCGCCAGCCGAAACCGACATCAAGGTGTTCGAGGTGAAAGTGGAGAATGCCGACCTGATGCTGAAGGTGCCCGCCTGACGATGCAGGCACGGCCGATCGATTGCGATCTGCATCCGGCCGTGCCGGCGCTGGCGGTCTTGATGCCGTATCTCGACGAGGTGTGGCGTGAGACGGTCACGCGACGCGGCATCGACGAGCTGAACACGATCGCCTATCCCGCCAACAGTCCACTCACGGCGCGCGCTGACTGGCGAGATCGAGAAGGCCGGCCGGCCAGCACCCTGCAGCGCGTCGCCGAGGAGGCGTTGGACCCGTTCGATACGCAGCTTGCGATCTGCAACTGTCTCTACGGCATTCAGGCGACCTTCAGTGAGGACCTGGGCGCCGCAATGGCGCGCGCGGTCAATGACTGGATCGCCCGAGAATGGCT
The DNA here is from genome assembly GCA_024280945.1 of Acetobacteraceae bacterium. Lineage (GTDB taxonomy): Bacteria > Pseudomonadota > Alphaproteobacteria > Acetobacterales > Acetobacteraceae > JAMXLO01. Next base: position 27,878 of record JAMXLO010000116.1, read on the forward strand.
GGACCGCGACCCTCGGCTCCGCGCCTCGATCGTCGTTCCGCAGCAGAACCCGGAACTGGCGGTCGCGGAAATCGACCGCTGCGCCACGGATCGGCGCTTCGTCCAGGTAATCCTGCTGGTTTCCGGCGAACTGCCGCTGGGACGGCGGCAGAACTGGCCGATCTACGCCGCCGCTGAACGTCATGGCCTCCCCGTTGGGATCCATGCGGGCAGCACATATCGTCACGCCAATACGCCGGTCGGCTGGGCCAGCTACCTGAGCGAGGACTATATCAACCAGGCCGGCGCGTTTCAGACCCAGCTCACCAGCCTGATCACCGAGGGCGTGTTCGCCAGGTTCCCCGATCTGACCGTCGTGCTGATGGAGTCGGGGGTGACCTGGCTGCCTGGCTATTTGTGGCGGCTCACCAAGTTCTGGAAAGGGCTGCGCAGCGAGGTTCCGTGGGTCGCCGATCCGCCGGCCACGATCGTGCGCGAACGGGTCCGCCTGACCCTGCAGCCTTTCGATGGGCCTCCGGACCCGGCAACGCTCACTCGCTTCATGGAGCACATGGCATCGGATGAGTTGCTGCTGTTCTCCACCGACTATCCGCATTGGCAGTTCGACGGCGCCGATGTCATTCCAGCCGGCCTCGATCCCGCTCTCGCGCACAAGATCATGGTGGACAACCCACTCAAAACCTATGCTCGTCTCAAGGAGACCGTTGCATGATGGCCGGCACGGGGCCGGCCATGACACGAGAAGGCCGGGCTGACGCCCGGAAGCAGATATGAACGTCGATGTGCTGAACCGCTCGGGTCCACGTCCCCGGGCTTGGCCCGGGGATCAGGCCCCCGCTCAGTCGAAGCTCGCTATTGCCGACTGCGATATCCATCCGCGGCCCGCCGGCGTCGGCATCGGCGGCGTCAGCAAGGCACTGTACCCGTATCTCTCGCAGCGCTGGCGCGAGCACGTGGAAACCATCGGTGTACGCTACCGCCAGCCGTGGGAGCGGGGGTCGGCTTATCCAAAGGGGCAGCCACAGGCCTGCCGCCGTGACGCTTGGCCAAACGGCGAAAATCCGGGCAGCGACCTCGGGTTCATGGCCCAGCAGCACCTCGACCCGAACAACGTCGCATTCGGCGTGCTCAACCCGCTCACCAGCGGCCAGGGCGCACAGGACGCTGACCTTTCTGCCGCCCTGACGCATGCCACCAATGAGTGGCAGGTCGCCGAGTGGACATCGCGCGACGCGCGCCTCAAGGCCTCGGTGGTGGTGCCGTATGAGGACGGTCCCACCTCGGCCAAGATGATCGCCGCGCGCGCCGGCGATGCGAACTTCGCCCAGGTGCTGCTGCTGACCCGTACGGCGGAGCCACTCGGCCAGCGCCGCTACTGGCCGATCTACCAGGCGGCCGCCGAGGCCAATCTGCCGGTCGGCATCCACGCCTTCGGCTACGGCGGCACCGCGCTGACCGCAGGCGGTTGGCCGTCGTTCTATATCGAGGAAATGGTGGGACACGCGCAGTGCCAGCAGGCCGCGCTGACCAGCCTCATCTTCGAAGGGGTGTTCGAACGCTTCCCGACATTGAAGGTGGTGCTGGTCGAAGCCGGCTTCGCCTGGGCGCCGGCGCACGCCTGGCGCATGGACGCCCACTTCCGCAAGCTGCACAAGGAAGTGCCGCACCTGAAGCGCCTGCCGTCGGAATACATGTGCAGCAACGTCTGGTTCACCACCCAGCCAGTCGAGGAACCGGAACCGCGCGAACATCTGGCCGACGCAATCGAGTGGATGGGTTGGGACCGCGTGCTCTTCGCCACCGACTATCCACATTGGGACTTCGACGATCCGGCTCATGCCTTGCCGATCAGAATGAGCGAATCGCAGAAGCGTGGCATCTTCCTGGAGAATGCACGGAAGGTGTACGGCTTCACCTGAACCCCCACCACTCCCCCTCCCCTTGCGGGAGGGGCCTGCCCCGGACTTGATCCGGGGGTTGGGGGGAGGGGGCGCCGCAACCACATCATCGAAATGGACATAATCAAAATCCCAGGTTCGCGAATCCTGGACATTGCGCGCATTGCCTTCGAAACACCCGGCGTCGACTTGCTCTGCTTCGGCGAATCCGATCAGCCCAGCCCCCCTTCCGCAGTTGCTGCCGCAATCGCCGCCCTCGACGCAGGCGAGACACGCTATTCCGACGTGCGTGGCCTTCCTGAACTGCGCTGCGCACTGGCTGAGTACCTGACCGGCCTGCACGCCAGACCAGTGAGCGAGGATCGCATCCAGATCACCGCGTCGGGCATGGCCGCGGTCGCCACCGCGCTCGCGGCCACCGTGCGTGCCGGCGAGCGCGTCGTGCTGCACAGCCCCGCCTGGCCGAATGTCGGCAACGCCGCCCGCGTCCGCGGCGCACAGGTGGACGAACTCGCTCTGACCGCATTGGCCGAGGGCGGCTTCCGCATGGACTTCGACCGGCTGGATTCGATGCTCGACGGCGCACGCGCCTTCATCCTCAACAGTCCGAACAATCCCACCGGCTGGACCGCAACGCGCGACGAACTGCAGACCATCCTTCAGATCGCCCGGCGCCGGAAAGCCTGGCTGATCTCGGATGAGGTGTATTCACGGCTGGTATATGACGGAGCGCCTGCCGCGCCATCGTTGCTCGACATCGCCGAACCCTCCGACCGCGTCATCGTCTGCAACAGCTTCTCCAAGACCTGGGTGATGACCGGCTGGCGGCTTGGCTGGCTCGTCGTGCCCGAAGGCGCACGCGATGCGATCACCGAACTGGTCGAGGTGATGCATTCCGGCGTAGCGCCCTTCGTGCAGCACGCCGGGGTCGCTGCGGTCCGCGACACCGAGGCGCTGTCGCGCTTCCGCGAGCACTGCGCGAATGGCCGCGAGCTGGTCGGCGAGGCGTTGTCCGGTATCAACCGCGTGCACTATGCCGCGCCCGACGGCGCGTTCTACGCGTTCGTCGGCGTCGAGGGCCTGGCGGACAGCCTCGCTTTCGCCAAGCGGGTGGTGCACGAACACAAGGTGGCGGTGGCACCCGGCATCGCCTTCGGTGACGCAGGCGAGGGCTACTTGCGGGTCTGCTTTGCGCAGTCCGCCGACAAGCTCGAGTCCGCGATGACGCGGCTGCGCGACGGGCTGCGTGCCCAGGCTGCCTGAGCGGACCATGCAAGACCGAAACGCACTGACCAGGCTCAGCGCGGCGTTTGCCGCCATGCTGACACTCGCCGGCGCCAACGGCCTCGCGGCCGACCTGACCATCGGCCGGGCGACCGAGCAAAACTCCCTCGATCCGCAGTTCTCCGATCTCGGCAACGACGCCGCGACCGCCGAGAACATGTTCGACAGCCTGATCGAATTCGACTCCAGGCTGCGTGTGCACCCGAGCCTTGCAGCATCGTGGAAGCTGCTCGATCCGTTGACCTGGGAGATCAGCCTGCGTCCCGGCGTCACCTTCACCGATGGCACGCCGTTCACCGGCGACGACGTTGCCTTCTCGCTGAACCGCGCGCGCGACATCCCGAACAGTCCCGGTCCGCTCGCAAGCTTCGTCCGCAACGTGAAGCAGACGGAAGTGGTCGATGCACACACCCTGCGGGTCCACACCGATCAGCCGACACCGCTGCTGATGGACATGATCGGCCGCATCTTCATCGTCCCGGCAAAACTTGGCACTTCGGTGACCACCGAGGATTTTTCCTCCGGCCGTGCAATGATCGGCACCGGGCCTTATCGCTTCAAGCAGGCAACCCCTGGCGACCGCGTGATCCTCACGGCCAATCAGCATTCCTGGCGTGGCAAACCACCGTTCGACACGGTGACGCTCAAGTTCCTGCCAAATGCCGCCGCGCGCAGTGCGGCGCTGCTGTCCGGTTCAGTGGACGTGATCGAGCAGATTCCGCCCTCCGACATCTCGCTGTTTCAGAACCGGCAGGACGTGTCGCTGTTCTCGGTGACCTCTACGCGGATGATCTACCTGGCGATGGACCAGGGCCGCGACGACAGTCCGTTCATCACCGACAAGGATGGCGCACCACTGAAAACGAATCCGCTGAAGGATCGCCGCGTGCGTCTCGCTCTGTCCAAGCTGATCAATCGTCCCGCGATCGTCGAGCGTGTGCTTGCAGGCGCGGGTGAACCAGCCGGACAGCTCGTGCCGGAGGGCATGGGCGGCTACGATCCATCGCTGCATCCAGTGGCCTTCGACCCTGACGGCGCCAAGAAGCTGCTGGCCGACGCCGGCTATCCGAACGGGTTCGGACTGACGCTGCACGGTTCCAACAACCGCTTCCCCAATGATTCTCAGTTGACGCAGGCGATCGGCCAGATGTTCTCGCGCGGCGGCATGCGGGTGAACGGCGTGGAAGTGTTGCCTTATAACGTCTATGCGCCCGGAGCCACGGCCCGCAAGTACAGCCTGTTCATCTTCAGCTACGGCAGTGTGGCGAGCAGTTCGTTGAACGGCTTGTCCGGCGTGCTGGCGACCTACGACAAGGATGCCGGCACTGGATCATTGAACCGCGCCCGCTATTCCAATCCGCAGTTCGATGCGTTGCTGCGACAGGCCGCGAGCGAATTCGACGAGACGAAGCGCAACAAGCTGCTGGCGGACGCGACACGGGTTGCGATGGAGGACGCTGGCATCCTGCCGATCTATTGGCAGAAGCTGTACTGGGCGGCGCGCAAGGGCTTCATCGTCGATCCCGACCGCGGCGAGTCCACTGCCGCACGGTTCGTCTCGCTGGCCAAGTAACAGCCGCCGCCGTAAGCTTCCGCCAGACGCTCCATCCGGCGGAGAACACCATGCTGTCCATCGAACCAACCGGCGCAATTCTCGGCGCAACCGTGCACGGCATCGACGCGCGCGAGATCGACGACGAGCAGTTCGCGCACATCCTGCTGGCACTGGGGCGGCACGGCGTCCTGCGGTTCCCCGACCAGCAGCTCGACATGGGCGATCTGCGGCGTTTCTCCGAACGGTTCGGCGAAATTCAGGGCCCCAGCCTCAATCCGGACGACAAGGCGCATGTCGGCACGCTGTCGAACCTGAAAGAGGGCGGCAAATACGTCGGCTCGCCCGATGCCGGCCAGGACTGGCACACCGACATGTCGTATCGCGACGTGATGGGCTTCGTGAACGTGCTCTACGGCATTCGCATTCCACGCCGCAACGGCGTGCCGCTCGGCGGCACCGAATTCTCCAACATGCACGCGGTCTATGACGCGCTGCCCGCCGACATCAAGACCCGGCTCGCCGATACCACGGCCACCCACGACTTCGAAAAATTCTGGGAGAATATGCGGCAGAACCATGCCAGCCAGCGCCCGCCGATGACAGATGAGCAGCGACGGCGGCGTCCGCCGGTGGTGCATCCGCTGTTCCTCACCCATCCGATCACCGGACGGAAGGTGCTGTACGCCAACCCCGGCTACACGACGCGGATCAACCAACTGCCGGAACGCGAGAGCGACGAGATGCTGGAGTATCTGTTCGCATTCCAGCTGGAGCCGCGCTTTCGCTACATCCACACCTGGTCCGAGAACGACCTCCTGGTATGGGACCACCTCGGCACCATTCACCGCGCCATCGCCGATTATGGCCCTGATGAGATCAGGCTGATGCGTCGCTGTCAGGTGATGGCGACCAAGGTGTTCGATCCCGGGTTCCTGCGCCCGGTCCACGCTCTGATGACGGAGGCCGTGTGATGCGCTGGGTCCGCTTTACCACGCAGGGTCGTACATCATATGGCTCGCTCGACGGCACCACGGTGCGTGAAATCAGCGGCGCGCCCTGGGGCACGCACGAACCGACCGGCAAGACCTACGCGCTGAACGACGTGACGCTGGACGTGCCGGTGATTCCGCCAACCTTTTATGCCGCCGGCATCAACTATGCGGCGCATATCCGCGAGATGGCGGAGAAGCGCGGCGTGCAGCCGGTGTTTCCTGAGAAGGCCGATATCGGCTACCGCGCCAACAATGCGCTGATCGCGCATGACCGGGACGTGGTCATCCCCAAGGACGCCACCGAGAAGATCAACTACGAGGGTGAACTCGTCGTGGTGATCGGCAAGCAGGCAAAGCATCTGTCGAAAGCCGATGCGATGTCCTGCATATTTGGCTACACCATCGGCAACGACGTGAGCGAGCGCACCTGGCAGCGCGGCGACCGCACCTTCTGGCGTGGCAAGAATGCCGATACGTTCAAGCCCATGGGCCCGTGGATCGACACCGATGTGAACCTCGACGCGATGCAGACCATCGTGCGAGTCAACGGCCGCGAGGACCTGCGCTTCAAGACCAATGACGTGATCTTCGACATCCCGACCTACATCGAGGCGATGACCCGCTATCTCACCCTGTACCCAGGCGATGTGATCTGGATGGGTACCGACGGTACATCGCCCGACTTGAGGCACGGCGATGTCGTGGAAGTCGAACTGACCGGTCTCGGGGTACTTCGCAACCGATTTGTGCGGGCGACCTGACCATACGCTGCCTCTGATAAGCCTGCTGTCGCAGCGGGTGAGACCAGGCTGTGCGTAATGAGAACGCTAATCGCTGGACAGGCGGAAGCGGTTTGCGCAATCTCGCGCTGACAGCCTGAACAGGCCTCGGGGGGGCCATGGAGCTGGCAGCGTGGCTGCGCGCATTGAATCTCAGCCAATATGCGACGGTATTCGAAGAGAATTCCGTCACGGCTGATCTGCTTCCAAGTCTGACCGCCGAAGATCTGAAGGATCTCGGGATCACGGCGGTCGGCCATCGCCGCCGCTTGCTGGATGCTATCGCGGCACTGCGTACCGACGGCATACCTGCGACAGCTGGCAGTCACGTGCAGAGCAGTGGAGACTACTACCAGAAGGAGAATTCCACTGCTGAGCGGCGCCACATAAGTGTGATGTTCTGCGACATGGTGGACTTCACCAAGCTGTCGTCACGGCTCGATCCGGAGGATCTGAGCGCGGTGATCCGCCGCTATCAGTCCTGCGTCGCACGAACCATTGAGCGTTTCGGTGGCTTCATCGCGCGCTATGTCGGCGATGGCGTGCTGATTTATTTCGGTTGGCCAGTCGCCCGCGAGGATGATGCGGAACGCGCGGTTCGTGCTGCCCTGGCAGTGATCACCGAGATCGCGCACACCCAGATAGACGAAAAACTGCGGGTGCGTATCGGCATCGCGACCGGCCTCGTGGTGATCGGTGAGCAGATCGGCACCGGCGAGGCGCGGCAGCAGACAGCGATCGGCGAGACCCCGAATCTCGCCGCCCGCCTCCAGGCGCTGGCCGGCGACGACGGTGTCGTCATCGACACGACCACCCGCAACCAGGTGGGTGGCCTGTTTGATTTCGCTGACCTCGGATTCGTCGATTTGAAAGGCATACCGGGACCGGTGCAGGTCTGGCAGGTGCTCAAAGAGGTCGCGGTCAGCAGTCGGTTTGAAGCGTTGCACACTGCGGCACTGACACCTCTGGTGGGCCGCGACGAAGAGCTGGAATTGCTGCTGCGGCGCTGGACGCAGGCGAAGACTGGCGTCGGCCGTGTCGTGATGGTCGCGGGCGAGTCGGGAATCGGCAAATCGCGTCTGGTCGCTGAATTGGAAGAGCGACTTAAAGGCGAGAGCCACGCCCGGCTACGCTACTTTTGTACGCCCGATCATGCCGACAGCCCACTGTACCCGGTCATCCGGCAACTCGTGTTTGCCGCGGGCATCGATCGGCAGGATCCGGAGCCGACCAAATGGCAGAAGCTGCGAAGCCTGCTCGGTCCTGACGCCGCGCCACCGGATCTGAATCTACTTGGCGACCTGCTCGGTCTGGCCTCCGACATGCCGCAGGCAATCGAGACAAGTTCCCGCATGCAGCGGGAGCGCACGTTCGCGGCGCTGTTGCACCTGATGGAAAGCCTGTGCCGCGATCAGCCGCTGCTGATCGTGGTCGAGGATATCCACTCGGCAGACCCAACCACACGCGACCTTATCGACCTCGCGATCAGCCGCCTGGCTGAAATGCCGGTGCTGCTGGTCATGACATTTCGTCCCGACGTCCAGCTGCCATGGATCGGGCATGCCGGGGTCACCTTGCTCACCCTGAGCCGCCTCGACCGGAAAGACGGCGCACATCTCGCCGGCTTGTTTGCCAACGAACTGCCGCCGGTGCTGCTCAATCGCATCGCGATACAGGCCGATGGAGTTCCGTTGTTCCTCGAAGAGCTGGCCAAGGACTGGTCGGAGCGCGCCCAGGATCCCGACAGCGCCCTGCAAACCATCGGCGTGCCTACGACGTTGCGCGGATCACTGCTGGCGCGCCTCGATCGCCTGACCGACGCAAAGCAGGTGGCGCAGATTGGCGCGGTGATCGGTCGGGAGTTCTCCTACGAGCTGATCGCGGCGATCGCCGATCTGCCAGAGCCGGTACTTGCCGCCGGGCTGGAACAGCTCGTCTCGGCCGGATTGGCGCTCTGCCGAGGCGAACCGCCGGCGGCCATCTATCGGTTCAAGCATACACTTGTGCAGCGTGCCGTATATGCAACGCTGCTGCGGCAGCATCGCCAGCAGGCGCACGGTCGGATCGCCGATGGTCTTTCCGCCCGATCGAATGTCGACCCACAGGTTCTTGCGCATCACCTGACCGAGGCGGGCCGGGTCGAAGAGGCCTTGCCCTACTGGATGCAGGCGGGACAACGCGTGGCCGGGCGGTCGGCGGAGCGCGAGGCGATCAACCTGTTCCGGCGTGGCCTTGCGGCACTGCTGACCTTACCGGAAAGCCAGGAACGGAACCGGCGCGAACTCGAGTTTCAGCAGGCCCTGCAAACGCCATTGGTTGCAATTGAGACCGAAGGTGCGGACTCCGTTCGATCGGTGCGCCTGCGCATCGAGGAGCTCGACCGGGCAAACGGGTAATCGCGTCGGGCCAGCCTTGCGCGGCGAGAACAAGAGGGCCATCAGGGCCATCTCATGCTGACCACTCTCGTCATCCTGCTATGCGGCGCTGCGATCGCCGTGCCGCTGACGCGCCGCGCCGGTTTCGGCAGCGTACTGGGCTATCTGCTCGCCGGCATTGCCATCGGTCCGGCGGGGCTGGGCCTGATCACCAATGTCGAAGCGATCGCATCCATCGCGAGCCTTGGCGTGGTGATGCTGCTGTTCCTGATCGGCCTCGAGGTCCGGCCGCAACGCCTTTGGGTGATGCGGCGCGCGGTGTTCGGACTGGGCGCGGCTCAGGTGGTGATCTCCGCCGCGGCGATCGCCGGGTTGGCCTATCTGGCGGGTGTGTCATGGCAAGGCGCGATTGCGCTGGGCGCCGGCCTCGCAATGTCGTCCACCGCGATCGTGCTGCCACTTCTCGGGGAACGCGATCTGCTGACCAGCCGCGCCGGCCGCAATGCATTCGCGGTTCTGCTGTTTCAGGACCTGGCATTCATTCCGCTGGTCGCGATGCTGCCGCTGCTGGCGAACGACACCATCCCTGATCAGGTGCCCTGGCACGAGGTGGCACGTGCGATCGGCGCAATCGCAGTGATCCTTATCGGCGGCCGTTTTCTGTTGCCGCCTTTGTTCCGCGCCGTAGGCGGTACCAAGACGCCTGAGCTGTTCACCACCGTCGCACTGCTGATCGTCACCGGCGCCGCGTTGCTCGCCAGCGCAGCCGGACTGTCGCACTCACTGGGCGCGTTCATGGCAGGCGTGCTGCTGTCGGAATCGGAATACCGCCATGAGCTGCAGGCCGACATCGAACCGTTCGAGGGCCTGCTCCTTGGCTTCTTTTTCATCTCCGTCGGCATGTCGGCCGATCTGTCTCTGGCCAGCACACAGCCAGGCATGCTGGCAATCGCAACGGTGACGCTGCTGGCAGCGAAGGCGATCGTTTGCTTCGTGCTGGCCCGTGTGGCCGGCGAAGACATGCCGAACGCGTTGCGCTTCAGCCTGGCCTTGCCACAGGCCAGCGAATTCAGCTTCGTGCTGTTCGGCGCTGCCGTAAGCACCGGCGTTCTCAATGCGGGCGACGCCGCATTCGCCACGTTGATCACCGCCGCATCGATGATCGCCACACCCGTGTTGTTCGCAGCGAACGAAGCCGCGCTGCGCCTGAAGCCGCAGCCAGCGCCGCAATACGACGCGATCGATGCCGACGGCTCGCCGGTGATTGTCTGTGGCTTTGGCCGCTTCGGTCAGATCATCGGCCGTGTGTTGCGCATGTCCGGCATCAATTTCATCGCTTTGGAGCGCAACCCTGGACAGGTCGACGTGCTGCGCCGCTTCGGTACAAAGGTATACTTCGGCGACCCCACCCGGCCGGATGTGTTGCGGGCGGCCGGCGTAGAGCAGGCGAAGCTGATCATCATCGCGATGGACGACCCTCCAGGAGTCCTCCGGTGCGTCGACATGGTGAAGCACAATTTTCCGGATGTCGCGATCCTCGCGCGCGCGAGAAACCGCTGGTACTCCCATTTGCTGATGGACCGCGCAGTGGAGGGGTTTGTGCGCGAGACCTTCTATTCCAGCCTGCAGCTCGCCAAGCAGGCGCTGGTCGTGCTCGGCACCGACGAGGCGGCGGCGGAACGCGCCGTCACGCTGTTTCGCGATCACGACGAAAAGAACCTGATCGAGACCCATGCGATTTATCGTGATGAGCAGCAGCTGATTCAGAACCAGCAGCAGGCGGCTGACGAGTTGGCCGCTCTGCTGGAAGCAGACCGGCGCTGATCGACCCTACACCCTCGCCGGTATCTCAGCCGTCTCCGGCATGGTCAACCATACGAACAGGGTTCCCACGACGCCGACCAGCGCGAGCGCGACGAACGCGATCTGCACGCCAGCCGTATCGGCAATCCAGCCCCCCAATGTGGTGCTGAGAGCCGCACCCAGACTGACTGCGAGGCCGAGTGCGCCCATGCAGAGATTGAAGTGCGACGTGCCGCGGGTGATGTCGGCGGCGAGCAACGGCAGCATCACGCCGAATACCGCAGCGCTGATGCCGCTCATCGTCTGCGCAGCGATCGGTAGATACGCTCCTGGCAACACCGCCAGCAGAAACCCGCGCGCCGGCAGCGCGCACCATCCCAGCAAAAGTAAAGGACGCCGGCCGAGTATCGTCGCGCCGCGCCCGACCGCGGGCGAGCACAGCGCAACGACAAGCTGCGGCATCACGATGCAGGCAGCGATGATCAGGTTCGCCAAGGTGCCCGCCCGCATCGTCACGGTGGCACCGACCAGCGGCAGCATCGCTGCATTGGAAAGATGGAACAGCATCACTGCGCCCGCGAATATGAGCAAGGATCGGTTGGTGAACAGCCGCCGCAGGCCCTGCCAGTCGAACACCCGGACCGTCGTTTGCTGTCGGGCATGCTCCCCGCGGCCGATGGCGAGTAGCGATAACAGCGCCGGGACGCATAGCGCGGCGGTCAGGATGAAGACCGCGCGGCTCGACAGCCAGGCGCCCGTCGCGCCCATCACAGCGGCCGCCAGGCCATTGCCCAACGATGCATAGCGAGCGTTGCGTCCCAGGCGTTCGCCCAGTGCCATGTGGCCGACCAGGTGCAGGCTGATCGCCGCAATCGCCGGCGACAATATGCAGCTTGCAAAGGCGTGCAGCATCTGCGCCACCATGACCGGCAGCGGCGTCGGCTGGAATGCCAGCAACAGTGCGGCGATGATCACGAAGATCAGTGCCGCGGCGGCGGCCGCCCGCTTGTTGCGTACCGCATCGACCAGCGCCCCGGCGGGAATCTGACTGACCAGCGCGACCATCGTGCCCAGTGTCAACACGAAGCCGATCTGCACCTGCGTCCATTTATGCGTTGTCAGATACACCGCGACGAACGGCCCAAACCCGGTCTGAACGTCAGCAACAAAGAAGTTCAGAAGATCGAGCGCCCGCGGATTTCGCGGCGAAGAAGAACCATCGCGCGGCATCGGCTACTGTCGCGTCGGTTCGGGCTCTGGCGGGGCTGGCGCGGCAGGAGACGAGACCACGACGGGCGCCGGCTTCGCCACGTCCTTATACTCGGGCGCCGCCTTGATCTGGTCCGGCGTCAACGTAAGGGTGATGGCACGTTTGGCATCGGTGGGCACAAAATGCAGTGCACTCCACTCAACGGCTATCTTGCGGTTGCCGACACCCAGGAACCCGCCGAAGTCGATCACCGCAGCCTGTGGCTGGCCCTGCTCATCCACCAGCACGTCGACCAGATGCCCGATCTCTTTGCCCTCGGCATCTGTCACCGCGTGACCGAGAATCGGCAAAGCCTGCTCAGGCGGCACGTGCTGGACCTCACTTGCCACCGGCGCGGCGGCTGTCAGCAACAGGGCCAAAACAGCCCTTCTGTGCCTTGCAGACATCACCGCAGCTTTGGGGCGGCGGCCCTTACGATCAAGCACCGGCCGGGGCACCCTTCTTCAAGTTTCCTTGCGTGCGTGCCGCAGTCACTGCCTCGAACGATGCCAATGCGATTCCCCCCGCAATCATCGCGATCCCGGTACCATGATACAAGTAGAACCGCTCGCCCAGAAACAATACCGCCAGGATGCTGCCAAAAACCGGCATCAGGTGCCATGACTGCCCAGCCAGCGTGGCGCCGGTCAGCTCGATGCCGCGGTTGAAGAACAGGTAGGCAACGAAGGAGGGGAATACCGCAATGTAGGCCAGCGCCAGCCAGGCCGACGGCGTGCTGACGATCCTGGCGCCTTGCGCGAACTCCAACAGATAGAATGGTAAGATCATCAGCGAACCGATGCCCATGGTCGCCACCAGAAAACTCATCGGGTGCGCCCTCGGTCGGCGGCGGAACAGCGCCGCATAGATGCCGTAGATCAGCATTGCTGCCAGGATCCACACGTCACCAGAATTGATCTCCAGGTGCAGCAGATCGACGAGGGAACCATGTGCGGCAATGACGGCAACGCCGATCAACGACAGCAGTACGCCACCGGCCTGCCGAAGCGTCGGCAATTCACCGAACAGCACAAATGCCCAGACGATGATGATGAGCGGGCCAGTGGATTGCAGCAGCAGGACGTTGAGGGCTGTCGTGCTGGTCAGGCCGATGTAGGACATCGTGTTATAGGTCGCGATGCCGGTCGCGGACAGCAGCAGCATCATGCGCCAATGGCGGCGCAGGATCGGAAGATCATCGCGCAGACGTGGCCAGGCGAAGCCGACGGCAACAAGGAAGGCGCCGGTCCAACGCCAGTAAGCCAGCGCAATCGGCGGCACCGCGCCGACCACACCGCGACCGAGCACGATATTGCCGGCCCAGAACAGATTGGCCAGGATCAGAAGTGGCCAGGCAGAATGCCAGACCCGTCGCATACGGCGCCTAGTATCCTAGATCACTGTCCCGTGGAACACGGTCCGCGCTGCTTCCGGGTGAGCATGACATACGAACCGGATAGATGATCTGCGGTCCCGTTGTCGCAGTTTCCGCCTGTCTGTACCAAGCTCCGGCTGCTTCACTCTTTACTCAGACTGTGATCATCGCGTGTTGTCTCTTGCAGCGTAGCGCTCACTGCGAGGAATGCATGTCTGCCAGGTACTACGACAGGCGCACCGGGATACGACCGTTGCGACCGAAGCGGTGGCGCACCACTATCGCGGTGCTGACAGGCGCGGCTAATATGCGCCGGCCCAGCCGTCACGACGCGGGTCCGATCCAACCATCCTCACGCCGTTGTCCGCGATGCGGATAGCCTGCACGCTGCATGGCGCTTCGAGTGAAGCGACGCGGTTCAGCCGGTGCCCAAGGCGCTCGAGTCCACGCAGCACATCGTCGCCGAACTCCGGCTCGATCGTCAGGCGGCCATCGCCTTCGTGCGGCCAGTTGGCGCCTTGCCCCTGCTGGATCGACGTCCAGCGCGGCGCCTCCACAGCGGTTTGGGGATCGGCGCCAAGATCCATCATCGCGGTCAGGACCTGCAGATTGACCTGCACCTGATTGTCCGCACCAGGCGTGCCCTCGACCGCCCACAAGCGGCCGCCTCTGAACACCAAAGGCGCGTTCATCGTGTGACGGACGCGCTTGCCTGGCACCAGCCGGTTCGCATGCCCTTGGGTAAGGTGCCAGTAAGCCATCCGGTTGTTCAGCAGCACACCCGTGTCTCCCGCGGTCACACCCGAGCCGAAGCCGGAATTCAGGCTTTGAATGCCGGAGACCGCGTTGCCCTCCTGATCGACGACACAGAAATACGTCGTATCTCCGATCGCCACTTCAGGTTCCGCCAGCGCCGCGTCGCTCGCCCGTGACATGTCGATCGACGCGGCGCATTCATCCGCATGGGCATCCGACAACAGCCGGTCCAGCGGCACATCGCCGAAGCGTGGATCGGTGCCGTAGCGCTCGCGATCGACGAACGCTCGTTTCTTGGCCTCCACCAGCACATGAATGCGCTGCACCGGCTCGAGCGCAGCCAAATCGAACCTCTCGGCGATTTTCAGCATCTGCAGCAGCGTGAAGCCGGTAGAATTGGGTGGGGTCTGCGTCACCTCGAATCCCCGATATGCGATGCCGATCGGCTCCTGCAGCTGCGGCTGAAGCGCGTCCAGGTCGCGTTCGTCGACCAGCACACCGGCTTCGCGCATACCCGCCGCGAGGCGCTTCGCCAATCGGCCGCGGTAGAAAGTGTCCGCACCGTCCTCGGCGATTTCGTCCAGTGTGCGTGCCAGGTCCGGTTGACGGACCAGCGCGCCAATCGGCGGCACTCCGATGTCGAGATCGCCGAGGAAAACGGTGCACGATCGTCGATCCGCTGCGAGCACCGGCCGCACGCCATTGGCGAAGTCACGATAGTGATGCGTAATGGCAAAGCCTTCGCGTGCGTGCTCGATGGCTGGACCGAATAGGCGCCGCCACGGCAACCGGCCATGCGCGCCATGCATCACGCCAATGCCCGCAAGCAGACCTGGTGTCGACACGCTCAGCGGTCCACGCACCGCCATTCCGGTCGTGAAGCGATCCGGTGTGGCCGCCAACGGTGCACCGCCGGTCGCATTATAGCAGCGCGATCTCCCATCTTTCGCGAGATACACGTGATAGAAGCCATCGCCTCCCAGGCCCGACATGCCCGGCTCCACCACACCAAGCGTCAATGCAATTGCCACCGCAGCATCGACGGCATTGCCGCCAGTGCGTAGCGTGTCGAGCCCAGCCTGTGTCGCCAACGGATGGTTGGCTCCCACCGCGGCGTTGCGGCCCATGATAAGGACACGATGCGTGCGTGCCGGCAGGTACATCGAATCACTCCTGGTCTACAGGTGAGCAGTGAAGAACTCGGCGACTGCGCGATAGATGCGACGCCGGTGATCAGGACGAATGAAACCATGGCCCGCATAGTCGAAGGTCACGTAGCTGACCTGCTTCTGCCGTTCGCGCAAAGCCGTGACGTATTGCTCGCTTTCACCGATTGGCACGCGTGGATCGCGCGCGCCGTGCGCAATCAGCACCGGCACATTGATTTGGTCCACGCGGTGGATCGGTGAGATACGCGCGAACAATGCCGCATCACGCTCCGGGTCACCGTACTCGGCCGCACGATGGCTGCGTCGCCAAGGCCCCGTTCCGGCCAGCAGCGTGACGAAATCGGCGATGCCATAGTAGTTCACTGCGGCGCGCCACAGGTCGGGATATTCGCTGATCGCCGACATCACCATGAAGCCGCCGTACGACTGCCCCATGATGCCAATACGCTCGCCGTCGATCGCCGGATGCGACGCGAGCCAATTCCTGCCATCCGCCAGATCCGCGACGCTGTCGAGCCGACGTTCCACTTCATCGGCGACCGCATAGGCGCGGCCGTAGCCGGAGCTGCCGCGCACATTCGGCATGAGCACCGCGAACCCTTGCGCCAGGAGCATCTGTATATCGGGCCGGAAGTTGGGCCGCGACTGACCTACCGGTCCGCCGTGCACCCACATGACGGCTGGATGACCACGTTCGGGTTGCCGACCCTGCGGCAAGGCGAACCATCCGGGGATGTCCTTCCCGTCGGAGCTTCTCCACGTCACTGGTTCCAAGTCCGCAAACCGAAGCCGTGCGTGTTCCGGTCGCCATGCGACCTCAGTCGCTCCATCGCGCCATATCCAGAGCGACGGCGGATCGGTCGGTGTTGTCAGAACAAATGCCAGGCTGTTGCCGTCGGGCGACCAGGACAGATCGGTGACAATCCCGCGAGGCAGCTCATCGATGATAGGGCGCTCGCCATCCATCGGACCGATCCGCAGCACCGAATAGCCACGATCATTCTCGACTGTGGCCAACAGGTTGGTGTCGGCTGCCAACGCCCACGCCTCGACATCGCGTCCGTTCGCCGCGTGGACAATCGCGATCTCCTCGCTTGTTGGATCGAGCCGGCACAGCTGCAAAAACTCGCTGTCGCCGAGATCGGTCAGCATCAAGAGCGTGTTGCCGTCGCTGGCCCAGCGCACGCTTTTGAAGTTCGCCACCGAACCTATGGTGCGCGCCTCGCCGGATTCGAGATCGAGCAGCAGCAACGACATGTCCCCAAAGCCACGATCGTGCAGCAGGGTGAGTTCGGTCCCGTCCGGCCGAAAGCCGGAAACGCTGATCAGATGGCTCCCCTGGTAAACGCACTGACGCTCGCCGGTGGCGATCTCCTGCACGTAGACATCGAAATGTCCCTCGTCGCGTTCGTTCGCAGCATAGGCGATGCGCGTCGCATCTTGTGACCAGGCGCCGAAGTCATGGATCACGGCCGGGTTGTCGGTGAGTGGCCGCGGCGCCGGATTTCCAGGTTCGAGCAGCAGCAGTTGCTGCCTCTCATCCCCGCCACGGTCGATGCCGTAGATCAATCGATCGTCCAACGGTGACCGCCGCAGGAACGCAACCTTCTCCTCGTGGAACGTCAGTTGCCTCTCGGCCCTGCTGCCAAGATCCAGTGACCAGACCTGGGGCAGTCCCGAACCGCGCAGGTAGAACAGCGTTTTTCCGTCACGCGAGAACGCCGGCGCCGTGGCGGCGCTGATCGAGACGAACGCTTCGGGATCGTGCAACATGCTTCGAGCATAGCGGCGCCGAAGCGGTTGGATAGGGAGAAGGGAGGCTTGCCCAGGTCATGAGGCGCGTTGTCCTGGCGAACGAGACCGACTGGGACGGATGGCGCAAGGCGACGCGTTCGCTCGTTCTTGCAGGTGTCCCCCCCGAGGCGGTGCGCTGGGCTGTGCGCTCGCACGACGAGGACGGTGATCCGTTACGCGAAGAGCAAGGCAGCTTCGGCGTATCGAAGGCGCTGGTATCGCTGGCGTCCTTGGCGATCCAGGCGCGTGAACCCAGTCGCTTCGAATTGCTCTATCGCCTGGTGTGGCGCGCCAACGCCGGCGAGCGTGTCCTGGAACTGGATGAGGATGAAGACGTGCGTCGCGCAAGAGGCCTCGCTTTCGCCGTGCGGGCGGAAGCGCATCGGATGCGCACACAGGTCCGCTATCTCTCCATCGAAGGGGCCGATCCCCACTTCCTCGGCTGGTACGAGCCTGCCCATTTCGTGCTTGAGGCGAATGCGCAGCTGATCGCTCAGCGCTTCTCGCATCTCGCCTTCTCCATCATGACGCCCGAGGGTGGGGCGCACTGGGACGGCAGTGAGCTGCGCTTCTCGCCAGGAGTTGCGCGCGATGTCGTGCGCGACGATGCAGGCCTGCGGTCGTGGTGGGGAAAACACCGTACCGGCTTGCTGCGGCATGCTCGCGTCGGTACCGCGATCGCGCCTGCCGAAGAACTGGATGAGGAGCCGCGGCCACCCGATCTGCCACCGCTGGGGCCCGTGGTGCTGCCGCTGAAGCCCGACGACCCGCTGCAAGCGGCAATGCACGAAGCGTCGGATTGCCGTCGCTGCCACCTGTGGCAGCCAGCAACGCAGACGGTGTTCGGCGAGGGGCCGGCGCACGCCAAGGTGATCTTTATCGGCGAGCAGCCCGGCGATCAGGAGGACGTCATCGGCCGACCATTCGTCGGCCCCGCCGGTCAGATCATGGATCGCGCCATGGAGGAAGCCGGCCTCGATCGGCGTACCGTCTACATCACCAACGCGGTCAAGCACTTCAAATTCGAG
The DNA here is from genome assembly GCA_024280945.1 of Acetobacteraceae bacterium. Classification (GTDB taxonomy): domain Bacteria; phylum Pseudomonadota; class Alphaproteobacteria; order Acetobacterales; family Acetobacteraceae; genus JAMXLO01. Next base: position 45,935 of record JAMXLO010000116.1, read on the forward strand.
CCGCGCGGCAAGCGGCGTATCCACAAGACGCCGGAGACGCCCGAAATCCGCGCATGCCGGTTCTGGCTGGACGTCGAACTGGTCCGGCTGCAGCCGAAGCTCGCGGTGGCCATGGGCGGCACGGCGGCGCGCGCCATGCTCGGTCGCGCCGTCACCATCACGCGAGAACGCGGCCGGCCAATCGAGCTTGCCGACGGGCAAACCGCCTTCGTGACCGTGCACCCGTCCTTCCTGCTTCGTCTCCCGGACGAAGAGGCGAAGGCGCGGGAGTACCGCGCCTTCGTTGCCGATTTGCGCAAGATACTGGAGCTGATCGCCTAGTTGGTACCAGGAAGCACTGAACCGCTCAACAGCATGACGCTGGCTGGTTTGTGTCCGTCATTCCCGCGCAAGCGGGAATCCAGTCCCACCGCAAGTACCGGCCGACGGGCTGGATCCCCGCTTGCGATTGGATGACGACCGAGGTGCTCCAGGCATTGATTTCAGCAGGCGTTAGGCAAGCTCGGATGCGGGAACGCCTTCCGGGTCGAGCCGATATCCGCCCCCTTCCGTGACCAGAAGCCGTGCGTTCGCCGGGTCTGGCTCGATCTTTTGGCGTAGCCGATAGATGTGCGTCTCCAACGTGTGCGTGGTGACGGCCGCGTTGTAACCCCACACCTCGTTCAACAGTACCTGCCGCGCCACCGAGCGCGTGCCCGCCCGATACAGGAACTTAAGGATCGCCGCTTCCTTCTCCGTCAGTCTGATGCGGCGGTTCTTCGCCGTGTCCTGCAGCAGCTTCGCCGACGGGCGGAACGTGTACGGCCCGATGGTAAAGACGGCATCCTCGCTGTTCTCAAAGATGCGCAATTGTGCCCGCAGCCGAGCGAGCAGTTCGTTCAGGCGGAAAGGCTTGGCAATATAATCGTTGGCACCGGAATCGAGGCCGCGCACCACGTCGGTTTCCGCATCCGAGCCGGTCAGCATGACGATCGGCATCTTCTGGCCCTGTTTGCGCAGCCGTGTGCACAGATCCCGCCCGTCACCATCCGGCAGACTGACGTCGAGGATGACGGCGTCAAATCTCGCATCCCTGGCGCTCAGCTTTTCCTCGGCCTCGGCGATCGTGCCCGCCGATATCGCCGTGAACTCGCCGTCGACCGCCAGCTGATCGGCCAGTGTCTCGCGCAGCACGGCATCGTCATCCACGATCAGGATCGGTCGCTCTGCCGACATCTCAGTTCACCTCTCCGTTCCTGGGCACGAACACGCCCATTTCGTTTTGCGCGCTATTACCGCGCGGCAGCAAAAAGCGCCACGGTGCGCGGTGCCGGCTTGGGAGTCTGGCGAGCATTATTCCTCCACCGCGATTCGACGCCTGGCAATGCGCTCACATTTCTGTGAGTCTAACCGAGACATTCGGGCCGCCCCGCCATATAGTCTGTCTACCAGGCATCACAGGGCAGGATACGCTCCGTCAGCCGGTCGACAGACAGGTTTGTCGGCAATCGTGACAAAAGTTGGCCGTCCTTGTTCCATATTCATGCAAGCCGATGAAACATGTCCTTCCGACTGATCAAAACCCCATGAACGGACAGGACAACACTGCGCCCGATGCAGATGTCCTGCGGCTGCGCACGGTCCACCGCGCGGCCGCTGACCTGCGGCGTGGGGCGCCGGTGATGCTTGTCGGCGAGCAGCCCCTCGTGCTGCTTGCCGCTGAAACGGCGGGTTCTCGCGGGCTCTTCGAATTTGACCAACTGGCTGGCGAGCCGCGCGTGCTGCTGCTCGCCGCGATGCGCGCCGCGGCCGTGCTGCACCGGCCGGTGGAGCACGGCGCGAGGGTCGTCGCGCTCAGGCTCGGCAAAGAGCTGCTGGCGCCGGGACCCTTGCGGGGACTGGCCGACCCGACAGTCGAGGAGCTGATGCCTGGCAAGCCCGAAGAGGCGGCTGCGCCGGCCTTGGCACCAGCGGCGCTGATCCTGGCCAAATTGGCGAGGCTGCTGCCGGCGGTGCTGGCCGCGCCACTCGGTCCGACAGCGGACGACCAGGCAAAACAGCTTGACCTGATCGCTGTGCCGGCTGCCGATCTCATGAGCTACCCGAATGCCGCAGCAGCCAGCCTGCGCCAAATTGCCTCAGCGCGCGTTCCGCTGGAGAACGCACCGGACGCGAGAGTGATCGCGTTCCGCACCGAGGGCGCTGCGATCGAGCACCTGGCCATCATGGTGGGGCGACCCGAGGAGGCGGAGGCGCCGCTCGTGCGCATACATTCGGAATGTTTCACCGGCGACCTGCTCGGCAGTCTGCGCTGCGACTGCGGCTTGCAGTTGCGCGGAGCGATCGCCCGGATGGCGGAGGAGGGCGCTGGCGTTTTGCTCTACCTCGCTCAGGAGGGCCGCAACATCGGCCTGGTCAACAAGTTGCGGGCCTACACGCTGCAGGACCGCGGGCTCGACACGCTCGATGCGAACAGGGCACTTGGCTGGGGCGCCGATGAGCGCAACTTTCTGATCGCCGCAACGATGCTGCAGGCCCTCGGGCTCCACCGGGTGAGGCTCCTGACCAATAACCCCGACAAGCTGACAGCGCTTGCCGAGTGCGGCGTCGAGGTGGTCGGCCGCGAGCCGCACGCCTTTGCCCCGAACGGCGTCAATGACTACTATCTTGCAACCAAGGCGGAACGCTTCGGTCACCTGCTCGACTAATATGCGTGCCATCGTCCATCCGAATGGCCGGCTGCTGACCGCTTCTGGCATGGTGTTCCGCGTGGCTCTCGGACGCGGCGGAGTCCGTGCCGACAAGCAGGAAGCGGACGGCGCCACACCAGTCGGACTGATGCCGCTTCGCCGGGTGCTGTATCGCGCGGATCGTCTGCGCGTCCCGGAATGCGTTGTGCCCACCGAACCGGTCGCACCCAGCGACGCATGGTGCGACGATATCGATCGCCCAGAATACAACCGGATGATCCGGCTCCCAAACGACGGACACTACGAGGAGTTGTGGCGCCAGGATGGCCTGTATGACCTGATCGGCGTCCTCGGATGGAACGACAGCCCGGTGCAGCGAGGCCGCGGCTCAGCGATCTTCCTGCACGTCGCGCGCGCCGACTATGCGCCGACAGATGGCTGCATTGCTCTCGCACTCGGTGATCTGCGGCAGCTATTGGCCAGGGAACTCACCGAAGTTCTCGTCCTGAGTGGCAGCTCCTGACAGGAAGCACTGCTTGACCCAGGCGTCGCCGGCTGCCCATAGTCGGAGCCATGTGGCAGGTGTATAGGCACGCGCGAATTATCGGCCCGGCGGCTCGCTGAGCCCCGGGATCCCCGACGCGACCCGACACCACTGAAGCGGCACCACCGCCGGACACACCATGAACGACGCCCCAAGAGATGCCCCCGGCGACCCCGCCCAGCGCGACTATCGAGATACAGTCTTTCTGCCGCAGACCAGCTTCCCGATGCGAGGCGATCTGCCGAAGCGCGAGCCGCAGATTCTCGCCCGGTGGGAGAAGATGGACCTGTGGTCGCGCCTGCGCGCCGCCGCGCGCGGCCGGGAAAAATTCATCCTGCATGACGGCCCGCCCTACGCGAACGGCAACATTCATATCGGCACCGCGCTGAACAAGATCCACAAGGACGTCATCAATCGCACCCGGCAGATGGCAGGCTATGACGCTGACTACATCCCCGGCTGGGACTGCCACGGTCTGCCGATCGAGTGGAAGATCGAGGAGCAGTATCGCGAGGCGAAGAAGGACAAGGATGCGGTCCCGGTACTCGACTTCCGCGCCGAATGTCGCGCCTATGCTGAGCACTGGCTGGCGGTGCAGATGGCAGAATTCCGCCGTCTGGGCGTCGAAGGCAACTGGCGCGAACGCTACTCGACGATGGATTTTTCCTCCGAGGCGGCGATCGCGGCCGAGATCTGCAAATTCCTGCTGAACGACGCGCTGTATCGCGGGCTGCGCCCGGTGCTGTGGTCGCCGGTGGAGAAGACCGCCTTGGCCGAGGCCGAAGTGGAATACCACGACCACACGTCGCACACCGTGTGGGTGCGGTTCCCGGTGGTGCAGTCGCCGAAGCACGCCCTGAACGGCGCCTCGCTGGTGATCTGGACCACGACGCCCTGGACCATTCCGGGGAACCGAGCCATCGCGGCGGGCGCCGGCTTCGACTACGCCGTCATGCACGTCGATGCCGTAGACGACGGTGCGCGCGCCAAGGTCGGCGAAACACTGCTCGTCGCGCTGGACCTGCTGCCACAGTTCTGCAAGGACCTCGGCGTCGCTGCGCATCACGTCAGGCACGTGTTCAAGGGCAGCGAACTCGCCGGCACGATCTGCCGCCATCCGCTGCGCGGGCAGGGCTATGATTTCGACGTGCCGGTGCTGCTGGGTGACTTCGTCACCACCGAGGCGGGCACGGGTCTTGTGCACATCGCGCCGAATGCCGGCGCCGACGACTTCGACCTGGGACGCGAGCACGGGCTCGAGGTTGCCGACACTGTCGGCGACGACGGAACGTTCAACACCTGGGTGCCGTTGTTCGCCGGCCTGCATGTCTACAGGGCGCACGACCAGGTTGCCGCCGCGCTGGACGACTGCGGGATGTTGCTGGGGCGCGGCAAGCTGGTGCACTCCTATCCGCACTCCTGGCGGTCAAAGGCGCCGCTGATCTTCCGCGCCACGCCGAACTGGTTCATCCGGCTGGACGGTCCCGAGGGGATTCGCAACAAGGCGCTGGAGGCGATCGCGGCGACGCATTTCGTCCCCGAGCAGGGGCGCAACCGGCTGGGCTCGATGGTGGCCAGCCGTCCCGACTGGTGCATCAGCCGTCAGCGCGCCTGGGGCGTGCCGATCACCGTGTTCGTCGACAAACGCAGCGGCGAGCCGTTGCGCGATCCAGGCGTGGTGAACCGCATCGTCGAGGCGTTCAAGGCCGAGGGCGCAGACAGTTGGTACTCGTCGCCGCCCGCCCGCTTCCTCGGCAATGACCGCAATCCGGATGACTACGAACAGGTGATGGACATCGTCGATGTCTGGTTCGAGTCAGGCTCGACCCACGCGTTCACGCTGGAAGCACGCAACCTGCCATGGCCGGCGGACCTTTACCTGGAAGGATCGGACCAGCATCGCGGCTGGTTCCAGTCGTCGCTGCTGGAGGCGGTCGGCACCCGCGGCGTGGCGCCGTTCAGGGCGGTGGTGACCGATGGCTTCGTGATGGACGAGCAGGGACGCAAGATGTCGAAGTCCCTGGGCAACGTCACCGCACCTCAGGAGGTCGCCGACAAGTTCGGCGTCGATATCCTGCGCTTGTGGGTGATGATGTCCGATACCTCGGAAGACCTGCGCATCGGGCCGGAGATCCTCAAGCAGCAGGTCGAGCTGTATCGCCGCCTGCGCAACACGCTGCGCTGGCTGCTGGGCAGCCTCGCCGGCTTTACCGCGGCCGAGAGTGTCGCTTACGCGGACATGCCGGAGTTGGAGAAGTGGGTGCTGCACCGGCTGACCGAACTCGATGCGCGCATCCGTGCCTCCGTGCAGAGCTATGACTGGACCGGCGTCTATCCCGAGCTGCACAACTTCTGCGCCACGGATCTCTCGGCGTTCTACTTCGATATACGCAAGGACGCGGTCTACTGCGACCGGCCCGACGGTCTGCGCCGTCGCGCCGCACGGACGGTGCTCGATCACCTGCATCGCTGCCTGACCGCCTGGCTTGCCCCGGTACTCTGCTTCACGGCCGAAGAGGCGTGGTGTGCGCGGTTCGGCGAGGACGACAGCGTGCATCTGCAGTTGTTTCCGGAGCTGCCGTCCGAGTGGCGCAATGCTGCGCTCGCCGCGCGATGGGAAACCATCCGCACGATCCGGCGGCGGATCACCGTGCCGATCGAGGAGGCGCGCCGCGCCAACACGCTCGGTTCGTCGCTGCAGGCCGCCGTGGTGCTGCCGCTGAAGCCCGAACACGAACTGCTGCTGACCGAGGAGCAATGGGCGGAGGTCGCGATCGTTTCCAACGTAACCGTTGTGCCCGATCCGGAAGAGCCGCCAGCCACCATCAACGCAGCGCCCGGCAACAAGTGCGCGCGCTGCTGGCGTGTGCTGCCCGAGGTCGGCGCGCAGCCTGGCCACCCGGTGCTCTGCGCACGCTGCCGCGATGCCGTGGAGTCGGGCCTGGTCTGCCGGGCGTAATGCCAGCCAGCCCATCCTCCCCCTCCCCTTGCGGGAGGGGGGCAGGGGGAGGGGGCGCGGCCCCTCGCCTCGTCATCGACACCGCCCCCTCCCCTTGCGGGAGGGGGGCAGGGGGAGGAGGCGCGTGACCCACAACCGCCTGACGCTTCTCGGTGCCGGCGCCGCCCTGGCCGTGCTTGTCGCCGATCAGGTCAGCAAGTGGTGGGTCGTTGACGTGCTGCACCTGCCCCAGGTCGGACAGATCGTCCTGTTGCCGGTGCTGAACTTCACCATGGTCTGGAACCGCGGCGTCACCTTTGGCCTGCTGACCAGCTACGGGCGCTCGAGCTATTTGCTGCTCGCCGCGGTCGCCCTTGCGGTGGTCATCTCCCTGGTGGTGTGGCTGCGCCGTGCCGAATCGCGATTGGTGGCGATCTCGCTCGGGGCCATCGTCGGCGGTGCGCTCGCCAACGTCATCGACCGGCTTCGCTTCGGCGCCGTGATCGACTTCATCCACGCCCATGTCGGCGATTGGTCGTGGTACGTCTTCAACCTGGCGGACGCGGCAATCGTCTGCGGCGTGGCGGCACTGGTGATCGACAGCCTGATGCCGCGCGCCCGCCGCACCGAATCGGCCAGCTGAGGTGCTTGCGGCGCGCTTCGTTCTGCGGTTAGAAAATCGCTGATGCCGACTGCTTCGCGACAGTTTGCCCGGGTTGTGGCCCTGGCCGTTGCCGCTGCCCCACTGATGAACTGCAGCGGCGACCAGTTCGGCCGCACGTTCGGCTTCATCCGCGACGCGCCCGACGAGTTCACGGTGACCACGCGGGCGCCGCTCGCGATGCCGACCAACTTCAACCTCCCGCCGCCGGTGCCTGGAGCAACCAGGCCGCAGGAGCAGTCGGAGCGCACCAAGGCGGAGTTGGCACTCGTGCCGCAGATGGCGCTCGGTGGCCAAACCCCTGGTGACAGTCCCGGACAGGAGGCTCTGGTGCAGGCGGCCGGCCCGCCGGTCTCATCCGCAATCCGGTCCGAGGTCGACCAGGAGGCCGCAAACGCACGACCGAAGCAGAGTGTCGCCGATCAACTCATCTTCTGGCGCAAGCCTCCGCCGCCAGGCGTCGTCGTCGATCCGCAGAAGGAAACGCAACGGCTGCGGGAGAACGCCGCACTGGGCCAGAACCAGAATACCGGCGAGACCCCGATCGTCCAGCCGAAGCAACGCGCGTGGCTGGACGGCATCTTCTGACCAGCCTGGCGGACCACGGCGCACCTCATGCTGTCCAGACCGGTGCCGCGCCGGCCTTCATCGGCAATGGCCCCGGCGATCTCGTCTGCCGCTGCGGCGCCTCGGTGCTGATCCAGAATTACCAGCCGGCGGGATTCATCGACATCCGGATCCGCTGTGCCCGATGCGGCGCCATCACCAGCACGCCAGGGCTGCGAGAAGGCGAAATCCTGCCACGAAGCGCGGTGCCGGTGGCGCCGGCCGGCATGCCGTCCGTCACGGCCTCGCCAGTGCCGCGAGGCTCGGTGCTGGTTTGCCAGGAGGCCCTGCGGCACCACCATACGAAGACACGTCCGCACGCGGTGCCCGACGAGCCTGTCTTGCTGACGCGGTCGATGATCGAAGCCGCAGCGTCCGACTACGACCGGCTGAGCCACGGCCGGTTGGCGGAGCACATGGCGGTGTCGCCGTCCTCTATGGGCGACGACCATGGGGAGTACCCGTTTGCCTGGGCGGTGCCGCGACTGAGGGAGCAGATCGGCAGGCCAGGATGGAGCTGGCTGCAGCACGACGACGATGCGATGGCGGCGATGTATGTCACGGCCGTGCACCATCTGATGCGGTGCTGGGGAGACCACCCGTTGCTGGAACGGCTTGCCGCGCCATTGTTCCAGCGAGGTCGCTTCGTGCGCAGCGCCGTCGGCTTCGCCTTGGCAAAGCTGTTGTTCGACGCTGGCAATCGCGTGGCGTTCTCACTGGCGGGCGGCCATGTCGATGTGCATATCACCACAGCGGATGGCGCCCCCTTGTCGGTGGCGCTGCTGGCCCCCGAGCGGCTGCAATGGCGCGAGCGGGGCCGGCGTACACCCGACGCCTTCCGGCACACCATCATAGACGCCATGGGAGCCGCACTGCCCCAGGTCAATCGCGGCACACCAGGCATCGTGGCGTTGGCCGTATCGATCTTGCAGCCTGATTTCGATCAGATGGTGGTGGACGCGGTCCACGCCGCCTTCCGGTCGGTTGGGCGTCGGTACCGCGGGACCGCGGCGATTGCCGTCGTGATGCCGAAAGTTCTGCCGGTTGGACTGCCCGACCGGCTGGGGTTCGGCTATGCGTTCTACCCGATCCTCAATCCCAACTTCGCTGGCGACAACCCGGTCCGGCTGCATGCCGGGCCCTGAGCCGGTATAGACCCGCGGCACGCTTTGCCGCAGGCTTGCGCTCGATCCGTTCTGGAGGCTTGCCCAAGGGGGGTCCTGTCATGAGCCATCGTCCCACCGTCTATGGCACGCGCCACGCCGTCTCTGCCGGCCACTACCTGGCCGCCTCGGCCGCCTTCTCGATCCTCGAGGCCGGGGGCAATGCGATCGATGCCGGTTGCGCCGCCGGCATCGCCCTTGGTGTGCTGCAACCGGACCTGGTGAACGTCGCCGGCGTGGCGCCGATCATGATCCGGCTCGCCAGTGGCGAGGTGGAGAGCATCGCCGGCCTCGGCTGGTGGCCGAAGACGCTGCCAGCCGATCTGTTCATGCGCGAGCACAACGGCACGATTCCTGATGGCGTGCTGCGCACCGTCGTTCCGGCCGCGCCTGATGCCTGGATCACCGCGCTGCGCCGCCATGGCACGATGCGCTTCGCCGATGTCGCCTCCTACGCCATCCGCTACGCCGCCGAAGGTTTTGCAGTCTACCCGCTGCTGGCGACGTCGATCGCGGCGCACGAGCACGAATACCGGCGGTGGCCCTCCAACACGGCGATCTTCCTGCCGAACGACCGCGTGCCGCGGCCCGGGGAAAAATTCGTCCAGTCCGATCTGGCGCGAACGCTGCAGTACATGGCGGACCAGGACCGCGCCGCCGGCGCCGATCGGGCTGCCGGCCTGCAGGCGGCGCACGCCGCCTTCTATCGCGGCGACATCGCGCGCGAGATCGTCCGCTTTCAGCAGCAGGAAGGCGGCTATCTGTCGCTGGACGACCTCGCCGAATACCATTCGCCAATCGAGCCGGTGGTGCGCCGGCCGTGGCGCGGCCACGAGGTGGTCACCTGCGGGCCATGGTGCCAGGGCCCGGCGCTGCTCGAGGCGCTGGCATTGCTGGAGCGTGTCGGCATCGCCGGCCTGTTGCACAACTCCGCGCTCTATCTGCATCGCATCGCCGAGTGCGTGAACCTGGCGATGGCCGACCGCGAGTATCACTTCGGCGATCCCGCATTCGTCGATGTGCCGATCGACTATTTGCTCGATCCGGCGACCATCGCGCGTCGCGCCGCCGCGGTGCGCGACGATCAGGCATTTGGTGCGATGCCGGCACCGCTCGATCGCCCGGCCGCGGAGTACGCCGCCAGTTCCGCCGCGCTGCCAAAGGTGGAGGCGGACACCTCGTATTGCTGCGTGGTCGATCGCTGGGGCAATGCGTTCAGTGCCACGCCGTCCGATGGCAGCGGTAACGTGCCGGTGGTGCCGGGCCTGGGCATCACGCCGTCCGGCCGCGGCTCGCAGAGCCGGCCCGATCCGCGTCATCCCGCCGGCGTCGCGCCGGGCAAGCGACCGCGGCTGACGCCGAACCCGGCGATGGTCGTCACCGCAGCGGGCGGGGTCATGCCATTCGGCACGCCGGGCGGCGACGTGCAGACCCAGGCGATGCTGCAGGTGCTGCTGAACATCTTCCAGCACGGCATGGAGGTGCAGGACGCGATCGAGGCGCCGCGCGTCGCCAGTTACTCGTTCCCGTCGTCGTTTGCGCCATTCGAATACTTCCCCGGAAGGCTTGCGGCGGAGGCGCGGATCGACCCGGCCGTGCGGGCGGATCTCGCTGCACGGGGGCATGAGGTGAAGGAGTGGCCGGAGTGGACGTGGCTGGCGGGTTCGGTCGAGGCGGTGCTGCGTGACCCGGTCAGCGGAATGACCGCGGCCGGTGCCGACCCGCGGCGACCGGCCTACGCCATCGCGGTCTGAGGGGAGCCGGTCGCGCGGGGCACCGACCTGCTTCATGATCAGCGGCGGAGCCAGCGTCTCTTGTCCGCCGCGCAGCGCCAGTGCAATTTCCCCGTGGTCGGTGCGTCTGCGAGACGAATCGACTCCGACGATTTCTGCGAGTGAACCCCGAGAGCCCATGTCCGCGATCCGCATCCTGCCATCGCACACGGTCAATCGCATCGCCGCAGGCGAGGTGATCGAGCGGCCGGCCGCGGCGGTCAAGGAGCTGGTGGAGAACGCGCTGGATGCCGGCGCCAGGCGCATCGCGGTGACACTGGATGGCGGTGGCATCGACCGGATCGAGGTGGTCGATGACGGGTGCGGGATGGACGCCGACGGCCTGGCGCTCGCCGTTCTCCGGCACGCCACTTCGAAACTGGCCGACGACGACCTGGTGCATATTGCCACGCTCGGGTTCCGCGGCGAGGCGCTGCCCTCGATCGGTGCGGCAGCGCGCCTGGCGATCACATCGCGCACGCGGGAGGCGCCGCACGCGGCGGAGATCCGGGTGGAGGCCGGCCAGGTATCCGAGGTCGCCCCCGCCTCAGGCTCTCCCGGCACGCGTGTGGTGGTGCGCGACCTGTTCTTTGCCACGCCGGCGCGGCGCAAGTTCCTCAAGCACAGGCGGACCGAGGCCGAGCACGCCGAGGCGGCGGTTCGGCGGCTGGCGCTCGCCGCACCCGGGGTGGCATTTCGCCTGGAGGCGGAAGGCCGCGTCCTGTTCGACCTGCCGGCGCAGGGCCGTCGCGATCGGGTCGGCACTCTGTTCGGCGGCGAAGCCGCCTGCGCGATGGTCGAGGTTGATGGCGAGCGGGGGGCGCTGCGGATCGCCGGCTACGCCTGTTCGCCGGCGGTGACCCGCGCAACGTCGGTCGCACAGGCGCTCACGGTGAATGGACGGCCAGTCGCCGACCCGGTGCTGAAGACGGCGGTCCGGGTCGCCTATCGCGATGTGATCGCCGCCGGGCGCCACCCGCTTGTGGCGCTGTGGCTGGATCTGCCGGCCGACGAGTTGGATGTGAACGTGCATCCCGCGAAGAGCGAGCTCCGGTTCCGCGATGCCGCGGCGGTGCGCTCACTGGTGATCGGCAGCATCGGACGTGCGCTCGCGGGCGGGGCGGGAACAGCATTGCCGGCGCCCCGCCCGTCACTCCGCCTGATGCATCCGCAACCCAGGCCAGTATCCTACCCATCGGTGCCCTTGCCGGGGATGGCCCGCGCTTCCGGGCCGGGCATGGCGGAGACGCAGCTTGGCTTCGGTGCCGCGCCAGCCACCCGCATGCTGGCGGTGGCCGAGCCTGAAGCTCGCCATCCATCCGATGATTTTCCCTTGGGCGCACCGGTCGCCCAGGTGCTCGACACCTATGTCATCGCGGTCGCGTCGGATGGCTCGCTGGTGCTGGTCGACCAGCATGCCGCACACGAGCGCCTGACCCACGAGGCATTGCGCGAACAGCTGCTGGACGGCGGCGTGCGAACGCAGGCCTTGCTGTTGCCGGCGGTGGTGGACCTGCCCTCGGCGGACGCATCCCGGCTGTTGGCTCGCGCCGATGAACTGGCTCGGCTCGGCCTGGAGATCGAAGCCTTCGGACCCGGCGCGGTGATGGTGCGTGCCCTGCCGGTCGTGCTGGGTACGGCTGAGCCGGGTGGTCTTCTCCGCGACCTGGCCGATGAACTCGCGGAACTGGATGAGGCGACAGCGCTGCACGCGCGGCTGGACGCAGTGATCGCGCGGCTGGCGTGCCACGGGTCGGTTCGCGCCGGCCGGCGGCTGAACGCTGCCGAGATGGACGCGCTGTTGCGGCAGATGGAGGCGACGCCACGCGCCGCGACATGCAGCCACGGGCGGCCGACGTTCCTCAAGCTGACAAAGGCAGACCTCGAGCGTCTGTTCGGGCGGCGATAGTCACGCCGGGGAATTTCCGCCAGCACAACGATCACGGGAACGTGCGCGTTTGTCCACACTATGCACAGGGATACGCACAGCCTTGTCCCCTGGAATGTGGATAAGTCTCCGCGGGGACGATCGCGTGCGCGCTCAGGCGGAACCCGCACCGCGCTCCCGCTTGTCCGCCTCGGCGTCAAACCGATCTGCGAGCCGCCGCAGGCTGTCCGCCACCTGCTGGGTCGACGCCGTCGCTGCCATCCGCCGATACTCCAAGGCGCGTGCCCGCAGCTCGGCAACCGACTGCTCCGAGATCGGACGCGGTTCAGGCCCGCGTGGCCCCGACGTTTCACTCTGTCCCATTGGCCTTCTGGTCCTCGCACCGAAGACATCGTTTCCGCTTATCGACCTCGCAGGGCGGGCATACCTCCCAGCTCGGACACTCAAGGCAGAAATCAGTGGGTTGGCATTGACATGGATCAACGCGCGACACGGGAACAGGGTTCGCGGGAGCCGCAGGTTCGGCGCGCCTGCCGCGGCGGCGCCATCTTTCACACAACGGTGAGTGACGGCGCTTGGCGCCTCTCGCCTACTGGTCAGTAATGGCGGCCGGCGCTACTCCGTCTGCATGGGAGAACACATCCAACACCAGGGCGTCCGACGGACCGCCCGACAACGTCCAGGCAAGCAGACCGCGGAGGTGATCGGGCGGCGCTTGCTGGAGATCATCGTCTACGGCAAGTCCTGTCGGATCGGGACGAAGCTGAGCCTTGGTGACCTGGCGGACAGCTCGGAAGTGGGTGACTGGAAGATGCCCGACTTCCGGATGGCATGCCGGTACGCGGCCTCGCAGGGGTGGCTGGTCGTCGACGAGGACAGCCTGACGCTGACGACGGCCGGGCTGGCCGCCGCATAAGGTCACTTCCGACGCAGCAGTCCGCGCTCGGCCATGTTGCGCATCAGGGCGCCAGTGCCGAAACTCCACGGCTCGCACCGATCAGTCGGCAACATGCGGTTGACCAACCGCCCGAGACCTGGTGCGGCGATCGTCACGATGTCCCCGGTCTTGTGCGTGAAGCCCTTGCCGGGTGCATCGCGGTCCTCGACCGGGGCGAACATTGTGCCCAAGAACAGCACGGCCCCGTCGGGATAGCGGTGATGCTGGTTCACCATCTGCGCCACCAGATCGGCGGGATCGCGGCTGATCCTCGCGATGGAGGATGCGCCGTCCAACCTGAAGCCGTCCTCGCCCTCGACCGTCAACGACACCGTGGTCTGGCGAATGTCATCAAGGGTGAAGTGCGCATCGAACAATCGTAGGAACGGGCCGATGGCGCAGGACGCATTGTTGTCCTTTGCCTTGCCGAGCAGCAGCGCCGAGCGGCCTTCTACGTCGCGCAGGTTGACGTCGTTGCCCAAGGTCGCCGCCACGATCCGACCCGCCGATGACGCGGCCAGTACGACCTCGGGCTCCGGGTTGTTCCACGACGAGTTCGGATGCATGCCAGCGTCCATTCCGGTGCCGACCGCGGCCATCGGTTGCGCCTTGGTGAAGATCTCGGCGTCCGGTCCGATCCCAACTTCCAGATACTGGCTCCAGGCACCTCGCTCGATCAGCACCTGTTTCAGATGCGCAGCCTCGGGTGATCCCGGCTTGAGCCGGGCGAGATCGTCGCCCACCAAGCGGTTGACCACCGCGCGGATCTCCGCCGCCGCGGCCATGTCGCCGCGCGCGCGTTCCTCGATGACCCGCTCGATCATCGACAGCACGAAGGTGACGCCGGCCGCCTTGATCGCCTGCAGGTCGATCGGCGCGAGCAGCCATGGCTTGTCCCGATCGCGCTGGTCGGGCGGCGTGTTTTGCAGCGCGGCATCGACGCTGCCGATGCGCTCGCCATCTGCATCGCGCAGGGCAGCGGCGGGATCGTCCGCTTCGCACAGGTCGCGCATGGTCGGGAACACTGCCGATATATCGACCAGTTCGCCGTCGCGCACCGCCACCACCGAGGGACCAGCGACGTCGGGCCGCCAGACACGCCCCGCCAGTACTGCCTCTCCGGCATCCTCCGGCAGTACCGGCTGCAACGCGTCACGCAACGCCGCCATCCTATGCCTCCCAAAGCCAGATGCGGCACCCTATACTACGGCCAACCACAGGAGGCAGGCCCATGCGGCTGTTCGGCTCGTCGCACGCAACAGATACCGAGACGTTTCCAGTCTCCCATACGGATGACGAGTGGCGCGCGAAGCTGTCGCCGGCTGCCTATCAGGTGCTGCGCAAGCACGGCACTGAGCGCGCCGGCACCAGCCCGCTGAATGCCGAAAAACGCCACGGCACGTTCATGTGCGCCGGTTGCGGGCAGGAGCTGTTCGGCTCGGATACGAAATTCGAAAGCGGCACCGGCTGGCCAAGCTTCTACCGGCCGCTGGAAGGCGCCGTCGGCACTACCGAGGACCGCAGCTTCTTCATGACCCGCACCGAGGTGCATTGCAGCAAGTGCGGCGGACATCTCGGCCACGTGTTCCCGGACGGTCCGCAGCCAACCGGCGAGCGTTACTGCATGAATGGCGCGGCAATGAGCTTCATGCCGGACTGAACCGCTTTATCGCCGCCTCATCGAGAGTGACGCCGAGCCCGGGACCTTGCGGCACGTCGAGATGACCGTCGGCATACCGTAGCGGTTCGACGAAGATCTCGTTCTGCAGCGCGTTCATGCCGACGTCGTATTCCACCAGCGGCGGATACGGCACGTGTGCACCATGCGGATAGTTCGGCAATGACGCCACGAACTGCGTCGCGGCCGCGAGCCCGATACCGGTGCCCCACACATGCGGCGAGAGCCGCAGATGTTCGGCGGCGCACAGGATACCCACTGTACGCGCGACATCGAACCCGCCGCACAGCGTAAGATCAGGCTGTACGATCGACACCAGACGTGCATCGATCAGCCGGCGGAAGTCGAACACGCTGTACAGCGCCTCGCCGGTTGCCAGCGGCACCGGCGCACGCGTCTTCAGGCTGGCATAGCCGGCCCAGTCCTGCGGTGCGAGCGGCTCCTCGTACCAGTGGATGTCGAACGGCGCGGTGCGGCGCATGCTCTCCAGCACGCCGTCTTCCGTGTAATTGCCATTGGTATCGACGGTGAGCAGCGGCGCGTCGCCGATGATGCGCCGCGCCAGCGCGACACGCGCCGCGTCCTCCGCCGGATGGCGGCCGATCTTGATCTTGAACGCGGTGAAGTCGCGCGCGGCATTGCGCTCGAGCTGGTCCGCCAGCGCGGCATCCTGGTCGTCCGCTTCGGTGAAATATCCGCCTGACGCATAGACCGGCACACGCTCGCGCTGACGACCGCCGATCAGATCGGCAACCGACAGGTTCAACAGCTTGGCCATCGCGTCATGTGCCGCGATGTCGATGCCGCCCATCAGCGCGATCAACTGGTTCTGTGTGCCGAAGTGATACATGCGCGCCAGCGCGGTCTGCGCCGCACCGCGCTGTGCGAACACGCTGCGGCCGATATAGAGCGGCTTCACCAGTTCCAGGCAGGCACGCGTGATGGAGGGTGGTCCCCAGGCTTCGCCGATGCCCTGCACGCCATCTTCCGTGTCGAGCAGCACCAGCCCACCGCCGCGCTTTTTGGTCAGGCCGCGCGCCGAGCCGTAGCCCTTGCCCGGCGGCAGGGTGAATTCGAGCGGTATGACTCGGATATCGCGTATCCTGGACACGGCGCTCCCCAGAGGCATCGAGGTCAGCCAGTATAGGACGTCCGTACTCGTCATCCCAGCAACGCGTCATCCCCGCGCACCTCGTCATCCCCGCGCACCTCGTCATGCCCGCTCGCCTCGTCATCCCCGCGAAAGCGGGGATCCAGCCCATCCGTCAGTACACACGGCGAGACTGGATTCCCGCCTGCGCGAGAATGACGGACTGACGGACTGTCTATTCCGCTGCCATCGGCAGCACTGTTGAACGTCGCCTGTCGCGCTCTGCCTTCAGCTCCTCTGCGACGAGGAAGGCCAGCTCCAGCGCCTGCGAACCGTTCAGCCGAGGATCGCAATGCGTGTGATAGCGGTCCTCCAGCGTTGCCTCATCGATCTGCTGCGCCCCACCGGTGCACTCGGTGACGTCCTTGCCGGTCATCTCGATATGCATGCCGCCCAGCCGGCTGCCCTCCGCCCGATGCACGGCGAAGCAATCGGACAACTCGCGCATGATCCGTTCGAATGGCCGCGTCTTGCGGCCGGACGCGGTCGCAACTGTGTTGCCGTGCATCGGATCGCACGCCCACACGACGCAGCGTCCCTCGCGCTGCACCGCTCTGATCAGAGGCGGCAGGACATCGCCGACCCGGTCGGCGCCGACCCGCGTGATCAGCGTCAGGCGCCCCGGTTCGTTCTGCGGGTTCAGTAGGTCGATGAGCCGCAGCACTTCGTTTGGCGTCATCGCCGGCCCGCATTTCAGTCCAAGCGGATTGGCCACGCCGCGGAGAAATGCGACATGTGCGCCATCCGCCTGGCGCGTGCGCTCACCGATCCACGGCAGGTGCGCGGAGCACCCATACCAGTCACCGGTCAGGCTGTCCTGACGTGCCAGCGGTTCCTCGTAGTTCAGCAGCATCGCATCGTGACTGGTGTAAAGCTCGGTCGCACGCAGCTGCGGCGCATTGCGTGCAGCGAGGCCGCATGCCGTCATGAAAGCGAGCGACTCCTCGATGCGCCGGCAGATATCCGCATAGCGTTCGCCCTGCGGTGACGCGGCGACGAAGGCCTGGTTCCATTGCTGCACGCGTGCGAGATCGGCAAAGCCGCCCTGGGTGAAGGCGCGCAGCAGATTGAGCGTGACCGCCGACTGATGATACGCGCGCAGCATCCGCTGCGGATCGGGTGTGCGCGCCGCGGCATCGAACGCGATGCCGTTGACGATGTCGCCGCGATACGACGGCAGCGTGACCCCGCCCTGGGTTTCCGTCGGCTGCGAGCGTGGCTTGGCGAATTGTCCCGCGAGGCGTGCCACCTTCACCACCGGCACCGCGGCGGCGAAGCTCAGCACCACCGCCATCTGCAGCAGCACTTTCACCGTGTCGCGCACCGCATTGGCGTGGAACTCGGCAAATGATTCGGCGCAGTCACCGCCTTGCAGCAGAAACGCCTCGCCCGCCGCGACACGTGCCAGGTGCGCCTTCAGCACGCGCGCCTCGCCGGCAAAGATCAGCGGCGGCAATGCACGCAGCTCCGCCTCCACGGCGTCGAGCGCCAGCTTATCGGGATATTGCGGCGCCTGCGCGATCGGACAGGCGCGCCAGTCGTGTTTTGTCCACATGGCGCGTCACGCCGAAGGCGTGTCTTCGACACGACATGCCGCAGGCGTGTCTTCGGCACGTCGCTTTCGCGATGGCGCCGGCTGCGGCGAGGGTTGCGGAGCCGGTCTGGGTACCGATGGTCCGGTGACCACATCGAAATCGAAATCTGAACGCTGCATGCGGGGCCTCCTTCAGTTGAAGGCCGCTCCTGCCTTGGCGAATTTCGTGTTTCGATGCAGCAGAAATACGAAAGCCGCCCTGGGGGGCGGCTTTGGGTTCCTGCTAGTGGTGCACGATCCTAGGCCGCCGGTCTGTACCAGCGGTACCAAAATCGCGTGGCGGAAACGATAAGCGTCCGTGCCATGGGCGAGAACTACCGCAGGTGCCGGGAAATAGGCAAGAGGGTATTATGGCCCCACACCGCGATGCCGGCAGCAAACGAGAGCAAGGACCGGATGGCCGACGCTGGGAGAGCCCGAGGATGCTCCTCACCCGGCAGCTTGGGACGCATCGGAGAAACGCCTGCGCCTCCGCGGTCAGGCAAAAGCCCGCATCGGCAAATTCAATCGGAGCCCGAAGCCATCCATGCCACGCAGCATCGCACCCAGGACATACGGCACGGTAAGTGCGTCACGGCAGAAAGCGATGACCGGGCTTGAGTTCGTCCAAGGTCTTGCCAGTGGATTGCTTCCTCTGAACACCATCGCGCAAACCCTTGGCTACGATATAACCGAGGCGGAACACGGCCGTGTCGTCATCGTCGCTCAACCTGACGACAGGTTGCTCAATCCCGCCGGCACCGTGCACGGCGGGTTTTCAGCAACCCTTCTCGACAGCTGTATGGGACTGGCGGTGCATTCGACATTGGAGAAGGGGATTGGCCAGACGACGCTGGAATTCAAGATTTCGCTCGTGCGGCCGATCACGCCGGATACTGGGATGATCAAGGCCGAAGGCACCGTACTGAACAGGGGGCGCCGTATCGGCACCGCCGAAGGGCGGATCACGGATCGTGATGGCCGGCTGCTGGCGCACGGCACCACCACATGCCTGATTTTCGAAACCTGAGGTCGCAAGCTCAGATGATCGCCGGATTATCGGGATCCAGCGCGCGCAGCAGGTAGGCGTTGCTCTCCGGCTCATAGCGCTGCCACAGCGCGCGCAGTTCGGCGATCGGCATGTCGTGCCAGTCGACTCGCAGATCGATCAGCGGGAAGCTTTCATGCTCCACCACGAGCAGATGCGCGCTGCGCACCGGAACGTGCTCGCCGCCGGCGGCAAGCCCTTCTTCCAATGCGTGCACCAGACGCTCTGCCAACGGCGCCGTGGCATCGGCCTGAAAGGCGCGCAGCATTGCCGCCGGGACGCGCGCCGTCGCCAGAATGTTGCCGATCGCGCAGACGTCCTGCGCCGGCGCGGCGCTCATCTCCGGCTTGGTGCGGGTCCCGCTATGGGCGGCGGTATTGCCTGCCGCATCCAGCACCGCAAGCTGGCGCCACTGTGCATGGCGCGTCGATGCGACCAGTGCGTCCAAAGTCTCCTGCGCCGAACAGCCAGAACGCAACAGCGCGAGCCCACGTGGCCCAAGGCGCGGGTCCGTGCGATGCTGCGTCAGCACTGCACCAACACCGGCCTCGCAATAGCTGCACCGCGCCCCGACGGCGATCGACGATGTCGCGACAGCAGCGCCCAGCTGGCCGGTGCGTGCGCAGCGGCCGACAAGTGAGAAGGTCATCGGTTGTCGAAGGCTTCCCCTGCCCCTGTTGACGTCCTGGTACCCCGGACCCTCGTCGCATGCGACGACGGTAAGCAAAGCCTGGCAGCCGGTTTCATCCAACTTGCCACATCAGTGATCCTGCTCAGCAGCGCATGGCCGCTGACCAAGATCGCTATCGGTATCGGTAGCACACCGATCTGGTTTGCAGAAGGCCGAGCTTTAGTATCAGGAGCAACAATCGCCACGATCCTCGCCCTGCGGCGGCGATTGCGCGTGCCAGTTCGGAAGGATCTTCCCGCGCTGGTTGCGGTCGGCGTATGCCAGCTTGGACTCTACTTCGCGTTCGCGCACGAGGCCGTTGCCTGGGTCGCGGCTGGACGCACGGCGATCTTGGCCAACACGACGACGATCTGGATCGCGCCGCTATCCCTGATCTTCCTGCGCGAGCACATCTCGCTGCACCGATGGCTTGCTGCCGGCTTTGGTCTTGCGGGCGTGGTGGTGTTGATGAGTCCTTGGGCAATCGATTGGTCGTCGCACGAAATATTGGTCGGGAATGCTTTCCTCCTCGCCGCCTCGCTGTCCTGGTCAGTGGCCATCATCGTCACCCGCGTCGCCACGCCACGGTCCACCATGTTCGAACTGTTGCCTTGGTGCTTCGCCATCAGCGCGCTGATGTTGGCGCCGCTCGCGCTCTGGCATGCGCCGGGCGGCGGCATCGGGACGCAGCCGATGTCGTGGCTTGCGTTGGCCTATATCGGCCTGATCGCCGGGCCGTTCGGCACCTGGTGTGTCGTCGAGGCAACCGCGGCGCTGCCGGCGATGGTCTCCTCGGTCGGCTTCCTGACCACGCCGGCGATCAGCCTGCTGCTCGCCAGCGTTCTGCTTGGCGAGCCCATCACCACGGATCTGCTCGCCGGGTGCGCACTGATCGTGCTTGGCGTCGGCTTTACCGCATGGCCCGTACGGCAATGATGCTGCACGCCATCGACGCGGGCCAGGGCGATCCGCCATTGGCGCTGCTGCACGGCCTGTTCGGATCCGCACGCAACTTCGGCTCGGTGCAGCGCGCGTTTGCCACGCATCGGCGCACCATCGGGCTCGATCTACGCAACCACGGATCCAGTCCGCATGATGCCGACATGCGCTACACCAGCATGGCAGCTGACGTGTTGCAGACACTCGATGCCATGGGCGCATTGCCGGCTACGCTGCTCGGGCACTCGATGGGCGGCAAGGCGGCGATGCAGGCCGCACTGACACAACCCGGCGCGGCCGCGCGTCTGATCGTTGCCGACATCGCGCCGGTGCCAAATCCGCCGCATCTGCGGCCGGTTGCCGCTGCCATGGCGTCATTGCAGCTGGGGCCGGGTATGACGCGGGCCGAGGCCGATGCGGCGTTGGCGGACGCGGCGCCCGAGGCAGGCATGCGCGCGTTCCTGCTGCAGAACCTGCAGTTCGGACAGACGCCACACTGGCGCATTGGCCTGCAGGAGATCATTGCCGGTTTCGCCGACATCGAGGCGTGGGATGCGCCAACCGGCGCGCGGTATGACGGCCCGACATTGTTCATTGCCGGCGCCACGTCGCATTACATCAGGCCAGAGCATCGGCCGATCATCCGCTCCTTGTTTCCGCGTGCACGGTTCGTCACGTTGAAAAATGCCGGCCACTGGCTGCACGCCGACAATCCGTCGGGCTTCATCGCGGTGGTCGAGGCGTTTTTGACAGCCTCCGCCTGAGGCCAGCATCATCGTCACATGCGTCTGACCGACGAAGAACGCGCCATGCTGGCGGGCAAGGCGGGGCCTGCGCGGCAATGGGCGATCGAGCACCAGATGCGGGTCGGTCGCTATCTCGGTGCCGTGGATTTTGTCCCGGTGTCGCAGGCCCACATCATGGCCGATACCGAGTCTCTCGGTGTTGCCGGCGTCGAGTGGTTGGAGCGCCTTGCCGCACTGCCAGAACCCGAACGCCGCGTGCGCATTCCCACCATAACCGATCCGCGTGGCACCGACTTTGCCGCAGCGGCGCGGCTGAAACACCAGGACTGGATGCTGGCGCTTGAACGGCGCGCCATTGCTGCATTCCAGTCTCTCGGCGTGCTGATGACCGACACCTGCATCAACTACCAGACGATCATGCCGGCAGTACTCGGCGAGCACATGGCATATGGCGACACCGGCGTGGTGATTTATGCCAACAGTGTCCTCGGCGCGCGCTCAAACTTCGAGGGCGGTCCATCCGCACTGGCGGCTGGCCTGACTGGACGCACGCCGCGCTACGGGTACCATCTGCTGGAGAAACGGCGGGCAACACTGAAGCTGTGCATCGATGACACGCCCAGCGAATTGCACGAATGGGGCGCGCTCGGCGGCGTCGTCGGTCGCATCGCCGGCGACTACTGGCAGGTGCCGGCACTCGTCGGCATCGATCGTGTGCCGACATCGGACGAGCTGAAGCATTTTGGCGCAGCACTGGCGAGCCACGGTTCTGTTGCGCTGTTCCATATGGTTGGGGTGACGCCGGAGGCGGACCACGCGGTCGACCCGACGCTTGCGGTCACCGCGACGATCACCGCGGCGGATCTCGCCGCGTTCCAAGCTGCCTACCGTGCCGATCTCGACAAGGTTGATGTGGTGGTCTTCTCCTCGCCGCAACTCAGCCTGGTCGAACTGCGCGACGTTGCGGACCTGCTGGATGGCTGTCGCGCGACGATTCCGCTGCTTGTGGTGACCAGTCCGCAGGTCAAGCCGGACGCCGATCGTCTCGGCATCACTGCGCGCATCGAGGCGGCCGGTGGGCTCGTGCTGTCCGGCATGTGTTTCTACCAGAGCTATGCGCGCGAAATGGCCGAGGCGAATGGCTGGCAGACCTTGGTCACTCCGTCGGCCAAGCTGGTGAACATCTTGGGCGGCTACGGTTATCGGCCGGCACTGCTGTCGATGCAGGAATGTGTCGAGGCCGCCTGCACCGGGCGGATCGGCGGATGACCCTGTTCCACGCCGAGGCCGCGATGGGCCGGCGCGTGCAGGGCCGCGCACTGGTGGCAAAGGATGGCTTCTCCGCCCGCTACGATCTGGATCGCGCGCGCGGTGTGTTCTCGCGGCCCGAACACCGACTGGCCGGGCAGTCCTATCTCGGGCGCATCCTGGTGCTCGACGCGGCGAAGGGTGGCGTCGCCACCGCCTGGATGCTGCACGAGATGGCGGCACGTGGCGTGATGCCGGCGGCGCTGGTGCTGAACCGGGTCAATCCGATCATGGTGCAGGGCGCGGCGCTCGCCGATTTCACCATGTTGTCGGGATTCGACGTCGATATCACCGCCATGGTGCCAGACGGTGCGCTGGTAGAGGTTGACCCCGAGGCAGATCCTCCGTGTCTGCGCGTCCTGGTCGTGCCGTGAGCCTGCGCGCCCAGATGAATTCACCGCAACGCGCCGCCACAGTGCTTGCCCGCAATGGCAGGCAGAGACGACAATGCCGCCATGCAGCCTCGGCCCATCCATGCTCCGGTCGAACCTGCGGCGTATCCGTCGAATGAACCGCGACGGTTCTCCGGGCCCGCCTTCGCGGCACTGGATCTCGGTACCAACAATTGTCGCATGCTGGTTGCCGCGCCGTCGGGCGATGGTTTCCGCGTGCTGGACAGCTTCAGCCGGATCGTGCGGCTGGGTGAGGGACTGCATAGCACCGGCCGGCTGAGTGCTGATGCCATGGAACGCGCACTGGCCGCACTGCGCGCCTGCGCCGCACGGCTGGAGCGGCGTCCGGTGCGCCGGCTGCGCGCGGTCGCGACCGAGGCGTGCCGCCGTGCCGCCAACGGCGCCGCTTTCCTTGCCCGGGTGAAACAGGAAACCGGCCTCGACATCGGCGTTATCACATCGCGCGAGGAAGCCGAGCTGGCGCTGGAGAGCTGCTCGCCACTGCTCGCGGGGCGTGGCCGTCGGGCGCTGCTGTTTGACATCGGCGGCGGGTCGACCGAGCTCGCCTGGGTGCGGCTTGGTCCGAACGGACGAGCCGAGCTGATCGGCTATGCCTCGCTGCCAGTCGGCGTGGTGACGCTGGCCGAGCGGTTCGGCGAGGCGGGTTTCGACCCTGGCGGGTTCGACGCCATGGTGGATGACGTCGTCGCCCGGCTGGAGAGCTTCGAGAAGGTGCATTGTATAGGCCGCGAGATCTGCGACGGTGGGGTGCAACTGCTTGGCACCAGCGGCACGGTCACGACATTGGCCGGCGTGGCGCTTGGCCTGCCACGTTATCGCCGGCCGCTGGTGGACGGCACGATACTCGATATCGAAGCGGCCGATGCGGCGCTGACCAGCCTGCGCGAGCTGGGCCGTGCCGGGCTGGAGGCACATCCCTGCGTCGGGCCGGAGCGGGTGGAGTTCGTGCTGCCTGGTTGCGCCGTGTTTGCCGCGCTGGTGCGCATGTGGCCGGCGCCGCGAGTGATTGTGGCAGACCGCGGACTTCGCGAGGGCATGCTGCTGCGCATGATCCGAGGCGGGCGTCGACACGGGCGCGGGTGAAAGGCCGC
Organism: Acetobacteraceae bacterium; assembly: GCA_024280945.1. Taxonomy (GTDB): domain Bacteria; phylum Pseudomonadota; class Alphaproteobacteria; order Acetobacterales; family Acetobacteraceae; genus JAMXLO01. The sequence continues at coordinate 69,729 of JAMXLO010000116.1, forward strand.
AAGCCAGCCACACCGCGCGGCCTGTCGGTGGCCGTGCGCACTGCCAAGGGCCGGAGCGCCGCCTCGCAGCGCTGGCTGGCGCGTCAACTCAACGATCCTTACGTCGCCGCGGCAAAGCAGCAGGGCTGGCGCTCGCGGGCCGCATTCAAATTGGTGGAGCTCGACGACAGGTTCCGACTGGTCCGCCGCGGCGCACGGGTCCTGGATCTCGGCGCTGCCCCCGGCGGCTGGACGCAGGTTGCGGTGAAGCGTGGCGCGGCACATGTGGTCGGTGTCGACCTGCTGCCGGTCGAACCGGTGCCTGGCGCTGTCGTGCTGCAAGGCGACTTTACCAATCCCGAAGTGCAGCAGCGCCTGATCCGCGAACTGGGCGGCAAGGCCGATCTGGTTCTGTCAGACATGGCGCCCAATACGACCGGCCACGCCGCCACCGACCATTTGCGCATCATGGCGTTGGCGGAGGCCGCGCTGGCATTTGCTCTCGAGGTGCTGGCGGAAGGCGGCGGCTTCATCACGAAGGTGTTTCAGGGCGGCGCCGAGAAATCGATGCTGGACACGCTCAAGCGCCGCTTCGCCTCGGTCCGCCATGCCAAGCCGCCAGCGAGCCGAAAGGAGTCGAGTGAACTGTACGTGGTGGCGACTGGTTTTCGGATCAATCGACGGTAAGCGGCATCCCATCGAGGTCCTCGGCGCGATCCACCTTGATCAGCACCGCGAAGCCTTTCTTGTCAGGATCGCGGTCCTTTTCGGGCTGCACCAGCCGGCGCCACACCTCCTCGTATTGTGGCCCGGACTTGATCACCTGCGCGGTGCCGTAGAAGCGGGCGATGCCGCCCTTCGGCAGCACGCCGTCTGCCCGCAACTGCGGTTTGCGGAAATACACCGTCACCTTGGTGCCGTCGCGCAGCGCCGCATTGGTCGAGCCTTTGCCGCGCTCCCACAGCGCGATGTGATCGTCGTCGAACACCATTGTGCTGCCGCGCGGGGTGATCTGCGCATAGCCGTTCGGCAGCACGGCGCCGACCAGGCAGACGTGCTCCGGGAAGGCCGAGTTGATATGTGGCTGGAGGGTCTTCGGGATGGTTGGCACGGCTTCTCTCCGCTTCGTTCGGCGGGAGCCTAGGCCAAGCGGCGGATAAGAAAAGGGCATGGCCCGCCTCTGCGGCGGAGCCATGCCCGGCTGAAATCAGCGGTAGTAGCCGCGGTAGTAGTTGTAACCGTAATAAGGGTTGTGATGTTCGCGCCACTCGCGATGGCGCCATTCGCGTTGAGCCTCCCAACGCCGGTGCTGTTGATACTGGCAGCGCGGGCCGCAATAGCCCCAGTCAGCCTTCTGTACGGACGACACTTCGTTCACTGGCGACGCCGGGATCACGGATGCAGCCGACGCGCCAACAGAACTCAGGCCGATCAGGCCGGCGGCGGCGAGGGCAATCAAGGTCTTGCGCACGGTTCGGACCTCCCTGTCGTGCAATGACCCGGATGGTCGGTGCCGTTGGCGACCGATTGGCGGCGGCATCTGGGCGGAACTTTGGTGGCAGCTGAAATGTTTGTAATGACATGAAGCGAGAACCGATGGCTGCCCAGCGACCACCCGACACGCCTCCTGGCCCACATGCCTCCTGGCCCACATCCGGATCCCAATCCGGCACCTCCGCCGCCGATCGAACTGCCACCGCGGCCCGATCCACGGCCGCCTGAACCGATGCCGACCCCGCTCTGATCAGCGCAACAGCCCGCCTTTTCGGGCGTGCGGCACAACGGCAGTCGCCCGGACGCGTTTAGGCTTCAGTTGCAAGGATCATCACGTGAAGCAGAACCATGCAGAAGAGACCGTGCGTCACACCGACGATCAGCAAAACACCGGCACTCACAAGAAGCCGGGTGCACCCGACGAAAAGGGAGCGGATCGGTTTGGCGGCAGCCGTGCCGGTAGCGAGAACGTCGAGCCGGTGCGGAAAGGAAAGTAGCCGTTCCCATGGCCAGCTCATGACGGCGGCCGCGGGACCCTCACCTGGCCCGCCGTCGAAGACCGGCCATCGCCGCTAATCAGGCGGTGGCGCCCAGCCGCCCGGCCAGCTGCTGCTTGAACTGCTCGATCGGCATGAAGCCTGGATCCTGCCGGCAGGTGTCTTCGGTTTCGCGCAGGATCTGCTCGTCCGACTTGCTCAGATCGAGCGGCTTTCCATGCGGTTGCGGCACGTGGAACGGCGTATCGAGATACGCCTCGACAGTGTTGCCCTCGGGATCCTTGAAGTAGATCGACCAGGCGTTGCCGTGACTTATCGGGCGCATCTCGGTCGCGCCGAGCTCCAGGGCGCGCCGATGCACCTCGCGCAGGTCCGCCAGCGTATCGACCATGAACGACATCTGCTGGATCGGATTGAAGCCCGAGGTGTCGGGACGGCCGCTGACCAGCACGAGCTGATGGTGGTTCTCCGGATTACCGCTCATGAACGTCAGGTGCATGCCCGCCCGCCCCTCGCCGTGGTCGGTCACCATCAGGCCGAGAACCTCGGTGTAGAAGCGCTCCATGTTGGGGCGGTCATGCACGTAGATGCCCATGTGGGCCAGCCGTGCGTGGATATTCGACATGATCCATTCCTCCTGCGGGCAGCGTCGTCCAGGTTGGTTGCTCGTGCAAGCCAATGCCTACCCAAGCCAATGCGTCCCGAAGCCAATGCTTCCCCAAGCAATGCCTCCCTTCGTCCTAACATCCCGCGCCGTCATCCCCGCGCAAAGCGCGGATCCAGCCATGCCGCAAGCGCCGCAACCACGGATGCTTCCGCGATCGTGAACGGTACGCCATCCTGTTCCTTCGAGATAAGACGGGGAAACAGCAATGAAGGTCGGCTTCATCGGCGTCGGAAACATGGGCGGTCCCATGTGCCGCAACATCATCCGCAACACCAATCACGACGTGGTCGTGTTCGACCTCAATCCGGCGGCGATCGAGGCCTGCACCGATCTTGGTGCCAGTGCCGGCACATCGGTCCAGCAGGTGGCCGCAGAGTGCGACGTCGTGTTCACCTCGCTGCCAATGCCACGCAATGTCGAGGAGGTCGCCGCCGGCATCGCCGCCAGTGCCAAGCCTGGCACGGTCTATGTCGACCTTTCGACCAATTCGCCAGCGACCGCGCGCCGGGTCAACGAGCAGATGCGCGCCAAGGGTGTGCAGATGCTGGAGGCACCTGTCTCCGGCGGCGTCCCACGAGCGACAGACGGCACGATCGTCATCATGGTGGGTGGCGATACCGCGGTGTTCGATGCCCAGTTGCCGCTGTTGAAATCGTTCAGCGGCGAGGTGGTGCATGTCGGCGAGATCGGCATGGGCTCTGTCGCCAAGCTGGTGAACAATATGCTGGCCTTCTGCAATGCAGCGGCGGCGGCGGAGGCGCTGGTGATCGGCACCATGGCGGGGATCGACCTGCGCAAACTGCAGCAGGTGATCAGCAACGCCAGTGGTAACTCGTCAGCGTTCCGCAACATCTCCGAGAAGGCGTTCAACCGGGAGTTCGCCGCGACCTTCGCGCTGGATCTGGCGCACAAGGACCTGCGCCTGGCGCTGGAGCTGGCGGACGAGCTGGGGGTACCCGGGATGATCGCGCCACAGGTGATGAACCTGATGCGCATCGCGCGCGCCAAGGGCATGGGCGGCGACGACAGCAGTTCGGTCATTCGAGTCTATGAGCAGGCGCTTGGCAAGGAAGTGCGACCCTGACACATAAGGGGAAACGAAATCACTATAGTATGCGCATAAACAAACCGCGAGCGGTCCATACTTGGACTTCAGATACTTTCCGAACGCTTGTATGCCTTTCATGCTTCCATGAGCGGCATGGAACGCCGCAGACGGAACGAGGGCGCAATGGACAATCGGCCACATAAACGGATCCTCGTCGTCGAGGACGATCCGCTCGTTTCCGAAGTGGTGATCGACGCGCTGGATGGGATCTACCATACCAGTCGCGCCGAGAATTCGGCCGACGCGATGGTGGCGCTGCGAGCCGGCGGTATCGATGCGATGCTGCTGGACTGCACCCTGCCGGGAGGACTCGACCCGCTTCTGGTGCCGATGGCGGATGGGCAGGGCGTTCCTGTGATCCTTATGTCCGGGCATCCGGATATGATGGAACGGGTGCCCGGGGCGCAGCGGCCCTGCATCCAGAAGCCCTTCAGCCTGACGGTGCTGTTGGCCATGATCGAGAGCGTGATTCCCCCCGCGACCGCGAGCCCGAACTGAAGCCCATACTGCTACGCCTCGAGCAGGTGATGCAGCGCTGATACCAATGCCCGGGCCGGAAACGGCTTCGCCAGGAACTCCTCTTTGGGCGGCGGGCGCTGCAGGCCGCTGACGAACAGCACCTTCAGTTCCGGATGCATCTGCCGCGCCCGACTGGCGAAGGCCACCCCGTCCAGCCGCGGCATCGCGATATCGGTGACAACGACCGAGATGTCCGGATGCTCACGCAGCACCTCAAGGCCTTCCTCGCCATTCGACGCTTGATAGACATGGTCGCACAGGTCTTCCAGCACGTCGGCGACGGTCTCGCGGACCAGCGCATCATCATCCACGACCATACCAATCGGCTGCATTGAATGCGTGCTCTTCATATTCGAGGCCAGCGTCAAATCCGCTTCCTACCATACAGCACTAAACCGACCATGCCCGTCCAACGTTGCTCAACCGACTGTTACGGACAAATGAAAATATCCGCGATGTGTGACCACGCCGATGCTGCCGCCGAGCGATAAAGCCACGGGTGCAACCGCGCGCCTGGCAGGGAATGTGCCGTGCCCTCGGCACGTGAGCTACACAGCGCACAAGGTTGCAGTTCCCAACAATCACGCTTTTGCGCGCGACTTCGGGCTGCCGTCATCGTGATAGCGACTTGGCCAGATCGCCTGTGGCGGCAGGCCGATGGCTCGGGCCACCAGCGCCTCCATGGCAGGCCATTGCTGCTTCAACGCCTTGCCAGCGGCCGTTGGGTGGTAACCATTGGCCACCGACAGTCCTGCCAGATTGTGCCCGCGCTTCTTGAGGGCGGCCAGCACGTCGGCAGGATGCCAATCGATTGCCTGTGGCAAGCTGTCCTGGCGAACGTTGCTTGCATTCATGCCACATTCTCTCCAGAGAAACATGGTCGATTTGAATCGCCACACTCACTCGAACATCGCGAAGGCGACCGCATCCTGGCCCAAAAGTGTCGAGACTTTGGATGGTGCACGACATATGTCACGTAGAAGCGAGGCGGCGAGGGTCATCCCTGAAGCCGAATATCTCACCGCCACCTCCGGTGCGTTCATCGCCCGGCTGCAGGAGATCGTGCGCCACTGGCCCAGCGCGGACCGGCTGGCGAGGGCGACAGGCGTTTCGCCATCGGCCTTCCGCAAGTGGCTGCGGGGCGACGCGGAGCCAAGCCGTGAACGCCTAGTGGCCTTGGCCAAGGCCGCCGGGGTCACCGTGGGCTGGCTGGCCAGTGGCGAGGGGCCAACGCCGCGGCTCGCCGGCGCAACCGAATCCTCGCGACCAGTTTCGGCCGCAGGCGGCATGGACCAGCGCAATTACCTCCTGTTGCCGAAGCAACCGGAGGCAGCCGCGGCGGGTGCAGAGTCACCACCTGTTGCGGGACCCGTGGAGTTCATTGGCTTCCGCCACGACTGGGTGCGCGCTGAATTCGGCATCGAGCCCGACCACCTGATCCTGGAGATTGCGGTCGGCGAGTCGATGCTGCCGAATATACAGCACGGCGACCTGCTCTTGGTGGATACGACGGAGAACCGCATCCGCAGCTTCGGTGTCTATGTGCTGGAAATCGCCGGAGAGCGCCTCGTCAAGCGCGTGCAGCCGAAGCTGGACGGCGGCCTGACTCTGATCAGCGACAACGCGACCTACGAACCGGAACACGTTCCGCCGGCGCAGGCCGGGGACATAGCGGTGGTGGGGCGGGTGGTGTGGACCTGCGGCCCGACGCGCGGTTCCCGCTGACCCGCGCGCCTGCCTGACACGACACGCGTCCGGTTACGGAGCCGTGAGCGCCCCACCGAGTGCGCCGGCACCACCGCCGATCAGCGCACCGGTTGCCGGCTTGCCTCCCGCGACCGCCGCGACACCGGCCCCGGCCCCTGCACCCAGCAAGCCGCCCGTCACGGCGCGCGTGCCCGGGCTGTAGCCGCAGGCGGACACCAGCAGCAGGCTGCTGAAGGCCATTCCCAATGCGATCGTACGTGTCATGCGACAACCTCTCGTGCAACCGATGCCTAACCATTTCCGCCTTGCAGGGAAATCCTTTGGCGGCAATGCGGCGATCGCGCGGCAACTGCTCAACCTCTTGTTAACAGCCGGGCGCGGGGCTAAGCCCAACGCGTTCAGCTGATTCTCCGCAGGGGCTGTTGCGATGTTCTCCCGCATGCTCGGCTTCATGTCAGCCGACATGGCCATCGACCTGGGCACCGCCAACACGCTGGTCTACGTCCAGGGTCGCGGCATCGTGCTGGCCGAACCCTCGGTGGTGGCGATCGCCGACGTGCGTGGCAAGAAACAGGTGGTCGCGGTCGGCGAGGAGGCCAAGCAGATGCTGGGCCGCACCCCCGGTTACATCACCGCGAGCCGGCCGCTGCGTGATGGTGTCATCGCCGATTTCGAAGTCGCCGAAGAAATGATCAAGCACTTCATTCGCAAGGTGCACAACCGTCGTGGCTTCGCGTCGCCGCTGATCATCGTCTGCGTGCCGTCGGGATCTACCGCCGTGGAGCGGCGCGCGATCCAGGAGAGCGCGGAAAGCGCCGGTGCCCGCAAGGTGGCGCTGATCGAGGAGCCGATGGCGGCGGCGATCGGCGCGGGACTGCCGGTGACCGAACCATCGGGATCGATGGTGGTGGACATCGGCGGCGGCACCACGGAAGTGGCGGTCATCTCACTGGGCGGCATCGTCTATTCGCGCAGCGTCCGGGTCGGCGGCGACAAGATGGACGAGGCGATCATCAGCTACATGCGCCGTCACCATAATCTGCTGATCGGCGAGCCCACCGCCGAAAGGATCAAGATGGACGTCGGTGCTGCCGCCCAGTCAGACGACGGCGACCAGGGGCCGCTGCGCGAAGTGCGTGGCCGTGACCTGATGAACGGCGTGCCACGCGAGGTCCTGGTGAGCCAGCGGCAGATCGCCGAAAGTCTGGCGGAGCCGGTGGGCACGATCGTGGAGGCGGTGAAGGTCGCGCTGGAGAATACGCCGCCAGAACTGGCGGCAGACATCGTCGACAAAGGCGTCGTGCTGACCGGTGGCGGCGCATTGCTGTATCGGTTGGATCAGGTGCTGCGGGACGCAACGGGGCTTGCCGTGGTGGTGGCGGAAAATCCGCTGCAATGCGTGGCACTCGGCACGGGGCGAGCGCTGGAAGAACGCAAGCGGCTGGGGAACGTGCTGACGTCGATGTACTAAGTGCTCTGAGGCCTGCGACGGTCCCAAAATCTCTGGCCGAAGGGGTCAGCGCTGACCCGGGGCAGGACTGGTCACAATCGTTGCCGGCAGGTTCGGCTCGGGCGGCGGGCCGCCAGGTATTTCGGGCGCATCAGATGAGAGCTGCGTTGCACTGGATGGCGTCGTGAACACGATGTTCGGAGTTCCCATGCCGGAACTGCCTGAGCAATCCGCCAGCAACAGCAACGCCAAGGATCCACCGATGCAGCACCAGACTTGCTTCTGGAGTCGTCGTGTCTTCCGGTTCGACACCGTTTGTCCCCCTGCGCAGCGACAACTCCCTCGTCTGGGCTCAACGGGCTTGAGCACGACGCGCCGTAGTGCCCTTGCCGCCGCTTATATCCCTTCCTCGCCGATTGCGCGACTCAGCCACCGGTAGCCGCAAGCGTCAGTTCAACGCGCCGGTTCTGCGCTCTCCCGGCAGCCGTGCTGTTGGAAGCGACCGGATCAGCTTCGCCATAGCCGTGCGCCGAGACCAGCTCGGGTCTGACGCCCTGTGAAATCAGAAACTGCATCACGGCATCAGCCCGCTTCTGAGAAAGGACCTCATTCGAGGTGACGCCTTGTCGCCGTAGTGCAGCGCCGATCGGCGCGTTATCCGTGTAACCATTGACGACCAGTTTGTTCTGCTGTGTCGGTGCCAACTGTGAAGCCATCTTTGCAATGATCTGCTTGCCCTGCTCGCTCATCTGCCAGCTTCCTGGCGCGAACAGAAGATCACTGTTGACCGTATACTTGATGGCGCCCGCGAGCCGGCTGATCTGCGCCTGCTGCGAGGCTACTTGCTGCTGCAGCTGCCGATTCTGTGTCTGCAGTGCCTCGTAGTCGCTCTTCCAGACGCAGCCTGTCAGAAGCCCACTGGCCAACAGTGAACCTGCGAAGGCGAACCGACGGCAATCCCTCATGACAAATCCCCTATGCTCTCGCTTGCTTATGCGGGCTGCCCGTCAGCGGCGCCCGATTCGCCCTGCAAGAGCAGCATGAGCCGCCGCGCGGGCGAACGTCTATGCAGAATCGGCATATCAGCTCGACCCGGAGGCCCACTACCTCGCGGCCGCCGCTTCATCCCTCGCGATGCTCGAATTTCTGACGAGCAATACCTGCCGAATCCGAATCATTGCTCTACAGGCTGCGGCGAGGAATCGGCCTCGAGCTCCAGCAACTGTTCGGCGCGTTCGGCCTCGATCGCTTCCACGCCGCGCAGCCTGCGGCCAACGGCACGGGTGCGACGGCGTGCGTTCTCGATCGTGTTGCTGAATGTACCAGCCTGCTTCGCGAGACGTTCCAGTACATCGTCCATCTTCAGCATCTCAGTACGCGTGGCACCGAGAAGGTCGCGAATCTGGTCCGCCTTCTGCTCCAGCGCCAGGGTAATGAAACCGAGATGGATGGTGCGGAGCAGGGCAGGGAACAGCGAAGGTCCCATCACCAGCACACGACAGTCGCGGCCGATGTCGTCGATCAACCCTGGAATGCGCGCCACTTCGGCGTAGAGCGCATCCGTCGGCAGATAGAGGACGGCAAATTCCACTGTGACCGGCGGATTGATGTACTTGGTCGCGATCTTCTTCGCTTCGTCGCGCATGCGTCGCTCCAACATGCGGGAGGCGATGCGCTCGGCTTCGGCATCGCCAGCGTCCGATGCCGCCAGCAGCCGCTCGTAATCCTCGACCGGGAACTTTGCATCGATCGGCAGCAATGGGCGGTCCATGCCCTTCACCGGCATGCGGACGGCGAACTCGACAACCTCGTTGCTGTCTGGGCGCACCCGGCAGTTGGTCTCGTACTCGCCGGCCGGCAGGATGTCGTCCAGCATCGCGCGAACCTGAGTCTCGCCCCAGCCGCCGCGCGTCTTCACGTTTGCGAACAGTCGCTTGATGTCGCCGATCTGCGCGGTGACCGCCTGCACATCGCCCATCGCCTTCTGCACCGCGGTAAATTGGTCGATGACGCGATTGAAGCTCTCATTCATCTGCTTCTCGACCGCGGCGTGCAGTTGCTCGTTCACCGTCTTCTGGATCTCCGCGAGCTTCGTTTCGTTCCCCTCGCGCAGCTCGCGCAGTTTGCTTTCCAGCGCGCAACGGGTGCTCTCGAAATGCGCGGCGATCTCCTGGCGCTGCTGGCCCTGCTCGCGCGACAGCGCGGCGCGGGTGGTCTCCGCTTCGCTGCGGGTGCCGGCAATCGCCTGCTCGAGCAACAGACGCAGGCGCTGCAACTGGGCAGCCTGCTTCAGCACCACGAGCGCCGCCGCCACGGCCGCGACGGCGACGATGACAGCCAGGATGTCGTTCACCATGCTGCCTCCTTAGCGGGTCGCCGCGAGTCGCATGTTGTTACAGTCCGGTAGCCGCGTTGAAACCTGCGCGTCCTAGCTCCTGTGCGACAGACCCGGAGGCACCATGGCCCAGCAACCCACCGCCGCTTGCCGGAGCTGGATCGATCGCTGCTACCTGCCGCTGCTGGTCGGATTTGCCGGCGCGGTATCCGAGGCAGCGGACCACCAACATACCTGCATCGCGCTAAGTGGCGGTAAAGGCGTCACCGTCGCCGCCGACCTGACCGCGGCGGTGCTGCGCGAGGTGCAGTTGGGCGATCTTCTGTGCCTGCGGCTCAATTGTGGCGTTGCCGTCACTGTGGACTTCGTCGATGGCCGGCCCTCGCTGGTCAGCGCCAGCCTGCCGCATGCCGGCATGGCCTAGTACTGCCTCTCGTTGGACCACGAGTCCGACGGTCATCCCCGCCGACGGTCATCCCCGCGATGGTCATCCCCACCGACGGTCATCCCCGCGCAAAGCGGGGATCCAGCCCATCGGCCGGCGTTTTGGCATGGCTGGATTCCCGCTTTTCGCGGGAATGACGGACGCCGTCGGTTCGAAGCGTCCCGTGCTTCGCGGGTGAGGATCGCCACGATCGCCGATGCGTCTATGAACATCACTCGTGTCCGTTGAGCGCATCGTAGAATGCCTTATCGGCTTCCAGACCAGTGGACGGCCGAGCCAGCACCCGGTCCTGCAGCGCGCGGACCCGCTGGTTCAGGCGCTCGAGTTCGTTCCGTAGCGCCCGCTTGACTGTCGCGGTCTTGGTCGATCGCGTACGGCTCGCAAGTTCTCCCGCCAAACGGTTGGCGTCCTCGTCTCGAATATTGAGCGGCACCGCCGGCCTCTGTGTAGACAACGGCAAGTTGGTGTCTTTACAACGCGGCCTCAACGCCGCGGACGCGTACCGCGCTTGCGATTGCCAGGTTTCCGGCTAGCTTGCCCCGCCCTGCTCGGCGACCACATCAGTTCCAGACGGCATGCCAAACGAACTTCAGCCGCCTCGCGGCACTCATGACCTGATCGGCGAAGACCAGCGCCGGCACCAGCACGTGATCGACACCGCCCGGCGGATCGCCGCGCTCTACGGCTTCGACGAGTGGAGCACGCCGCTGTTCGAGGACACCCGCGTGTTCTCGCGCACCCTGGGCGAGACCTCCGACGTGGTGACCAAGGAGATGTACAGCTTCCAGGACCGCGGCGGCGATGCGATCACGCTGCGCCCGGAGGCGACCGCCGGCATCTGCCGTGCGCTGGTGACCAACGGCCTGACCCAATCCCTGCCGCAGAAGGTGTTCTGCGCCGGCCCGATGTTCCGCTACGAGCGGCCGCAGAAGGGCCGTTACCGGCAATTCCACCAGATCGACGTCGAGCTGATCGGCTCAGCCGAGCCCTTGGCCGATGCCGAGGTGATCGCCTGCGGCTGGGAGATCCTGAAGGCGCTGGGGGTGGCCGGCGACACCGTCCTGGAGATCAACACGCTGGGCGACGCCGAGAGCCGGCAGGACTACCGTGGCGCGCTGGTGGGCTATTTTTCCAAGCACCATGCGGCTCTCTCGGCCGATAGCCAGTCCCGGCTGGAACGCAATCCGCTGCGGATCCTGGACAGCAAGGACGAACGCGACCGCACCATCGTGGCGAATGCGCCGACCATCGCCGGTTTCCTGACCGAGCCTGCGGCAAAATTCTACGCCCGGCTGCAGACCTATCTCGACAGGTTCGGCGTGCCGTTCCGGGAAAACCCGCGCATCGTCCGGGGGCTCGACTATTACGGCCACACCGCATTCGAGTTCGTCACCAGCAAGCTGGGTGCGCAGGGCACGGTCATGGGCGGCGGGCGCTACGACGGGCTGGTGGAGGAGATGGGCGGGCCGCCGACGCCGGCGGTGGGCTGGGCGGCCGGCATCGAGCGCCTGGCCATGCTGCTACCAGATCCGCCGCGCGTGCCGGCGCCGGTCGCAGTGGTGCCGGTGGGAGAGGCCGCCGAAGCCGTGTCCCTCAACGTGCTCCAGGCCCTGCGCCATGCCGGCATCCGCGCCGAGATCGCGTATCGCGGCAACCTGCGCCGCCGGATGGAACGCGCCAACCGGATCGGCGCGCGCGCCGCCGTGGTGATCGGTGACGACGACATCGCCGAGGGGGTCGCGCAGGTGAAGGACCTGGCGAGCGGCGAGCAGGTGGCGGTGGCGCTGGCGGATCTGCCGCACCGGCTCCGATGAGCCTGGCGCCGAAACTCGACCGCATTGCGGCGCGGGCCGAAGAGCTGCGCGACATGCTGACGCGAGGCCTGTCAGGCGAGGCCTATGTGAAGGCGTCGAAGGAGCTGGCCGACATCGAGCCTGTGGTGGCCCGTATCGGCGACCTGCGCGCCGCCGAGCACGCGCAACAGGACGCCGAGGCGCTGCTCGGCGATCCGGAGATGCGCGAGCTGGCAGAGGCCGAGTTGCGCGATCTGAAGGACCGCATCCCGGCGCTGCAGCACGAGATCCGCGTGGCGTTGCTGCCGAAGGATGCCGCCGACGAACGCTCGGCGATCCTGGAGGTGCGCCCGGCGGCCGGTGGCGACGAGGCGGCGCTGTTCGCGACAGAGCTGTTCGCGATGTATCAGCGTTATGCCGAAAGCCGTGGCTGGCGCTTCGAGATCCTCGAATACAGCGACACCGAATTGGGCGGGCTGAAAGAAGGCATCGCCGAGATCACCGGGCGCGGCGTGTTCGCACGGCTGAAATACGAGTCGGGCGTGCACCGGGTGCAGCGGGTGCCGACCACCGAGAGCCAGGGGCGGATCCACACATCGACCGTTACCGTCGCGGTGCTGCCCGAGGCGGAGGACGTGGATGTGCAGGTCGACGAGACGGACCTGCGGATCGACGTCTACCGGGCGTCAGGGGCCGGCGGGCAGCACGTCAACAAGACGGAAAGCGCGGTGCGGATCACCCACATCCCGAGTGGCATCGTGGTGGCGATGCAGGAGGAGAAGAGCCAGCACAAGAACCGCGCCAAGGCGATGAAGATCCTGCGGGCGCGGCTGTACGAGCAGCAGCGCGCCGCTGCGCATGCCACGCGTGCAGCGGACCGCAAGGCGCAGGTGGGCACCGGCGACCGCTCGGAACGCATCCGCACCTACAACTTTCCGCAGGGGCGCGTGTCGGACCACCGGATCAACCTGACGCTCTATAAGATCGACCGGGTGATGGCCGGCGAACTCGATGAGTTCATCGACGCATTGACCGCCGAGGACCAGGCGGCACGGCTTGCCGCGGAGGACTAAGACGCCGCATCGATCGCTTCTCATTCGTCCGGATCCGAAATGCGCAACCTCGAGGTCAGCTCCGAGTTCATTCGGGCAAGCCATGAGGAGATGGAGCCATGAAGCGGCTGCTATGGACATGCGCAGTGCTTGCACTGGGGGGCGGTCAGGCCCTCGCTGGACCGTGCACCAGCCAGATCACGGCATTGGAGCAGCATCTCAGCAGCCGTGACGCAGGCGCCGGTCCGGTCATTGGATCGGGTACAGGGTCCAATGCCGAGAAGGAGGCCTCCAAGGCTGGTACAGCAACGCGCAGCACCACGGAGGCCTCGCGCACGGCAGCCGAGGTCCGCGCGAACGGAAGCGGTGGCGGCACGCAAAAGGTTGGACCTACGGGAACCATGGGTCAGGCAACTGCCGGCGCTGCAGCTTCGCCGCAGGATGTGCGTTTGCAGCAGCAGGGCAAGCCCACCCAGGCTCAGGCCGGACTTAGCCAGACGCCTGCCGCAGCTCGCGGCGAAGATAAAATGCAGCAGGTGACGGCTAACCTCGATCGGGCGCGTAAACTGGATGGAAGCAACGATGCTGCGTGCATGAGCGCTATCTCCGATGCTAGGAAGGCGCTGAACACTGACTGACACGGCCAGCAGGAGGGCGAGCGGTAGCATCATCATGATCGCCGTCTCGCCGGCCCGTAAAAGCTGGACCCATGACGAACGTCTTCGAGATCATGAGAATTATGCGGCGCGGCGGTGATGGCGTGGGCTGTACGGCTGCCATTACGGGGCTAAATTCGTGAGCGCATTGAGAATGGACACGCGTCGCGACAGTTCGGCCTGCTTGCTTGCATTGAGTTGCGCACTTTCCCTGAATGCCTGATCCGTCAGTTTCGCGAGCAGCTCGGCTCGGTTCGACCTGAGACGAATCACGGCGTCTCCCCAGCTGAGCCGCCTCTTGCTGAGCAGAACAAAAACTTCATCCTCACCGTTCCACGCGGTCAGAACACTCGCCAGCGCGATCGGGGCGCGTTGTCGTATGGCGGCCATTGTGTTGTGTCGGCATTTCTGCAGTTCATGTGCCCACGCGAGCAGTGCACCGACTTCATTCGAGCTGGCGAGCCGCGTATCGGCCATCTGTTGCACCGTGGCCTGGTCGATGTCCACCAACGGCATGCGTCGCGCGACGGGCTGGTACTCGGCGTCGTCCGCCAGGGAACGGCGGCAGGATGCTGCGTCCCGCGATATTGTCATGGCATCGGTCGAAAACGCATCCGCCTCGATATCAGCGGATGTCGAGCAGGCGCCCAACACCAGGCTCGCTGCGGCCACGATTGCGTTGGTGAGCTTCGTCATACGGTGCATGACAGAGCAATGGGCTACAGCGGAAATGAGAACACGCGGTTCCAGTCCTGGGCCATGTCCATGACAACCCAGCCTCGCCGGGGCGCCGCGCGCAACGCTTCGACAAGCTTGCCGGTGCTCTTAGGATTGGCGTCATAGGCATATTCGCGCCGAGAGTCGGTGTGATGGACGATCAGGCCGAAGCTCGGCCGAGGGTTGTCGATGGTGACGTACTCAAGCATCTCCTTGTCACCGTCGCTGTTGCCGAAAGCGGCGATCGGGCGGCGGCCAATGAATTCGTGGATGCCGACCGGCTTGCCCCCCTTGTCGTCGACGAACAGAAAATTCAACGTCTTGATAAGTACTGGTCCACTCGGGCGCAGCTCGTACTTGGTGCGGGCGGCCGAGCCCACCACCTGTTCCGGTGGAATGCCGTAGACCCGCTCGCTCCACACGCGCATGAAATCAGCGCCGCCGCCCGAAACGATGAAGGTCTTGAAGCCGTTCGCCCGCAAATGGCCCAGAACCTCCTGCATCGGCTGGTACGTGAGCTGGTCGTACGGCTTGTCGTAGCGGGGATGGCGGGCGTTGGCGAGCCAGCTTTCGACCTGCGACTTGAACTGTTCCGTGGTCATGCCCGCATGCGTGAGCGCGACGATGCGCAACAGGCCATCGTGATGCGGACCCGCGAGCAGCGCCGCCATGTCGCCCTTCAGCGCCGCCTGCACCATGGGGTCCTTGCGCAGCGACTGGTTCTTCGCCGTCATCTGCTTCAGCGTGTAGAGCGCATACGCAAGCTGGAACGGCAGCGGGTCCTCCGGCCAGAGCGTGCCATCGTTGTCGAACACCGCAATGCGCTCGGTCGGCGGAACGAAGTCAGGCGTCTCCCGCTTCGTCACCCGCCCCACGAAACCGAGGATCGAGCGTTTCGCCGTGCCGTCGTTCCAGGACGGCAGCGGATCGGCCTCGGTCTGTGCCAGCGGCTGTCGGATCAATCCGGTGCTGACGGGAAGTGCTGTTGCTGTCGCAAGCAAGCTGCGGCGGCGAATGCCGTTCGCACGGACGCAGGATGTCATGGCCGATCCTCCGCGTTCTCACCGGGAACGGCCGGTGCGCCAGGGGCGCTGCCGGCCGTCCCGGTGTCAGGCCGACGTTCAGTTCCCCGTCGGGAGCGGGATGCTGAACCCTTCCTTCTGCAGTTGTTCGCGGACGAACTGGAAACGCTGATACTGCTGCAACGTGATCGGCCCGCCATAGGTCTCGCTCTGCAGCTTGCGTGGCGGGTATTTCACGTACGTCGCCATCAGATCCTTGATGGTCTGGTTGATCGAGACCAGCACCCAGGTGTGCTCGGTATAGTTGTTCATGAAAATGTCGTAGCGTTCCTGCGGGTCCTGCCACAGGTCGAACACCTGGGGTACGGTCGCGACATACTGTTCCGGTCCCTTCCAGCCGAGGTTTGAATCGACCGACAGGCCGCCGGTCTTCTCGCCGTCCCCGCCGCGCAGGTTGAAGACCGCCTTGTAGTTGCCGACGCGTGCCGCGCCCGGCGTCAGCTCGCTCTCGGTGAAGTAGAACCACGAAGTCCGCGGCGATGGGCCCGTGCCGAACAGCACCGGTGTTAGATCGTGACTGTCGAAGATGATCGGCTTTCCCTCGCGGTCGTTCTGTGGCAGCTGAGCGCCGCCGAGTGCGGCGAACGTCGCCATGTAGTCGAGGCCGCCGACGATCTCCGCGTTCCTGCTGCCGGCCTTGATGCCCGGCCCCCAGGCGATCGACGGAACCCGCGAGCCGCCCTCGCGATCGGTGCCTTTCGTGCCACGGAACGGCGTGTAGCCCGCATCCGGATAGACGTCCTGCCAGGCACCGTTGTCGGTGGTCCAGAACACATAGCTGTTCTTGTCGAGGCCGAGAGCGCGCACCTTGTCCATGATGCGGCCGATGCGCGTGTCGTTCTCGACGACCGAGTCAGCATACTTCGACTTGGACAAGGACTTGTGCTGGAACTCGGGTGCCGGCAGGTTCGGCTGGTGCACCTTCATGAAGTTGATGCTCATGAAGAACGGGCCAGACTTGCCGTTGCGATCCAGATAGTCGAGCGAGGCCTTCTCGACGTATTCGTCGAAGAACGGAATGCCGACGACGCCCTGGTCCGGCGTGTTGACGTATTCGCCGTTGATCTTGAAGTCCTCGTGCGCCGCCTCTCCTGCATTGCCGGACAGCGCACCCTTGGTCACCTTCTGGAACATCTCCCGCAGCTTCGGGTCCATGTCCGGGAACCAGTTGGGATCGCCATAGGTGTAGGCGTTGAGATGGTAGAGTCCGCAATACTTCATCTCGTCATAGCCCTGCGCATTGGGCAGTGCGTAATCCGCCTCGCCGAGATGCCATTTGCCGGCGAAGAACGTCTTGTAACCGGCGGTCTTCAGCACTGATGCGAGCGTCCACTCCGCTGCCGGCAACCCGCCGCCCTGGCCCTGGAAGGCGACCGTCGTCATGCCGCTGCGGTTCGGAATGCGGCCCGTCTGCATCGCGGCGCGACCCGGCGTACAGCTTGGCTGCGCATAGAACGACGTGAACATCATGCCTTCCGCCGCCAGTCGGTCGATATTCGGCGTCGGCATGCCGCGGGCTTCGCCGCCGAGATAACAGCCGGCGTCGCCATAGCCGAAATCATCCGACACGATCATGATGATGTTGGGCTTGTTGCCGCGCGCCGCCGTCACCGGCTGAGCGGCTGTGTTGGTCTGCGCCTCTGCCGGAGAGGCCAGAATCGTCGCTGCCGCGGCCGTCGTGGTACCCAGCAGAACACCGCGCCGACCAAGGCCGCCACTGGCACCGCTGTTCCGCTTTTCGCTCATGCTGTTTTCCTCTCCTCCCGAATGATGCAGCGAAATCCGACATGGCTCGTCGATGTATCGACGGGCTCCGCATGTCGGGCTGCCGGCCGGTAGCGGCGGCAGTAGTTGGGTGCGCATAGATGCGACCCGCCCTTGATGACCTTGCGCGGAATCTTGATATCGGGCAGTTGCGGATCGTAGCTTGCAGCCTCGGGGCCGCCGCGCGGATTTGTGGGAACGCAGCACGCCTTTGCCGCATCCGCCGCGTGCTTCGCCGACCACCAGTCCGTCGTCCACTCCCAAACATTGCCGATCATGTCGTAAAGGCCGTAGCCGTTTGGCGGAAACGCTCGGACCGGCGAAGTCCGCCGGTAACCCGGTCGCCGGTGATGCGGGAATTCGCCGTGCCACGTGTTGGCCCGCGCGCGTCGGCGGGGCATGAATTCATCGCCCCAGGCGAACTCGGCGCCCTCAAGGCCACCGCGCGCGGCGAACTCCCATTCAGCCTCCGTCGGCAGCTCCTTGCCGGCCCACGTGGCGTAGGCCAGCGCATCGCCGAAGCTCACATGGACGACGGGATGTTGGTCGAGACCCTTGGTGCTGCTGCCGGGACCGTACGGGTGCCGCCAATTCGCGCCCTCGAGCAGGGTCCACCACTGGCTCCAATCCCGCAAATCCACCCGGTGCTTCGGCGGCGTGAACACGAGCGAGCCGGCGAAAATCATGTGCGGCAGTGAGCCGGGATAATCTTTCGGATCAGGCACCGTCTCGGCGAAGGTGACATGGCCGGTGGCGTGGACAAACGCGGCGAACTGTCGGTTGGTCACGGGGGTTGCATCGATCCAAAAGCCGTCAACCGTCACGAGGTGCGACGGCGCCTCTTCCGGATAGTGATGATCGGAGCCCATGCGGAACGTGCCACCGGGCACGTGGATCATGCCGTCACGCGGCGCCGCTTCAGTCGAACCCACCCGAGCAGTTGCCATTCATCGCCTCACGCTGCCGCGGCCTTGCGCAACCCGGTCGCAGCGTCGCTCATGGCCGCGCTCGGTTTCCAGTTTGGGCATTCCGCCGATGCCGAAATAGCCGCCGCGGAGCGCCTGAAGTGCCGCGCGCTCCGCGGGTCGGCTGATGCGCTATTGCGCCGCTGCCGCCACCGGCTGATGCGCACGCAGGAACTGACGCACCTGCTCGATCGTCTTGGCCTTCAATTCCGGTGGCTCTTTCCAGGGAAACACCGTGGACTGCGAGTTCGGACACAACGCGGCGACATCGCGCGAGGCTTGCAACGGATGCGCCGGGGTCTCGTCGGGCAGCACCAGCATCGGCGTCCGGCATCCACGAGCGAATTCACGCGACACGCTGTAAACGAAGTCAGGCCGCACGCGGTACAGGTTGTGCAGATACTGCTCGACTGTCGCCATCGTTATGTCGGAGCGCCGCTGCAGCAGTTCCGGCGCCCAGACGTCGCGTCCAGAGCGGTACATGACGTCGGGATCCTCGTCCCAGTGCCCGACGGTCTGCACCAGCACAGCAGCGACCACACGATCCGGCGCGCGCTCCATCAGCTTCATGGCAAAGCAGCCGCCGATGCAGTAGCCCATGAAGAAGAACTGTTTGATGCCGAGGTGATCCATCACCGCGAGCTGATCGTCGGCGAATGCGCCCCAGGGATCATCGACGGCGATCGGGCCGGTCGATTCCCCGCCATTGGCGTTGCGCTGATCCATGGTTATGCAGCGGAAGTCGTTCTTGAAAACCTCCATCGCGTTGAACACGGCGGTGGGCCAGTTGCTGACGCGGGAGTTGAGACCGCCGCCAGGCGTGACAAGGAGCGGAAAGCCGCTCCCGGCCTCCTCGTAGCGGATGCGGACATTGCCCTTCTGGCAGAATGGCATGGCGATGGCTCCTCCTGTGTGATCGATTGATTGTTGGCATGCGTGCCGCCACTGATGGCCGGGACATGGCCCGGCCATCACGATGGACTGTCGTCAGTTCGCGGCCAGCTTGTCCTGCGTCTTGGTGTCGAAGTCGCTGGCGTCGTGACGTTCGTGCAGCTGTTCCGATGGGTCGCCCTGAAGGCGGTTGACCATGCGGCCGCGCTTCACCGCCGGCCGCGCATGGATCGCGTCCGCCCAGCGTATGACGTTCTTGTACTCGTGCGCCGACAGGAACTCGGCCCCGCCGTAAGAATTGAACTTGACCAGTCCGCCATACCAGGGCCATGCGGCCATATCTGCGATTGTATAGGCATCGCCCGCCAGGTACTCGGTCTCCGCCAGACGCTTGTCAAGCACATCGAGCAGTCGCTTGGTCTCCATCGTGAAGCGATCGATGGCGTATTCGATCTTCACCGGTGCATAGGCGTAGAAGTGACCAAAGCCGCCGCCGACATAAGGCGTGCTGCCCATCTGCCAGAACAGCCATGACAGGCATTCGGCACGCGCACCGGGCTCGGTCGGCAGGAAGGCGCCGAATTTCTCCGCGAGATGCACAAGGATGGCGCCGGTCTCGAACACCCGGATCGGCTTGGGGCCGCTGCGGTCGACCAGTGCGGGGATTTTCGAATTGGGGTTGATCGCGACGAAGCCGCTGCCGAACTGGTCGCCTTCGCTGATCTTGATCAGCCAGGCGTCGTATTCGGCGCCCTTGTGGCCGAGAGCCAGCAGCTCCTCGAGCATCACCGTGACCTTCACACCGTTCGGCGTGCCGAGAGAATAGAGTTGCAGCGGATGGCGACCGACCGGCAGTTCCTTTTCGTGCGTGGCGCCGGCGATAGGACGATTGATGTTGGCAAACCGCCCAAGAGCTGGCTTGCTGACCCAGACCTTCGGCGGGGTGTACCCGGACGTATCGGACATGTTTCACGCTCCAGATGTATGGCGCGCAGCGTGGCTCCGCCGGTCGTCCGGCGCAAGCCACGCTGCATCACCGATACCTGAAGCGTGATGGCTACGCCGACAGCGCCTGCGGCTCGGTGCGCACGCGCTTGACCAGCAGCTTGTTGAGCGCATGCACATAGGCGCGGGCCGCGGCGACGATGGTGTCGGTGTCGGCGCCTTGGCCATCGACCAGCTTGCCGTTCTCTTCCAGCCGCACCGTGACCTTCGCCTGTGCATCGGTGCCTTCCGTCACCGCGCCGACCGAGAACAGCTGCAAGGTCGCGGTATGCGGAAAGATTTGCTGGATCGCGTTGAAGGTCGCGTCCACCGGGCCGTCACCAGTGGACACCGCGGAACTCACCGCGCCATCGATCTCCAATTCCAGTTCCGCCCGCGGCGGCGCCTTCGAACCGGCGTGCAGGTCAAGCGATACGAAGCGGATGCGCTCGTGGTCGCGCATGACCTCATCGTCCACCAGCGCCACGACGTCATCGTCGAACACCACCTTCTTGGCGTCCGCCAGCCGCTTGAAGCGATTGAACGCGTCGTTGAGCTGGTTGTCGCCGATCTCGCCGTAGCCGAGTGTGCGCAGCTTGTCGCGGAATGCGGCGCGGCCGGAGTGCTTGCCCAGCACCAGGCTGTTCTTCGCCCAGCCCACGCTCTCCGGCGTCATGATCTCGTAGGTTGCGGCGTTCTTGAGTACCCCGTCCTGGTGAATGCCGGCCTCGTGCGCGAAGGCATTGCGCCCGACGATCGCCTTGTTCGGCTGCACGTCGAAGCCGGTGATGGTGGAGAGCAGCTTCGAGACCCGCAGCAGGCTGGTGGTCTTGATGTTGTTCGAGCGCGGGATCGCGTCATGCCGCGTGCGGACCGCCATCACGATCTCTTCCAGGCTGGCATTGCCGGCCCGCTCGCCGATGCCGTTGATGGTGGTCTCCACCTGCCGCACGCCGGCGCGGATTGCCGCGATGGTGTTGGCCACGCCCAGACCAAGGTCGTTGTGGTTATGGGTCGAGAGCACGACCTTCTCGATGCCAGGCACCCGGTTGCGCACGGCGGTGAACATGCGCTCCATGTCCTCGGGCAGCGCGTAGCCGACAGTGTCCGGCAGGTTGATCGTTGTCGCGCCGGCGGTGATCGCCGCCTCTATCACCCGGCACAGGAAGTCGATGTCGCTGCGCGTGGCATCCTCGGCCGACCATTCGACGTCGTCGGCATGCTGCCGCGCGAGCGTCACGGACTCCACGGTGGCCCCAACCACCTCGTCCGGCGACATGCGCAGCTTGTGCTCCATGTGCAGTGCGCTGGTGGCGATCACGATGTGGATGCGCTTGCGCTTCGCCGGCCGCAGCGCCTCGGCGGAGCGCAGCACGTCCATCGCGCCGGCGCGCGACAGGCTGGCGATCACCGGCGTGTCGTTCCGCTGGCCGATGCTCTCCGAGATCGCCTTCACGCTTTCAAAGTCGCCCGGTGAGGCAATCGCAAACCCAGCCTCCAGCACATCGACGCCCAGTTCGGTGAGCGCCTCGGCCATGCGGATCTTCTCGTTGATATTCATCGAGAAGCCAGGCGACTGCTCGCCGTCGCGCAGCGTGGTGTCGAAGATGATGATGCGGTCGTCTTCCAGCTTGCCGAAGCTGGGATGTTCGATGCTCATTGTAGGTCGGGTCCTCGGACTGATTGCACGACATTAGCCGCAGGGCGTCCCCCTGAGCGAAGCCGGCATTCAGCGACCCGGCGGAGCGCTCAGGGGCGGCTAAGTCGAAGGAGGAGGCCGATGGCCAGCAGGCATGCGCCACCGCGCGCAACGGCGCGGGCAGTACGACAGGCAAGGCGCAGGCCACAGAACATGTGGCCTGTTTAACCGATTTGCGGGGTGGAACGCAACCGGGTTCAGCCAGGTCGGTCATCCGCCGCCGGATAGACCCGAGCGCGCGTCAGATCGAGCCTGCAGGTCTGCCCCACCGCCGGCGTCCACATACCGTCGGGCGTCAGAACATCGAACGCCTGATCGAGTACGCTGATCCGCGTGCGGCGCAATGGCCCCAGCGTTTCCTGTCGCTCGCAACGCGCCGGTCCGGGCCCTGGCAGCAACCCAATCTCATGCGGCCGGATGAGGGCAACCGCGGGTCCGGAAGGGCTACAGGTCGCGGTGCCAACATCAGGCAGCGCGTCCACCCGCATGCGACCATCGGCCACCGTGCCGGAGAAGCGGACCGATTCACCAAGAAACTCGTGCACGAAGATGCTCGCTGGTTCGGCGTACAACTTTGCCGGTGGACCTACTTCCTCGATGCGGCCGGAACGCAGTACCGCGATCCGGTCGGCCATTTCCATCGCCTCGGTCTGATCATGCGTGACGAAGATGCTGGTCAGCCCCATCTTGTCATGCAGCATGCGCAACCAGATACGCAGGTTCTTGCGCACCTTGGCGTCCAGCGCGCCGAATGGCTCGTCCAATAACAGCAGCTTGGGCTCGATCGCCAGAGCTCGTGCGAGTGCCACTCGCTGACGCTGACCACCTGATATCTGTTCGGGATAACGCTGCCCCAGGTGACCGATCTCCATCAGATCGAGCAGCGACTGAACGCGTGCGCGGATTTCACGTGCCTTTGGGCGACGATGACGGGGGCGAACGTTGATGCCGAATGCAATATTGCGCGCCACTGTCATGTGGCGGAACAGCGCATAATGCTGGAACACGAAACCTACCCCACGCTGGCGTGCGGGTACGCCGTGCATCGATCGGTTGTCGATGACAACCTCGCCTGAATCGGGGAATTCGAGTCCAGCCAACACGCGCAGCAGGGTCGTCTTGCCCGACCCGGACGGGCCAAGCAAAGCCAGAAACTCACCCGGAGCGATCGTCAGGCTGACGTCATCCAGCGCCGTGACATGGCCGAACGCCTTCCGAAGATCGCGGAGCTCGACGCTCACAGCAGCGCCTCGCTGCGCTGGCCAATGCGCCATTCCAGCGATGCCTTCACCGCGAGAGTGGCAAGCGCCAGCAACGAAAGCAGTCCGGCGATGGTGAACGCGCCCACCCAGTCGTAGTCATTGAACAGCGCTTCGACCTGCAAGGGCATGGTCATTGTCTGGCCCCGGATGTGTCCGGATACCACGGCGACCGCGCCGAATTCGCCCATGGCCCGTGCGTTGCACAGCAGCACGCCGTACAGCAGTCCCCACCGGATGTTCGGCAGCGTAACCCGCCAGAAGGTCTGCCAGCCGCTTGCGCCCAGCGTCAGTGCCGCTTCTTCCTCGGCCGCGCCCTGGTGCTCCATCAGCGGAATGAGAGTCCGTGCAACGAACGGGAACGTCACAAAGGTCGTCGCAAGAATAAGGCCTGGCACGGCGAAGATGATGTGCATTCCCGCACGGTTCAGTATCGGTCCGAGCCAGCCGTTGGCGCCGAACAACAGCACCCACACCAGACCGGAGATCACCGGCGAGACCGAGAATGGCAGTTCGATCAGTGTCACCAGCAACCCGCGCCCGGGAAAGCGGAAGCGTCCGATACACCAGGCCGCGGCGACGCCGCACACCGCGTTCAACGGCACCGTCACCGCGGCGACAATCATTGTCAGCCTGATCGCAGCAATGGAGTCGGTCTCGGCCAGCGAATCAACCATGGCGCCGAATCCCCGCATCAGCGCCTCGGAGAACACCACGACCAATGGCAGCAGGAGCAGAATGAGCAGCAGCAGGATCGTCAGCGTCACCAGCGCCACGCGCGCAGCCGGGCTCTCCTGCGTCGCGCGCCGGTTCATGCGTGCACGATCATGCGTCGCTGCAGCAGGTTGAGCAGCAGCAGGATGACGAACGATGCCAGCAGCATCACCAGGCCCAATGCGGCCGCACCCGCATAGTCGAGCTGTTCCAGGCGGATGACGATCAGCAGCGGCGCGATCTCGCTGATCATCGGCATGTTGCCGGCAATGAAGATAACCGAGCCATATTCGCCGACGCCGCGCGCCAGAGCCGCGCCAAAGCCGGCCAACAGGGCCGGCAGCAGCGCCGGCAGCACGATCCTGGCGACGATTTGCGCACGTCGCGCACCCAGCGTCGCCGCGACCTCCTCCGCTTCGAGCGGCAGGTCCATGATGATCGGCTCCAGGGTGCGTACCACGAACGGCAAGCCGACAAAGATCAGCGCAACGAGAATTCCCAGCGGGGTATAGGCAACCTTGATGCCCAGCGGTACCAGCAGCGCACCAATCCAACCCTTCGGCGCGAACAGTGCGGTGAGCGAGATGCCTGCTACTGCCGTCGGCAATGCCAGCGGCATATCGATCAGCGAGTCTGCCAGGTTCCGACCGTAGAAGCGATATCGCACCATCACCCAGGCGATGAGCAAACCAATCGGGACGTTGATAGCGGCCGCGAGCGCGGCTGTGCCGAAGCTCAGACGCAGCGCGGCGACGACGCGCGGCTCGGTCACCGAGCGCCAGACTCCCAGCACGCCAAGCTCCCACGGTCGCAACGCCAGCGCCGCGAGCGGGATGAGCACAATCAGCGACAGCCATACCAAGGTTACGGCAAAACTGGGAGCGAAGCCTGGCAACGCAGACCGTTGCGCAATCCGCATCAACGTCCCGGGGTGAAGATGCGATCGAACATGCCGCCGTCGGCGAAGTAGGCGGCCTGCGCGGTGTTCCAGCCGCCAAAATCCTGAATGGTGACGAGCCTCATCGCCGGGTAGCGCTCGGCATACTGCGCTGCAACGGTCGGGTCGCGCGGCCGGTAGTAGTTTTTCGCGGCGATCTCCTGGGCCTCTCTCGTATAGAGGAATTGCAGATACGCCTCCGCTACTGCACGCGTGCCCTTCCTGTCTACGACGCTGTCGACCATCGCGACCGGTGGCTCCGCCAGGATGCTGATGGATGGATAAACGATACTGAACTCGTCAGCACCGAATTCCTTGCGGGCCAGCCATGCCTCGTTCTCCCATGCGATGAGCACGTCGCCGAGGCCACGCTGGGCGAAACTGTTGGTGGCACCGCGCGCACCGGTGTCGAGCACCGGCACGCGGCGGAACAGCAGGTGCATAAATTCTTCCGTCGATTCGTTCTTGGCATTCGGCTGAGCCTGTGCCCAGGCAAGCGCGGCAAGAAAGTTCCAGCGCGCGCCGCCAGAGGTCTTCGGGTTGGGCGTGACGATCGCAACATCCTGCCGGACCAGATCCGGCCAGTCATGAATGCCCTTGGGATTGCCCTTGCGAACCAGCAGTACGATGGTGCTGGTCGTTGGCGAGCTGTTGTCGGGAAGCCTTGCCTGCCAGTCGGCTGCAAGCAGGCCGCGCCTGGCCAGCGCGTCTATGTCCGCGGCAAGCGCCAGGGTCACGACGTCCGCTTGCAGTCCGTCAAGCACCGCTCGTGCCTGCGCACCCGACCCCGCGTGTGACTGGTTGATGGTAATGCGGTCGCCGGTCTTTTTCTTCCACTCAGAGATGAAAGCGCGGTTGATGTCCCGGTAAAGTTCCCGCGTCGGGTCGTAGGAGACGTTCAGCAGGGCCGCGTCTGCCGCAAATGCAGCAGATGCCATCGGCCCAACCGCGGCCGCGGCCAGCAGGGAACGCCGGCTGAGCGCGAGATATGGCACCAAATTCCTCCATCCGGATAGGGCGCAACCAATAGGAACACTCGCGCCACGAGTGCAATAGCAAAGCAGGATGCGCGGGTCGGGACAGAAGCAACAAGCGGAGGGCGGCGCTGACGTCGATGTCCTATCTCGTTGATATCACCTGCCAAGGACACATGAGCATGAGCTTTCGTATCACGGGTCTTCCCGCCGAACCGTTCGCCGGCCTGTTCGATCTGTCGGATGACGCGCTTCGGGCCAGGGGCGCGGTGCGGCGTATCGCTGAGCATAACGCCCCATGTCGAGTAAGCCTGACCGATGCGCAGCCGGGCGATGAGGTGCTGCTGGTCAACTATGAGCACCATCCGGTTGACTCGCCGTATCGCATGCGCTTCGCCATCTACGTGCGGCGCGGCGAGGAGCAGTATGACGCGATCGACCGGATACCGGAACAGCTGCGCACCCGCATGCTGGCCGTGCGTGCGTTCGATGCGAACGGCATGATGGCCGCCTGGGAGGTGGTCGACGGACAGCAGGTGGAAGACGTGATCGAGCGCCTGTTCAGGAACGCCGATGCCGCCTATCTGCATGTGCATTATGCCGCACCGGGATGTTATGCCGCGCGTGTCGATCGCGCCTGATCTTTTGAGCGGATTGCCGGTCGGCCCCGCAATGGAGCCGATCGGCGATGGCGCCGTGGTGCTGCGTGGTTTCGCGCTGCCGCGAGCCGCCGATCTGCTGCGCGCGGTAGGGCAGATAGCGACCGCCGCACCGTTCCGCCACCTGATGACGCCTGGCGGCTATACGATGTCGGTGGCGATGACCAACTGCGGCACACTGGGCTGGGTGAGCGACCGCGGTGGCTACCGCTATCAGCGGGTGGATCCGCTGAGCGGCACCGAATGGCCAATGATGCCGCCGGCATTTCTGCATCTCGCGGCCGAGGCAGGCGAACAGGCACGGTATGGCCGTTTCGTACCCGACGCCTGTCTGATCAATCGCTACGAACCCGGCGCACGGCTGTCACTGCACCAGGATCGCGACGAGCACGACCGGCAGCAGCCGATCGTGTCCGTGTCGCTCGGTCTGCCGGCGATCTTCCTGTTCGGTGGTAACCGGCGCAACGATCGGCCACGGCGCATTCGCCTCCATCATGGGGACGTCGTGATCTGGGGAGGGCCGACGCGGCTCGCCTATCACGGTGTCGAGCCGCTGGTCGATGCGGAGCACCCGGTCACCGGCCGCTGCCGCATCAATCTCACCTTCCGCAAAGCGGGCTGATCGCTGACCCACCCAGCCGCATCGCGGCATTGTTATACCAATGCTCTATGACGAGAACGCATCCCGTCATGGCCCGCGAAGGCGGGCCATCCACGACTTCTCTCTGTGTTGCTGTCAAAGACGTGGATGGCTTTGCCAGGTCAGGCCATGGATAAGAGTCATGCTCATCGAGACTTGGTATTAGGAGGCAGCAGATGGGCGCCGGCATAACGGTGCTGATCGCCGCGTTCAGCATCTGAATTTCGACGCACGAGCCACGCCACTCGGTCACGACATGCGGCTATTCCTGCTCGACCAGTTCACGCATCTGTCGGGCGGTGCGCAGCACGTGCCGTCCCTTGATGTGCGCATGCACGAAGCGGTTGAGTGCCGCAGTCAGCGTCGGCGTCAGGTCTCGATCGGCCTGCAGCAGATTGATGCTGGCCAGCAATGTCTTGGTCAGATGCACCGAGATGATGAAGCGGTCGCGCCCGTGGTCGAACAGCTCGCTGACACTGCCGGCAATGAAGCCATCGACATTGGCGACGCGATAGGCACCGGTATCGAGCGCGGCATCCACATATCCGGCGTTGCGGCCGATGAAGCACGCAAGCTGCAGCAGAATGGCAGGCCACAGGCTCGGGCGCCGCTGCACGACGGTGAGCGCCGCCTCGGCGAAGGTGAGCGCGTGGGTGAAGTCGAGCCAGCCGACATTGTCGGCGAGCTTGCCACGGATGCTGGTAAACACGTCTTCGTCGGCATGCAGCAGATTCCACGCCGCCGCCTCGACGAGTGCCCGGAAGATCGTCTCCGGCTGATGGCGTCCGCCCCACGCGGACACCACGGCCATCGCCGACTTCGCCGCCCTTCCGCGGAGGATCGCGGACCCCAATGGCGGGCTCGTCTCGGCTGCAATCCCCCAGCCGGCCAGGCGTGCGGCGTAGTCGCGGAATTCCGGCAGCAGGTCTTCGCGCCGCGCGTAGATCAGATTGCGCGCCAACAGGCACAGCAACGGTTCCGCCACAACGGCGCCCAGACGCCCTGCCAGCTCGACCGTCTTGACGACATAGATCAGCGAGTGGCCGAAGCCGGCATAGTGGGCCAGCGCGGCCACTGCCAGGGCGGGCAGCAGGTCGTCCGGCGTCATGCCTGCATCGAGCGCGCCGCGCAGCATGGCGATGGCCATCGCTTCATCTTCCCGCTCCATCGCGTCAAGGAACGCCGCTTCGTTCCACGCGACCGAGCCGGCGGGAAACGGAAAACGGCCGCCGCCGCGGGCATCGTCGGCGATATGACCGAGAATTTCGCCGAGCGCGGCGAGTTTTTCGTCGTCGCTGCTCACTGGCCGATCGGACAGGCGCAGCCAGTCGGCGGCACCGGCGAATGCATGGGTCATGCCGAATTCCAGCTTCTCGGCGGCCCAGCCGATCGCCGTGCGCACGGCATCCGCCGGGTCCATCCGCAACTGGATCAGCCGTGCGGTTTCCCGCACCAGGCGTTGCTGGTCGAGGTCCTCGAGACCGCGCATCACACCAGCAAGAATTTCGTCATGCCGATGGGCCGGATCAGGCGGAGTTACATCAAGCAGGACACGGCCGTTCTCCAGCCGGACGGGAAACCGCGTCAGCCGGTCGCCGCCGACCAACGTCCTGCCGGTTGCCAGGTCGAACTTCCAATTGTGCCAGTTGCAGGTCAGCACACAGCCCTCGGTAAGCGTGCCTTCGCTCAGCGGGTAGCCCTCATGCGGGCAGCGGTTTGCGCAGGCGAAGACGCCCGCTTCGCTGTGTACCAGCAGGATTTGCCGTCCGTCGTGGCGGACGACGGCCTTTTCCTTCTCCACCAGATCCGCCAACGAGATCGCGTCGATCCAACCCATCGTCCGTCTCCTTCCCGGCATGATCTTGCGTGATGCGATAGGCGCAGCGCCGTGCGCCCGCGAGTGCATGCTCGATCCGCCGCACCGTCACGCCCGGTCCCAGCACGTCGCGGAACACCTCCAACTCCGCGCGACAGAAACCCTGACAAGCCGCGGCGGCGGCGCAGATCGGGCAATGATTCTCCAGCAGCAGGAGGCCGTCCGTATCGGCGCGCCATTCGGCCATGTAGCCTTCGCCGGAACGCAACTGCGCCAGCCGCGCGACCCGTGCCCGGAGCGTGGTGAGCTTGGCGAGCGCGGCGCGGTAGGCGCGTCTGGTTTCCTGTTCGCGCGCGCACACCAGTCGTTCCAGCGCGGCCTCGCCGAGTGTCGTCCGCACGGCCTCGATCAAGCGCACGGTGAGTTCCGCATGGGTATCCGGGAAACGACGGTGCGCTGACGGTGCAAGGTGCCAGAAGCGAGCCGGCCGGCCGACGCCATTCTTTTCGGCAACGGCTTCGACCAGCCCATCGTCCGCCAGCTTGGTAAGCTGCTGGCGCGCAGCCTCCGCCGTGGTGCCGAGCATCGCGGCGATGTCCGCCGAGCGAAGCGGGCCGCGTCGCTTGAGCAGCCCGAGAATTCGGTTGCCGGCGCTGTTATCCAAGTCCATCCTTGGATATTGCGCCGGCACCGCCGGTTACGCAAGTTCAGGCTTGGATAATCGCGGGCGAGGTTACCCTACCTTCGGCTGCCACAGCCCAAGGGCCGCGCCGGTCGGGTCGATGATGATCGAGAGCGACCCTTCGCCCATCACTTCCATCACGTCCTTCACGATCGTCGCACCCAGCGATTTCGCCTTCGCGGTTGCGGCGACGATGTCGTCGACCTGCACATACGGCAACCACATCGATGGCGCGTCCGGCATCGGGTGCTTCATCATGCCACCTCCAGTGCCTTCACCGACGTTGATCAGAGTGTAGGTCATGCTGCCACCCATATCGACGTCGTTCAGCGCCCAGTCGAACAACGATCGATAGAACGACTTCGCCTTGGCGACGTCCTGTGTGTTGAGTTCGACATGCACGAACGGATTGGCCATTGCGGCTCCCCTGTCTGAATACGCAAAGCCACGGAACGGCCATCCCCCCTCTTTGTGCAAGAGCAGAATGGCGCGACACTGAGATTTCATGATCACCAGGGAGCGAGACCCTCTCATGCCCACCATCGTGCTCTGCCGGCCCCTGCATGCAAGCGGAATGGCGCTGCTGGAAGCCCGCCACGACGTCACCATCCGCACGCTGAACCGACCGTCAGCGAAGGACCTGGCCGACGCCATGCCGGGTGCACACGCGGTGCTGGTGGGCCTGGAGAAGGTGGACGAGGCGTTGCTTGCCGCGGCGCCCGAGTTGCGCATCGTGTCGCGCTTCGGCGTCGGCTACGACACGGTGGACATCCCAGCCTGCACACGCCGCGGTGTCGTGGTCGGCGTCACCAACGGCGCCAACGACCTGTCGGTGGCGGAGCACACGCTGATGCTGCTGCTCGCGGTGGCGCGGCGAACGATCGATATGGACGCCTCGGTGCGCGCGGGCAAATGGATGATCCGCGAGGGCCGCCCGATGGGCGAGCTGGCCGGCCGCACCATCCTGGTGGTCGGCTACGGCCGCATCGGCACGCGCGTTGCGCGCCTATGTGCGGCATTCGGCATGCAGGTGATGGTGTGTGATCCCGCATTCCCCGTGCCGCGCATCGCCGCCGACGGGTTCACGCCGGTGACCGATATCGCTTCCGTGCTGCCGCGGATCGACGTCCTCACCTTGCATTGCCCGCTCGGCGAGGACACGCGCCACATGGTGAACCGCGAGACGCTGGGGCTGATGAAGCCAACCGCCTGGCTGATCAATGCGGCGCGCGGGCCACTGGTGGACGAAGCGGCGCTGATCGAGGCGCTGTCGTCGGGCAGACTGGAAGCCGCCGGCCTCGATGTGCAGTTGCACGAGCCGCCTGATCCCGCCAATCCGCTGCTGAAGCTGCCCAATGTCGTGCTGAGCCCGCACAATGCTGCCGCACCGCTGGAATGCAACGAGAAGATGTCGGTTCGCGCGGCGAAGAACATGCTGGAACTGTTCGACGGCGTGCTGGATCCGGGTTACGTGGTCAACCCAGAGACGCTGCCGAACCGGCGGAACATGTAGCGTCAATTGCCGTGGCCATGTTTCAGTCCGCATGGCCACTTCATGCCGCTAGGGCACATCGATCGCTCGGATGGATCGATCTTGGACGCACCTGACGATATTTGGTCACTGCGCCGTCACGTTGATGTTGGTGTGCTACGCGTTCGAGAAGCGCAGCCTTTGGTGGATTTTGGGTTTCGCGGCAGCCTGCGCCCTGGGACCCGCCTATGGCTTTCTTCAGGGAGCCTGGCCGTTTGGGATCGTAGAGGCAGTCTGGGCGATCGTGGCGGGTGGGCGATGGCAGGCGGCTCGCAAGTCAGCCCCGTGACCTGAACACCGTGAATAGCGTCTCAGCGTCCTCGGCTTCCGGAGGAGCCGTGATGACCAGTCTGGCCTGGCGTTTGTCCGACCACAGATCAAACGTCAGGAATGGGCAGCACGCCTTCTCGCGCCGTACCATTTCGGCGACCCATTCAGCGGCCTCGGGAGCATAGATCAGTTCAAGGCGCTGTCCTTCACGGACCTCCGACACCAGCGCGTCCCGGTTGAGCGCAGCGATCCAGGCAACGCGCGCGCGATACTCGCCCGCTTCCAGGCTGCAACAGATCGGTGTGGTTGGCCTATGCTTCTGCACCAGCGGCTCGAATTCCCTTGCCGGATCCTCCGGGTCGACGATCTCTAACCGCTGGAGTGTGGTGGCGATAGTCACGCTTGGGGCGTGAAGCGGCGAACCACGCAAGGCGTTTGATCCGAATCAATGCGGGTGTGGCCCGGCTCGGCCCATGAAGTGCCGACACTCTGAGGAGAGCGGGAATGCCCGGGATCACACTATCGGTCGAGGAGATCAAGGCGGCACCCCCCGAGGTGCGGCGCTGGCTGGAGCAGGAGATCGCCCGCGCGCTGGGGGTGCAAGCGGCGCCAGCGCCCGCGCAGGCGCCGTCGCTCGTTGGCTGCAACGTCGAGGAGGCGCGTGACATGCTGGCCCTGGTGCAGGGCATGCTGCCGGTCGTCAGCGTGTTCTTCGAACTCGGACGCGAAGCGGCGAGTGTTGCGGCGCATGGCCTGCGCGCGTTCCGCATCGCCGACATTCTGCGGCACACCAGGTTGCAGTCGCCCGACCAGGTCGTGCAGTGCCTGAACGTGCTGACCCAGGCGCTGCGGCGCTCGCGCGGCGACCCGGGGGCGGAGTTTTTCGCCCTCGACGACCAGGGGCACTGTCTGGTGGCGGAGGCGACGATGCGCAGCATCGTCCGGCTGTGGCAGGAGATCGTGGCGCAGCGGGCGCCTGAGCAGCCGATCGAGGCCTCAGCCTGACGTCACCGCCGTGATATCGACCTCCATCAGCAGCTCTGGGCTGGCCAACCCCTTTACCACCAGCGCGGTGAAGCAGGCGGTCACGCCGTCCAGACGGCGGAGAACGACGTCAGTGACACGGGGCAGGTAAGCGCGATCGGTGACGAACACGGTCGCCTTCACCACGTCGGCGAGCGACGCACCCGCCTCGCCCAGCAGCACCGCGACGTTGTCCATCGCCTGCTCGACCTGGGCGACGGGATCGCCGATGCCATGCATCACCTCGTTCAGGTCGGTGGCGGTCTGGCCGCGCAGGATCACCTGGTTGCCGGCGCGCACCGCCATGCAGAAGTCGCAGTCGAGCGACTGCTGCTCGGAGCCGTAGCGCACTGCATTGGAGTGGTAGCGGCGCAGCCGGAGGTGCGGGCCGCCCTGCCGGCGCATCACATGCACGTCGATCTCGAACAGGATCTCCGGCCGGGCGAAGCCGGTGACGATCAGTCCGGTGGATACCGGGTGGATGCCGCGGAAGTGTCGGCCGATCACCGGATACACCGCCGCGCGGTACGCGCGGTCGCTGATATAGACGGTGATCTTGCACACCTCCTCCATTCCTGAGCCGGCTTCGCGCAGCAGCGTGGCGAGGTTGGACAGCGCGAGATCGGCCTGCGCCGCGACATCCTCCGGCCGGCGACCAAGGCCCGCCATGGCGCTGCCGTCCAGTGTCGCGCCAGTCTGGCCGCGGACGAACACCTCGCTGCCGCTGGCGGCCGCCATCGCACCCTGCCAGGCGATGTCCTGGGAGAACCAATCCTTCAGCTCGAATGTGCGCAGGCGCCGCACCGGCGCGCCGACGATCGCTTCGGCATCGATCTGCACCATCAGTTCCGGCAGCGGCAGACCAGCGGCGATGAGGCCTGTGCTCACCGGGAACACGTCGCGAAGGCGATGGCCAATCGCCTCATACACCGGCTTGCGGTGTGCTCGATCGACCAGCGAGGTGGTGAGTTTGGTAATGTCGCGCAGCGCGCCGCCGGCGGCCTGCAGTGCGCTCTCGATGCTGTCGAGCGCGGCATGCGTCTGTGCTGTGGGGTCACCGAGCCCGGCCACCGACCCGTCCGGCCGCAACGCACTGCGGCCGCTCAGGAACACGCGAGAGCCGCAGCTCAGTGCGCCCGCGGCGGCAATGGACAGGAATGGGGACGGCGCGAACGGCAGCAGGACACTATGCGGCATGGCGCCATGAAAATGGCGGAACACGCATGCCATGTGAAGCCAGAGTTGGTCATGAGCTTCCGCTGTCAGGAAGCCGCAGTGCTATACACGATCTTCCTGCTGCCTCGCGGATGATCCATCGACATTCTCAGCTGGGTGCCAACGACGCAGCCGAGCTGCAGAAAGAAGGCCAATGAGTTGATCATCGGAGCCGACAACAGTGCTGTGCCAAGTTGAGCGCACAGCGATGCCAGGAAGCCATCGACAAGGACCTGGCCTGGATGTGATGGAGGCACGGCGCGCCTGCGCAAAGTATATACGCGCGCCGCTTGCCAAAGCAGCATGACGACACCGAAGATGCCGGCATTGGCCAAGAGTCCGGGCAGAAAGCTGGAACTTCGGTAGCTGCCCCACCCGACACCGAGGCCATAGGTCGGCCCGATCAATGCCATAGCGCCGTCGTCGGAAGCAGTCCGTTCCTCATATGAGGCGCTGGACGTCTTATTGAGGGTAGAATCGACAATTGTGCTGACGGCATCCACGAGGCTGGGCCTGAGGATCAGGACAGGCGCAACGACGAACATCCCAATGACCGCCAGCATGCCTATCGTCTTGCCTATATTGGCGATCGCCCTTGGGTCACCGCCCACCGAGCCGACGGCGAGTGTTATCGGCAAACCTACAACGGCAATGACGATGCCGGTTGTCGAAGTCGACAACAGGACGATGAGGAGTGCGAGTGCAAACAGGAGATTCGGGCGCATCGTGCGGTATCCGCGCACGGAAAGCCACAGGCTGCAGAAGGCGACGCCGCACATATAGCCAGCGAGAGCTGCAGGCTCTGAAAATGGCCCTTGGATTCTCGGTATGGCATCCAGGTCCTGACTGACGATCGCGAAGCCCGGGTTGGACTGCAGCAGGTCTTCTGGGAACGGGATGCCGGTGAACTTGCTGGCAAACTGCCACAAAGCCAATCCGGCGACGGCGTAACCGCTCAAGAGATATGCGGAGATGATCCGTCTGTACGGGATTTCAGCGCGCGTGGCGAAAGCTGCACTGACGAGGGCGCAGATCACGTTGAGTGCCAGATACAGGGTCTGGGTGACATTGCCGAAACTGAACTGCAACGGCACGAAGAGGTCAGGCGTCGCCGGATCGCGTTTCTGTGGCTCGACCATCACCGATCCCGCGAACGTGTCCGGCAGGATCCAGGCAGAGACCATCGCGTACAGCAGGAGGGCAGCCAACGGCAGGAGCGAGCGAAATGCTCCTCCCTCGCCCGGGTAGCGCATGCCTAGCGCATACTGGGTCATGACATACAAGAGGAAGAGCAGGCCCGGCACCATGGCCGGTTGGAGGCCGAAGCCGCCAAACACAAGTGCTGCCGCTGCCTCGAACGGCGCCGCAAGGAACGCGAGCTGCAACAGCTGCACCGGCTTGTATGCGAAAGCCATGCATAGCGGCAGCAGTATGAGCCCGAACGCGGTGATTTGCATGCAGCTTCGCGTGCCGCCCCCGCGTGGCGGGAGCGAACCTCCTGTACCTGTTGGGTAGTATCCTATGGTCAGGAGTCACCGAACAACTGCCTTTCGGTCCCATCGCCATCACCAGATTGGCTTAGAGCGCGATCGCTTGAAGCGGAATCGTTGGAAAGCCTGAATCGCGCTCTACATCAATGAATCGCAGAGCATGATCGGGTCAACCTGATCCGATCATGCCTGGGCGCAGCGTGTCGGAACCGGTTGACGACCATCCGATGCAGACCTGGTCCGCGCAGGGCAGCAGCCCTTCCGCATGAGCCGTCTGCCATGTAAGAGCTTTGTTGCCGGACCAGCCGGCGCAACCTTCGCCGTGGCAGGCCTGTCGATGCCAGACCCGAGACACCGCCGACCGAACCACGTGGAGATCGACCTCGGATCGGTAACCCGGCGCGTCGTGTCGCTGCGACATCGCGTCGGACGACGGGTGCGGATCTTCGCAGCGCTCAAGGCAGACGGCTACGGCTTTGGGACGCTGCCGATGGCGCAGGCGGCGCTGGCCGGTGGAGCGGATGCATTGGCGCTGATCGACCGGGCAGAGGCACTGATGTTGCGTCAGGCGCGCATCGACGTGCCGATCCTGCTGTATGCGGGTTCGCCGATCGACGCGGAAGCAGTTGCCGCGGCCGAGTCACGGCGCCTGGTCCTGACGGTGCTGAACGAACGGCAGATCGACGTCATTGCATTGCACGCGCGGGCGCCGGTTGAGCTGGCGATCAAGGTCGAGGTCGGCGCTGAGCGGATCGGGGTGTTGCCTGACGAACTGCTCGCGATGGCGCAGCGCATCGCAAGGCAGCGCATGCTGTCGCTGGAGGTCGTCAACGCGCACCCGACGTTCGGTGACAATGCGCCCGACAGTGTGGTGCAGGCACAATTCCAGCGATTCACCGAAGCGATCGGGCATCTGCAAGCCGCCGGCTTGCCGCTTCCGACCCGTTTGTTCGCGTCGTCCAAGACATTGGCACGATCAGCGGGCATGGAACTCGATGCCATCGATCCCGGGCAGTTCCTGTTCGCCGACACCACTGATCGGCCGATCATTCGCTCACTGCGAACTGTGCTGACCCAGGTGAGGGATGTGACGCGCGACTTCGCGCCGGACTATGCGCCGTTCGACCTCGCGAAGGTGCGGCGCGTCGGCGTTGTTCCGTTCGGTAAGGTCGATGGCGGCGGGTTCTGTCACACCGACGCAGTGTTGGTCCGCGGCCGCCGGGCACCGATCCTCGGTGCGCCGTCGCTGGAATACATGCGCCTCGATCTGTCGGCGATCGATGACGCCGACGAAGGCGACGACGTCGTGCTGATCGGGCGACAAGGACCAGCGCAGATCAGCCTGGCAGAAGTGTGTGCCGGACGCGGCGCAACGCCATCGGATATCGCGATGGCGCTCGGCCCAGCCGTCTTGCGTCAGTACTGAGAGTAATAGTAGCCCGGCGCGGCGTAGTAGCCAGGCGGTGGCGCATACACCACGGGCGGTGGCGGCGCGTAGTAGGTGGGCTGCTGCGACGCGAGCACGCCGCCCAGGATCGCCGCGGCACCCAGCCCGAGCACGGCGCCGGCAATCGCAGCGCCATTGTCGTGGCTCTCATGATGCCAGCCTTGGTTCCATCCGCCGCCATGCCAGCCGCGATGACCACGCCAGTCAGCATGCGCAGCCGGTGCGGCCAGCAGTCCAGCCGCTACAGGCGCTGCAACCAACAGGGTCGACCAGATCCGCATGGAACAATCCTCGCTCTGAACGCTTGACCGCAAGCTGGGGGCCGCTCGTGGCGGGATTCGGGCAGGATGGTGATTTGTTCGCGGCCGAGTGAATGTCTTGATCGCGCGCACCTCACCCTGACCCAGAAACTGCCGGTGAAGGAACCGGTCGATCATCCGCCGCTGGACGACCACAAAGTGAACGATATGGATCCCGCGCTGAGGCAGACAAGCTGAACGCGCGCCTCGCCGGCTGGACCTATCAGCTCGGCTCCTGCAAGGAGAAGGCGCTGGTGCCGTCGCCGGATGACCTGAAGCGCCGCCTTCCGCTCCAGGTGCGGCAACAGGTTCGGAACAGACCGCGCGACCGGCCGAGCCACCGAAGCAATGACGGCCTGGTCAGTCCGGGACCAGGCCCGGCGCGACGGACCGGCGACATTGATGCTCCAGCCTCCAGTCAGGCCGACGCGCTAAGGTTGCCATTTCGGTGCGATTCAGTTAGTTTACTTAACGTACGGTTTAACAGATAGAACAGCCCCTTGTCCGACCATCCCAATCTCCCGTTCGGCCACAACACGCTGAAGCTCCGCGCGGTGTTCGTGCCGGACGGGGCCGACGTTTCCACGGCCGGCATCGTCCAGGCTGTCGGCCCCCATCCGGTGATGATCCGCGCCGTCCGGGTGCCCGAGGGTGGGGCGCTGCCGGGCTATCCTTACGAGCATATCGGCCAGGCTGTGTTCATTCCCGACAGCGACGACCGCAATACGCCAGCCTTCACCAGCCGGCGGGATCCGTCGCGGATGTCACTCTCAGGCGCGGCGCGTTTGTCCGCCCCATCACGCACGGACGACTCGCGTGCGCAGGACG
Organism: Acetobacteraceae bacterium; assembly: GCA_024280945.1. Classification (GTDB taxonomy): domain Bacteria; phylum Pseudomonadota; class Alphaproteobacteria; order Acetobacterales; family Acetobacteraceae; genus JAMXLO01. Next base: position 107,317 of record JAMXLO010000116.1, read on the forward strand.
ATAACGCACTGGCCAACCGGCGATGGCCCGGTTGCCCGTTGGCCAGCATAGCCGGACCCTGGGCACCACCCGCCAATCCAACCGGCGACAATGGGTCATCTGGCGGCTCAGCGCGCAGGCGAGGGGTACGAAGCGCGCAGGCCAACTTTAGCGCCGCCGTCCCAACGCCGCATGTCGACACCTCTCGCGACGCGATCGACGCTGCTGTGAACGCCTTATCTGCACGCCCCGCCAAGTGGGATGACGCAAGTGCGACAAGCTTGGCAGCGTCGGCAATCCGGTCGGGAGCCTTGCTACCGCCGCTGCAATTCCCCGCCGACTTGATCAGCGCGGCCACCGGTGACCAGCTTTCCATAGCGCGACCCGATGCACGGCCGAATCGGCTTGTGTCCGACAAAGCGCCGGAACAGCAACCGCGAGCCGCCGACGTAACCCCGCCGCCGTCTGACGAAAGCGTGGCCGTCGTCCTGCCAAATGGCTCAACAATACCCGATCCGTACTCCCCCACCGGTCGTTTGATGTCCCCTGTGGCGGATCTCGCCCCTGTAGCAGCCGCTGGTCGCCGCGCGCGCCGCACATACCAAACAATGCTCCACAATCCCAAGACGATGGTCGGCGCTTTGCCACTGTTCGCGATCGACACGCTGATCCATCTCGGGCAGGGTGGCTTGTTTGATTATCAAAGACGAGGAAATCACCTCACCGGGTTTGAGCATTTTCGTCAATATCAAGACGTATCGAATTTCAATGTGGGCTTGTTCTGCCAACAGGCCGGCTTATCACTTGAGAACGCCTTAATCGCGGCGGGTTCTTACGCCCGCGTTTTTTCTGGCAATGCCAAACCTGATCGACCCTATGGGCTTGATCCTCAAACCTATGAATTCATTAAGGCGGGCTACCAGGCAGGTCAAAGCGGAGCCTTCGACCATCCGCTGTCGCCTAAATAAAGTGGCTTGCCACATGGTATTGCTTCGCGGACTGCTATTCACTATTGCAATCATCATTGCAGCATATGCGCTGATCGCCGCGGTACTCTACCTGATGTTCTTCGTAGACGCCTGTATCAGCACCACAAGGTCAAGAATTTCCGTCGCTGGGCTCGGATTCCAAGTTGAGGACACCAACTGCGACACACTCGCAAAGGAGGAATGGGTAAGTGTATATGGGTTCGCCGACAGAGACCGCGGCCGGACCCTGCTGTTCAGGTACTCACCTGCGTCATATCATCTCCCTTTGCCCACGATCGAAGTACCAGATCAGCGGACGATCATCATAGCAATACCGATCGTGTCGAGTGTGTACTCTAAGCTCGATTCTTGGCACAATCATTCAATCAGATACGACATTGGCCACATCGATTATCCGTAGCTCGACATGGAAGACCCTCTATAACGATCACCTATTTCCCGGTCTGCCAGGGAGGACTGAGATGGCCAGAATGCTGCCAAAGCTTTGTGAGCTGTACATCCAAGACTTTGATCTGATATTTCAGGAACCAACCGACCCCATCGATATGTTTTGCCAACAACACGACTTGGAAGATCAAGAGGTCCTTCTAAACGAACTTAACAAATTTCACCAGGATGCGATATCGGGAACCAAGTCGATCGAGAATTTGATCAATATGGGAATGGAGTATATCCCAGGTATTGAGCACGATCCCAGGACCTGGCTTCCCGCTTTGATCGAATACCTGGGCGCAAAGATCGCGGCGTCAAAGCAAGCTGGCGGCATATGACATGACCCACCCCGCACCAGTGAAGCTGCGCGCGGTGTTCGGGCCGGACGGGGCGGACGTATCCACGGCCGACACCATCCGGACTGTCGGACCCCATCCGGTGATGATCCCGGCTGTCTGGGTGCCCGAAGGTGGGGCGCCCCCTTGCTATCCTTACGAGCATATCGGCCAGGCCGTGTTCATCCCCGACAGCAACGACCGCGATACGTCAGTGCCCTGCGCCCCCTGCCAAAGGCATAGCCTTTGGAATCCAAGCCTGTCTGACGGTGAGAGAGGGCCAATGTGGACCTGATCCGGCCGCCTCTCACCGCAGATAAGACACGGGTGCTAAGGGCTCCGCCCTTAGCGGGGTTCCAACAGCCTGCCCCGGGCTTGACCCGGGGGCAGAGTCCCTTGGCCTTCTCCGCACCATTCCGCTCAAAGCTAGCCTGCCCTGGTATCCGATCGCAGAGGAGCGTGAGTCGCGTGCGACACACGATCCGCCGCGTGAATCGGATGCTCAAACCAAAGAGCGACGTGCCGACTTTCACTGAAAGTCGGCACTAGTGAAACGTCCGCCCGCCATCCACCGCAAGGCTCACCCCGGTCACGAACGAACTCTCGTGCGCGGTCAGGAACAGGATCGCCTCCGCGATCTCCTCCGGCGCTGCCGGACGCCCCAGCGCATAGCGGTTGACAATCGCCGGGACGACCGCGCCAGCCGCATCGCGCAACGTACCATCGGTCATCGGCGTCTCTACCGCACCCGGGCAGATGGCATTCACCCGAATCGTCGGTGCCAGCTCCGCGGCCAGCGCGCGCGTGAGAGCGATGACCCCGCCCTTCGAAGCGACATAGGCGGTGCTGCCGCCACCGGTCGGCAGCAGTCCTACGCCCGAAGCGATGTTGACGATGCTGGCGCGGTCCGCTTTTCGCAGCAGCGGCACCGCTGCTTTGACGCACAGGAATGTGCCCGTGAGATTGACCGCGATCGTCGTGTTCCAGACCTCGGCTGTGGTCTCCATCAGTCCCTTGTTGAAGAAGACGCCGGCCGCATTGACCAGACCGTCGAGACCATCGAGTTCCTGTGCAGCCTGCTGCACGGCACGCGCCACGCTGGTCGCATCCGAGACATCGCAGGCGATCGCCTTGGCCCCGGTGACGCGCGTCGTATCACGATCGAGCACTACAACCGCGGCGCCCTCGCGGGCGAACAGCTCGCACGTCGCACGACCAATGCCGGATGCGCCTCCAGTAATCAATACTTTGCGGCCGTCCAACCTCGCCATTGTGCATCCTCCCGCTGCTGTTTGCCTGTGACCGGGTAGCATGACACGGTGACCGCAGATAGCGCGTGATGACCGAAGGCGGAATCCGCCGGAGGTCTGAATCACGCGCTCTGACCAAGGTATGCAGCAAAGGGGCGGGAAATGAGCGAGGAGCTGCTGTATCGGCTGGAGAACCGGGTCGCAGTGCTGACCTTGAACCGGCCGGAGCGGCTGAACGCGCTGACCAGGGACATGATGCGGGCTCTGCTGGCGCGTCTGTCGGACTGCGCGATCGATGATGCCGTGGGCTGCGTCGTGCTGACCGGCGCAGGCGGGGCGTTCTGCTCGGGTGGCGATGTGCGCGTGCAGGCGAAGGTGGCGGCAGAGGGAACGGTGGAGACGCCGGAGCAGCGGACCGATCTCTTGCGCACATCGATGGACGCATCGCGCCTGCTGCATGAGATGCCGAAGCCGACGATAGCGATGGTCAATGGAGTCGCGGCAGGTGCGGGCCTGTCGCTGGCCCTCGCCTGCGATCTTCGGATCGCCGGACGCAGTGCGCGAATGACCACCGCATTCGCCAAGGTGGGATTGTCAGGCGATTACGGCGGCACCTGGTTTCTCACGCAACTGGTTGGCACCGCCAAGGCGCGCGAACTGTATTTTCTGTCCGAGGTGTTGGATGCGGCGCGGATCGAGGCACTGGGACTGGCCAACAGAGTGGTCGCCGATGCCGAGTTGGCGGCGGAGACGATGGCGCTGGCCGAGAGACTGGGCAATGGCCCGAGCGTGGCGCTGCGCTACATGAAGCGGAATCTGAACGTGGCGGAAGCCGCAACGCTGGCCGCAGGGCTGGACAGCGAGGCTTACGGCATGCTGCGGGCGCGGGCGAGCGAGGACCACAAGGAGGCGGCGCGCGCCTTTGTCGAGAAGCGCGCGCCGGTGTTTCGCGGGCGTTGACAGACCAGCGCGTAGGAAATACTACCCGAGAGTAACTACAGCGGATCTACCAACAATGGCCGAAGCCAGCTCGCCTGCCGTGTTCGATGTCGCCATCGTCGGTGCTGGCTTCGCCGGCATGTACATGCTGCACCGGTTGCGTGGGCTCGGCATGTCGGCACGCGTGTTCGAGGCGGGCAGCGGGGTCGGCGGCACCTGGTACTGGAACCGCTATCCCGGCGCGCGCTGCGACGTGGAGAGCATGCAATATTCCTACTCGTTCTCTCGCGAATTGCAGGACGAATGGCGGTGGAGCGAGCTGTTTGCCTCGCAACCGGAGATCCTGCGCTATGCCAACCACGTGGCCGATCGGCTCGATCTGCGGCGCGACATCCAATTCGACACGCGGGTCACCGAAGCGCAGTTCGACCGCACGATGCATCGCTGGACCATCCGAACCGACCGCGGCGACGAGGTATCGGCGCGATACTGCGTGATGGCGATCGGCTGCCTGTCGGCGGCGCGGGTGCCAGACTTCCCCGGCATCGAGCGCTTTGCCGGCGCGACGTATCACACCGGGCATTGGCCACATGACGGTGTCGATTTCACTGGTCTGCGCGTCGGCGTAATCGGCACCGGGTCGTCGGCGATCCAGGCGGTGCCGGTGATCGCACAGCAGGCCGCGCATCTGTTTGTGTTCCAGCGCACACCGAATTTCAGCATACCGTCGCGCAATGGGCCGATGTCGGACGAGTATGCGCAGTCGTGGAAGTGCGATTACCCCGCACTGCGCGAAAAGGCGCGACATATGCGCACCGGCGTTCTGAACAACCCGAACGACATCTCGGCATTGGAGGTGTCGGAGCAGGAGCGTCGGCGAATCTATGAAGAGCGCTGGGCAGCCGGCGGGACGAACTTCATGGCCGCGTTCAACGATCTGATCGTCGATCAGCAGGCGAACGACACGGCGGCAGAGTTCGTGCGCGACAAGATCCGCGAGACCGTGCGCGACCAGGCTGTCGCCGAGCTATTGGCGCCGAAGAACCACCCGATCGGGACCAAGCGGATCTGTGTCGATACCGACTACTACGCGACGTTCAATCGGCCGAACGTCACGCTGATCGATGTGCGCCGCGCGCCGATCAGCCGGATCACCGCGGCCGGCGTGCGTGCAGGCGATGCCGAGTACGAGCTGGATGCGATCGTGTTCGCCACCGGGTTCGATGCGATGACCGGGGCGCTGCTGAACATCGACATTCGCAGTGACGGCACGACGCTCCGGCAGAAATGGGAGGCAGGGCCGCGCACCTACCTTGGGCTGATGACGGCTGGCTTCCCGAACATGTTCATGATCACCGGGCCAGGCAGCCCGTCGGTGCTCAGCAACATGATGGTGTCGATCGAACAGCATGTGGACTGGATCGCGGATTGCATGGCGTATCTGCGCACGCATGGCGCTGATTGCATCGAGGCGACGCAGGATGCCGAAGATGCCTGGGTGCTGCATGGCAACGAGGTCGCGCACAAGACGCTGTACCCGCTGGCGAACTCCTGGTACATGGGGGTCAACATTCCAGGCAAGCCGCAGGTGTTCATGCCGTATATCGGCGGCGTCGGCACCTACCGCGACATCTGCAACGAGATTGCGGCCGACGGGTACCGCGGCTTCGCGCTGTCCGCGCGCTTGCAGACGCTGGCAGCGGAGTA
>JAMXLO010000117.1 GCA_024280945.1 Acetobacteraceae bacterium
TGGCGGATGATGCCAGCCGTGCCTTCGCCGCCGGCGGTATCACGGTCAACCACGACGACCTTTGCGCCGTTGTGGGCAAATCCCAGGGCCGTGGCACGGCCGATGCCGTTGCCTGCGCCGGTGATCAGCGCGACCTTGCCCTTGAAGTCCATGGTTTCCTCCGGCGGTTTCTGCCGAGCGAGACTGTCACAATGGCTCGTCTCAGTCGAGAAACTCGCGCCGTGCCTCCTCGAGACAGGTCCAGACATACGGAGCGAAGGAGCGTGCCACGTCGATGCGAAACTCCTCCGCGCCGGTGCGCCAAAGCAGAATTTCAGCCTTGCCGAACACCGTCCGGGTGCACATGCCGATCGGGAATGCAGAGGGATGCAGATCGAGTGCGCAGAATGCATTGATGACCCACGCCGCGCGCGGGCCGGACACGCTCAATGCTGCATCGCGATGCGAGACGTCGATGGTCGGTGTGGGAATGTCGAGTGTCGGCATCGCCTCATTGGGCGCGACCAACAGGAATTCGTCGGGACCCAGCCACAGCAGAAAACTGTCGCCAACCGGCATCGCGCGGCAGGGCGCCGGTTGCGGCAGGCCGTGCCACTCGCCCCGGATCAGCAGCCGTGCCATTGGGGGGAGCGCAGTCAGTCGCACCATGCGGCACTGCGGTGAAGCGGCGGCCAACTCGGCAAGCGGATGCGCTCGCTCAGCCATGCAGGCGAGCGCCTTGCCGGTCGTAGAACACGGGATCGGTGACCCGCACCGCGATGGTGCGATCCGGCATCGGCACATGCAGGATTTCGCCGATCCGCGACCGTCCTGCCGCAATCAGTCCCAGCGCGATCGGCGATTGCAAAGTCTCACTCCAATAGGCCGATGTGACATGGCCGATGCCGGCGCCATCCGAGATGACCTGCGCGCCTTCCTCCAGCAGGTCTGCCGACAGCAGGCCCACCAGTTGCTTGCGATCGTGTCGCAGCATGTCCGGCCGGGCAAGCGAACGTTTGCCGACGAAGTCCGGTTTCTCCCGCCCGATTGTCCAGCCAAGGCCAACATCGCTCGGAATGACCGTGCCATCTGTCTCTTGGCCGACCACTATGTAGCCCTTCTCTGCACGCAACACATGCATCGTCTCGGTGCCATATGCGGTGACATTGCCGGCATGGATCGCTTGCCAGACCATCGGGCCATGGTCGGCCGGCACGTTGATCTCGTAGCCGAGTTCTCCCGTGAAGCTGACGCGGAACAGACGCGCCGGAACGCCGCAGATGTGTCCCTCGCGCACGCTCATATGTGGCAACGCGTCGGGCGCAAGATCGATGTCCTGGACATGCGACGCAATCGCCTGACGTGCCAGCGGACCCTGGAGGGCGATCACCGCCCACTGCTCGGTCACCGAGGTCAACCAGACGCGAAGCTCAGGGAACTCGGTCTGGCGGTAGTCCTCCATGTGATGCAGAACGCTTGCGGCACCGTTCGTCGTCGTCGTGACGTGGAAGCGATCAGGTCCAAGACGCGCGATGACGCCATCGTCCAGCACGTAGCCCGCCTCGGTCAGCAGCAATCCGTAACGGCAGCGACCAGGTGCGAGGCGGCTGAGGCTTCCGGTGTAGATGCGATCCAGAAACTCCGCCGCATCCGGCCCGGTCACCTCGATCTTACCCAACGTCGTTGCGTCGAACATGCCCACGGCATTGCGTACCGCGCGGCATTCGCGCGCCACGGCGCGATGCATGTCTTCGCTACCTTGAGGAAAATATCGCGCGCGCTGCCAGGTGCCGACATTCTCGAACACCGCGCCAAGTGCCGCCACCTGATCGTGCATCGGCGTCCGTCGCACCGGTTCGAACAGATCGCCTCGGGCGCTGCCGGCGAGTGCGCCGAAGGTGACCGGCGTGTACGGCATCCTGAACGTGGTATGGCCGATGCGCGGGATCGGCTGGTGCAGCAGGTCCGCGACGATCGCCAGCGCATTCAGGTTGGCGAGCTTGCCCTGGTCGGTCGCCATCCCTGTCGTGGTGTAGCGCTTGACATGCTCGATCGAGCGGAAGCCCTCCTGCGTGGCAGTCCTCAGGTCCTTGATGGTCACGTCATTCTGGAAATCGACGAACGCCATGCCTTTGTGCACCGAAGGCGGCAACGCTGGCGCGCATTCGGGGTGGCGAGCCCGCTGAGGCTGGCCATTGGCGCCACCGGCTGCGTAACCCTCCTCGATGCAGGCGGTGAGATCGAACGCGCCGTTGCACGCTCCGGCGCAGCGCGCATGCCCAGTCCATACGCCAGGCAGGAAAGCCTGCAATGCCTCATCGAACCGCAACTTCTCGCGCGACTGCGCGAACAGGTGCACCGTGGGTATCCACCCGCCGCACATCAGCAGAGCGTCGCACGAGATCTTCTCGCCATTCGAGAGCGTCGCGCGGTTGATGCGCAGGCTGCCGCTGGTGTCGGCAATCGATGCAGCAATGCGCACAGGCAGCCCGGAGCTGCGAGCAACATCGCTGGCCGCTGGGCGCCGATCGACCATGGCCACGATGGCGATCCCCGCCTGCCGCAACGCGACAGCCGCCGCATAGGCGCTGTCACTTTCGGCCGCGACGACGACCCGCGAACCGACCTTCACACCATAACGCAGCAGATACGTCCGTGCAGCATCGGCAAGCATGACGCCGGGACGATCATTGCCGGAAAACACCAGCGGGCGTTCCACAGCGCCGGCGGCTACAACGACCTCGCGCGCGCGAATGTGCCAAAGCCGCTCACGGGGCAGACGCGGATGCGGATCCGGCAGATGGTCGGTGACACGCTGCACCGCGCCGATCATGTTGCCGGGAAACCAGCCGAACGCGGTCGTGCGCGGCAGCAGCATGACATCCGCATCGCGCAGCATATGGAGCGCATTCACCAGCCAGTCGGATGCTGGTTTGCCTTCGACCTCGCTGTTCTCCGTCAACAGCGAGCCGCCGAGTTCCGCCTGTTCGTCGCACACCACGACGCGCGCTTTGCGCGCCGCGGCAGCCAATGCCGCCGCAAGCCCCGCCGGGCCGGCACCGATGATCAGCACATCGCAGTGCATATACTGCTGCAGATAGCGATCCGGGTCTGCTGCCGCCGGCGCCCGGCCGAGTCCGGCCGCGGCTCGGATCGCCGGCTCATACACATGCCGCCAGAACGAACGCGGCCACATGAAGGTCTTATAGTAGAAGCCGGCCGACAATAACGGTGAGATCGCGTTGCTGACCGCGCCTAGATCAAACGACAATGACGGAAACCGGTTCTGGCTGCGGGCACGCATCCCGTCGTACAGCTCGGCCTGTGTCGCGCGCAGGTTGGGCGTGATCCGCCCGTTGCCGCGATCGATCGTCACCAGAGCATTGGGCTCCTCCGCACCCGCGGACACGATCCCACGCGGCCGGTGATACTTGAACGAGCGTCCTACCAGATGCACGCCATTGGCGAGCAGAGCAGAAGCCAGCGTGTCGCTATGACAGCCTGTGAGCCGCCTGCCGTCGAACTCGAAGGCAATAGGCCGTTGCCGATCGATGCGGCCACCTTCAGATGTCCGGAACGGCTGGGTCATTGTGGCGCGGGCTCGCCAGGCTTGTACGTCGCCTCGATGCGATCACTGACCGTGTCGCGCAGGCAGTTGAAGAAACGGCCGCAGCCATGGATGTGGCGCCAACGCTCGGCATGCCGCCCCTT
>JAMXLO010000118.1 GCA_024280945.1 Acetobacteraceae bacterium
GAAGCCGCGTCCGCGATACTGCGAGATGCCGGCCAACTGCGCCTGACCCTGCATCCACATCTCTTCGACGGCGGCACCGATGGTGAACGGCCCGGCCACATATTTCGCCCCGAACAGGAAGCCGAACAGCGGCGCACCGCCCTGCGGCTGCAAGCCCAACTGGCCGTTCATGTTGCCGCCGACCAGGTTGCCGCCGACGGTCACCCCGGCAAACGTTGCCGCGATACCGCCGCTGCCGATCTTCAGGTTCTTGTAGTTGCCGGTGTAGGTGCTGCCGGCGGCGACCAGTGCCGGGGTAGTGGCAAGGTTCGCCGCGCCGAACGCGTTGACGGCACCGGTGGGCGTGAACAGGGCCGGCCCCGTATAGTCGGCATGACCGCTGAACTCACCCACGACGTATGCCAGAAGGCCCACGCCGCCGAACACGCCCTGATACCGTGCGCCCACCGCAAATTGGTTGATGGAACGAGAGCCGTCCAACTGGCCAGGACCGGACGACAAAGACGGACAGCCGGTGTTGGCGACTGAGCACGCGTTGCCAGTTCCTGTACCTGCGCCGGTGAGCGAGCCATTCAAACCGAAGCTGCTTGACTGGCCAAAGCCATTCGAGGTGTTCGGCGCATACTGAATACCGAAGTCAAACCCGGCGATCTGCGGCGACAGATAGACCGCCTTGGCGTTGTCGTATTCGTTGCCTGCCTGCGAAAGATACACAAATGGCGGCGCCATGCTGGAGGGAATGACGCTCTGCGTGTCGCCACCGTTGAAGTTGCCGGTCGGCAGGAACTGGAAGGTGGTGACACCGTTGTCGAAGATGCCGATCAGGCCGTCAGCCTGGCCGGCACGCACGATGCCCCAGCTGTCGCCGGCCACATAGGTGAAGGCGCGGCGGATGAACAAGGTTTGCAGCGAGGAGTAGCCGGATGCACCGGAACCGGTGTTGTCGCTGCGCTGGCCGGTGAAATTCTGCCGTACCTCGATCGCAGCGCCGTAGCGCAGGCCGTTGGTGGCCATGCCGTCGGCACCGGCGTAGAGGCGCGCGAAGCTGGCGAGAACCTGCGGCTGGAGCTTGACCACACCAGTGCCGTTGTTGCCGACGGCGGTCCCCGTCGGCGTGGCAGCGCCAGGCGCTATCGTGGCGGGGCCGGCCAGAAAGCCTGCGCCACCGGGGCTGCCGGCCCCAAGTGAGCCGGCCGGGGCGTTGACGAAGCGGGTGTCGGCGCTGGTCCACACGCCGCCGAAGTCCACCTGCACCTTGCCGTTGAAGTGGACGACGATGGTGCCCGGCGTCGGGTTGGCCAATGGGCCGGGCAACATGGGCGCCTGATAGTTGTTGTTGTTGTTGACATAGGCGGTCGGGGCCGGCGCAGCGGGCCAAGCCTGCTGCCCTTGTGTCGGCGCCCCCACATATCCACCGCCAGCCGGCGCCCAGACCTGCTGCCCTTGTGTCGGCGCCCCGGCTGGCTGTGCCAGCGCGACGCCCGTCAGTCCTCCGGTTCCCAGCGTGGCGACGCTTGCCAGCAGAAACTTGCGCATTCCGTCCTCCTTGTTGCACCGGCGGACCCGGCGACGTTCAGGTGGCGCAGACCATATCCGCAGCGCAGTCGCTCGCAAATATCGTTTCCGGGGGTTTCGCGGCATTACTGAGACACCGTGGTAATGACGCAACAGTATTTGAGATATCGACAGTAAAAATAAGTACAGGTCACCAGCTTCACAGTACTGCACTAATACTGTGGCTCCAGGCGTCGCATCGAGGCTCGGCAGCCCGTGCTGCGGGCTCAGCGTTTCTGTGCGCTAACCGATCGCCATCTCCTCGTTTGACTGCGGCGCCTGTTGCAGCGCCGCCTCGCTTCCGCGCGGCGGGACGAGGCCCATAGCCGCGGGTCTGACCACCTGTGCGCCAGCCCACGCACCACCGCGGGCAAGCGCGATCACCGATTCGCGCACTACGTTCGCGAATGCCGGCACCAGTGAATTCGACGCCGCGCGGTGAAAGGCGAGCACGCGGCTGCACTTCAACAGCGGGTGGCCGATCGGGCGGAATGCCAGAACACCGCCGTTGATCTCGTCCTGAACAGCGGCGCGTGGCAGAACGGTGCTGCCGAGCCCGCCGCGAACCATCGCCTTGGTCAGCGCAATGCTGCTCACTTGCAGCACAGGGTGCAGCTGCACCCCGTGTTGCTGGGCCGCGCTATCGAGCCGGCGGCGGATCCAGTGCGGCCGGCTGGGGAGAATGAGCGAATCGCCATCCAGTTCGCGCATCGGCAGCGGACGCGCATCGCGCGCGAGCACGGAGTGCACGGGCACCACCAGGCCTAGCGCCTCGGTCAGCAGCGGTGTCGTGTCCAGCTCGGGAAGGGATGGGGGATCCTGCAGGACCGCGAGGTCCACGTGTCGATGCAGCAACCACTCCTCGAGATCCGCCCCGTTGCCCTCCCTGACGTCGAGCGTCAGGTCGGGCCAACGCTGGCGAAATGCCCGCGCGAGCGGCGCGATCAGCGGCAGCCCCGAATCAGCGGGGATCGCGAGCGACAGCCGCGTGGGGGGCATATGGTCCGGGCTGTCGTCCAGCGGCGAGGCCAGCAATTGCATGACCGTCTGCAGGCGGTCGCGCAGACAGGCGCCGGCGGGGGTGAGCGTCACGCCGCGGCCGTGCCGCCGAAGAAGCTGGGTGCCGAAGCCTTCCTCCAGCTTGCGAAGCTGCAGCGAGATCGCAGGCTGGCTGAGGTTCAGGTCGCGCGCCGTGCGTCCAAGGTTGCCGGTGTTGGCGAGGCTGAGGAACGAACGGAGTTCACGCAGGCCGAGCGCCTTCTCCAGCGCCTCGCTTCGCAGCGAGGAACGGTCGATACGCACCGGGAATGTGACGGCGTTCATCTGCCGCGGCGCCCCCTGCACCTCCGACGAGAGAGGAGCGTGAGTTGCGGCGTCCGAGACAGCCGGGAAGCGCCGCGGCAGGCGACGGGGATCGAGGCAGGATTATGTAGGGGATTTCACCGACGTGCTGTCGGGCTGGACGGGGTGCACTGCGGCGGGTGCCGCGAAGGCCCCTCCGGGATCGTCATCCCCGCGAAAGCAGGATCCAGCCTTTCGGGCAGTATTCTTGGAGAGACTGGATTCCCGCTTGCGCGGGAATGACAGATCGGGTTGTCGATATGAGCTACTCCCGCAGCCAACCTTGGTCGGCAGCATAGCGGACGAGCTCCACCCGGCTATGGAAGCCCAGCTTCTCCATTGCCCGTGCCTTGTAGGTCTCGACGGTTTTCACGCTGATGTTCAGGCGGCCGGAAATCGCCTTATTGCTGTGACCACTGGCGACCATGCGCAGCACGTCGGTTTCCCGATCCGAGAGTTCGACCGATTCGCCTGGCTGGGATTGACTGCGGCCACGCCCCAGGTCTCCCACGACCTTCCCGGCAATGGCCGGATCCAGATACGTGCCGCCCGCCGCCACCGCCCGGATCGCTCGCGGCAATTCATCCGCAGCCGAGCGTTTCAGAAGATATCCTCCCACACCGAGCTCAAGCAGCTGGCGCAGATAGGCGCGCTCTTCGTGGACCGTCAGTACCAGGACCCGGCAGTCCGGACGCTCGGTCCGCAAGGCGGCCGCCAGTTCGATCCCGTTCATCTCCGGCAACGAAATGTCGAGCACGACGACATTCGGCGCGAGCTGCATCGCCAGGTGGAGTGCGGTGCGGCCGTCGCGCGCTTCACCGACGATGGTGAAGTCAGGATCGGCACCGACCAGAGCCTTCAGACCGGCGAGCACGACCGGATGGTCGTCCACCATCAGAATGCGCAGAGGAGGCGAGTGCGTGCTCACAAGGGAATTCGCACAAAGACTGTCGTGCCGCCCCGAGGACTTGATTCCAGTTCCAGGCTTCCCCCGACCAGAGCCAGGCGTTCCCGCACGCCGATCAGACCGAGATGTTGGATGCCAAGCTCCATGCTGTCCTGGCCCGCTCCCAGGTCGAAGCCCTGGCCGTCGTCCTCGACGATCAGCCGCACCTCGCCATTGCCGACCTCCAGGATGACACCGACCCGATCGGCGCGGGAGTGCTTCACCACGTTGGTGATCGCCTCCTGCAAGACCCGGAACAGCGCCGTTTCGATCGCCTGCGGCAGGCGACGATCATCCAGGTTGATCTCGAGGTCGATCTGCAGGCGAGAACGGTCCGCCCATTCCTCCAGGTATTGCGTCACGGCGCGGCGCAGCCCCAGATCGTCGAGCGCCATCGGCCGCAATTCCCAGGCGATGCGGTTCAGTTCGCGTCCCAGGTCGCTCGCCAGTGACTTGAGTCGAGCAAGACGCTGCTGGGCTGCAGGATTGCAGGCGCAGTGCGGCTCGATCGCCGTGAAGCCAAGCCGCAGGGCCGTGAGGTACTGGCCCAGGCTGTCGTGCAGTTCGCGCGCGATCCGTCTGCGCTCGGCTTCCTGTGCGGTGAATGTCCGCTGAAGCAACTCAGAACGTTCCTGCGCGCTTTGATGCAAGCGTTCGCCGGCCAACTGGAGGGACCGGGCGACGGCATCCGTCTCGCGAATGCCCGTCGCGGCTGGTGTGATACGCTCACCACGACCAACCACATCGGCGTAGTGCATGAGCCCGGAAATGGCGCCGGCGATGCGCTGGCCAATGACGAGGGCAAGCAACAGCACGACTGCCAGTGCAGTGCCGCCACTCAGAATAAGCAGTGACGTGGAGCGACGGACCGGGCCGAACAGCACGTCGTCGGGGATGCCGATCGACACGATCCAATCGGAAAATTTTACGTGGGCAAATGCGTTATACATTGGGATGCCGTCGCGTGACACGATGGGGAACCAGCCTTCATCGCTTGCACGCAAGCGCTGCAGCACAGCGGGGCGCCCCATCTCGCCGACAAAGCGTTCCGCTTCGATGCTGCGTGCGATCGTGCGGCCGTCGCGATCGGCGATCGTCAGCAGCCACTCGCTGGGCAGGTTCAGGTCGGCCATCATCCTGGGCAGCAGCGGCGCGACGTTGACGCCGAGCACATACGCCAGATGTCCATCGCGCAGGACAGGGACATTGATCGAGATGAACCATTCATTGCTGACGGGATCGCGCGTGAGCGAGGAAACGTCGGCCGCGATGGTGTTGACGACTCGGCGAACCGCGTCGAGGTCCGGTGTGACGGGGAGCGGGTCACCAAAGCGGGCGCGCGTGTTGACAACTTCCTGTCCGTCCGGGTCGGTCAGGACGACGCTGGCTTGCATCTTGTCGGCCAGCGCCGCCGCTTGATCATGGAAGGCGCCGAGATTCCCTGTCTGGAAATGGGGTGAGCTTGCGAGAACGAGCACGCGGCTTCGCAGTGAGCCTAGCTGGTGATCGATCGCCGCGGCGGCGGCACGCGCGCGCTCGCGGACCGAGTTGGCCATAACGTCCTGCTCGTTAATCGCCGAGCGGAGAACCAATACGGCGCTGAAGGCAAGCAGTGGGGCCACGATCACCAGGATCAGCCCAACAACATGCGCCCGGACTGAAAGCTGCGACGTCAGGCGAGCAGGTAACCAACCTGTCCCCGCGCTGCGTGCCACGGTCGTTCCGCTGGCCAACGCTGCCTCCCCCATCGGCAAGTCTTAACAGCAGCGTCGCGCTCGTGTCACTGCCGGCGATGGGCAACAGCAAAACGGCGGGGATCGCTCCCCGCCGCTGAGCAAGCTGCTGTGGTGCGATCAGAAGTTCACCACGTTGCCGATCAGGAAACCCTGGGCCTTGACGTTGTTGTTGGCGTTGTTGCCCGGGCCGAACGTGTTGGCGACGAAGTTGCGCAGGCTTTGCTGCTGGTCGTTCCACAGATACTCGCCGAACACCTGGTAGCCAGGGGCAACCGTATAGCTGAGACCGGCATTGAAGCCGCGTCCGCGATACTGCGAGATGCCGGCCAACTGCGCCTGACCCTGCATCCACATCTCTTCGACGGCGGCACCGATGGTGAACGGCCCGGCCACATATTTCGCCCCGAACAGGAAGCCGAAC
>JAMXLO010000119.1 GCA_024280945.1 Acetobacteraceae bacterium
TCATCGTGTCGCTTCAGGATTTCTCGAGAGTAGGCGACACGGCGGTGTTCCTCGGTGAATCCCATGTGGACTTCATCGAACAGCAGATGCTTGAGCGCGGATATCTCGACAGCCGCGAGATGTCCAACATGTTCAACCTGCTCCGCAGCAATGACCTAATTTGGTCCAACGTTGTGAACAACTACCTACTGGGCCTGAAGCCACCTGCATTCGATTTGCTCTACTGGAATAGCGACGGGACGCGCATGGCGCGTGCAGCCCATAGCTGGTATCTCCGCAACACCTACGTGGAGAACAACCTGATCAAGCCCGGTAAGGTTCAGCTCAAGGATATCCCACTCGAACTGGGACAGATACGGCTGGATATCTATGCCGTCGGGGCGGAGAAGGACCATATTGTGCCCTGGGACGCGGCATGGCGCATTCAGCAACTCGTCGCTGGAAAGACCCGCTTCGTGCTCGCGTCAAGTGGTCACATTGCGGGCATCATCAATCCGCCAGGCGGAAAGGGTAGCTACTGGACCAACGACGATAAGGGGGAAACGCCTGCCCGATGGCGTGAGTCTGCTCAACGCCACGAAGGCAGTTGGTGGACGGACTGGGCTGCCTGGCTCGCCGCCCGATCCGGTGCCAAGAGGGAGCCCCCCTCGTTGGGGAGTAGACATCATCCGCCACTGCAGGACGCACCAGGCAGCTACGTCCTAGAGAGCTAGTTCAGGTTAGTCAGTCGGGCAGGGCCGGAATGCTCCGCCTGATGGGGCTGCGCGCGGTCGAAACGATAACGGCGCTCCGCATCGACGTATTTCCCAGTGGACTTGTTTGACGCAGTGTTGGCGGGAAACAAAGTTACCGTCCAGCCACCTTAGGCGAATGATCGCAAGGGGATCGGACGTGTCTATACGGTATCGAAATAGCACGTCCGCTGACGCTGCAAAGCTGTCGTGGCTCAGAAGGGTCCAGGGGTTCAAGTTTTCAGTCATGCCGCAAACACGGCGCGCCGCTGACACAGTCGCGAGCATTAGGAGACGATGCTCCAGAACGCAGTCTTTCGACCGTGATCCTTCCGCAGCCTGCTGGCATAGACGTCGTGTGACTCGAACGAAGCATAATCCGTGATCGCCGAAGCCAGACCTTGGCATTGCCGGAGGTGGCGGGCTGCGTGGCCGTAACGGCTCGCCCGACTTTTCATCAGAGAGAAATCGATCATCGCTCTCTGCAACAGGGTCGCGGCAAGCGGGTACTTTGCTGCAAGCGCATCAGCCGCCGGGGTCAGAAGCTCGTATTGGTCTCCATCCAACTCTTTGGCGCGTGAAGTGATCGTTCGCGCAGCCCTGTCCAGGGCAGGCCATGAGACAAGAAAGGAGATTGCCTGGAGCAAACTGCCATAGCGTTCCGCATGGAGGAGCGCGCGCTGCTCGGCCTCAAAGTCTTCAAAATCCGGTAGCCGCTTCAGATACTCCCGTAGATGCGGCGCGGAGAGAGCTCGCTCGAAGCAGGACCAGCGTGCTGCCTGTGCTTCATCACTACACGCCCGGGCGTCCAAGACGTCGATCCGGGCATCCTCCCATTCGAAATCAGGCCAACCGCCTCGCCGATGCTCGGTTGCCTCGAGAATCTGCCAAGCCTCATCGGCCCGGTCGGCTGCGAGCAGGCGGCATGCGATCTCGGCGGCGATCTTTGGCACCTTCCTGACAGGCTCCTCAAATTGCGCAATGAATGCGTCGACATCCCCCTGAGCATCCGCAATTTCCTGGAGAGCCAATCGAACTGTGCTGACACGCGAGCTCTCGGCTATTTCATCCGCATAGATCGCGCCCCCGGAACTCCAGCCGATGACTTGCCGCTCTTTGGCGGCGGGCTTCCGGACCGGCTGCGACGACAGCGCAATCATCCGCTGCTTCAGATGCTCCAATCCGACCGCTCCCAGAGCCGCCGCGAGCGCCTGGATCAGATAATCAAACTGGCCGTAACCGTTGCGAGTCAGCGCATCAAACGCTTTGCCTGCGAGTTCCTCAGCGGGCGGCCTGGCTGAGCTGGCGATGACACCGAGGTCGGCGACGGCGGAATGGAAGACATCGATAACCGCTCCGCTGCTGTCGTCGCAACGTGCAAAAATGGACTCAGCCAAATCGACAAATCGCCACATCAGGTCCAACCCGTCGGTGGGCAGACGTGTTGCCACCTGCTCGACGATCGCCCGGCGTTGTGCTTCCAAATCGTCCACCAGCGATTTCCGGTTGTGCCAGTCCACGAACGAGCGTGACCGTGCAATCGTCGCAATGCGTTTCCGGATCTGATTGGCTACGGCCGTGGGGCTATCGGCGCCCGCCAATTCGAGACGCAGCCGCCGTTTCACGGGCGCATTTCCTTCGCTGATCTCGATCAGCAACTGAGCCAGCCGGGTGGCTCCAAGAGCCTCCAGATTGGCCGCATTTAGCGCCTTCGATGCCATACCACCCCCGCGCCAGAGTGCGGTTATTTGCATCACAGGTATGGCGAGTCGTCGACCTCGGTAGCGCTCGGACGATAGTGCTGGTTATGCATGGTTGGGGCCGTGTCAACAGCGGTTGGCAAGAGCCATCGGGGAGTACGGCAGGCGAACGGGATACCAACTTTCCGGTTTGTCAACGAAGCTAAGCCGCTGAAACCGCTCGCGAAAAAGCTTGTAGAGTAAAATGGCCGACTCTCAAGCAAGCTCCGGAGACAAATCGGCGTTCGGAGAGCAATACAGCGGAACGTTCCGCTCTCCAAGCCCCAAGCCTACTGCGCGAACGCTTGCGGCAGTTGGGCTTTTTCGCGGTCCCGGAAATGGCGGAGAAAGGTTGGAGCGGAGGCGACTGGAGCGGGCGAAGGGATTCGAACCCTCGACCCCAACCTTGGCAAGGTTATGCTCTACCCCTGAGCTACGCCCGCGCTCCCAATCAGGGCGCGGTTTCTAGGCGGCTTCCCCCCCGATTGCAAGTCGCACCCAGTCGCGGCATGGTCTGCCACAACCCTGCTGCGCCGCTTGTCTCCCTGCGGTGCAGCAACATCTATGCCTTGACCGACACTGAAGGCTACGAACCATGGACGAGTTGATCATCGGGCAGACCCCATCCGCCCATGGCGGCGACGGCGCCGCCATGATCATGGACGGCGATCAGAAGACCTTCATGAAGGAGGTCGTGGAGGCCTCCCGCACCCTCCCCGTCATCGTAGATTTCTGGGCAACCTGGTGCGGCCCGTGCAAGCAGCTGACCCCAACGCTGGAGAAGGTGGTCCGCGCGGCCGGCGGACGTGTCAAACTGGTGAAGATCGATATCGATCAAAATCGGTCACTGGTGCAGCAACTCGCGCAGCTCGGACTGCCGATGCAGTCGGTGCCGACGGTGGCCGCGTTCTGGCAGGGCCAGATTGCCGACCTGTTCCAAGGGGCACTCCCCGAGTCAGAGGTAAAGCGCTTCATCGAGGCCCTGCTCAAGCTGGCGGGCGGTTCGATGCCGGCCGCGGATCTGCTCGCCGAGGCCAAGGCGGCGCTCGAAGCCGGGGATTCGCAGCAAGCCGGCGAACTGTTCAGCGAGTTGCTGCAACAGGAACCCGAGAATGGCGACGCATGGGGCGGGCTGATCCGGGCCCTGATGGCGCTTGGGCAAGAGGAACAGGCGCGACAGGCCCTCGCACGGGTTCCGGCGAGTGTCAGCGAACACGCCGAAGTGGCCGGTGCCCGCAGCGCCCTCGCGCTCGCCGAGGAGGGACGCAAGGCGCAGGGGCAGCTGCAGACGCTTCAGGCCCGGGTCACTGCTGACCCAACGGATCTGCAGGCCCGCTACGATCTGGCAGCGGCACTGAATGCGAGTGGCGAGCGTGAGCAGGCGGCAGATGCATTGTTGGAGATTGTGCGGCGCAACCGCAACTGGAACGAGGACGCGGCGCGGCTTCAGCTGCTGAAGCTCTTCGAGGCTTGGGGGTTCGACGAGCCTGCGACGACTGCCGCGCGCCGCAAGCTGTCCGCGGTGTTGTTCAGCTAGATGCCTGCTTTCCACCCGAGGGTGGAGGATTTGCCGGGCGAATTCCCGGTGTTCCCACTATCCGGCGCCCTGCTGCTGCCGCGCGGCAAGCTGCCTTTGCGCATCTTCGAACCGCGTTATCTGGCAATGACCGAGGACTCGCTCGGCCATGGCCGCATGTTCGGCATGATCCAGCCTGACCCGACGGCAGCCGAGACCGACACCGGTCCCGGACTGTTTCGCATCGGCTGCCTGGGACGCATGTCCTCGTTCGCAGAGACGGACGAAGGCCACTTTCTGATTACCCTGAGCGGCTTGATCCGATTTGCGGTTCAGAGTGAGCTGGAGATGCGCCGTGGGTATCGCCGGGTTCGCGGCGACGTCTCGCTCTATCTTGCCGATCTGGACCTGCAGCAGCCCGCCACCGCAGTGCCGCGCGAGGCGCTGCTGAGTGCGTTGCGCGGCTACTTCACCCACCGGCGCATCGACGCCAACTGGGAAGCGATCAAGCGGTTGCCAGATGACATGCTGGTGGTGACTTTGGCAATGGTGTGCCCGTTCGAACCGGCAGAAAAGCAGGCGCTGCTGGAGGTATCCACCGAGGCGGAGCGGGCTTCGGCATTGCTGGCGCTTCTGCAGATGGGTGCGTTGGCGCAGGACGTGCCGGGCGGTCGCAGCCTGAGTTGACGGAGATCGGGGTATGGATGACACAGGCGAGGCGAAGCGCCAGCCACCCATCGACCCCAGGCTGCTCGAGGTGTTGGTCTGCCCGCTCACCAAGGGGCCGCTGGAGTACGATCGTGAGGCGAGCGAGCTGATCAGCCGCAAAGCTGGCCTCGCCTATCCGGTGCGCGACGGTATCCCGATCATGTTGCCGGAGGAGGCTCGCAAACTGGAGGACTGATGCCGGTCGCGACAATGATCCGGCTCAATGCCGCCGACCGTTTGCTGTGCGTCGAATTCGACGATGGCACGAAGGCCGTCCTGTCGGCCGAGTATCTTCGGGTCGAAAGTCCGAGCGCAGAGGTGCAGGGGCACGGCCCCGGCCAGAAGCAGATCGTGGCGGGGAAACGTTCGGTCGCGATCGTCGGCATCGAACCGGTCGGTAATTATGCCGTGCGCCTCCTGTTCGATGATCGTCACGATACCGGCATATACTCCTGGGAGTACCTGCACGAGCTTGGGGACCAGCAGACGCAGCGCTGGAACGCCTATCTCGCGGCATTACAGGAGCGCGGGCTGAGTAGGGATACCGCCTGAAGAACGACGGGACATTGGCATTCGCCGCGACTGTCAACCCGGTGGACCCACGGCGGCGCAGGGCACACCCCTCCTGATGCGCCGCAGCGCAGGATCGCGCTATCGTGGCGCTTAGCCGGGATGGCACCGAGGCCAAGGACAGAAAGCATGAAGCCGATGACCGACAAGCATCTGGCGGTATTGCGTCGACACATGATCGACGTCATTGGGATCCACGCCGACTTGCTCGAGGAGGAGCTTGGCAAAGCCGCCTTCGATGAGCGCATCCTGACAGCGATGGCGCGCATACCGCGGCACTTGTTTGTGCCGGAGCCGCTTGCCCACCTGGCCTATGAGGACCGACCACTGCCGATTGGCTTTGAGAAGACCATTTCCCAGCCCTTCATCTGCGCGCTGATGACGGATCTCCTGGCCTTGGAACCACAGGACATAGTCCTCGAGGTCGGGACTGGCCTTGGCTATCAAACCGCCATCCTCGCCGAACTTGTCAGTCACGTTTGGAGTGTCGAAATCGTCGAGGAGTTTGCCGACGGCGCACAGCTGCGGCTTGGACATCTCGGCCATAACAACGTGGACATACGGGTCGGCGATGGTTCGCGCGGTTGGCCGGACCATGCCCCATACGACAAGATCATCGTGACAGCGGCCGCTGAGACCGTGCCGCCAGCGCTGCTCGAGCAATTGAAGTCGCAGGGGCGCCTGGTCATGCCGCTCGGGCCGCCGGACGCACAACAGCTAACGCTACTGGAAAAGGATCCTGACGGGAGCGTCCGGAGTCAAGCGATGATACCCGTAAGGTTCACCCAACTGGAAACTGTCGTGTGACGCATTCGTGACGAGGCGCAGGCGACGGCAATGGAAATTGCTGATCCGCAAGGTGGAGGAGCGAATCAGGTGGACATCATTGAGCCCTTCCGCATCACGATCTGCGGCCTAGAAGAATTGCGAGGACATTGCGAGGTCGGCGTCAGCCACGTTCTTTCAATTCTGGATCCGGAGTGGCCGGTGCCAGAGGCGTTTGGTGCTTTCGGCGAGCACGCGAAGCTTGAGCTTCGCTTCCATGACGTCATCGACGAGCATGGCGGCGAAATCATCGCGCCGCAGCTGGAGCATGTAAGCGAACTTCTTACCTTTGGACGTCATCTACAGACGGATGAGCATCTCCTGGTCCATTGCCACGCCGGCGTGTCCCGCTCGACCGCGTCCATGGCCCTTATTCTCGCGCAGGCTTGTCCGGACGCCGCCGGCGGCGCAATCTTCGAAAAGGTGTTGCGTATACGTCCCCGGGCGTGGCCCAATCTGCGCATTGTCGAATTCGGCGATTCCCTGCTGGGCCGAGATGGTGCCCTGATCGCTGCTGCCTTGGACGTGTACAGCAGGCAACTCTCCAGCCGCCAGTACGTGGAGGAGGAAATGCGTGGTGGCGGGCGCGGCCGTGAAGTCGACGCTGCGGTGAACAGGCGTTCCAATTGACATGCTGGTTCAGAAGACTGGACGTCTTCCACTCGGCGACCACAGCAAGAGAGATTAGGTCATCGTCGGCATAGGCCGTGCTGGAGTGCCAATGGTCTCAGCAAAATATGCGAGCGTCATAGGTCCGGTAGTCGACCGTCAGCTCCTCACCCTCGCCGATCCGTCGGGTCGTGATAAAGCGCACTCCATCCTTCGTCCGCAGATTCGGGTCTGGCGAGTGGTTTATGTAAGTATCCAGGTAGATGACATTCAGACCACATGTCGGAATATACAGTCTCCCGTCTGCCATTGGGGCGAAGAGAGCCCGGATCAACGCGGCAAGCTTTGGTGGAAGGACGGCAAGTTCTTCGTAGGTTACCAGCACAGATCCGGCCGTCGCGTATTTCGTGAGAGTCTTGAACGGATTCCTCGCCTTTGGAATGGCGCGAATGGCAAACACGCCGATCCCGTGGATCGGTGACGGCTGCAATTGACAATAGCAATCTGCCAGGATCCGTCGGAGCAATTCAGTGCGCTTCATCGGCACCACCTATCCCAATGCTTTCAAGTCTGCAGCCAGTTCCGACAGCTGTGCGGCTTTCGTTCTCGAGTCCTCGGTCTCTGCCCATAGCTAATGAACCTCGTGCCTGGCGTTTCGCTGCTTCGACCTGCGGGTTGGCTGACACCGGCAGGCGAGCACAGCGCGCCTTTGGTCCGCGCAGAATCCACCCCCCTGACCGTGAGAAGCGCATCAGGTGCATGCTCGAACAGATCACCGATGCAGTTATATTGCGCTGGCAGTGTGAGTCTGCTTTGCCGTGAAGTGCGGGATCACCTGTTCGCCCAAAAGGCGGATCGTGTGCATCACCTCCTGATGCGTCGCTGGTCCGACCGCGCAGAGTAGGATTACTTCTTCGATGCCCATCGATCGATAGATCTCAATAAAGCGGATGCATTCCTCAGGGGTCCCGACGCAGAACTTTGTACCCTCTTCGCGCACTTCGGCGGGGGTCGGCTCACCTGGATGAGGACCAGCGGCGAGCCGCTGATCGCGCGCGTAGTAGCCCTGGTAATCGGGCGGCACACTGCTTGGGTCGTAGTCGCGCCAAACGAGGCGCGCTCTTTCGCGTTGCTGCTCAATGTACCAGCCGATCAGTTCGGTGCCGCGCGAAGTCACGACCCGCGAGTCTTCGTGGCAGAAGCCTGCTGTCATCAGCGCGGCGCGAGGCCGTGCAGCCGCCGGCAAAGCGTCGCGGTAGATTTCCATCAACTGGCGGACGCGGTCGGGGCCGCCTTCGCTGCCGAAGAGGCCTCCCATTGCAAGATTGCCGGTCTGCACCGCGGTCTCATCACTACCACAGGCTGACCACAATGGCGGGTGCGGCTTCTGCAATGGTTTTGGCAGGACCTCGCGGCGTGGAATCTTGAAATACTCACCGTCGTAGGTGATCTCCTCCTGCGTCCAGATGCGAGGCAAAATGTCCGCGAATTCTTGCCACATCCCGCGCGTATCACGCAGGTCGGAGCCGTATGGGATCAACTGATAAGGATAACCGGTGCGGCCGAGTCCGACATCGACGCGCCCATGGCTCAAAATGTCGAGTGTCGCCATCCGTTGCGCGATGTGCAGAGGATGGTGGATTGGCGCCAACACGACGCCGATACCGAGGCGGATCCTCTCGGTGCGTTGGCTGACTGCCGCCAATGTCAGGTCGGGCGCGCTATTGTGCGACCAAACCGGACGGAAATGGTGTTCGGAAAACCAGACGCCGGAAAAACCCTGCTGCTCGGCGAATGGAATCTGCTCGAGCGCCTCATAGATACGCTGGGCCTCACTCTCCGCGGTCCATGGTTTTGGCACCTGGATCTGATAGAATAGACTAAGTCTCATCGGGTCTCCGTTTCGGTTTGTGGTGGGTCGAGCCACGCCACGCTGCGCGAACCCACCATGACACTGCAATCGATGAGGTTTATCGCATTGAGCCGTCTGAGACTAATTGGAGGATCTTGCAGATCATATCTCACCAGGTGGTAACATGATGGTGGATTTTACCGCCCACGTGCAGCTCAGAATGACGGATTGCTGCGAGGGCACGATGAACGCCTCTTTTCGTTGTGGTTGTTTGTCCGGCAGCTGATCACCCGGCGACGGATGCTCGGATGCCCGCTCTTCGCCATGCCGCCAGCCAAGCTGTCGCATATGTCGTTTGTGGCCGCGCCCCCTTGAGGTCGAACCCTGTCGTCGCACGCCGAGCCGGTCGTGCGCCCGTTGATCCTCTGAGCTGAAGCGAACTCCCGTCACGGCTCAGGAGGTCGGTCTTGGAGAATTGGACCAAGACGCACGACCACTTTCACGCGCGGGGTCAAGCCGGAGCTGACTGCCATTCGCGGGTGGTCAACCGGACGCGGGCGGGGATGCTCCAGCGCCGCTTGTGTCTTCTATCGAAGACAAATGTTTTGGATTGAGGCCGAGAGGAGTGTCGTGTAACATTGGCTTGCTGTAGCCAAACGCGCCAAATGCGCAGCGATACTCGGGAGGAACAGTGCCTGCACCAGCAGCCGCCACCGAAGAGAACCGATTGCGGTCAGGCGCACCCATCAGGTCCGCCGAAATCGCCCATATCGGCCCGCTCGGAAAACCTGTCGGTGCAGTCGTGGCCGCGGCGAAAGTTCTCCGCGCCCTGCATGCGTCCGCGCGTCCGCTGAACGCGAGCGAGGTGGCTCGCGCGGCGGCCCTGCATCGCGGGACGGCATACAATATCCTGCGGACCCTGCAGGCCGAGAGCTTTGTCGGATATGACGAAGCGACGCGCACCTACACGGTGAGTTTGCGCATCCTCGAACTGGCCTACGGCGCCTTACGGCGCAGTGGCTTGCTGGATATCGCGCGTCCCCTGATGCATGCGGTCTCGGATGCCCACGGCGTCTCGGTCTATTTGTCGAAAGTAGTGGGACCTTCGTCCCTGCTGTTGTTGGACTGGGTGGGCGCCGCCTTCCAACCCGACCTGTATGTCACCGTGGGGCGACCGTCCCCGGTACCGGCGGGGGCATCGGGCATAATTATGGCCGCGTTCGGCAACAGCAGCCACGCCGAACTCAAAGCACTGTTCACGCGAGTCGCCTGGTATCAAAAACCCTCGTTCTCCGAGTTTCTGGCCCTCGTGTCCGAGGCGAAGCAAGCTGGCTTTGCCGTCGATCGCGGGACCATGTTTCAGGGGATCACACTGATCTCGGTGCCGGTTCTATCGCCGGCCTGGGAGCCATTGCTGATCCTGACCGGTGCGGGGCATGCGCACGATCTGGAGACCGAAGCGCTGGAGCCGCTGTGCCGCGCGATGCAATCGGCGGCTGCGCGGCTAGCCGAGAGCGTCCGATTGCTGCGCCTCGAATGACGAGAGTGACATCATCCTCAGGAGGACAACATGGTTGCCTCACAGACGATCGCCGGCAAGTCGAAGGCTGACATCCCAGCTGACATCCCAATGGAGTTCGACGCCGTCGTCATCGGCGCCGGTGTCTCAGGTCTTTATCAACTCTACCGACTGCGGGAACTCGGACTCACGGTCAGGGTATTCGAAGCCGGCACCGGCGTTGGCGGCACTTGGTACTGGAACCGATACCCGGGCGCCCGGTTTGATTCCGAAAGCTGGACCTACGGCTACTCGTTCTCACGGGAACTGCTCGATGAGTGGGATTGGGAGGAGCATTTCGCCGGCCAGCCCGAGACCGAGCGATACCTGAACTACGTCGCCGACAAGTTCGATCTGCGCCGCGACATCCAGTTCAAGAGCCGGGTAGCAGCCGCATATTATCGCGAGAACACGCGCACCTGGGACATCGCCCTCGAAGACGGTCGGCACTATACGGCCCGCTTCCTGATCACCGCGGTCGGCGTGCTGTCGGCGGCAACGTTGCCGAACATTCCGGGTGTCACGAGTTTCCAGGGTCCGTCGTTCCACACGCATTACTGGCCGAAGGAGCCGGTCAGCTTCGTCGGCAAGCGGGTCGCGGTCATCGGCACGGGCGCCACTGGCATCCAGACGATTACCGAAGTTGCAAAGACGGCCGGGCATCTGACGGTGTTCCAACGTACGCCGCAATGGGCCGCGCCGCTGCACAACGCCAAGATTACCAAGGAGGAGATGAACCGTATCCGTGCCGACTACGCCGAAATTTTCGCCCGCTGCCAGGAGACCTTCGGCTGCTTCATCCACACGACGGACCAGCGTTCCGCGCTCGAGGTTACTGAAGCAGAGCGTGAGGCGTTCTGGGAGAAGCTCTACGGCGAACCCGGTTTCGGCATCTGGATGGGCAATTTCCGCGACATCCTGGTCGATCGCCAGGCCAACCGGCTGATCTCCGACTTCGTCGCCCGCAAGACCCGAGAGCGGGTCAAGGATCCGATCGTGGCCGAGAAGTTGATCCCGAAGAGCTACGGCTTCGGCACGCGCCGCGTCCCGCTCGAAAGCGGCTATTTCGAGGTATACAACCAACCGAACGTCGAACTGGTCGATCTCACCGAGACGCCGATCGAGCGCATCACGCCGACCGGCATCCAGACCAGTGCGCGCGAATACGAATTCGACATGGTCATCTACGCGACGGGATTCGACGCGATCACCGGGGCATTCGACCGCATCGACATCCGTGGGATCGACAACGTGTCGCTGAAGGACAAGTGGAAAAATGGACCGCAGACCTTCCTCGGCATCATGGTCGACGATTTTCCGAACATGCTGATGGTGATGGGCCCGCATGCTGGGCTCGGTAACTTCCCGCGCGCCGCGGAGTACAGCGCCGACTGGGTCACCGCGCTTATCCGCTTTGCCCGCGACCGCGGCCTGACCCGCATCGAGGCCACCGCAGCGGGCTCCACCGCCTGGACGGATCATGTCATTGAGACAAGCGAGGGGTTGCTGTTCGCTGAAGTCGACTCGTGGATGACCGGCATCAATCGCAACGTCGAGGGCAAGCAGGTCCGCCGGATCATGCGCTACAGCGGCGGCCACCCGAAGTTCCGCGAGCGCTGCGAGGCCGTGGCCGCGGACGGGTATCGAGAATTGGCGCTCGCTTAGAGCGTGATCGCCAGAGGCGGAAGCGTCGGAAAGCATGAAGCACGCTCGCAAACGAGGACTGGAGCATAATCGCTTCGCCTAAACACGACGGAGGGTACAATGGACGTCGGCATGATGATGGTCTTCGCCAGCTATGGCTGGGACGACTGTTCCGACCAGCGCGTGTGGGACGAGGAAATCCGCCTCGCGCGGCTCGCCGCCGACCTTGGCTTCGACTGTTTGTGGTCGGCCGAACATCACTTCAACGACTACTCGTTCGTCCCCGACAACCTCCAGCTGATGAGCTATCTGACGGCGGCGTGTCCGAATATCGATTTGGGCACAGCCGCGGTGATCATCCCCTGGCACGACCCGCTGCGGGTCGCGGAGCAGGCGGCGGTACTAGACCTGCTGAGCAAGGGAAGGCTGCGCCTGGGTCTCGGCCGTGGCCTGGCGCGGCGCGAATTCGCCGCTTTTCGTATGAGTATGGACGAATCGCGCGAGCGCTTCGACGAAGCGGCGCCAATGATCGTCAAGGCGCTGAAGACCGGGTTCATCGAAGGCGACGGCAAATTCTATAAGCAGCCGCGGATCGAAATCCGTCCGCGGCCGCAGTATTCGTTCGATGGACGTATTTACGCCGTCGCCTCGAGCGAGGATTCCGTCGTGTCCGCCGCCAAGCTCGGTGCGCACATGGTGATGTTTGCCGACCGCCCATGGGAGATGCGGCTGCCGATCATCGAGCGTGGGCGCGAACTGCACCGTCAGTTTCACGACACGCCGCCACCGCACGTCATGCTGACCGAGTTCTGCATCTGCGGCCACGACCTCGCCGCCTGCGAAGAAGAAGCGCTGCAGTATCAAGGGAAATTCGTCGAGAGCAATTTCTACCACTACGAATTCCTCGGCGAGCACTTCAAGACCGTGAAGGGCTACGACGCCTATCAGCAGAAGGCCGAGATCGCCCGCAAGGGCGGCCTTGAAGGTGCGGTCGCCGGCTTCATGCGGGCCGCGAGTTCGGGCACGCCCGACAAGATCCTGCGCGGGCTCGAGGAGCGCCGCAAATTGCTCGGCGATTTCGAGCTCAATGTCGCCTTCCGCTTTGGCGGCACGCCCTACGAGGTGTCGGAACGCGGGTTGAAGCTCTTCGCCAAGGAGGTATTGCCGGTGCTCAAGGCACAGGCGTCAGCCGAAGTGAAGGCGGCGGCTGAGTAAGTACTTACATGGAGCTTGAAATGCCGGACCGCACCTCAGACATCGGAAATTTCGATGCGATCATCGTGGGAGCCGGCGTCGGCGGTCTCTACGCGATCTACCGCCTGCGCAAGCTCGGTCTCAACGTGCGCGTCTTCGAGGCTGGCGATGGCGTCGGCGGCACCTGGTATTGGAACCGCTATCCGGGGTGCCGCTGCGACGTCGAAAGCCTGGAATACTCGTATTCATTTTCTGACGACCTGCAGCAGGAATGGCATTGGCCCGAACGCTACGGCACTCAGCCTGAAATCTTGCGCTACATCAACCATGTTGCCGACCGCTTCGACCTGCGCCGAGACATTGAGTTCAACACCCGGGTCAAAGAGGCCGTCTTCGACAGCAAGGCGAATCTTTGGACTTTGAAGACCGATAGGGGACATGTCGCGACTGCGCGCTACTGCATCATGGCGACCGGCAATCTTTCTACGCCACGCAAGCCGAGTATAGCGGGCTTGGAGAACTTCGAGGGCAAGTGGTACCACACTGGTTTGTGGCCGCACGAGGGTGTTGATTTCGCCGGATTGCGTGTGGGCGTGATCGGGACAGGCTCATCCGGCGTCCAGTCAATCCCTATCATCGCCAGGCAGGCGAAGCATCTCTACGTGTTCCAGCGTACGGCCAATTTCAGCCTGCCCGCCCGCAACGGGCCGATGCCGCCGGACAAGGAGCGCGCGCACAAAGCCGAGTATTCGGCGCGGCGGCGCGCCGCCTACGACACGCCATTCGGGATCGCAGGACATCCGCCGCCTGTGAAGTCCGCGCTCCAGGCGACCGAAGCGGAGCGGCAACGCGCCTACGAGGCGAAATGGGCCGAGGGCGGCAGCATCAGCTTTCTCTATTCGTACACGGATTTGCTGGTCAACCGCGAGTCAAACGACACCGCATCGGAGTTTGTCCGCCAGAAGATCCGTGCCACGGTCAAGGATCCGAAGACGGCCGAACTGCTTTGCCCCAACGACCATCCGATCGGCACCAAGCGGCTTATCCTCGATACCGACTATTACGAGACTTACAATCGCGGGAACGTCACCTTGGTCGATATCCGAAGCAAGCCAATCCAGGAAATCACGCCAACCGGGTTACGAACCGCCGATGCCGACTACGCGCTCGACGCGATCGTTTTTGCGACCGGTTTTGATGCAATGACCGGCGCGATGAAGGAAATCGACATCCACACCGATGATGGGTTGTCGATACGGGAAAAGTGGGAAGGCGGTCCGCGCACCTATCTCGGTATCATGATGGCTGGTTTCCCCAACCTGTTCATGATCACAGGTCCGCAAAGTCCTGGAGTCAAGAGCCAGATGATCTTGGCGTGCGAGCAGCACGTGAACTGGATTGCGGCTTGCCTGCAGTACCTGCGCAAGCGCGGCCTGACGCGTATCGAAGCGGAGCAGGATGCAGAGGATTCCTGGATACAGCACAATAACGATGTCGCTGATCGTACCCTCTATCCATTGGCCAACTCGTGGTATGTGGGCGCCAACATCCCAGGCAAGCCGCGTGTCTTCATGCCCTATGTCGGCGGTGTGACCGCCTACAAGAAGAAATGCGACGACGTGGCTGCCAAGGGATACGAAGGCTTTCGTTTGAGTGATGTCACGGAAGAACAGCTGTATGCCGCAAACTGAAAGGCCGAAGGCATCGAAGCTTGCCCTGGATCCTCGGGTCGATCCCCGTATCAAGGCTGTATTCGCCACGTTCGAACTTCCAACGCCAACGGGCGTTGCGAGCCGCGAGGAGATCCTTGCGCAAGAGTCCACCGAGGCAGCGACCGCCAGAGCCGCAGGCATGAAGGCATTTCTGGATGCAATGGATACGGAAGAGATCGCCCCGTCTGCAGGTCTGAAGATCCGAACCGAGCAGTTCATCTCCTCGCCTGACAGCAATCCGGTCAACATCCAGTTCATCCGGCCGGCGGACGGCATGATTCTCCCGTGCGTCTACTACATTCACGGCGGCGGGATGGCGACGATGTCCTGCTATTATGGCAATTACCGTGCCTGGGGCCGGATGATTGCAGCCCAAGGCGTCGCGGTCGCCATGGTCGATTTCCGCAACGCGGTTCGCGCTTCGACGGCGCCCGACGTTGCACCCTATCCGGCCGGTCTCAACGACTGTGTCTCCGGATTGAAGTGGGTTCACGCCAATGCGGAGAAACTGGGCATCGACACCAACCGCGTCATCGTCGCCGGCGAGAGCGGCGGCGGCAACCTGACACTGGCGACTGGGATGAAGCTGCTTAGGGAAGGTGGCGTCGACCTCGTCCACGGCCTCTACGCCCTTTGCCCCTACATCGCGGGCGAGTGGCCGCTACCGCAGAATCCCTCCTCGGTGGAGAACGAGGGCATCCTCATCAGCGTGCACCACAATCGCGGCGCCATGGGCTACGGCATCGAGGCGTTCCGTGCCCGTGACCCGCTGGCCTGGCCGAGCTTTGCCAAGAGCCAAGACGTCAAAGGTCTGCCGCAGGTGGTGATCAGTGTGAACGAGTGTGATCCGCTGCGTGACGAGGGTGTCAACTTCTACAGGTTCCTGATGCAGAACGGCGTGCACACCCGTTGCCGACAAGTGATGGGCACGGTGCATGGGACCGAGATTTTCCTCTCGTGCTGCCCGGACATCAGCCGAGACACCGCGCGTGACATTGCTAACCTTGCGAAGGGATAACCAGGTTCGGTTTGAAGCAAGGCCCAAACTGCTGACTGTAGCGCTTCCAATACAGCTGCAAGCGTGAAGGCCCAGTCACCAAGGGTCGATATAAGGGTACTTCTTTTCAGTCCTCGGCAGCACGGGTGCAGCCGCTTCAGTTGGTCTGCGCATCCGGCCCTCGCATCGTCCAAAGAACCAATGACGCACGGCACGACAGCTGGCGAGGGTCAGTCGGTGGCGCCTGCGAGCGACTCGTCAAGAGGCTGCCGCCTACCGACCCAGCGGATGATCAGTGCCAACGGGATGCATAGCAGCAGCATGAATCCGCCAAGGGTCAGGAAGCTTTCGCTGACGCCAGAGCGGTCGGCGATAGCGCCCATGATCGGCGGAACGACGATTGACGTGAACCGCTGGCCCGTCTGGCGTAGACCGACGACAGCGCCCTGCTGGTGACGGCCGGCAGCATGCGCCTGCACGGACAACACCAAAGGCTGGATTACGCCTTCAAGCCATCCGCGCATTACCTGAAACAGCAGCAGCAACGCCAGCATGCCACCGAGTAGCGGCGTCAACGCGATCAGCAGGATCGAGATCGCGGTGCCACTCAGCATCGTGCGCTGCGCGTTGCCGAGGCCCACGGCGCGCCCGGCAAACAGCGCTCCAAACCCGCTGGCTATTTCAGCCGCCGAGAACAGCACGCCGATTGTTGTGCCTACCAGCCCCACCTGCTTGAGATAGACAACATAGACCGATGTCTGGATGCTGTAGGTGCTATTGCGCATCGCCATGATCGCCAGCGACAGGGCAATCGCCGGAATGGCGAGCAGCATCAGCGAGGCCCAATAATCCGCAAGCCGCGGCCAGATATCGCGGGCGCGGAACCGCGCGCGCACCGCTTCCTCGTGGTGCGGCGAGGCGAAGATCTCCGCCTCGGGGGCGCACAGTATGGCGATGATCAGCACGCCGCCCCATACGACGCCGATCAGATAGGACAGCCAAGTTCCACCGAAATCCCACATCGCGCCACCGAGCATCGGCGCAGCTGTCGAACCGAGTCGGGCAAAGAACGTAAACCGTCCAAGATAGCGCGCCTCGCCTTTGGCCAGCTGCGCAATCAGTGTTTGAGCCCCGGACCACGAGAACGACACGGCGGCGCCATTGACCAGTTGCAAGACCAACAAGCTCCAGAACCATGGCACCAGGGGAAACAACGGCGCCAGAACCATGCTGGTCCAGACAAAGAACAGCGTGACCTTGCGTGTGCCGAAACGGTCCATCAGCACCCCGATGTGGATCGACAGAAACATCGCCACGATCGAGCGTGCGCCCACCAGGGCGCCCACTTCGGCTGCGTCGTAGCCAAGCGACAGCGCGTAAAGCGGCATCAGGAAGGTGTAGTAATCGACATAGCCCATGCTGAACGGCGCGGCGACGTACAGCGCAGTTAGCGATCGAGTGCCGGAACCGTTCATGCAGAAGGTGACTCCGACGATGGCGCGGGCTTATTCTCCTGCACGCTCCGGCATTCTTCACCGCCGGTCACGGCGTTGCTGTCGAAATCCAAAAGTCGCCAATCATGGCGCAGACCGGCGCCGGCATCGGAGATGGTGTCTCGACGCAGAGAAACGGGTGCGGCTGGGCACCGTAGCGCGATAACCATGCTGTCGCGATCCCCGAAAACGCGGCGACGTCGGCGACGAAGTATTGCGCGCGCAGCAGCTGGTCCATTGCCGTGCCGGCAGCATGACACAGCGCTCCCAGATAGTCGTATAGCGCAGCGGCTTGGGTGTAGCCCGCGTGCGCGAGTCCGGCGAAGGAGGATGAGACATCGCGCCCGATGATACTGCCGTCGTGGCCGACCGCCATCAGGCCGGACGGCAGGAAAAATTCGCCGACCTTGAGGTGCGGCCCATAGGCCGCCATTTCGGGGACATCGGCCTCGATCACCTCCTTTCTGCGCTTCGCGTCGCTGACCAGCGCAATCAGATTGATCTCGACGATGCCGCCCACTGTCGCAAAAGACTTGGTCGGCACCACCGTCAGGGCGCACGGAATGCCCGCGTAATGCTCGTTCCACACATCTAGGCAATCTGGCGCGTCGGCGATATCGGCAAGGTAGATCTGCGCCTTGACCGATTGATCCAGTGCCGAGCCGGCGGCTTCAAGTGCCGGCTTCAGCTTGTGCTCAATTATGAACTCCGTTTGGCGGCGGATGGGGATGCCGGCCCAAGCTGCGTGATCCGGTACCACTGCGCGGGGGTCGAGACCCGTACCAGGGTTATGCGCCATCTGCCCCGCGACGAAGACAAACTCGTCGCACACGACTGCCGGGACGAACCCCGAGGTTGGCGCCGAAGCGACGCCCGCTGGATACACCTTGCGGATTTCGCGGCCAGGCTCCGGCATCGCCGCAATCAGCGAGGTCGAAATTGTCGAGCTGGCGCCGAACAGGCGTTCCATGACCACCGAAGTGCTCGGCGGGATGTAATCGCCGAAATTGTCATGCCGCGACAGGTGATAGGCGGCCACCGCACGCGGATTGGGGTAGTATTGGTCAAGCCGGATCGCATGCGATAGGTCGGTCCCGTACTCGCGCAGCACGTCCGCCATCCGTCGCAGCACGAAGTCCGCTTCGCGGCGGCTCGGGTGGCGCGTGCCGTAGGCCGGAAACCCAGCGGGGCCTGACATGCTCGCGTCGATTGTCCCCGTTCGCCAGTCGAACGCCTCGTGTCCGGTGAGGAACACCCACGGACCAGCCTTAACCGCATAGGCATATGAAATCGGTGTGCCGACCAGGCTGTCGACCGATTTGATCTCAAGTGCCATGTGCCGTCACACCCGTGGCATGCCCAGCCCACGCTCTGCGACGATGTTGCGCTGGATTTCGTTCGTTCCACCGGCGATCGTGCCGGAGAACGCACTCAGGAAATCGAACATCGGGCTTCCGAACGGCTCTTCCGCCAGCAGCGCGAATGCCTGACCGTCCATGCCGCTGATCCGGACCATGAAAGAGCAGATCCGCTGGCGCAACACCGTCGACGACAGCTTGACGATCGACGGCAGGACGCTGGCCGACGCGCCTTGTGTCTCGCTCTCCTCCAGCACGCGCCGCAACAGGCGTCGTGCCGCCTGCATTTCCGCAAGGAAACTGACGAACTCACGATGCAGTTGCGCATCCTTCAACCAAGCCGCACCGACCTTCAGCGAATTGCGGTAGAACGCCTCGATTTCGTAGCGTTGCCGCTCACCGCCTTCGAACGAGATGACGCCACGCTCCGACGCGAGAGTCGCCTGCGCCACGCGCCAGCCATCGTTCTCTGCGCCGATCATGTTTTCCGCGGGAATCCGGACATCGGTCAGGAACAGCTCACCGAACTCCGCGCGGCCGTTGGCCTGCCGGATCGGCCGCACCTCCACGCCCGGAGACCGCATGTCCATGATGAAGTAGGTGATGCCACGGTGCTTCTGCGCATTCGGATCGGTCCGTGTCAGCAGCAGGCAGTGATCGGCGTACATCGAGTTCGACGACCAGATCTTCTGGCCGTTGATCACATAATGATCGCCATCCCGCACCGCCCGGCACCGCAACGACGCCAGGTCCGATCCGGAATTCGGCTCTGAAAAGCCCTGGCACCAGACTTCGCCGTTTGCCACGCCTGACAGGTAGCGGCGCTTTTGCGCCTCGGTGCCGTGCGGCAGCAACGTGCCAGGCATATGGATCAGCGAGATGGTGAACAGCCGGTTCTGCGGCGCATCCGCGCGCGCCATTTCGTCAGCAACGGCGATCAGGTGGCGTTGCGAAAGACCGGCGCCGCCATACTCCTTCGGCCAGTGCGGAATGGCGAGGCCGACCTTGCTCCGCTCGGCCATCCACCAGCGCTGGAACGCGATGTATTCCTCGTTCGAGGCCCGAGCCATGCGGGCCTTCCAGTCGGGCGGCACGACCTCGGCCAGCCAGTCGCGGATTGCCTGGCGGAACGCGGACAGGTCATGTTGCGCGTCAAGAATGCTCATAGTCCAAGCTCCAGCGCAGAACGCCCGGACGCCGTAATGGCGGCCAGTGCAGCGGCGGCCTGATCGCGCAACGCAGTATTCGCCATGATCAGCACTTCGTTCAGGCGCGCCCGCTTGAGGAAGATGTGTGGATCGAAGTCCCAGGTGAAGCCGACGCCCCCGTGCAGTTGCACGCAGTCCGTGGTGATGAACACACAGGCTTCCGTGACTTCCGATTTCGCCAATGATGCCCAGAGGTCGGCGTCCGGTTCGCCAGTCACTGTCCGCTGCACGGCGTGCCTCACCATCTCGTCGGCTACGGCCAGCTTCGTGGCCAGGTCGGCCGCACGGTGCTTCAGTGCCTGGAAGCCCGCGATCGGCCGGCCGAATTGCTCGCGCGTTTTCATGTAGGCGATGGTGCGTTCGGTGATGGAACGGGCACCGCCGGCGCTGTCGGCAGCGACTGCAAGTGCCAGGGTCCGCGTCAGCGCCGCGCGGGTCGCCGCCGAATCGGGCAGAACGCCGACGGGCGTTGCGTCCTCCAGGCGGACGTCAAACACGTCCCGCGTCCGGTCCCACATCGACGCCGCGGCCACCTCGGCTCCGTCCAAATCGACGACCACCCAGGCATCGTCCGCAGGGGCGAGAAGCAATGCGGCATCGGCGGCGCCCAGGCAGCGCATTGCGCCAGAAACACCCGCGCCAGAGCGGGTCAGACCGCTCACGTCCAATGTTGCCGGCACCGCAGCACTGACCTCGCCCGATGCCAGCCGCGGCAGCCATGTCGCGCGCATCGCTTCGTCACCGGTTTCGACGATGGTCTGCGCCGCCGACAACGTAGCGATGTAGGGGCCCGGTGCCGATTGCCGGCCCAATTCACCGTGCAGGATGACGAGACCCTGGGAGCACATGCCCAGACCCCCGAATTGCTCTGGAATTCCCAATCCCAGCCAGCCAAGCTGCCCGGCTTGGGCCCAAAGGATCTTATCGAGCGCGTTCTTGCCGTCGACGAACGCGTGCAGCTCGGTGCTGTCGCATTGCTCCGTCAGAACGTTGGCGACGCTTTCCCGTAGCGCATCGAGAGTAGCCTGATCCGGCGTGCTCGTCGTCTCTATCGCCGATGTCACCATGTGGTTTCCTATGCTGTCGCGACAGCCGCTCGTTGCTTCGCGCATGCAGCTGGCAAAGATCTGGAGAAACGATTACTAGAAATCGTCCCCTTTCCTCCTGTTCCATCTCACTGCCGCACGCTCCATGTTGGGCGCGGGAGGCCCCATAGCGCCGCAATCGGCGCATTGAACCGCGAATGTGCCGGACTGCACAATCTGTGGCCGATCACCGCAGAACGGACAGGGTTTCAGTATCGGGACGAGCGTCTCCTGCTCCATTTTCGCTTCTCCATGTGCCGCGCCGGCCAGTACTGTGTCTCATTCGGACATTCACGGCCAGCACCGCGGATGGCGCGAACGCGGCATCATCGATAACGTAAGCCCTTTCTATCCGTGGGCAGACAAACTGCGATGACATCAAGCGTCACTCCGAACACCATCAGCGGCCGCAGCGCCTTCATCGAACTGCTGCTGTCGGAGGGGGTCACTCACCTTTTTGGCAATCCGGGCACAACCGAGCTGCCGATCATGCACGCGCTCGTTGATTATCCTGAGCTGCGTTACGTGCTGGGCCTGCAGGAGGCGATCGTCGTTGCCATGGCCGATGGTTATGCCAGGGCTTCTGGCGAACTGGTCGCGTGCAACGTGCATGTTGCACCTGGGCTCGGCAACGCCATGGGCTCGCTGTTTACGGCGTTCAACTCCGGCACACCGCTGATCATCACCGCCGGACAGCAGGAGCAGGGGCACGGGCTGACCGAACCCTTGCTGTACGCCCCGTTGGTGCCGATCGCGGCGCCGGTGGTGAAGTGGGCGACCGAAGTGACGCGGCTTGAAGACCTGCCGCGGATCGTGCACCGCGCTGCCAAAGTGGCGATGACGCCGCCGACGGGACCAGTGTTCATTTCGCTGCCGGGGGACATATTGAACGCGTTTGGTGTGATCGATCTTGGGCAGGCGACGCGGGTTGACACGCGGGTACGGCCGTCGGACGAAAGTCTGCGCGCGCTGGCCGTTCGGCTGCTCAAAGCGCAGCGGCCGGTCATCATCGCCGGCCACGAGATCGTCAGAAGCGATGCATTCGTGGAAGTCGTTCGTTTCGCTGAGGTGCTAGGCGCCCCCGTCTACGATCAAACGGTGCTGCAAGGTGCGCATTTCCCGAGCGAACACCCGGCCTATCTCGGCCCGCTGTCGCGCGACCAGAAAACCGTGCGCACCCGACTGCAGCCATACGATACGCTGATCAGCCTCGGCTCCGATTTCCTGCGCATGTCCGTCTACAGCGACGTCGAGCCGCTGCCGCCGCACGCCTCGATTATCCAGATCGGGCTGCGCGACTGGGAGATGGGCAAGACCTATCCAGCCGAGATCGCAATACGCGCCGATGTCGGTGAGACGTTGCGCGTGCTGATTCCGCTCATCGCCGAGCTTGGCGGCTCAGCGCAGCGGCAGCGCGCGAAAGATGGGCTCGCTCAACTCGCCGGACGGAACTGGACCGCCAACCGCAAGGCGCGCGCCCAAGCCGCGTTGACGAAGGTAACAGAGCAGCCGATCAATCCAGAGTGGCTGATGCTGACGATCGCCGAACTGCTGCCGAAGGACGCCATCGTCGTGGACGAAGCCCTGACCACTGCGGCGAGTCTTACGACGTTTCTGCCCATGCACGATCGCTACGGGTATTTCGGCAATGTCAGCGGCGGTATCGGCTGGGGTATCGCCGCGGCGGTGGGCGTTCAGCTCGCCCAGCCCGCCCGCAAGGTAGTGGCATTGCTCGGCGATGGAAGTGCGATGTACTCAATTCAGGCGCTGTGGACTGCCGCGTACCAGAAGCTTCCGATCACGTTTGTCGTGTTCAACAATGGCGGCTACCGGATCATCAAGCAGAGGCTGAAGCTGTTCCACGGCACCGATCGGTTCATCGGGATGGACTTTGTCGATCCCCCAATCGATTTTGCTGCTCTGGCTAGCTCGCTTGGTGTGGAGGGTCGTCGTGTTGAGACCCCAGCGGCATTCAGGGCTGCTTATGCAGAAGCACTTGTGACAGGTAAGCCCCAACTCCTCGAGGTCATGATCGACGGCAGCGTGTAATCGCGGGCACTCCTGTCGCGATCTATCGTCCGGCGCCGGCCTGGTACCATTCCAGCAACTGCTCGCCATTCCAGTGCAGCGCACCAGTATGCTTGGCCACGTGGTCGTAGAACCCCTTGAGGTACTTGATGCGGTGTGGTTGGCCAGAGATGTAAGGGTGAATGGCGATGGAGATGATCTTCGCCCGGTTCATGCTTTCCTCATATAGCCGGTCGAATTGATCGATGGCGCGCTTCAGGAGGTAGTCGCTCTCGTGATGCTGAACGATCATCATCGGGATATCGTTCAGTTCGACGGTGTAAGGCAGAGTCACCAGTGGCCCATTCGCAGTGCGGATGGTGGTTGGTTCGTCGTCGTACACCCAGTCACCGATGTATTTGACGCCCGCATCTACCAGCAGCTCCGGGGTCTCGTAGGTCTGGGTCAGGCCCGGACCCAGCCAACCAACCGGGCGCTTGCCGGTGAAACTTTCCAGAGTATCCAAGCTGCGATGGATCATGCCGCGCTGGTCGGCCTCCTTGTGGATCGGCCCCTGTTCCCAGCTGTGGCCCATGAATTCCCAGCCAGCGTCACGCGCCTGTGTGGCAACGCGCTCGT
>JAMXLO010000120.1 GCA_024280945.1 Acetobacteraceae bacterium
TTCGCTGCCACCGTTTCTGCAGCAGCGGCAGCAGGTGACGCGTCGTGGTTGCCGGCGTTCTGCCCCAAGCGGAGGTCAACCAATCCGCCGCCACACCGGCCGGATGCGAGGCGCCGATCATCCAGCCGAAGAACCGCGGACCCGTGATAGCGCGCAGCCCTGGCATGTTCAGCGCCACGAGTTCCTCGATAACCTCGGCTTGCGCTTTGCCCTGCTCCGGCATCAGCGCATCGAATATTTCGCGCATCGCCGCATAGCCGCGTGGTGGTGCATATCTATTTCCTCATAGAAACACGCGACCGCTTCATCGTCGCATTCACCTGGCTGTGGGAGTACGTCACGCTTTCAGCGTGGTGCACGACTGATTAACCGGGTGCCACCGGCTGACAGGAGGTGATGAAGAATAATCGACCCGTCGGCAAATCCGAAAGACCCGCGCCAGTCCTCATAATGCCTCCGCAACATAAAGGAAAAACCACAAACCGCCAGGTTCGCCACAGACTGTCCGCAAAGCTACAGCACAAGCAGATGGCTGACCCTTACGCAAGGATCGCTCCTCGTCGACGGAGCAGACGGCCAGGCAACGCTCCTGTATGGTCCCCATCGATTACAATGCTTCCATTTACGATCACCATGTCGATACCTTCCGGGTATCGATGCGGATCGTCAAAAGTGGCACGGTCTGCAATCGTCTCAGGGTTAAAGAGCACGAGATCGGCGGCGTTGCCTTCGACGATCGTGCCGCGATCTGTGAGGCCAAGTGCAGCGGCCGCGCGGCCGGTCATCTTATGGATAGCTTGCGGCAGGCCGACAAGATCAAGATCCCGAGCGTAATGTCCAAGCACCCGCGGGAACGTTCCGTAGAGCCGGGGGTGTGGCTTGCCTTGCCCCGTTATGCCGTACGGTGCGACGCAGGGACCATCTGAGCCGACTGTCACGAGAGGGTCAGCTAGGATCGTCCTCACGTCGTCCTCGGACATCGATCGCACGAGTATTCGGGTGGCACCGCGATCTGCAATGATCAAGTCGCACGCAACGTCAAGAGGATCTTGGCTGCGCTCGCGCGCG
Source organism: Acetobacteraceae bacterium (assembly GCA_024280945.1). Classification (GTDB taxonomy): domain Bacteria; phylum Pseudomonadota; class Alphaproteobacteria; order Acetobacterales; family Acetobacteraceae; genus JAMXLO01. Next base: position 1,069 of record JAMXLO010000120.1, read on the forward strand.
AGGTCGTCGATTGTCCTGCCCGCTTCCGCAGTAGGTGAGGTTGCAATACGGATATCTGCCCAGGATTTAAGCCGACCAAAGTTTGTAAAGCCGGCTTCGCCGAGCTTTTGACGGATTCGGACGCGGGTGTACGGCTCTGTAAGCCGCGCCAGCATCGCATCCATCCCACCCTCATGTATCCACGGCGGCAGAAGAAAGCGCAAAGGATTGCTGGCCGTATCGTAGGGATACTGGTCGCAATCTACAGAAACCCCCCGGGAACGGGCCGCGTCGACGACGCCGAGAAGCTTGCCGGCTCCGCCCCAGCTATCGATGCCTGAAAGTTTTAGATGGGCAATCTGGACATGAATTCCGCAGCTCTCGCCTACATCAATGGCTTCGGTGACCGCCTCTGCGACCTTGTGTGACTCATCGCGTATGTGCGACGAATATCTGGCGCCATACTGTTTCAGGACTCCGCCAAGGGCTCGGATCTCTTCGGGTTCGGCGTAAAGGCCTGGTGGTGTGAATAGGCCGCTTGACATGCCGAGTGCGCCGGCCTCGAGAGCCTCCGCGAGCATTTCCTGCATGTGGCGAAGCTCGCTGCTGTTAGGCGCTCGGTTCTCCATATCCATTGCCATCAAGCGCAGCGTGTTGTGCCCGACCTGCATGACAGTATTGACCGCGATCTCCGGCCAACGTGCCATATAGCTGGCGAAATCGGTTTCGACGAAGGGCAACCAGGGCGCGCTTGCGGAAAGGTAGTCGGCAAGAAGTTCTGCCTTTCCGGGCAAGGCGGGGGCTACCGAGAAACCACAATTGCCGACGACTTCCGTAGTGACACCCTGGCGAACCTTCGCTTCCGCCAGAGGATTGAGTGGCAGGGTGAAATCGGAATGGGTGTGAATGTCTATAAAGCCAGGAGCGAGGACCCGTCCTCTTCCGTCGATTTCTCGTGCCTCGGTTCCGGTCCGTTGCACCTCAACCGCCGATATGCGTCCATCGCGGACGGCGACATCAACGAATTTTGGCGCGCCTCCGGTACCGTCAATGACGGTGGCGCCGCGAATCAACAGGTCGTTCATGCGCGATCCTTCTCGGAGGTCCAATCGAAAGGATGTCCCGTGGGCATGTTAGACAGATCGCTGCGGGGTGCTAGCCCAGTGGCGACGGCGAACGGCAGCTTAGGGCGTCTCAGCGCTTTTCCCAGTACTGGCTCGCAGAGGGGAAGATAGGCTGGCAGCGCGTCGCCTCAGCGGGTCCATCTAAGGTGTCTGCGGCCGCGCGCCAGACAGCATAATGTGGCGCAGCTCGGTGTGCCTCCAGCGCAGCCTCGTCGCGATAGACCTCAAAAAAGTAGTATACATTTTGGTCTTGCTGATCGCGAAGAACATTGAACCGCAGGCAGCCCGGCTCATCACGCTCTGAGCCAAGCGCGTCCGCTTCGATTGCATTGAGAAAGCGCTCGCGATCCTCGGGCTTAATACGAACCTTGACCCACAGCGCAAGCATCCACCCCTCCCATCTCATTGACTGCGGACTATATATTGCAGGCGTTTGACGCCAGTGAATAGCCTCGACTGGTTGGTCAGCCAACTGCGCTCCCCCAGATTGCTCTAGGACCTGTTGAGCTTCATCGTGAATGAATGATCGAAGGCTTACGTGTTCCGCGACCCCAAGTGTGCAGATTGCCGCCAGCTTTCTTCCCAGTCCGAAAATCGGCTGGAAACACAGAACCAAGTGATTCTTGGTGCTGTACAAGCACCAGCACGGCGGGGAGAGAGCCCACTCGAACTTGCGCTTGCCCGATTCGGCGCGGCTGTTGCAGGAAGGGAGGGCAATAAACAAGGCTCCGGCAGCACGGCCGGAGCTTCATAATCGATCAGGAAGGCGCCACTGAGGGACAAGTCGCTGGACGAAGCGTCAGCACACCCAAAAGATCGCTGCAGGGACGAGAAGAACTTGCGCACCAGAGGCTGCCTCCGAAGTTCAAGAGTTGATTGAGCAGGAACGGAAATGTTGTCCGTTCCTGACATTCGATCTGCGCCAAGCCGCCGAGGCCTTCTGTGTGACGATCATTACACCTGAAGCCGCGCGAGACTCTGCCAGCATGCTGTTTGAGCACTACATAGCCAATTGCCAACCAACGTAAGAACTTTTACGAGTTATCGCTCAAGTGCAGCCAGGGTAGGCGCTCCTCCGGGAATATGTGCCGGGTCGGTGCAAATTGCTCGGCGTTATCAATCGAACCGATGTGGAAATGCACTTCGGCGGACGAGGACACACCCTCGCATGTCAAGGTGGACCCACATCGGGCACAGAAGCCGCGCCACCTGCCGGGTGACGAGTTGAATTTGGTGATCTCGCCTTTGGTGACCTCAAAGGCATCGCGTCGGATCGCCACAAAGACGGAGACTGGTGCGCCACTGTGTCTTCGGCAACTCTGGCAGTGGCACCATGCCACGTCGGTCGGTGTGCCTGAGGCCACGAACCGCACTGCGCCACACAGGCATCCTCCATCGATCTGCTCGCTCATCGGTTCATCCTCCCCATAGCGACGAGCATGAGCGTCAGGCAGCCGCTTCGACCGGCAGGCCAGCAGCCTTCCACTCAGGAAATCCCGCCTCAAACCGTCGGACTTTGAAGCCGCGGCCGCGTAGCTCCGCGACGGCCTCGAACGACAACACGCAGTACGGGCCTCGACAATAGGCGACGATCTCCCGCCTGCGCGGCAACTCGGAAAGCCGCTGCTCTAGCTGGCGCAACGGGATGTTGAGGGCGCCCGGCAAGTGGCCAAGGCCGTACTCGTCTTCGGGGCGCACATCCAGGATCACCACGTCGCCTCCGCGCAGTCTCGCCAGCAGCTCCTCGGCGGCCACCGGTTCCAACTCATCGCGCGCACGAAGGTAGGTCGCGACGATACGCTCCATCGAAGCGACAGCATGCTCTGCCACGCCCCGCAGCGCACCTAGCAGCGACACGATGTCCTTCTCGACTGCATCGGCCAGGCGATAGACCACCCGCTTGCCGTCGCGCTGTGTGCTGACCAAGCCTGCCCTGCGCAACTGCTGCAAGTGCTGCGACGCATTCGCCAGGCTCAGGCCCACCCGCTCTGCGAGAGCCTCGACGCTGCGCGGTCCCTGGGCAAGTTGCTCGATCAGCTCCACCCGATGCTCATGACCAAGTGCCTTGGCGATCTCGGCCAGCGCCTCCCGAACAGTTCCCGCCGCCGTGCGGCTTGACATGGATTGACGTCCCATTGGTGATTGACGTCCCATTGGTGGTCACTCAATTACTCTATTGATTGTTCAGTGAAGGCGAGTCAAGCTGACACCTGGAAAGGCTGAGGCTGGACGCGATGGCACGGCTGTATCTGGACTACAATGCCAGCACGCCGATCGACCCGAAAGTGATCGATGTCATGCGGCCATTACTGGTAAGCGCGTATGGCAATCCTTCCAGCGGTCATTGGGCAGCAGCGCCGGCGAAGGCGGCGCTGGATACCGCGCGAGCGCGGATCGCTGCGCTGCTCGGCTGTGCGGCGAACGAGATCGTCTTCACAAGTGGTGGGAGCGAGGCCAACAACCTGGCACTGAAGGGCTTGTGCAGCACACCGCACGACCGTCCGGCGCACATTGTCACGTCGGTGATCGAGCACCCTGCGACGCTGGAACCATGCCAATATCTCACCAGGTTGGGCGTAGCCGTGACGTACGTTCCTGTTGATGGCGCTGGGCTTGTCGATCCTGATGACGTGCGCAGGGCTATCAGACCCGGCACCCGCCTGGTCAGCGTCATGCACGCGAACAATGAGGTCGGAACAATCCAGCCGATCGCCGAGATCGCGCAGATCGCCCATGAGCACGGCATCCGGTTCCATACCGACGCGGCGCAATCGGTCGGCAAGATCGACACGCGTGTCGATGAGCTCGGCGCCGACATGCTGTCGGTTGCCGGGCACAAGCTCTATGCCCCGAAAGGGATCGGCGTGCTTTACGTCCGGCGTGGCCTGACAATCGAGCCGTTGGTCCATGGCGCCGGGCACGAAGGCGGCCGGCGTGCCGGCACCGAGAGCGCAGTACTGGCGGCTGGTCTGGGTAAGGCGTGCGAGATTGCACAGGCCTGGATCGGGACGTCTGGGATCCAGAAGTTGCGCGATCTGCTCTGGGACCGGTTGCAGGCGGCCTTTGGCAATCAGGTCGCTCTCAATGGTCATCCCACGCGTCGCCTGCCGAACACGCTGAACGTGGCGTTCGTTGGACGTATCGGCGCCGACATCCTAGCCGGCATGCCTGATGTTGCGGCATCGACCGGGTCGGCCTGTCACGCCGGTCAGGTCACGCTGTCGCCAGTGCTGCAAGCGATGAATGTCGCACCCGAAGTAGGCATGGGCGCAATCCGCTTCAGCCTTGGCCGACAGTCGACGCAGGATGAGGTGGACGAGGTCGTGAGTCAGCTTCGTCGCGCGCTGGTATGACCACCGCCGAACCGATCATCCGACTGAGCTCCTTTGCAGTCGTGCTAGTGTTCATGGTCACGTGGGAACTGCTGGTGCCGCGCCGGCCACAATCTATCACGCGACTGCTCCGTTGGCCTAACAACTTTGGCCTCGTGATACTCAACACGGTCGTTGTGCACCTGCTGTTCCCGATAGCCGCTGTAGGTGTCGCATTCCTGGCTCAGACCAAAGGCTGGGGCTTCTTCGACGGCGAGCACAGGCGGCTCAGTGATCGCATCACTGCCTATGCGCTCTATACTGATCCGCCATTGGGTCGGGTGGGCATGACCGATGCGGAGGTGCGGAGAAGCGGCCGCCGTGTACTTGTCGGCAAGCTGGCTATGGAGAATGTGGCCCGTGCGAAAGAAAAGGGCGAGACTGAAGGCTTCATGAAGATGTTCATCGACGCCGATACCAAGGAAATCCTTGGTGCGTCATTTCTGGGTACGGCTGGCGACGAGGTGATCCACTGTGTGCTTGATGTCATGTATGCGAAGGCGCCCTACACGGTCATCGAGCGCGCCGTTCACATCCACCCCACGGTGGCTGAATTCATCCCTGGGCTGTTGCAGGACCTTGCACCGCTGACAGCCTAGCCCGGGAACGAGATAGCGCGGATAACGCGTGGCCGACCCTTCGATTCCGCAACTGAGCGCGAGCGCCCGTGCACAACAGCCAGACACCTGTGGTCAAAGACCTTGTACTCGTGGGCGGCGGGCACAGCCACATCGCCGTCCTGAAGCGCTTCGGCATGCGCCCCATGCCGGGCGTACGCCTCACTGTGATCTGCCGGGAGATGCACACGCCGTATTCCGGCATGCTGCCGGGGCTGATCGCCGGCCACTACACCTACGACGAAGCGCATATCGACCTCGGCCCGCTGTGCCGCTTCGCTGGTGCGCGCCTGTATCATGACGAAGCCACCGGCCTCGATCTGATCGGTCAGTCGATCGAATGCCGCAGCCGGCCGCCGGTGCGATATGACATCGCCTCGTTCAACATCGGCTCGACACCGCGAACCTCCGACATCCCCGGCGCCACGGGCAATGTCGTGCCGGTCAAGCCGATCAACCAATTCATTGCCCACTGGCAGTCCATGATCGACCGTATCCTCGCGCGCAACAACGGCGTGCGTATCGGCGTGGTCGGCACCGGGGCCGGCGGCGTCGAGATCCTGCTGGCGGTTCAGCACCGGTTGCGCCAGATACTGCGCGAACGTGGCCGCACCGATGACCACATAGAATACTATCTGTTCGGCGACACCGGTACGGTATTGCCGGATCATAATCCGCGAGCGCGCCGCATTTTCGATCGCGAACTGCGCAAGCGGCGCGTGCAGGTGTTGGCGGGCGAAGCAGTCACGGAGGTCGCGCCTGGGCGGCTGGTAACGTTACAGGGCGCGGAATATGCGCTGGACGAAATCCTGTGGGTGACCGCCGCGGGCGCCGCACCGTGGCTTGCTGGATCCGGGCTGCGCGTTGACGCGCAGGGCTTCATCGTGGTCAACGACGCATTGCAATCGCTGTCGCATCCGACAGTGTTCGCCGCGGGCGATATTGCCGCGGTTGAGAACCATCCACGCCCCAAGTCCGGGGTATTCGCGGTACGCCAGGGCCGGCCGCTCGCCGACAATCTGCGCCGCGCCTTGCAGGGACATTCGATTCGGGCGTTTCGGCCACAACAGCGTTTCCTCAGCCTGATCACCACCGGCGACAAATACGCGGTTGCCTCACGCGGCTACTGGGCGATGGAAGGTCGAGTGATGTGGCGGTGGAAGGACTGGATCGATCGCCGCTTCATGCGCAAATACAACGTGCTGCCGGAGATGGCGCAGGCGCAGCAGCCAGCAGTGGCCAGCGGCGTTGCGGATACCGCGGCGATCAAGGAGATTTCGGCGATCGCCATGCGCTGCGGCGGCTGCGGCGCCAAGGTCGGCAGCACGGTGCTGGACCGCGCACTCAGCCAGCTTCAGCCAGTGCGGCGGGCCGATATCCTGATTGGCCTCGATGCCCCGGATGATGCAGCAGTGGCTGCGGTGGCTCCGGGCAAGGTGATGGTGCACACGGTCGACTACTTCCGTGCCTTCATCGACGATCCGTATGTGTTCGGCCAGATCGCCGCCAATCACAGCCTGGGCGACATCTTCGCCATGGGCGGTGAACCGCAATCCGCGCTCGCCATCGCCACCGTTCCGTTCGGCCTGGAAGCAAAGGTGGAAGATCAGTTGTCGCAACTCATGGCGGGTGCGCTGAAGGTACTGAACGAGGCGGACACGGCGCTGGTCGGCGGCCACACCAGCGAAGGCGCCGAGTTGGCCATGGGGTTTGCAGTGAACGGCCTGGCGGACCGCGAACGGCTGCTGCGCAAAGGCGGCATGCAGCCAGGCGATCGACTGATCCTGACCAAGCCGATCGGCACCGGCACCTTGTTCGCCGCCGATATGCGGATGAAGGCAAAGGGACGCTGGATCGATGGTGCGCTGACGTCGATGGTGCAGTCCAACTATGCCGCGGCGCGTTGTCTGCATGACCACGGCGCGACGGCCTGCACCGATGTGACCGGGTTCGGACTGCTGGGCCACCTGGTGGAGATGACCAAACCTTCCGGCGTCGATGTTGAGCTGATACTCGGCGCGATACCATTCCTGGATGGTGCGTTGCACACTGTGCGTCTCGGCATCCTGAGTTCGCTGCAACCACAGAACGTGCGGCTGCGGCGTGCCATTCGTGACCTTGCGGCCATTGGTCAGGACGAACGTCTGCCGCTGATCTTCGATCCGCAGACCGCCGGCGGGCTGCTGGCCAGTATTCCCGCTGACCAGGCGGATGACTGTCTCGCGGCGCTGAAGCGTCTCGGCTACGGCAATGCCGCCATCATCGGCACCGTCAGGCCGCAGAGCGATCAGTTGGAGCCTGTTGTGCTGCGCCAGTGAGTTCCCGCAGCGCCTCGCGCCAAGCCCGCTGTTCGTGCGCTGGTTCGAACAGCGGCGCGCGCACGGCGCACTGGCGGCGCAGTTCGGCCATGAATGCGGCGTCGGTTTCGGCGCGATGTAGCAGGGCTGCCAGTGCGCTGGTATCGCCCACCGGGAAGTACCCGGGGTAGTCGCGTCCGAGCAATCCGACTGACCCATCGATCCTGGTGGCGAGGATCGGAACGCCTGCCACCAGCGCCTCGGACACGACGTTGGCGCCGCCTTCCATGATGGAGCTGAGCACCATCAGCGGTGCGCGCGCCATGGCACGGCGCACGGCCCATCCCGGCACCTCGCCGCGCCACTGACAGCGGGGATTTGCAGCCATCTCGGCCTGCGCCGCTGCGGACCAGTCTTCGCCATGCGCCATGCCGAGATGCACGACGCGGATGCGTGACGCGGCCGGCAACAAGCGTGAAGCCTGGGCCGTGCGCAATGGATCCTTCTCTTCCCGCAGGTGACCGACCACCAATACCTCGAACGCATCACGCAGCGGCGGCTGGCGGCGTGGCAGGGACGGCACGGACTGGTAGATCACGCGCAGCTTGGCATGCATCTCCGCGGGGATCGCGTCACTGACCAGATCGTGCAGGCCCACCAGCATATCGGCCGTCTGCATGGAAGCCAGCGTCACGTCCGGATCGCTGTGCTGGAAGCGGTAGATGTCGGT
>JAMXLO010000121.1 GCA_024280945.1 Acetobacteraceae bacterium
GCGATCGAGGCTGAGTTGCGCAAGCACGTGGACAAGATCGAACATCGCTTCGGACGACTGACCGGCTGCCGTGTCTCGGTCGAGAAGCTGCATAATCAACACCGCAAAGGCAACCTATTCGAGGTACACGTCACGTTGTCGGTGCCTGGCCATGGTCGTGACCTCGCGGTCTCCCGCCCGCCGCAGCACGCGCATGAGCGCTATGCCAATCCAGACATCCACGCGTCGATCCGCGACGCATTCGACGCCGCCGAACGTCAACTGGAGGCATTCAAGGGCCGTGTCCGATCAGATACTTATCCGCCCAGTGCCTCTGCGTTGAGCGGACAGGTGGGACTGATCGAGCCCGGCGCCGACCACGGCTTCATTCTGAACAACGTCGGTAGTCAGCTTTACTTTCATCGCGACAGTGTGACCAATGCCCGGTTCGAGGACCTAAAGCAGGGCGACAATGTTCACTATGTGGAAGAGGAAAATGGCGCTGGCCCGGTCGCCGTAAAGGTCCGCCTCATCACAACGCGGGACTGAACGTTAGCGTAGGGCTTATCGGCGCACGAGGCAGCGATGAATGATTGCCTGACTCCGCTGACCGTGAAGTTCCGGTCGGGAGCACAATGGAGACTGGCTATCGGACGGTATTGTGATCCGTGAATACGCACCGATTGGCCTTCGGGTTTGAGCAAGGATTGCGAAGGAGCGAGACATGACCGCCGATACCCCTCAGCCGCCATTTCCTCAGCAACAGCAACCGATGCCAGGGCGCAGCACCGCCATGGATCCTCCGCCGGACTATGGCGAACGCAGCTACAAGGGTTCAGGTCGCCTTGCGGGCAAGAAGGCCATCATCACAGGCGGGGACAGCGGGATAGGTCGTGCTGTGGCACTCGCGTTTGCGCGCGAGGGTGCCGATGTGCTGGTCAGCTATTACAATGAAGATGACGATGCACAGGAGACACGGCGGCTGGTGGAGGAAGCCGGGCGGCGATGCGTGCTGATGCCGGGCGACATCAAAGACCCCGTACATTGTCGCAATATCGTCCAGACGGCCGTACGCGAGTTAGGGCGGATCGACATCCTGATCAACAACGCTGCGCATCAGGCCTCATTCTCCTCCATCGAGGAAATCACTGACGAGGAATGGGATGTCACGTTTCGGACGAACATCCATGCGATGTTCTACCTGACCAAGGCGGCGGTACCGCACCTGAGGCAGGGCAGCTCGATAATCAACACTGCGTCGGTCAACGCCGATACTCCCAGTCCACAGCTGCTCGCCTACGCCACAACCAAGGGCGCGATACAGAACTTCACGGCAGGATTGGCACAGCTTCTGGCGGAGAAGGGTGTCCGGGTGAACTGCGTGGCACCGGGGCCGATCTGGACGCCACTGATTCCCTCCACGATGCCACCCAAGAAGGTCAAGGACTTCGGAAAGCAGGTTCCCATGCAGCGGCCAGGGCAACCAAGGGAGGTCGCCCCTGCCTATGTGCTGCTCGCAACCGACGAAGCCAGTTACATCTCTGGCGCGACAGTCGCGGTGACCGGAGGCAAGCCAATTCTCTGAGCTACGCGCCCGGGCGGGGTGTGGACGCACGGAGTCAGCAAAGAGACGTGCGGGCGTAGACACCGGAGTTTCACCTGCCGCACGGCTGCAATCGGCAGCTGCCTGAGATTGAAGGCTAACAAACCCAGCGTGTTCCCGCGCGGCGACGCATTCAAACCCGCGTGCAACGCCGGATTTTTCACTTTAGTGCCGCCCTTCAATGACCAGATCGGTGCTATGTCGCATGTTGAACCGCAACTTGGTGGAACCGATCCGGCCGAACTGAAAGCCGCCGCCAATGCGGCTGGATTGAGGTACGTTAGCGACCGCTCACCCGGCATCCGCCGGATCAACACCGCGAACGGATTCGATTATCGCCGACCCGACGGCCAACAGGTCGCTGACGAGGAGACGCAGGCACGCATCCGCAAGTTGGCGGTCCCGCCGGCCTATGAGGATGTTTGGATCTGCCCAAGGGCTAATGGTCATCTTCAGGCGGTCGGCAGAGACGCGCGCGGAAGAAAGCAGTACCGATACCATCCACGCTGGCGGCATGTTCGTGATCAGGCCAAATACGGGAAGCTATTGGTGTTCGGCAAGGTGCTGCCAAAGATTCGCGCGCGGGTCGAGGAGGACCTATCGCGCCGTGGGCTGCCACGCGAGCGGGTGCTCGCGGCAATTGTCAGGCTGCTCGAGACAACTATGATGCGGATCGGCAACAAGGAATACGTCAAAGCCAACAGGAGCTACGGCTTGACCACGCTCCGCAACAGACATGTGAAAGTAGAGGGCGCCCGCCTCATCCGGCTCGACTTTCGTGGCAAGCGTGGCACTGAGTATCACATTGACCTGCGCAGCAGGCGACTGGCGGCAATCGTGCGCCGCTGCCAGGAACTGCCGGGCCAGGAGCTGTTCCAGTATTTGGACGAGGAAGGGGTAGCGCGTACGGTCGCCTCCGAGGATGTTAACGACTACCTGCGCGAAATCAGCGGCGAGGAAATTACCGCGAAAGACTTTCGAACCTGGGCCGCGACCAAGCTCGCGGCGCTTGCGTTACAAGAGCTGGAGGCGTTCGACACGCAGACGAAAGCCAAGAGCAACATGGTGCGCGCTGTCGAAGCGGTGTCGAAAATACTTGGCAACACACCGGCAATATGCCGGAAGTGCTACATTCACCCAGCGATCCTGGACGGCTACTTGGATGGATCACTTCGCGAGGCCCTGAAACGGCGGGCGGAGACGAAGCTAGCCGATCCAGGTGCGGGCTTGAAGGCCGAGGAAGTGGCAGTGATGTCATTTCTGAGCCGGTATCTCGCACCGGTAAATGCAAGAACGCAGCCGGTAATACTCCATAGAGCAAGATCGCTGTCGCCTGATAGCCACCCCGTGGTTCACGGCCAGAGGCGCCGTCGTGATCGGCAAGGCGTCCAGCCGAGGGCCGGCCGGTCAGCTGAGATAGGTGCTGCTTGATCTGGAGCAGCCATCGGCCGAAGCACTTTGGGACAGGTCGGCCAAATGTGCTCCAACCGATTGCTCATGGGTGACCGGTCTGTTCGCGTATAACCCCGTGCGATTAGGTGGGAGCGGACTTGGGAACGGCGTCCCACAATATCAGATCCCTGCTGTTTGTCCTGCTGCGGAACGTTCAACAAATCTAAGCGTGGTGGGTCGGATATGCTGCTCTATCCATTCCGCCATGGCCTTCTCTTCACCCAGCGACATCTTCAGTGCAGACATCCCCGCCGAGTGGCCCAACGAATCGGCCAACGTGAGCAGAGACATATAGGCGGCCATCTCATAGTGCTCGAAGGCATAGTTCGCGAACGTGTTTTTCACGACTTCGTCCGATGCTGTGGTATGCCCGATGGCCATCATATTGCCGATAAACGACATGGCCGTGTCTTTCAGCGCCGAATGGCTGGTGCCGAACCCAGACAGTAGCTCCTCGATGCGGCGCGCTTGTTCCTGGCTTTCCTGCAGATGGCGCTGCATGCGCTCGCGCATTTCCGGATAGTTCTCCAACCGGCCGATCTGCCGTTCCAGCAGCTCGATCGCTTGGTTCTCCACCGCGTGCTGGTTTCGCAGCCCGGCAATATAGATGTCCTTGGTCTTGTCAGCGGTAGCGTTCATTTTTCGTCCTCGTGTCGCGGGCCGCCTACCGACCCAATAGATGAATGAGCGGGATCATCCCGCGAACCAGACTTCAAGCGGTCTTACGGCGCTTGCTCGAACGGCCGCCGCCGCGCTCGTCCGCCTCGTCCTCTTCCTCCTCGTCAGCGAGCGCCTCGGGCATGATCGCCTTCTGCGTCACCTCGGTCAGCTTGAGGTCGGTCTGTTTTTCTTCCTCCAGCGTCTCGGAGAGAAGTTTGACCACGTCCTTCTCCCCGAGGGCTTTGGCCAGTGCGATGTCGGTGCCGTAGGCGGCGATTTCATAGTGCTCGATGCGCTGCATGCCAGCGACGATGACCAGATCGAGAATCGGGCCTTTTTCTTCGTGCTCCTCGATTTCATGCTGGGCCTCCTCGACCAGGCCACGCATTGCCTCACAGACCTTGCGGCCTGGCCGCACATTCATCTTCTCCATTGCCTCCTCGACCCGCTCGATCTGCACCTGCGTCTGGTCGATGTGCATCTGGATGCCTTGGCGCAGCGCTTCGGCGCTGGCCTTGCGCAAAGCTCTCTGCATGCAGCGGAGCGCCTGCTTTTCGGCGCTGAAGGCATCCTTCAGTTCCTCAGTCAACAATTCACGGACTTCTGATTTCATATCCTGTCTCCTGTATTGGCATTCCGTCGTCACGTCGCACTGGCCTGTCCGAGCTCAGCGTCAGTAGTGGGTCGGTATCCGGATTGGACGTCGTGCGTGCCGCCGCCTCTTCCAGCGCCACGTCCTTGCGGCTGAGTTTGACACTTGCCGACCCGTCGCCGCCTTCCACGGCGGCCTGCTGCTTGCCGCTTACAGCAAAATCCCAGTGCGCACCTTCCGCTGCGATGTTGAGCAAGAGAGCCGTTGGCCTGGATCGATCTCGGCGAGCCTTCGGGTGAAACAGCGCATTGCGGCCGCAAGCTCACCATCAGGGCCGCCGGACTGCTTAAGTATGAGATTGGCCAGGTTCGGATCGGACGCACCGACACGCACGGTGCACATGAGACGCTCGTTGTGCATGAATATGGCAGCGTGGTTTCTCGTTGCTGGAGTTCGGCTCGCGCAAAACTCGCCTGGGAACCGATGGTTGCCGAAGGATACCATCACAAGGATGTCGTCATCCGGACCTTTAGCACCTGTGGACCTGCGAAAGTCTCTCTGGTCGCCGCCCCGAAGGCTGGAGGACTGGATTGATGTGTCTGGTGCCGTCGGACTGTACATGAACGCACCGAGCCGCCGCGTATCGGTTTTGACTCAGTTACAAAAGAGCTCATGCAGCCGAGAACGCCGGCTCAGGCATCGTCTGTCGCGGCGAGCCCGCTGACCACCTCGGTGCCCCGACGAAGTCGGCTAGCTTATACCGGACAGCGATGGTCCAGGTGCGATTGAGGCTTCTATAGTCGGAAATTGTGCAGCTTGGTGCTGCGTCAGAAGGAAGTGGCTCTGTCGCGCCATACCCCTAAATTTCGCCGATGCCGTATGCAACCACACAGCTGGGTGATAGGTTCGGTTAGTGACGCCGCCAGCAGACCAGCGGCGGGTGTCGCCGACAAGATCCATTTTGAAGGTGGTCGCTGCGGAGCCAGAACGCACGAGCATCAGGAGTTCAGTGGAAAACATCTGGCACCTCCAGAAATGACTGAGCAGCACGCCTGTGCGGGCGCGCCTGCGTCATTTTGGCGCCCAAGTCAGGTGTCATCAGCAACGATCGGAGCAGATAATGGCAGAGAATAGCGACAGCAACGCGAAATCCGCACAGGAGCGAGGCCGTGCAGCAATCACGAGTGCCGCGCAACGGACTTCCGGCGCCATCGAGGAAGGTGCAGGACGGCTGGCGGACGCAGGGCATTCAGCCACCAGTATTACGGAGCGGACGGCAGCGGCGGGGGCCGAGACAATGCGGCACCTGGGAGATACCGCAGGCGAGGCAGCCTATCGCGGCTCACAGCAGGTCGCAGGAATGCAGCAGAAATTCGCGCACGAAGTCACCAACGACTTCGATCCAGGCATAAGCCGAGCGGCCCGAGTTCTGCAGGACGCGGCGCAAGACTGGCGGACGCTCATGCAGCTCCCCGGTTTGGGCGGCGGGAGGCTGCAGGATGTCGTCGTCAGTGTGAGCAACACAGTCGCTCGGGTCATGGAGGTCAACCTGCGGATGACCGAACAGCTGTTCAGAATGTCCGGGCCTGTTGCTCTGCTCGAGCTACAGCATCGGTTCGCGCAGCAATATCTTCATGCGCTGCTGGAGGGCAGCACGATGGTCGTGCGGGCGGTTCATGAGACGGCAGAACAGACTCTGCAGCCACTTGAGCGGCGCATCTCGGAGCGAGAGCACCAGCAGCAGCGCCCAAACGGAGAAGAACGATCGGAGTGCGTCGCTGACGTCATGACCCGCGAGGTGAAGCTGATCGGTCCAGATGACAACGTGCAGCTAGTCGCGCAGATAATGCGCGAAGCAGATACGGGCATTCTGCCAGTCGCCGAGGGCGACCGGTTGATTGGCATGCTGACTGATCGTGACGTCACCGTGCGTCTAGTAGCCGAAGGTCGCGACCCTGGGCAGACCAAGGTCCGTGACGTGATGACGGCTGATATCCGCTACGTCTTCGAAGATGAAGATCTGGAACATGTGGCGGAAAACATGGCCGAACAGCAAGTGCGTCGGCTGCCAGTGATGAACCGGCAAAAGCGTTTGGTCGGCGTGGTCTCGCTAGGCGACATGGCGAAAGGACGTCAGACACCTCTTGCCGGCCGTGCATTGAGCGGCATCGCCCGGCAAGGCGGCCAACATCTCGGGGGTTCGAGCAGCGGGAGATCCCAAGGCCACCGGGGAAATCTGCCCAAGGACGTTCCAGCCAGTGACCGTGATCGCCAGCGCGAGATAGCTGCTCGCGTGGGCGCCACCGGCACCCAGAGGTGATAAGACATCACAAGGGGACAGCTCTTCATGTTTCGGCCGCCCGCAAGGGCGGCCCTCGCTCTTGTCAGCATTGAGGATAGAGCCGCGGGATCATCACCACCAGATCCTTCCCTGATCTCAGCCAGCCCTCACCCGGTGTTCCCCTGGAACAGAAACATGGCACGCTTTAGTGACAGCCGCTTGCGACTCGCGAGATCATAGTCAGCAACCTCCTTAGCGAGGCACGGATTTTCAGGATCGCGCAGCATCCTTGGACGTCTTTGCTTCGTCTAATCGCTGCGAACGCTCGGCAGGCTTCGAGCGTCGCGTTCTGCATTTTCCCACTACGTGTTATCCTGGGATCGGTCTTTGCTTGGGAGCGGCTTATTGGACCGGCTATGCTCTGCGTGTGGGCGCCCACTGCCTTGTCCGTAATCCCTGGCCGCCCCTGTAGGAGAAACCCGAATGTCCATGCAACCGCGCGAGCGCGTTGAATACTCCGCAATCGTTGACCGCCCACCGATGCGACTGCCGAACGGAGGGCGTATCGCAGTCTGGACCATCGTAAACCTGGAAGTGTGGGACATTGCTAAACCGATGGCCCGCCAAGTCCTTCCGGCACCGACCGGCCAGGTATTGCAACCGGATGTACCGAACTGGTCCTGGCACGAATACGGCATGCGCGTAGGCGTCTGGCGCTTCTTCGAGCTGTTCGAAAGGCTCGGTATCCGTCCGACCCTCTCCATCAATGCCCGTGTCTGCGAGGACTACGAGCGCGTTGCCACACAGGCGCGTGACGCTGGCTGGGAATTCATGGGCCACAGCTGGGAACAGGGGCCGATCCACAAGGAGGCCGACCAGCGCGGCATGATCCATCGCAGCTTGGATACTCTGGA
>JAMXLO010000122.1 GCA_024280945.1 Acetobacteraceae bacterium
AGCTGTAACAGCACGGCTGGCCGGGATGGTCCAGAGCAGCTTTCATCCGCGTCGGAACATCTAGTTCCGACCGTAGCCATCGACAGACGGGAGCCAGGCATGACATCGCGAGTCGAGACCTCGACGCTCATAGGTCCTTACAACCACATCGCCAGGTGGACGACCATATCGCGGCACAGCGGGCGTGGACCCGACGACCGGGCAACTTGCAGGACCCGATGTCGCAACGCAGACAAAGCGGATGCTGCAATCGTTCAAGGTGATGCCGAACACCGCCTCCGACCTTGACCACACTATGCATATCAACATCTTCCTCAAGAGCATGGCGGATTTCGATGCCATGAATGCGGCCTGTGCCGAGGTGATGGGCGGGCATCGTCCGGCGCGCACGGTCGTTGCCGTCAGTGAGCTGCCTAAAGCCGGCTTGCTGCTGACAATGAACCTGGTGGCGGTGCAGCGATCCTAGTCACCGCGGAACATGCGCCGGCGGTTGTCGCGCCTGACCTCCCGCCGCACAATGCTCGCGAAAACGATGCAGGAGCAAGCCGCACCATGACCTCGCGTTGGGAGCAGGGATCACCCATCCGCTATCCGGACCCCGACATCGTCTCGCTCGATCCGCGCTTCGAGCGCATCGCGTTGGGACACGCGGCGATCGAGCGTATCGCCACCAATTGCCGCTTTACCGAAGGACCGGTGTGGTTCGGCGACACGCGGCAGTTGCTGTGGAGCGACATTCCGAACGATCGCATCATGCGCTGGGACGAGGAAACCGGGGCGGTGAGCGTGTTCCGGCGTCCGTCACACTACGCCAATGGCAACACGCGCGACCGACAGGGACGGCTGATCACCTGCGAAATGGGCAGTCAGCGACTGACCCGCACCGAATATGACGGCACGATCACCGTGCTGGCCGAACGCTTCGAGGGCAAACGACTGACCGGGCCCAACGACGTGGTGGTGAAATCGGACGGCTCGATCTGGTTCAGCGACAACGGCGCGGGTATCCGGGGCAACTACCTCGGGCACAAGGGTGAGGCGGAGCTGCCGTTCCGGGTGTATCGCATCGATGGCCGCACGGGTGCGCTCACGGTGGCGATCGATGACATGGCGCGACCGAACGGGCTTGCGTTCTCTCCGGACGAATCGAAACTTTATGTGGTCGATACGCCGGCAGAGCCGAAGACCACCCACGTGTACGACATCGTGGATGATGGCATGCGAGCGGTGAACGGACGCGTGTTCTTCGACACCAAAGGTTGGGCTGACGGCATCAGAGTGGATACCGAGGGCAACGTGTGGTGCGGGTTCACCGGGGGCGAGGGCGAGGATGGCGTGGCGGTGTTCGCGCCGGATGGCAAACTGATCGGCCGCATCCTGCTGCCCGAGCGGTGCGCCAACGTGTGCTTCGGTGGGGCGAAGCGGAACCGTTTGTTCATGGCCGCGAGCCAGTCAGTGTATGCGCTGTATGTCGAGACACAAGGTGTGCTGGGAGGATAACGATCAGCCCGGCGTAACGGGTCAACCGACCAGTGCCTTGGCGAGAAACGGCAGGCTTTCGTCCATCCGGTAATCGACGCCGCTATGGTTGTCGGGGAACTCCTCATAGCGGTGCTCGATGCCGAGCTGCTTGAGCCGACGGACGAACCGACGCGCGCCATACAGCAGGTTGAACTGGTCCCTCTCGCCGCAGTCGATATACAGCGCCTTCAGCCGGCGCAGATTGTGGGCCTGGGTATCGATGGCAACGACGGGATCGTGCCGTAGCCAGTTCACCCAGCGTTCCTCGATCACCTCACAGGTGTCGAAGGTCACTGGCAGCCGCATGCCAAGGAACTGCGTCGGGTCGGGATCGTAACTGGCGGCCATGGCCAGTACGTTGAATACCTTGAATGCGCCGTCAGGGTGTTTCTTGGCATCCTCGAGTTGCTGCCACCAGCGTTCGATGGAGTTATCACTGCCAGCGAGGGCTCGCAGCGTTGCGGGCATGTCGGGCAGATAGCACAGTTCGAAGCCCATATCGCCGGAGTGACATGCGACTGCCGACCAGATGTCGGAATGACGCAGCCCGTGCATGATGGCGCCATAGCCGCCGGAACTCTTGCCGAACACACCACGCCTTCCGTCGCCACCGCAGTGGAAGCGCTGCTCGATCGCGGGCAGCATTTCGTGCAGCAGGTAATCCTCCCACGCACCGATTGCCGCGGAGTTGATGTACTGATTGCCGCCCACGCGGGTGAAGCAGTCGGGGAACGCGACGACGGCCGGCGGCATGTGGCCTTCGCCGATCAGGCGATCGAGCCGTTCCGGCAGGTTCTCGCGGAAGCCGAACCAATTGGTGTGCCCAAGTCCGCTGCCAGTGAAGCCGACGAGGTCGACCAGCACCGGCAGTCCATCGCCGCTGTGGCCGGCGGGGACGTACACATCGACCAGCCGTGCCGTAGGATCGCCCAGCATGTTGGACTTGAGAGCTTCGCTCTCGACGGTGATTCTGCTGACTGTGCCCATGGGGCCAAAGAACTTGCGCATGACAGCGAGCACATCCCCACGTTGGGGGGCTGTCAATGCGGGGACACTGGACGGCGTGTTGTGGGCGCGATCAGCAGAGCTGCGACGAGAGCGCTGAACAGAATGACGAACAGCCATAGCAGACCCTGCGGGCTGCGGATGTCCATCGCGAGGCCGCCAAGCGGCGGTCCCACCAGTGCACCGAGCCCGTAAGCGATGATCATGGCCGCGTTGACGCTGACCAGCTCGCCGCCGCGGAACCGGTCACCCGCGATACTCAGCGCGACGGGGTAAATTCCCGAGGCCATCCCGCCCCAGACGAACAGCACAACGAACAGCGCTGCTTCCGGCATCGGCAGATTTGCCAGCAGTGCCGCACCCATCAGTCCGGCCACGCCGCACAGGCGCAGCGCCGCGATGCGAGAGACGCGGTCAGACAGCCAGCCGATCACGACCTGCAGGATGATCGAGCCGAAATAGACGGCGGAGAGAGTTGCCGCCGTCAGCCGCTCGCTCAATCCGCTGCGCACACCCCAGATCGGCAGCAGGCTCATCAGTGCGGCCTCGTAGAGGCCGAAGACGGCGACTGTCGCCATGATTTCAGGCGCCCGTAAGAACATGCGCAGCGGTGTGGCAGCTGCTTCGCCGCCGAAAGTGCCGCCGGTCCGGCGGACACCCAATAGCGGGACGGCCGCAAGCGCACTGATGACAGCGTTGGCGACAAAGGGCGGCCAACCACTGATTCCGGTTATGGACAGGATCAGCGGGCCAAGTCCGAAGCCCGCCGAGAGAGCCGCGGCGTACACCCCGATGATACGCCCGCGACCCGCATCGCCGGCAAGTTGATTGATCCACGCTTCTCCCGCGGTGAAGATACTCGACCCGACCGCCGCACCAAGCGGACGCAGCACGAACCACGCGACGATGGTGTCGAACGGCTTCAGCGCCAGGAACAGTGCGATGTCGAGGCCGAAGCAAATGAGCAGGAAGTCGCGGATGCCGAAGTGGCGCACCAGGCGCGGGGCGAGCAACGGTCCGACGATCACGCCGATGAATGTTGCGCCGGCATTCAATCCATTCAGCGTTGCGTCAACGCCGCGTTGCTCCAGCAGCAGGGACAGAAGCGGGCCGCCCTGACCCACGCTTAGTCCGAACACCGTGACCGACGCGATCGCCGCCGCCAGGCTCCAGCGCCGCTCGCGTTCGTGTTCTGGCAGCCTGCTTGCATTCATGCTTGGCATCGCCGCGGATCGGCTCCGACAGGGTGAGACAGGACATGGAGTGGCACAGATCGCTGCTTTCCGGCAGCCGCGGAAAGGCACCGTTTCCGCTGATTGTGGCCGTGACCGCGTGCGGCACGCTGGGAATGCACCTGATCATCCCGGCGTTACCCGCAACCGCAAAGGCCCTCGAGGTTTCCGCAGGGACTGTCCAACTCACCATCACGCTGTACCTGATCGGCCTGGCGATCGGGCAGCTGCTGTATGGACCGATATCCGATCGTTTCGGCCGCCGCCCCGTGCTGCTGGTGGGGCTCGCCGTGTTCACTCTGGCTGGCATTGCCAGCGCCGCCGCCCCGAATGCCTGGACGCTGGTGATTGCCCGCATCCTTCAATCGATCGGTGCGTGCGCCGGCCTGGTTCTGGGCCGTGCGATCGTGCGCGACTCCGCCACACCGGACCGGGCCGCGGCGCAGCTCGCGTTGTTGACGCTGGTGATGTCGGCGGCGCCTGCGATCGCCCCAGTGCTGGGCGGTTACGCCACCGCCTGGTTCGGCTGGCGCGCGGCATTCGCCCTGCTGGCGATTGTCGGCGGGGTCACGCTGGCTTTTGCAGTGGCGCTGCTGCCGGAGACAAACGCTCTACAGGCAAGTCCCAGGGCGTCGCTGCTGTTGAATTCGCTTCGCCTGTTCCGATCGCGCGCCTTCTGCGGGTTCGTGCTGGGCGGGGCCTGTACGACCACGTCGTTCTACGCCTTCATGGCGGCCTCGCCGTTCATCCTGGTCGACCTGCTGCACCAGCCGGCCGAACGCGTGGGGCTCTATTATCTGCTGCTGATGGCTGGGGTGGCGGCCGGCAGTCTGTCGGCCAATCGTCTGGCGGGAAGGATCAGAACACCGAACGCGCTCCGGATCGCCAACTCGATCGCGATCGCCGGGTCTGCGTGTTTCCTGCTGGCCGACCTCGCCGGATGGCTGAACGTGGTGTCAGTGATTGCACCGGTGGTGCTGTTCATGGTCGGTGCCGGCATGGCCAGTCCGTTCGCGCTGAGCGGCGCGGTCAGCGTCAATCCGCATGCGATCGGCGCCGCCTCCGGGCTGTACGGGTTCACGCAGATGGCTTACGGTGCCCTGTGCACCGTGGTGGTGGAGGTCTGGCGGCCGGGGTCGGTATTCACCGTCGCAGTGGTCCTGTTCGGTTCGGCGCTGCTGGGCCAGGCGGCGCTGTCCTTCGCGGTGCGGCGGCACTGATGCAATTCATCGCGCCGCACGCGATGGCGTCGGCAAGGTTCTTCTGCCTGGGACACTATTGCCGAGGTACATCGGCCACCTGTCGGTCACCGCCTCCAGGTCGATGTCTCCCCACTTCGGATGGGTGCCTCGGGTTTCGCGTATGTCACCGACCACGTTCGCAAGCTTGTCGTGAATCAGCTCGAGCTGATCATGCTTGCTCTTCGACGCGAAGTTGCGCGTCACGAGCACCGCCCTGACAGCGAGCGACTGCACACCCTCCTGACCGAGGTTCCTGCAGGTCAGCGTCGTCCGGTCATAAGCCGGCGCCAGCCGCGTCGCCGCACGACGCCAGCGTGGCGACCGCCGCTGCGGATAGCGGTCCGATCGGTGAGGATTTGACGTTCCGCAGCGCGATGCACACGCTGCCGGACCACGCAATGGTTCCCGGCATGCGACGCACGCTTCTCTTGTTGTCCAGCTTCCTTGCCCTGAGCACCGCGGCCTCGGCCGCCGAGCTACGCCTGGGACTGGCGGTCGAGCCGGATTCGATCGATCCGCACTACCACAACTTTGGTGGCAACAAGGGGCTGATGCCCAATGTGTTCGATGCCCTGACATCGATCGATCCGCAGGATCACCTGATCCCGGACCTCGCACTGTCCTGGCAGTTGACCGACAGCACGACATGGGAATTCAGGCTGCGCGAAGGCGTCACCTTTTCCGATGGTACGCCGCTGACCGCCGATGATGTCGCCTTCACCATCGACCGCGTGCCGACTGTGCCGACCACCGTCACCGATATGTCCGAATATGTGAAGCAGATCGCGCGGATCGAAGTGATGGACCCGCACACCGTGCGGTTCCAAACCAAGGGACCGTTCCCGCTCGCCCCCGAATACCTGTCCGCCATCGGCATCGTGTCGCGTGCGCACGGCGCAAGCGCCAGCACGGCCGATTACAACAGCGGCAAGGCGGCGATCGGCACCGGGCCTTTCCACTTCGTGAGCTGGGCCCGCGGTGATCGGATCACACTGACGCGCAATGAAAAATGGTGGGGAGGAACGCCGGCATGGGACAACGTCACCATCCGCTACATCAGGAACCCCGCCTCGCGCCTTGCTGCGCTGCTCGCAGGCGATGTGCAGCTGATCGATCAGGTGTCGGTGCAGGATATTGCGCGCGTCAAGGACGATGCGCGCTTCACCCTTGCGTCCGGTCTGTCCGACGACATCGTCGGCTTTGTGTTCGACGTGCAGGAACGCTCTTCGCCAAAGATCAGTGGTAATGATGGCGCACCGCTGCCGGTAAATCCGTTCCGCGACCGCCGCGTGCGCGAGGCAGTGAACCTGGCGATCGACCGCATCGCCATTCGCGATCGGATCATGAATGGCCAGTCCGATCCCGACAATCAGTACATGAAGCCGGGCCAGTATGGTTACGATCGCGACCTGTCGCCATTGCACTTCGATCCGCAGCGCGCGCGGCAATTGCTGGGCGAGGCCGGGTATCCGGACGGCTTCCGCCTGACCGTGTCGTGTCAGAACGACCGCTTCGTCAACGATGCGGCGATCTGCCAGACGCTCGCGCAGATGCTGACGCGTATCGGCATCGCAGCCACGCCGGAGGTAATGCCGCACGCGGTGTGGGTGCCGCGTGCCAACCGGCACGAATTCAGCCTGTTCACCTACTTCTGGACCATCGATACGCCCGAGCCGTCGATCATGCTGATCAGCCAGCTCGCCACGCCGGATGCCGGGCGCGGGCGTGGCGCATTCAACCGCGGCGTCTATAGTAACCCGGCGTTCGATGCGGCATTGGATCAGGCGCTGGTGACGCTCGACCGCGAGGCGCGCGAGGCGCTGCTGATCAAGGCCACCGACATCGCCTTCCGCGATTGCGCGCTGACGCCATTGCACCACCAGTTCAACATCGAGGCGATGACGCGTAGCATTCGCCACGCACCCAGGATCGACGGCCATCTGCGTGCCGTCGAAGTCCAGCCGAAGAAGGGAGAATGACGATGGCCGACCAGCACCGCATGCCGACGCATCATCCGCGCATCATCGGCACGCGGCACATGGTGTCGTCGGCCAACTACCTGGCAGCCGAGACGGGTTTCGCAATTCTCGAAGCGGGCGGCAATGCGATCGATGCCGGCGTCGCCGGTGGCATCGCGCTCGGTGTGCTGCAGTGCGAATACGTGCACTTCGCCGGCGTCGCGCCGATCATGATCCGCCTCGCGGAGACCGGCGAGACGGTATCGATCAGTGGCCTTGGACCCTGGCCGAACTTGGCCAGCGCCGCGTGGTTCCGCGAGCAGCAAGGCGGTCGTATCCTGTCCAACGTCAAGCGCTGCGTGGTGCCCGCGGCACCGGATGCCTGGATCACCGCGCTGGAACGCTATGGCACTATGAGCTTCGGCGACGTCGCCAACGCGGCGATCCGCTTTGGTCGCGAAGGCTTCGGCTTCCAGTCGATCTCACACGAAGTGATGACGGAAGCGGTCGACACCATCCGCCGCTATCCACAGAACGCCGCGATCTATCTGCCGAACGGTCAGGTGCCGAAGCCCGGAACCCGCTTCTTCCAAAGCGATCTTGCCAACTCGATCCAGTATATGGCGGACCAGGAGGCCGCTGCCGCACGCAAGGGCGGACGTGCGGCGGGATTGGCTGCCGCACGCGATGCGTTCTATCGCGGCGATATCGCGCAGAAGATCGTCGCCTATCATAAGGCGAACGACGGATGGCTGCGGGAAGACGACCTGGCTGAGTTCCGCTCGGATGTCGAGACGCCGCTCTCTGTGCGATATGGCGATGTGACGGTGTTCGGTTGTCGCCCCTGGTGCCAGGGACCAGTGCTGCTGCAGACGCTGAAGATCCTCGACGGTATCGATTTACAGGCGCTGGGCCATAACTCGCCCGCTTATGTCCATACACTGATAGAGGCGCTGAAGCTCGCCTTCGCCGATCGCCACGTCTATTACGGCGACCCGAAGTTTGTCGATGTGCCGATCGATGCGTTGCTGAGTGACGCGTACGCGGCGAGGCGGCGCACGCTGATCGACCCGCTCAGGGCGTGTCCGGAAATGCCGCAAGCCGGCACAGCAGAAGAACTCGGCCTTGCGGCCCGTGCTGCACCCGCTGTCAAAGCGGATCGCGAATATGTCGAGGGCGATCCCGACACCTCTTACGTCTGCGCCATCGATCGGGAGGGAAATTGCTTCTCGGCCACGCCAAGCGATGGCGCGATCAACGGCCCGGTGATTCCTGGCACGGGTCTCGCACCTTCGTCGCGCGGCATGCAGTCATGGACCGATCCGGCGCACCCGGCCTGCCTGGCACCGGGGAAGCGACCGCGCCTCACGCCAAATCCGTCGATTGCCATGCGTGACGGCAAGTGGATCATGCCGTTCGGTTCACCGGGCAATGACGTGCAACCGCAGGCGATGCTGCAGGTCTTCCTCAACATGGTGGTGTTCGACATGACGCCGCAGCGGGCGATCGAGCAACCGCGCTTTGCCTCATCCAGTTTTCCCTCCTCGTCCGACCCGCACAGCTACACGCCGGGCCGCATGAGTATGGAGCGGCGCTTCAGCGATGCGACGGCAGCGGCGCTCGATCAGATGGGACACAGCGTCAACTGGTGGCGGGAGTGGGAATGGAAGGCTGGCTGCGTCTGCGCTGTCGTGCATGACCGTGAAAGCGGCCTGTTGGAGGGCGGTGCCGATATACGCCGTCCAGGCGGCGTGCGCGGGTGGTGAAGCCGGCGGCCGGCGTCGCGCTGCTTGTCTTGCTCGCGGCGCCGTGCAGCGCCGCCGACCCGAATGCGTTGTGGCAGATCGTCGGCGGTCAATGCGTGCCGGATGAGCAGCAGCACCACTCGCCGGAGCCGTGCGCCGCGGTCGATCTCGCTGGCGGCTACGCGGTGCTGAAGGACATTGTCGGCGACACGCAGTTTCTGCTCATTCCGACCACGCGTGTCACCGGGATCGAGAGTCCGGAGATCCTGGCCCCCGGTGCACCGAACTACTTTGCAGCCGCCTGGCGAGCACGGCGTTTTGTTGACGAGCGGGCACATCAGGAGCTGCCGCGCGAGGACCTAAGCCTGGTGATCAACGCGAAAGATCGACGCTCACAGAACCAATTGCACATTCACGTGGACTGCATGCGCCTGGATGTAGCAGCTGCGTTGCGCGAGCACGCAAGCGCCATCAGCACTCACTGGGCACCATTCCCGGTAAGCCTCGTCGGGCACGACTACATGGCGATGCGCATCGATCAGCCGGACCTGACGCAGGCCAATCCGTTCCTGCTGCTCGCCGATGGCATCCCTGGCGCGCGGGAGGACATGGGAAGCTACACGCTGGCGGTTGTCGGACAACCCCACGGCTTCGTGCTGCTCGCCGGTCATGGCTGGGGCGAGGCTTTGCAGGACCATTCCTGCGCCGCGGCGCACTGATCACGGGAGAACTATGCATGCAACTTGGCTTCAATCTGCCGATCAGCGGCCCCAATTCTGCGCCGCGCAGCCTCGCCAGGCTTGCACAGGAAGGCGAGGCCATGGGTTATGACTATCTGACCCTGACAGACCATGTCGTGCTGCCTGATGTAGGCTCGCCCGGCTATCCCTATTCCGAATCCGGCGAGTTCATCGCCAACGCGCCGACCGAACGGCACGAACTGCTGACAGCAACTTCATTCATCGCCGCCAAGACGTCGCGCATTCGGCTGGTGCTCGCGGTTCTGGTGGTGCCGCATCGTCCCGCGGTGCTGGCTGCCAAGATGCTGTCGACGATTGACGTGTTGTCGGAGGGCCGTCTGGTGATCGGCATTGGCGCCGGCTGGCTGAAGGCGGAATTCGACGCTGTGGTCACCACGCCGTTTGCGGAACGTGGTGCTGTGACCGACGAATACCTGGAGGCGTTCCGTGCCTTGTGGACCCGGGAGCGCGCACGCTTCGATGGTCGTTATACAAAGTTTGCCGACCTCGTGTTCCTGCCGCGCCCGGTGCAGCAACCGCATCCGCCGATCTGGGTCGGTGGCGAGAGCGGTCCTTCGATGCGTCGTGCCGCGCGTTTCGGCAACGCCTGGTACCCGATCGGTTCGAACAACAAGCACCTGCTCGATACGCTGCCACGGCTTGCCGCCGGCATTGCCCGCCTGCGCAAGCTGACCGCCGAGGCCGGGCGGGATCCGGCGGATGTATCCGTGGTGTACCGCGTAAAACGCTACGGCCATGCCGTGGCGCCGGCCGCTTCGGATGGTGAGCGACGGCTGTTCTCTGGCGACGATGCCGATATCATCGCCGACCTTCGTGCTCTGCGCGACCTCGGCGTGACAGCGATCGATGTCGAGGTCGAAGGGCATGACGAAGCCGCCACGATCGACAATATGCGGCGCTTCAAGGATACGATCTTCGCGAGGGTCTGACCGACGACGTGGCCGGGCATGACAAGGGCTCTGCTTTCTTGTCACCACCGACGACTGGGCCGAAACTCCGTTCGGGAGGAGCACATCATGAAAGTCTCCTACTTCGAGACCGGCCGCTATGTCGCACCACCGGACATGCCACGCGAATGGCCGGTTCCGTCAGGCAGCTACGATGCAGCAGTAGGCACGGAATCGCTGCGTGGCATGGTTGAGCGCGTGAAGTTCGTCGAATCCCTTGGCTTCGACTGGATCAGCCTGTCCGAGCACCACTACTCGCCGCGCATTCTGACGCCGTCGCCGGTCGTCGCCGCCACCTGGCTCGCTGCCCGCACCGAGCGGATCAAGATTGCCATGCTCGGGCCGATCGTGCCGGTCAGCAATCCGATCCGTATCGCTGAGGAGATGGCGATGCTGGACACGCTGGCGCCCGGCCGCATCGTCATCGGCCTGCTGCGCGGCACCACCAACGAATACCTCAGCTACGACCTGAACCCGACCGAGGCGCGCGAGCGCACCGATGAGGGAATGGACCTGATCCTCAGGGCCTGGACCGAACCGCAGCCCTTCGGCTGGCAGGGCCGGCACTTTCAGTTTCGCACCGTGTCGATCTGGCCGCGCCTGCAGCAGCCGCCGCCACCGACTTATGCTCTGGGCACCAGCGCTGAAGCCGGCGAGTTCGCCGCGCGCCATCGGATCGGGCTGGGCGTGTCATACGGCACGTTCGAGATCATGGCGCGCGCAACCACTTACTACCGCCAGCGCTGCGCCGAGTACGGCTGGACGCCCGGGCCGGATGACATCATCTACCGCGCCAACATGATCCTGGGCGAAACGGACGAAGCGGCGGAGGACGCGTTGCGCCGGCGCGACAAGCAGGGGGCGTTCCCGGTGCGTCCGTCATTGCGCGACGCCCTGCTGGAGGCCGACATCAAGCGTAACGTCGCCGGTGAGCGGCGCGCTCAGCCCGTCGGCGGTGTGCTCCCGATCAGTTTCTGCGGCGGGCCGGATCGTGTCGTCGAGCAGATCCGCCAGTGCCGCGAGGAAGTCGGCGCCGGGGTGCTCGACCTGTCGCTGCAAGATCCCGGCACCGGCGACACCGACGGAATGCTGCGCGCGCTCGATCTGTTCGGACGCAAGGTTCTGCCCCGCATTCGGGAGATCTGACCGTGACGGCACTGGAGGGGGCGTTCAGCGAAGGTTTCGTCGAGGCGGACGGCTTCCGCATCCGCACCATGGAAGCGGGGCAGGGGACGCCGCTGATCCACCTGCACGGCGCCGGTGGAATGCGGCTGACACAGGCCCACACACTGCTCAGCCGGCAATACCGCGTCATCGTGTTCGAGATGCCTGGCTTTGGTCTGTCGCCGGTCAATGACCGCACGCAGAGCGTGCGCGAACTCGGCGCGACGATGGCCCGTGCGGTAAGCGCCCTGGGCATCGAGCGCTGCAATGTGATCGCCACGTCGTTCGCTGCACGTGTCGCGTTTTGGCTGGCGCTGCAGGAGCCCGGGCGTGTGCAGGCGCTCGTGCTGGAGGCGCCAGCCGCAATTCGTCCGGCGGGTCACCAACCGCCGTCGGGTGCGCCGGAACAGATCGCACGCCAGCTCTTCGCGCATCCAGAACGCGCCGCGCCGATGGCGCTGGATCCCGATGTGCAGGCAAAACAGCGTGCCCTCACCGGCAGACTGCGCGGGCCAGATCGCGACGCCGATCTCGAGGCACGACTGCGTGAACTCGCGACGCCGACGCTCGTGCTGTTCGGCACGCTGGACAGGGTCATCCCGCCAGAGATGGGACGGTACTACAAGGAGCTGTTGCCGAATTGCCAGCTCGTGTTCGTGTATGACGCGGGGCACGAGATCAGCACCGATCGACCCGAGGCGTTTACCGACGTGACGGCGGATTTCCTGGAGCGGCACGAAGCGTTCGTGATCAACCGCAAGGAGACGCTGATCAGCCCGTAATCACTTGCCGATGCAGAAACGGGCGAACAGCGTATCGAGAATGTCCTCGACGCCGACATTGCCGGTGATGCGGCCGAGAGCACGCAATGCAAGTCGCAAGTCCTCGGCGCGCAGTTCCGGCAGATCGGCGCAGCGCGCGCCGGCCAGGCGCGCCGCAGCCTCCTGCAACGCGGCACGATGCCGTGCCTGCGTCAGCGGCGGCGGCCCTGCGCTCTCCGTCAGCGACCGAGCGGCTGCCTCAAGTCGCGCGCGCAACGCCGGCAGTCCTTGTCCGGTCAGAGCACTGACCGCGATCGCGCTCGCCGGCACAGGGCCACCGAGGTCGATCTTGTTGGCCACCGGCACCAGCACAATCTCCCCCTCCCCTTGCGGGAGGGGGGTGGGGGGAGGGCGCATCGGGCCAGTTTCGACCCCCTCCCCCCACCCCCCTCCCGCAAGGGGAGGGGGAGAGTAGCCCGGCTCTCCTGCCTGCTCCGCCGCATCGCCTGCCTCCTCCACCATTACGACCAGGTCCGCTGCCGCTGCTCGCGCGCGTGCCCGCCGGACCCCCTCCGCCTCGATTTCATCCATCGCGTCACGAAGCCCGGCCGTGTCCACCAGGGTCACCGGCACGCCACCAAGCACAACGCGCGTTTCCAGCGCGTCGCGCGTGGTGCCCGGCACAGCCGATACGATCGCCACGTCCCGTTCAGCCAGTGCATTGATCAGCGACGACTTTCCAACGTTCGGCCTACCGGTGATGGCGAACACCAACCCCTCACGCAGTCGTTCGCCGCGCCGGTTGTCGTTCAGATGTGCCGCAACCTCGCATTCCAACCCGTCCAACTCGGCCATGACTTGGACTTCGACCTCCGGCGGCAGATCTTCGTCCGGGAAATCGATCAGCGCCTCCTGCTGCGCCAGCAGCAGGCGCAGTCGCTCTGCCCAGCCACCGTACAGCGCACCCAATGCGCCATCGAGCTGACGCAGTGCCTGTTGCCTCTGCGCCACCGTCTCCGCTGCGACCAGATCATGCACCGCCTCTGCGGCAGTCAGGTCCATCCGGCCGTTCAGAAATGCGCGACGCGTGAACTCGCCCGCCTCTGCCGGTCTCGCACCGAGCGCGACCAGGGCATCGGCCACTCCCGTGATCACCGCCCGACCGCCATGCAGATAGAGCTCCGCGCAATCCTCGCCGGTGTAGCTCCCTGGACCCGGCAGCCAGACGACAACGCCTTGATCCAGCTCGCTTCCCTCGACATTTCGCAGGCGACGAAACGACGCGCGCCGCGGCGCTGGCAGGCGCCCGCAAAGCGACGCGAGGATCCCCCGGCTGGCAGGTCCGCTGACCCGCATCACCGCGAGCGCAGCCTGGCCAGCCCCCGACGCGACCGCGAAGATGGTGTCGGCGTTCATGTCTTCCTATGTCACGCCGACACGCAAGGGGCGCAACGCCCAAGGAGCGCAACCATGGCCGCCCAGCAGAACCTGCTGCGCCAAGAAACCTCGCCCTATCTGCTGCAACACGCCGACAATCCGGTGCACTGGCGCCCCTGGGGGCCGGCCGCGCTCGAGGAAGCTCAGGCAGAGAACAAACCGATCCTGCTGTCGATCGGCTACGCCGCCTGCCACTGGTGCCATGTCATGGCACACGAATCGTTCGAGGACCCTGACACCGCAGCGGTGATGAACGAACGTTTCGTCAATATCAAGGTGGATCGCGAGGAGCGGCCGGACATCGATCATCTCTACATGTCCGCACTGCACGCCATGGGCGAGCAGGGCGGCTGGCCTCTCACCATGTTCATCGCCCCCGACGGAGCCCCGTTCTGGGGCGGCACGTATTTCCCGCCCGAGCCGCGCTGGGGCCGCCCCTCGTTCCGTCAGGTGCTGCATGGCGTATCGGACGCCTGGCGCAGTGGCCACGACATGGTGCAGAAGAACACTGCCGCGCTGCGCCGTGTACTTGCAGGCCTGTCCAACGCAAATCCCGGCGATTTGCCGACACCGACGCATCTCGATGCGGTCGCTGCCGCGTTGCTGCGGTTGAACGACCCAGACCAGGGCGGGCTGCGCGGCGCGCCCAAATTTCCCAACCCGCCGATCTTTCGCTTCCTTTGGCAGAACGCGTTCCGCACTGGCGCGTCCGAAGGACAGGACGCTTTGCATCTGTTGCTCAATCGCATGTCGCAGGGCGGGATCTACGACCATCTTGGCGGCGGCTATGCGCGCTACTCCACGGATGCGATCTGGCTGGTACCGCATTTCGAGAAGATGCTGTACGACAATGCGCAGCTGCTGGAACTGCTGGTCCTTGCGCACGCCCAGCGTCCCGATCCGCTCTATTCGGCACGCGCAGCGGAGACGATCGGATGGATGATCCGTGACATGACCGCCGAACGCGTGAATGGCCGCGCGGCGTTCGCCGCGTCCGAGGACGCCGACAGCGAAGGCGAGGAGGGCAGGTTTTACGTCTGGACCGAGGCTGAGGTGGACGCGTTGCTGGGAGGTGCTTCGCCCGCATTCAAACGCGCTTACGACGTCACGCATGCGGGCAATTGGGAGGGTCATACGATCCTGCGCAGGGTCACACCGCCGGGCACTGCAGAGGACGAGGCGGAACTGACTCGTGCGCGAGCAGTGCTGTTCGAAGCCCGCTCCAGGCGCATCAGGCCGGGGCGCGACGACAAGGTACTGGCAGACTGGAATGGCCTCGCCATCACCGCACTGGTGCGCGCGGCAGCGGTGTTCGATCGCCCCGATTGGCTGGCGCGCGCGGAGGAGGCGCAGGACTTCATCCTGGCTGAAATGTCAGCGCCGGATGGGCGCGTGCAGCATGCGTGGCGGCTGGGGCGTGTCACCGCCGCGGGCCTCCTCGACGACCAGGCGTCGATGGCACGTGCCTCGCTGGCACTGTACGAGCGGACCGGCGACGCGCGGCGCCTGGAGCAGGCTGTCCGTCTGGCGGAGGCTGCGGAAGCGGCTTTTGCCGATGGGCAGGGCGGGTTCTACACAACCGCCGCAGACGCTGCGGATGTACCGCTGGCGCGCCCTCGGACGGCAGCCGACAACGCCACACCGGCGGGAAATGGTCTGCTTGCCGAAGTGTTCGCGCGTCTTTGGCAGCTGACCGGCGAAGCGATTTGGCGAACCCGGTGTGAGGGATTGCTGCGAGCATTTACCGGCAATCCCGACCAGCTAGCCGCCATGCCAACATTGCTCGCGGCTGCTGATCTTCTGGAAGAAGGGGCTACCGTCGTTGTCGCTGGTCAATCTGAGCAGCCGCTGGTTGCCACGCTGATCCGCGCAGCCCTCGCCTCACCTGACCCCGCGCTTGCCGTGTTGCGCGTGGCCCGGCCGGATGCGCTAACCGAGAGCCATCCTGCAGCCGGCAAGTGGGCGGGCTCCGAGGGCGCCGCCGCCTTCGTTTGCAGACGCAACGTGTGCGGTCGGCCGGTGACTGACCGCACGTCGCTCTCGACAACATTGATGCGGCGGCAGTGAACAAGGCCATGCGAGGTCGCTAGTCCGCCGCCTCCAGCTCTTTGATCCGAAGCAGCTCGGGTACCTTGCTGGCGGGTACTGGGCGCCCGAATAGGTATCCCTGGGCCTCGCCGCAAGCCGCGCGCAAGACAAGCTTGGCCTGCAGTTCGGTCTCCACGCCCTCCGCGAGCGTCGGGACTCCGAGACTTACCCCGAGTGCTGAGACCGCACGAACGATCGCGTCGCTTTCATCCCTGCGACCGAGTTCGCGCACGAACGACTGGTCAATCTTGATCCGGTCGAACGGGAACTTCTGCAGGTAGTGCAGCGCTGAGTAGCCCGTGCCAAAATCGTCCACCGACAGTTTGACCCCCAAACCCCGCAACTTCGTCAGCACCGCCAACATGTGCTCGCCGTCGTTCAACATGGCGGTCTCGGTAATCTCGAGTTCCAGGCGACGCGGAGACAGGCCGCTCTCGCGGAGCGCGGCCCGAACGACGTCCACGAATCCCTCATGCCGGAATTGCTGAGAGGCGACATTGACCGCGATTCTTGCTTCCGTGTCCCACGAAGCTGCGTCCCGGCAGGCACGCCGCAGCACCCACTCGCCTAGCCGGATGATCAGGCCGCTTTCCTCGGCGATCGGGATGAACGCTGATGGCGGGATTATCCCGCGAGTCGCATGCTCCCACCGTGCCAGCGCTTCAAAGCCAATGATGTGGCGCGATTCCAGATCGACCTGGGGCTGGTAATGTACCGATAGCACCTCAGCATCAATCGACAGCCGCAGTTCGGCCTCCAGCGCGCGCCGCTCGGCAAACTGCTCCGCCATGCCGGCGTCGTAAGCCACGAACCGGTCTCGCCCGCCGCGCTTCGCGACATAGAGCGCCAGGTCCGCCTGCTTCAGCAGCTCGACCGGGGAGGCGGCGTCGATTGGCGCGGAGGAGACTCCGATGCTGACGCCGATAGTGACCTTGTTTCCCTGCACCTCGAAAGGTTGGTTCAGCGCCGAGACAATACGCTCTGCCAGAGCATGTGCCTCCTCCGGTTCCGAACCGGTGATATGGACGATGGCAAACTCATCACCGCCTAGCCGGGCAAGCAAGTCGGTCTTGCGCATCGTCGCCCGGATCCGTTCGGCGGCTTCCCGCAAGAGCTCGTCGCCGGCGGGATGGCCGAAGGTGTCATTGACCTCCTTGAAGTGGTCGAGGTCACACAGGAGGAGCGTGACGGCTAGCCCGCGCTCTGAAATCGCATCGTCCACGGCGAGTTCCAGTCGCTCCTGAAAGGCGGCCCGGTTTGGCAACCCGGTCAGCGCGTCATGGTGCGCGAGATGATGGATGCGTTGTGCCGAAATGCGGCGCTCGGTCACATCCTCAGCCGCAACCAGCAGGTTGCCGTTCGGCATCAAGGTCGTGGTAACATTGTACGAGCGGAGGTCCTGCAGATCGATATCGAAGGTTGCCGTACCTCCGTGCTTGCGCACTGCTGCAGCGCGCTCCCACATGCCCTCGATCAGTTCAGGGGTCCAACCCTGCTCGTCAATCAGGTGTCGGGAGATCTCGGCCGACGACAAGCTGGTGCAGTCGTTCCGGCTCAGGTGCAGCATCTCAGCAAATTTGTTGTTGTGCCAGATGATCCGGTGATCGTCTGAGAAGATGACGATGCCCTCGACCATGCTCTCCAGCGCGGCCTTTAGGTTAGCCTCGCTCATTAAAGCGGAACCGGTCAGGGCTCGGAACACCTCGAGCGCGTCTGCCAACTCGCCAACTTCGTCGTGCTCTCCCTTAAACGGCACAGTTGTGGAGTTATCGCCCGAAGCGAGCGACAACATGGCGGCCGTTAGCCTGCGCAGGCGCCACAGTACGCCCCGGCTGACCAAGATTGCGGCCAGGCCGATCAGGCAGGCGCCCGCCATGGCGAACGAATACAGGCGGTGCATATCAGCCGCTCGTGTGCTCAGGCGATCCAGCTCGACGCTCGTTGCTTCGCGAGCAAGCGATTTCCATTCGGTGACACTGTCCTCAGCGGCGTTTATGATCTCAGCAAAATGCTCCTTGGCACCAGCTCGCGCCGCCTCATCTGCCAAGCTCAAGATGCCGCGCGCATGCTCTTGAAGTGCCGCGACATGGGAGAACAGCGTCTTGGCCACTGCGGGCGTCAATGCGCCGGATCTCTCAGACTCCGAAACAATTTTGCGCAGCTGGCCCTCGGCGCCTGCCAGCTGATCCTCGGATGCGGGATCTGCCGCTAGGGCCAGGCGGCGGTAGCTGTCCATCTGCTCGTCAAATTGATCGGCGTCGCCAAGGGCGTCTATGCTGTCGCGAGCGACCAAGCGAGCACTGACTGCGACCGAATCAGAGTAGACGATGGTCTGCAAGCCCATAGCCAGCATTAGGAGGCAGAGCACTCCTATGGCTGTGTACAGACGGCCAGTGATGCTGTGTGATAACCTGGCGAGTGAGCGTGCCATACGGCTTTCCTGCGTGCAAGAATTCGCAATCCGTGCCGTTCTGGCTATCGCAGAAGCGCCCGTTTACAGGACCGTCACCGCTACGGGGCTTTTCCCGAAGCGGCGTGCCTCGCCCGGCGCTCCATCTGCTGTTCTAAGGCCGCGAGATTACGGGTGGATTAACCGACTGGCCGGACGGCCGGGCCACGCAGTACGTGGTCATGCGAAAGCGTCAGCCTTGCTCACACAGCTCTGGCAAACTGCCTCGACGAAGCTGTACTCAAGCTTAAGAACGGTCTGAGCAGATCTGCGCTTGGGTAGTACAATTGCGAGCAGGCGACGAACACCACAGCGTCGACGGAATGGTCGACAAGCTGCCGTGAGGTCCTTGGTGCTCCGCCGCAGCACAAACCTGCTGCGGTCAGTCTCCCTCATCGATATCGCGGAATGAGCGTCTCAAGCGAGCAGCCTCCTAATCGCGCAGAACGCGCTCGATCCGATCGATCGCCACGCAGCAGGATGGCTTCCGCCAACCAAACCAGGTGCGGCTTTCGAGAGGGGGTTGCGCTTTGATCGTCGAGCCGATCGAGGAGCGCTAGCCACCTTTCACGTCACGTGAAGCGGGTTGCTCTAAGCGAGCCGTACCAGCGCAGGGCCAATCCTCTGCACCAACACGACCATTGCTGGGGCAACATCAGCGGATTGGGGGAATGCCGTGCGCATTGCTTATCAAGAATGCCAACGGCGTCCCGAGTGCGACCCCGATCTCCTCACGCGTCATGGGCGATCCTACCCGAACGCACTGCCCTTGACACATGCCGCAGGGCGGCGCTGCCATTCGTCCCCGTGCCTCAGCTTTCGCTCCATACCCCGGTCGGTGACCTCTCCGTCTCGGAAGAGGACGGCGCCATCGTCTCAGTCGATTGGGGTTGGGGGAGCCAACAAGGTTCGACCCGACTGCTGCGTCGCGCCTGCGATCAGCTCCACAGATATTTCGACCGGGAGTTGACCGCATTCGACTTGCCGCTCGCTCCTGCCGGGAGCACCTATCAACAAGGAGTGTGGCGGGCGCTGTGTACGATTCCTTACGGAGCGACCAAGACCTACCGCGACATTGCCAGAGTGGCCGGTGGCAGTCCTCGGTCGGTTGGTCAGGCCAACGGCAACAATCCCATACCGATCCTCATCCCCTGCCACCGCGTCGTCCTTGCCCCCGGGCGCCTGACGCGAGGGGCGACCACACATATCGGCGGCTATTCCGGCGGTGACGGCCTCGACACAAAGCGGTGGCTGTTGGCGCTCGAAGCACAAACGCAGCCATTGCTGCAGCCCATTGCACCTGCGGCCGCCTGATCGGCCAAACGCGTACGGAGAAAACCATGATCAAGGCTATCCGCATCCACACGACCGGTGGTCCAGAGGTGATGAAGTGGGACGATGTGCCCCGCCCTGAACCGGTTCCTGGCGAGGCACTGATCAAACAGGAAGCGGTCGGCCTCAACTACATCGACGTCTATTTCCGGTCGGGCCTGTACAAGGCGCCCTCCATGCCGCTGACCATTGGTCAGGAAGGAGCAGGAAGCGTCATCGCCGTCGGACCGGGGGTGACGAACGTCAAGCCGGGCGACCGCGTCGCGTATGCTGGTTCACTCGGTGGGTATGCGACCGAACGCGTCATTGCCGCTGACCGGCTGGTGAAACTTCCCGACTCGATCGATTTCAGGACCGCGGCAGCCATGATGCTGCAGGGCATGACCGCGCAATACCTGATCCGCCGTACGTACCGCGTGAAGGAAGGCGATACGATCGTGGCGCACGCGGCCGCCGGCGGAGTCGGCTTGATCCTTTGTCAGTGGGCGAAATACCTGGGAGCAACCGTGATCGGTGTGGTGTCGACCGAGCAAAAGGCGGAACTGGCGCGCGCGCATGGCGCGGCGCATACCGTCATCGGGCATGCCAACCTGGCGGCGGAGGTAAAACGCATCACCGGCGGGGCGATGGTTCCGGTGGTGTACGACAGCGTCGGCAAGGACACCTGGAACGCCAGCCTCGACAGTCTCGCACCACTCGGCCTGATGGTGAGTTACGGCAACGCATCCGGTCCGGTGCCGCCATTCGATATCGGCGTTCTGTCGGCAAAAGGCAGCCTGTATGTGACCCGGCCGAGCCTCGCGACCTACACGGCGAAACGCGAAGATCTGGAGAAGGTAGCGGGCGAACTGTTCGAGGTGGTGTCCAAGGGCGTCGTCAAGATCGCGGTGAACCAAACCTTCCCGCTCAAGGACGCGGCGGCGGCACACATTGCCTTGGAGGCGCGTAAAACCACCGGCAGTACCGTGCTGTTGCCATAACCGGACGCTCGACCGCGGCAACCGCGAACGGGAGGAGGCTGCGAGCGGCGTCGCGGGAGGTTTCTCCCGGGGGGGACCGGTGCTACTGACCAGCGGGCAATGAGCGACCCCGCCCGCCCACCGCGGATCCGTACCAGTAGCCGAACCCGAACGACCGCCATGATCGTGGCCTGCGCCATGTTCATGCAGAATCTCGACTCGACGATCATTGCCACCGCGCTGCCCACGATGGCGAAGGCGTTCGGCGCCGAACCGGTGCACATGAATGTCGCGCTGACCTCTTACCTGTTGTCGCTTGCGGTGTTCATTCCGGCCAGTGGCTGGATCGCCGATCGTTATGGCGCACGCAGCGTGTTTCGCGCCGCAATTGCCGTCTTCACCGTTGGATCGGTACTCTGTGGCCGCGCTGACAGCCTGGCCTTTTTGGTCGGCGCGCGAGTCCTGCAAGGCATCGGCGGGGCGATGATGGTGCCGGTGGGCCGTCTGGTGTTGCTGCGCACCGCTGCCAAACAGGAACTCGTCGCAGCGATGGCATGGCTCACGGTTCCGGCGCTGCTCGGCCCGGTGCTTGGACCGCCGGTCGGCGGCTTCATCGTCACCTATTTCAACTGGCGCTGGATTTTCGACATCAACGTGCCGATCGGCATCCTGGGCATCGTCCTGGTCAGCATCTTCGTCGAAGAGGTGCGCGAGCCACCGCGCGGCCGGTTCGATGGAGTCGGACTTGTCCTGTCCGGCGTCGCATTGTCGGGGTTGATGTTCGGACTCGAGACCGCCGGTCGGGGCGTCGTGCCGCGCGACCTGACCGAGGCGATGATCGGCGTCGGTCTGGTCGCCATGGTTGCCTATCTGCTGCACGCGCGGCATCACCCGGCGCCTCTGCTCGACCTGTCATTGATGCGTCTTCCGTGCTTCGGCGTCGCTTTGTCGGCGATGGTGCCGTTTCGCATCGGCATTGGCGCCATTCCCTTCCTGCTGCCTTTGATGCTGCAGGTCGGCTTCGGCGCTTCCGCAGTGCAAAGCGGTATGATCACCTTCGCGAGTTCTGCCGGCGCACTGGTGATGAAGCCGGCGACCCAACGTGCGCTGCGGCTGTTCGGGTTTCGCGACACGCTGGTATGGAACGGCGTGATCTCCGCAGCGATGATCGCGATCTGTGCAGCGTTCCGTCCCACCTGGCCGGCCGCGGCGATCTACGCGGCGTTGCTGATCGGCGGCTTCTTCCGGTCGTTGCAGTTCACTGCCTACAACACCCTTGCTTACGGTGATGTGCCGCGCTCGCGCATGAGCTCGGCGACCAGTCTCTACGTCACCGGCCAGCAGCTCGCGGCGGTTCTCGGTATCTCAGCGGGTGCGGTGTCGCTGGAAATCTCCATGGCACTGGCGGGGCGATCGGTCCCCGAGCCGATCGATTTCAGCCATGCCTTCCTCGTCGTCGCACTTTTCACCTTGTCCGCCGCACCGGTCGCGCTGTGGATGCCGCGCAATGCCGGCGACGAACTGACGGGCCGTCGCTCGCTCCCGGCGCAGCCAGCGCGCGGCGCGGCGGATTAGGGACGCGCCACAAGCACTGTTCCCTTGCAGCAAACGCAGCAGCAAACTCGGGCCGGGAGCGCACCTGACACGAGATTGTTTCCCCCCGCTTGCGCGGGGGTCGCCATGACACGTAAGGCTGAGCCATGCTTCACTGATAGCAGGTATCAGCGGCGCATCGATGCTGTAATGCCGGCGACGAGTGTGGCATTCCGGTCCAGAAGGAGGCGGCAATGTATGTCGGAACCCAGATCAGGCCGCGGGATGACCATGACTATCGTGTCTGGGCGCAACTCGGAGTGACGCATGTCTGCGTTGATCCGCCGGGCAATCCGCATGATTGGACCGTCGCTGATCTCACCCGGCAGCGCGAGCACGCAGAAAGATTCGGCCTTACGCTCGACATGGTGCAGCTGCCGTTGTCGTCGCGTCCGATCGAGGAGGCGCAGAGCCCGCATGTCTTATTGGGCAAAGACCCGGAGCGGCAGCGGGAACTGGACTCGATCTGTCGGCTGATCGAGCGCATCGGCGCAGCGGGGATTCCAGCGGCAAAATACAATTTCAATATCATCGGCATTCCGCGTACTGGCGATGAACCGGGACGCGGCGGATCGCGCAATGCGGCGTTTCGCTGGGCGAATGCCGACCACGCGGCGCCACCCGGCAAGGCGGGCGTCGTCTCCGAGGACGAAAACTGGGAACGCATTGACGCGTTTCTGGCCGCGGTCGTGCCGGTGGCGGAGGCGGCAAAAGTGCGTCTGGCCTGCCATCCGCATGATCCGTATACGCCGCCCGGCTACAAGGGCGTCACCCGTGTGCTGGGCACGGTCGATGGACTGAAGCGCTTCGTGACGATGCGTGAAAGCCCATATCATGGCTTGAACTTCTGCCAGGGCACCGTGGCGGAGATGCTCGACGATCCGAGCCAGGAAATCTATGACGCAATCCGCTGGTTCGGCTCACGGGGCAAGCTGTTCAACGTGCATTTCCGCAATATCCGTGGGCGCAAGCTCGACTTCATGGAGGTGTTTCCGGACGAAGGCGATATGGATATGGCGCGGTCGCTGCGGACCTACCACGAGGTCGGCTATCAGTACATGCTGATGCCGGACCACGTGCCCGAAATCGCCGGTCGCGATCCGTCCGGCACTGCCTTCGCATTCTGTTATGGTTACATCCGCGGCTTGATGGACGCAGTCTGCCGATAGCTGTGCCGCCACGTCATGCCAGGCGGCGAAGCCGACCCGGATCCGGTGCCGACGCCCAGGCTTTGGCCATGCACGCCGGTCGGGATGACGGGGGATCAACTATCGGTCTGCTGCGACTTGGCCATCGCCTCGGCCAGCCCCATCAGGCCGCCGAGACTGCTCGCCATGTCCGTGGGAATCAGCACGGTCGTGCCGCGATCCTTGTTCATTTCATACAGCAGGTTCATCTGACGCAGCTTCAGCGCATTGGCATTTTGCCCATACAGCGCCGCAGCCTCCAGCACCTGGCGCGCGATTTCCCGCTCCGCCGATGCCAGCGTGACACGGGCATCCTTCTCACGCTCCGCCTGCGCCTGACGACTCATCGCATCCTGCAACTCGCGCGGGATCGATACATCCTTGATCTCGACGCTGCGTGCGACCACGCCCCAGTGAGTGGTCTTCTCGCTGATCGTCCGTCGCAGTTCCTCGTCGGCCGCCTTGCGATCCGAGAGCAGGCGTGAAAGGTCGGTGGCGCCGATCATCTCGCGCAGGCTGGTCTGTGCCACCCGCTCGATCGCCTCGCGGTAGTTGGCAATGTTGACGGCGGCAGCCTGCGCGTCACTGACCTGCCAGAACACGATGGCGTCCACCCCGACGGCAACCGTATCACGCGTCAGGGCCTGTTCTGCCGTGATGGTCGTGGTCTGGATGCGGAGATCGACCACCTGCGCGACACTGTCGATGATCGGAAATACCAGATAGAGGCCGGGTCCCTTCACCTTGTGGAAGCGCCCCAGTCGCAGCACTACCGCGCGCTGCCATTCCGAGGCGATGCGCAGTGACCGTGCGACCACCAGCAGCACAACGACAGCAGCGACGATCAGGATGATCTGCAGTGTCATGAGGTCCCAACGGGTTCACATGTCGAACGTCACCTATAGCAGGGGGGAGCAGTGGTGGCGCCATTCTGCTGGCCGATCTTGCATTCAGCGCCCGGATGTGCGACTGCAAATCAGTCGCAACTATGCGGACGGAAACCGATGCAGTTCAGACTCGCCCTGCTGTCCTTTGTCTTCGTGGCGTCCTCAGCCGTGGCCGAGACGCCGACGGCCAATCTCACGATCCGCAATCGCGTCTTCGAACCGAAGGAACTGAACGTGCCGGCCGGGCAGAAGGTCGAGCTGCGCGTGCGCAACGAGGATGCTGCGGCCTCCGAATTCGAAAGCCATGAGTTGCATCGAGAGAAGGTCGTTCCTGCGGGGCAGGAGGTGGTCCTCAATATCGGGCCGCTACGGGCGGGCCGCTACGAGTTCTTCGACGACTTCAACCCGAAATCGCGCGGCCATATCGTCGCAAAATAACCTGCGCCGCGGCCGGCTCCGGACACGCGCCTAACGGCATGGATCGAGCCGCAGCGTCGTCGGCACGATCTCGTCCGAGACCATCACCTGTGCATAGGGGCTGGTTGCATACTTGCTCAGGATCGCCTGGCTGACGGCAGCCACGCTGCCGGGATCGGTTGCCGGCGTCACGCGCACCGGCAACTTTTCCTGCCCGATAACCAAGGTCGCCTCGCCATCCGCGCGTGCGGCAATGTACCATCTGCCCTGCGGACCACGCACGGAGCGGACAAACACGGCGTCGTCCACGACGACAATCCAGATCGTCACCGGTCGCTGTGGATTGCGGCTGGTC
This sequence comes from Acetobacteraceae bacterium, assembly GCA_024280945.1. GTDB lineage: Bacteria > Pseudomonadota > Alphaproteobacteria > Acetobacterales > Acetobacteraceae > JAMXLO01. Next base: position 25,040 of record JAMXLO010000122.1, read on the forward strand.
CGGATGCCGACTTCCTTCCGGCGCCGCAGAGTGTCGAGAACATCGGCATCAAAGGTTGCACGGTCTGACAATGCGCATCTCCTGTGTCAGCGTGGCAGTGGCGGCAGCGGTGCGTCAGTCGCGAAGCGGAACATCGTCGAGGAGCGAAACTCCTGCCCGGGCTTCAGCACAGTGCTCGGAAAGCCGGGCTTGTTCGGACTGTCCGGAAAATGCTGCGTCTCCAGTGTGAACCCCTCCGTCTGGCGATACGTCGACCCAGATGAACCAACCACCGACCCGTTCAGATAGTTGCTGGTATAGACCTGCAGACCGGGCTCGGTGGTGAAGCAGTCGAGCACGCGGCCGGACCGTGGATCATAGGCGCGCGCAGCAAACGTCGTGCTCTCGCCGAGCTTGCGGTTCAGCACGAAGTTGTGGTCGTAACCATGTGCATAGACCATCTGCTGAGTGGCACTGTGCAGTCGCGCGCCGATGGGCATCATCTGCCGGAAGTCGAATGGCGTACCCTCCACGGGAGCCAGCTCGCCGGTTGGGATCTGATCCGGACCTGTTGGTGTGTAACGCTCGGCATTGATCAACAGCATCTGGTGTTCCACCGAACCTGAACCGTTCCCTGCCAGGTTGAAGTAGGAATGATTGGTGAAGTTGACCACCGTGTCCTTGTCAGTCGTGGCCTGATAATCAATGCGCAACTCATTGTCGTTGGTCAGGGTGTAGGTGACGTGTGTCGTCAGCGTGCCGGGGAAGTTTTGCTCGCCATCCTTGCTGACATAGGTGAGTGTCGCGGCAACGCCGTTCGGAGCAGGCGTAGGCGACACGGTCCATACCTGCTTGTCGAGCGCGTCGGGTCCGCCATGCAGCGAGTTGCTCCCATTGTTGGCGATCAGATGATAGGTCTGGCCATTCAACGTGAATTGCGCATTGGCGATGCGGTTGGCAAAGCGCCCGGTGATCGCGCCGTAATGCGCGCTGAGCGTCTCGTAGTCGCGCAGGTTCCGCAGCCCGAGCACGACATTGTCCAGGCGTCCTGCGCGGTCCGGCACCACCATCTCGGTAATGACCCCGCCATAGCTGAGGAACCGCACGTGCAGGCCATGCTGGTTGGTCATGGTAAAGATCTCGACGGGTTGGCCAGCCTGCGTGGTGCCGTACGACGTGCGATCAAGCGTGGCCGTGGCATTGGCCGTACCGGTGACGGCACCGGCAAGCGTCGCGGTGATGGCGAAGCCGCGCATCTTGTTCACTCCCCTATTGCCGACTCCTCGCGGGTCAGAACCCGGTACGATACGTCCCAGCAGGTCTGAGCAGGTGGCTCTTGCCGCTCACCTCCAGCGGCATGGCATCGCCCTTGACGAGCGAGACGGCGACTTCCTTCGCTGCCTGATCGATGTCCACCCTCACCAGCCGGCCGCGCCAGTGTACGCAGAAACCCAGCCGCTGCCACCCGGCCGGCAGGTGCGGATTGATGCGGAGGGCATTGCAACGCAGCGATACTCCGGCGAAGCCGAACACGGCCGCCTGCCACAGGCCGCCAAGGGCCGCGATGTGCACGCCGCCGGCGACGCTGTCGCTGGCGCCATGCAGATCGATGGCCGCCGTTTCGCGAAAGTAGCGGAGCGCGCTGGCCACGTCGCCCAATTGGGCGGCAACCAGTGCATGCATCCCCTTGCTGAGCGAGCTGCCATGCGCACAGCGCTTGGCATAAAATTGAAAATTCGCCAGCCGGGCCTTGGCACCGCATTCGTCCGGTAGCATTGCGAGCAAAGCGACAACGTCGGCTTGTTTGACGATCTGCGAGCGCTGCACTCGCTCGCGTCCGAGCACGACGTCCAGGGGCAATGTCTGGCCGGCGTACTGTGCCAGATCGACCTCTTCGAGTTCGAAGAAGCCGGTGAATTGCTCGAACAGTCCGCTCTTCGGATCGAAGTTGATGAACAGCGTGTCTGCAACGTCGGCCCAGCCCCTCAGCTCGGCGTCATCGCAACCGAGTTTGCCTGAAAGCTGTTCCCAACGGTCCTTCCAGCGTTCACGTAAGGTCGTGGCAATGTCGATGCCTCGCCGGATGGTCCAGCGCGCCAGGACATTCGTGTAGGCGCTGTCGTCGATGGATTCGTGGTACTCATCGGGGCCGATGACTTCTCGAATGTGGCGCTTGCCGTTCGCCTCGAGCACCGCTCGGCTGGCCCAGAACCGCGCGGTTTCCAGCAATATCTCGGCGCCGGCGTCGAGCATGAACCGATCATCGCCGGTCGCCTCCCAGTACTGCCAGACTGCGTAAGCGACGTCGGCGCTGATGTGCTGCTCCTGGATGCCGCACAGTACGCGGATCGTCGCTCCCCGGGGGTCCAGGACGTGGTCCGGCGTGGTTTCTTCGCCGGTATCGGCGGATTCCCAGGCGTACATCGCGCCGCGCCAACCCATCCGGGCGGCCTTGGCGCGTGCGGCCGGCAGCATGTGATAGCGATACATGAGTAGAGCGCGCGCCGCCTCCGGCCACGTCGCGATATAGAATGGCAGCACATACGTCTCGGTGTCCCAGAACACGTGCCCGAGATACGCATCGCCGGTCAGCGCACGAGCGCCGATCGAAACCTTTTCGTCGGCCGGATTGGCGGCGCCGTTGAGATGATAGACGGCAAACCGCAGGGCCTGCGTTGCAGCATCGTCTCCAGCGACTACCAGATCACTCTGCTGCCACCGCTCCGCCCAAGCTGCCTCGTGTTGCGCGAGCACGTCCCGCCAGCCGCCCCGCTTCGCGCGATCGAGCGCGTTCAGCGCCTCTCGTGAAGGATCACCGGCCGGGTCGTCGGCACGCACGACCGCGATCATGCGTTGGAACGATGCGGCCAACCCGGCCTCTGATGTCCAATGCCAGGACCAATGGAACGGGCTAGGCGCCCGCCCAGGCAATTCTGCGCCATTCAGTTGCAGCGCAGCCGAGCAGGCGATCGCCAGGCTCTTGCCGGACTGTTCGGTGCGCCATACGCCCAGGTCCTGCTCCAGCCGGTCGGCATCGAGCCCGCCGCCCATCTGGCCGAACCGAGCCTCCAGGCTGACCTCATGCGCCGCTTCATCCTCGACCTCCACCCGGACAAGCTGGAGGCCCAGCCGGCGATCGGCCAAGGATACGGCGCGATATGTGGACACCTTCACCACCACGCCGCTGGGGTTCCGGTGACGCCACTGCGTCAGCAGCGCTCCCCGGCGCATGTCCAGAATCCGCTGGTGAGACAGCTTCTCGCCCATGTGCTGCAGGACCGGTTCGCCGTCGAGATGCACACGCACGCGCAGCCAGTCGGGAGCCGGTACCAGGGCGGGCACAGGTGGGTCGATATTCGGCGTATCGAACAGCCCGGCGACGAAGGTTCGTGGCCAGGATGCCCATTTGAGATGCTGCAGCCACGACACCCAGGTCGGCCCGCGGCTGATCGCGCGAGCGCCGCGAACCCCCAAAAGACCATTGCTGACGGTGAAGCGGGATTCGATGCTGACCTCGCGAACTGGATCATAGCCCTGCTCGATCAGCAGCCAGCCAGAATCGGCGGTTGGTTCGAGCGCCTGCAGCATGTCCATGCCGTCCTAATTCCTCCGCGCGGCGGACGGCTTGGCTCAGCGCGCCCTCATCCACGTCCTCTGGGAGCTTCAACCGTTGCGTGTGGCCCTACCTACTCTAGTTGGGAGACGACTGGAACGCCGACATCGGCCTCCTCGCCGGCTCGCGCCGATGTATACTGGGGAGTTCCATGACCCCTATGCCGGCCACCACCACTCCTGATCCCACTCCGGCAGAGCTGATCGCCGGGCGGCCGCATCTCGCGATGCACGCGATGGACGGGCTGCTGATCGACGAGGTTCCGCTGAATGCCATCGCCGATATCACAGGCACGCCGGTATGGGTCTATTCCGCCTCCTCGATCCGACGGCGGTATCGTATGCTTGTTGGCGCGCTGTCCGCTGCCGGCGTGGAAACACACATCCACTATGCCGTGAAGGCGAATGACCGGCTGGCCGTGCTGCGGCTGCTGGCTGCGGAGGGTGCCGGAGCTGACGTGGTCAGCGAAGGCGAACTGCGCCGTGCATGCGAGGCCGGCATCCCAGCGGGCAACATCGTCTTCTCGGGCGTCGGCAAGACCGAGCGCGAAGTCCGTTTTGCACTCATCCAAGGCATTGCCCAGATCAATGTGGAAAGCGCCGAAGAGTTGGAGATGCTCTCGGCGATCGCGACGGCAACGGGCCATACCGCGCAGGTCGCGCTGCGGATCAATCCAGACGTCGATGCGGGTACACACGCCAAGATCACCACTGGACGGGCGCAGGACAAGTTCGGCATCCCCTATGCCGATGCCGCCGCGCTGTATCGACGTGCCGCAGCATTGCCTGGCATCCAGCCGGTGGGCCTCGCAGCACATATCGGCAGTCAGATCCTGTCGCTCGCACCCTATCGCGCCGCATTCGGGCGGCTTGCCGAGCTCACCCGCGCCCTGCGCGCGGATGGCCTGCCGGTGCGCGTCATCGACTGTGGCGGCGGGCTCGGCATCCCGTATCGCGACGAGCCAGCCCCCCTCCCCGCCGCGTTGGCTGGCGCGATCCGCAGCGCCCTGCGCGATCTCGACGCCGGCGTCCTCATCGAGCCCGGTCGCTGGCTGGTCGGGCCTGCGGGCGTCCTGCTGTCCAGCGTCATCCTGGCCAAGCAAACGCAGGGCGGTCGCTTCGTCGTGCTGGATGCAGCCATGAACGACCTGGTCCGTCCCGCCATGTACGACGCCTGGCATGGCATCGTCCCCGTCTCGCCGGTCGATGCCGTCGCTGCACCAGCACCGGCCGATGTGGTCGGTCCGGTGTGCGAGTCCGGCGATACATTCGCACGCGATCGCCTGCTGCCACCGCTCACCCCCGGCGCCCGCGTCGCGATACTCGACGCCGGTGCCTATGGCTCGGTGATGAGTTCGTCCTACAATGCACGCCTGCCCGCGGCCGAGGTGATGGTGGACGGCAGCAACTGGTCAGTGATCCGCCAACGAGAAGCCCTTGCCGACTTGTGGCGAGGCGAGCGGGTGCCACATTGGCTGAAATGAACGCACCGGGCGGGGATACCGATCGCCTGCTCCGCCGCCTCGCCGGGCGGCGCACCCTGGCACGCATCGCCATCCTGTTCGAGCGTATCTGGCCAGCGCTCTGGCCGGCTTTGGCCGTCGCCGGCCTGTTCGTCGTGGCGGCACTGCTGGACCTGCCGCGACTCCTGCCGCCCTGGTTGCACATCGCGTTGTTATTGGTCACGCCGCTGCTGGTCCTTGCGTTGCTTGTCCGCGGCCTGTGGCATCTCGCGGCGCCGGACGACAAGGCGGCGGACCGGCGGCTCGAGCTTGCGTCAGGACTTGCCCACCGGCCGCTTTCGGTGCTGACGGACCGGCCATCGGGCGGCCCCGACAGTGCGTCGCTTGCGCTGTGGCAGGCGCATGTCATGCGCGCAGTGCGCTCAGTGCGGCAATTGCGGGTCGGGTTACCGCGGCCTGGCCTGGCGCGGCGCGATCCGCGTGCGCTCCGCGCTGCGCTGTTGCTCGCCCTGATCGCCGCCCTCGCCATCGCTGGCAACGATGCACCATCGCGACTGGCCATGGCTTTGCAGCCGACGCTGCCGCGCGAAACGCCGCCGCCGGCCACTGAGCTGCAGGCGTGGATCACGCCACCGGCCTATACCCGTCTGGCGCCGGTCTTTCTGAAGGCGGATAGCGGCACCGTGTCGGTGCCCGCCGGCTCCCGGCTGACCGTCAGCGTCACCGGAGGAACTGACGCTCCTACGCTGTCCCTGGCTGGCCGGTCGGACGCGTTTCGGGCGCTGGACCAGACGAGTTTTCAAGCTGACCGCGACCTGTCGCAAGGAGGCCATCTAACTGTCCGCCGCGACGGCCGCCAGCTGGCCGCCTGGGATCTGGCCGTCATTGCCGATCAAAGGCCGACAGCAGCGTGGAGCGAGAACCCCGGCCGGGCAGCCGGCAGCCAACAAACTCGGCTGCCCTGGCGTGCCTCTGACGACTACGGAGTGGTTTCCCTCCAGGCCGAGCTGCGCTTGCGCGACCGGGCCGACGCCTCGCCGCTGGTGGTCAGTATTCCGCTCCCGGGCGGCCAGCCGAAATCGGCGCATGGCGTTAACCAGCAGGACCTGACCGCGCATCCTTGGGCGGGGCTGCCGGTGATCGGCAAGCTGGTGGCGCGAGACGCGATAAACCAGCCGGGTGAAAGTGCCGAAGCCGAGTTCGTGCTGCCGGAGCGTCCGTTTCAGCACCCCGTCGCGCGCGCGCTCATGGCGATCCGCCGCGGCCTCAGCCTCCATCCGGACGACCGGGACCCCGCGATCAACGGTCTCGACGCGCTGCTCACCAAGCCCGAGGCATTCGCCGGTGACTACGGCGCGTATCTGAACCTGGGCGCAATCTATTACCTGCTCGAGCGCAACAAGGCGTCCGAGGCGGTCAGCGAAGCCCAGCGACAAATGTGGGAGCTCGCGCTTCATCTGGAGGAGGGTCAGACCGAACGAACCGCGCATGCGTTGGAGGAGGCACGCCAGGCAGCCCGGGATGCGCTCGACAAGGCGATCCGCGAGCCGACCGATGCCAACCGGCAGGCGCTGGAGCAGCGGCTGAAGGAACTGGAGGAGGCGATCGCGCGCCACATGGAGGCTCTCGCAGAGGAAGCGCGGCGCAACAACTCCGAGATGCCGTACGATCCGAACGCGCAGCACCTGACCAATCGCGACCTGGACAAGCTGGCTGACCAGGCGCGTGAGGCTGCGCGCGAAGGCCGCATGCAGGACGCGCAACAGCGCATGGCGGAACTGGAGCGGATGCTCGACAAGCTGCGCAACGCCCGCGCCGAACACGGGCGCGAGGGCGAGCGCGCCGAGTCACAGCGTCGCCGCGGCCGACAGCAGATGGGCGCGGTGCAGGACATGATCGGACGCCAAGGGAAATTGCTCGACCATTCGCAAAGCCGTGCCGATCAGGGCACGCGGTTCCGCGGCAATCAGCCGCCCTCCCAGCCTTCGGATGACACTGCGCAGCGCGAAACGGATCGGCGGGTGCAGCAGGCATTGCGTCGCTCTCTCGGTGAATTGATGCAGCAATTTGGCGACCTTACCGGGCAGGTGCCGCCCAGTCTGGGCGAGGCGGACACCGCCATGCGCGAAGCAGGTCGCCAGCTGGCTGAAGGCAACGACGCTGTCGCCGGCGAGTCCGAGCAAAAGGCGATCGAGGCGCTGCAGAAGGGCGGCCGCGAAATGGGCCAGGCGATGGCGAAGCAATTCGGCCAACAGAACGGCCAGGACGGCAGCGAGCAGGAAGGTGACGGTGACGGCCCGATGGGACTGACGCTGCGTGACGGCCAGGGCGACGATCAGGGCAATGGCTACCGGCCGGGGCCACCGCCTGGGCGCGCACAGACGGGCCGCGACCCGCTCGGCCGTCGCTACGGCCAGGGCAGCTCTGGCGCCGATGAGAGCGCCGATGTGACAGTACCGGAGGAGCGGGAACGACAGCGTACTCAGGCAATTCAGGAGGAGCTGCGCCGCCGTGGGGCCAACCGTGAGCGGCCGCAGATGGAATTGGACTACATCGAGCGCCTGCTGAAGCAGTTCTGAGCGACCTTCCTTTCTTTTTCCCGTGCTGCCAAAGTCGCTACCGGCCAGTAGGGAGAGACATCCGATGGACCTGCGCTTCACGCCAGACGAAGCGGCGTTTCGGGACGAGGTGCGTGCTTTCATCCGCGACAACCTGCCCGCCGACATTCGCGAGCGGATGCGCCTGGGCTACGGCCCGCGCAAGGAAGACACCGTCCGCTGGCAACGCATCCTGAACAAGCGCGGCTGGGCGGCGATTTCCTGGCCGGAGGAACATGGCGGCCCTGGATGGACGGCGATTCAGAAGATGATCTTCCTGGAGGAAAATCAGGTCGCACCCGCGCCCGAGTTGTCCTCGTTCAACATCACCATGCTGGGGCCGGTGCTGATACAGTTCGGCACCGACGAGCAGAAGAAGCGTTTTCTGCCGCGCGCGGCAAACCTGGACGACTGGTGGTGCCAGGGTTTTTCCGAGCCTGGGGCCGGGTCGGATCTCGCCTCGCTGAAAACTGCGGCGAAGCGTGATGGTGACCATTACGTGGTGAACGGCCAGAAGATCTGGACCTCGACCGCGCATCACGCCGACTGGTGCTTTCTGTTGGTGCGCACCAATCCCAATGCGGCCAAGCGCCAGGAAGGCATTTCCTTCCTGCTGGTCGACATGAAGACACCGGGCATCACCGTGCGGCCGATCATCTCGATCGACGGCAGTCATCACCTGAACGAGGTGTTCTTCGACGACGTGCGCGTGCCGGTCGAGAATCGTGTCTATGAAGAGAACAAGGGCTGGGATGTCGCCAAGTTCCTACTGGGCAACGAGCGCACTGGCATTGCACGCCTCGGCAAGTCAAAGGAGCGCGTACGCTCGGCCAAGGAAATGGCGCGCAGCGTACGCGAGGGAGGAAAACCGCTGATCGAGGATGCGGCGTTCCGGCAGCGTATCGCTCAGCTCGAAGTAGACATGAAGGCGCTGGAGATCACCCAGTACCGCGTCGTCTCAGCCTACGACAAACAGCGCGATGGACGTCCGGACCCTCTGTCGTCGGTGCTGAAAGTGAAGGGCACCGAGCTGCTGCAATCGACGACCGAGCTGGCAATGGATGTCGGTGGGCCGATGTCCATGCCGATCTGGGCGGAAGAACTCGCGGCGCTGTCGAATGAACCGGACGTCGGACCGGAATGGGCGACGCAGGCCACCGGCAGCTATCTGTTCCTGCGCGCAGCCTCGATCTATGGCGGCACGAACGAGATACAGAAGAACATCCTGACCAAGGCCGTGCTGCGGCTGTAGCTACTCCAGCGTCATGGCCGGCCTTGTGCCGGCCCTCGGTCGCGGCACGGTGCGGCCACGGATGGCCGGGACAAGCCCGGCCATGACGAATGGAAACGGGGATACGCGATGGACTTCACCCTCACGGAAGAACAACGCCTGCTGAAGGACAGCGTCGATCGGCTGATGACCGAGCGCTACGCCTTCGATCAGCGCAAGAACTACCTCAAAGAGCCCGGTGGCTGGAGTGCGGCACTTTGGTCGCAGTACGCCGAACTAGGACTGCTCGGACTGCCGTTTGCCGAGCAGTACGGCGGCTTCGGCGGCGGCGCGGTCGAGATCATGCTGGTGATGGAGGCGTTCGGCCGCGGGCTGATCCTGGAGCCATTTGTTGCCAGTGTGGTCCTGGGTGGTACTGCGGTGCGTCTCGGCGGCAGTGAGCAACAAAAGTCGCGGATTCTGCCAACTGTCGCCGATGGCAGCACGAAGCTGGCCTTCGCACATGGGGAACGCCAGGCGCGCTACGACGTCACCGATGTCATGACAACCGCGCGCAAGGACGGCTCCGGCTGGGTGCTGGATGGCGCCAAGAGCGTCGTTACCCACGGTGATTGCGCCGATGCACTGGTGGTCAGCGCGCGCACCTCGGGCGAACGCGATGACCCCAACGGCATCACCTTGTTCCTGGTCGATGCCGGCGCGAGCAGCGTGGCTCGCCGAGGATACGCAGTACGAGATGAGCAACGCGCGGCGGAAGTATCGCTATCAGGTGTGCGCGTCGACGGTGACGCCGTGCTGGGAGAAATCGGCAACGGACTGCCCTTGATCGAGCGGGTCATGGAAGCGGGCATCGCGGCGACCGCTGCGGAGTGCGTCGGCTGCATGGGGGCGCTGTACGACATGACGCTGGAGTACAGCCGCACGCGCGAACAGTTCGGCCGCACCATCGGATCGAATCAGGTGGTTCAGCACCGGCTTGCGGACATGCTGATGTCATTGGAGCAAGGGCGCTCGATGGCGATGCTGGCGGCGATGATGGTGGACGAGCCGGACGCTGCCGAGAGGGCGCACAACATCGCCATGGCAAAGGTCGGTGTCGGGCAGGCAGGGCGCTTCGTCTCGCAGAATGCCGTGCAACTGCATGGCGGCATCGGCATGACCGAGGAACTGGCCGTCGGTCATTACTTCCGTCGTTGCATGGTCATCGAACGCCTGTTCGGCGACACCGCGCACTATCTGGCGAAACTGGCCGTGGCAGTGGAATAGTTCGCAGGTGGCAACGGCTAACCCGCCAGGGCACGCTTGAGCCACAACACACCGTCGCGCACACTCATCCCATGGCACGTTCGATCAGCATCGCCGGCGTTGCGTTGGAACTGGAGGAGGTTGGCTCCGGCCAGCCGCTGCTGTTTCTCCACCCTGGTGAGGGACTGCAGCCGCAACGAGAATGGTTCAGCCTGCTCGCGCGGCGATTCCATTTGATCGCACCGCATCACCCGGGCTGGGGCAATTCGGCGCTCCCGGACTGGCTGATGACAGTCGACGACCTGGCTTATCTCTATCTCGACCTTGCTGCGTCGGAGGGCCTCGAGGATGCAATCCTCGTCGGCGCCTGTTTTGGCGGCTGGATCGCCGCCGAGATGGCAGTACGCGATACGCGGCGGTTCGGCCAACTGGTCGTGGTGGATCCACTTGGCATCAAGGTCCGCGGTTTCACCGAGCGCGATATCGCCGATATGCACGCGATGTCGCGCGACGAGTACATGCGGCTCGCGTGGGCCGACCCGGCGAAGGGCGAGCGGGACCTGATGCAATTGCCGGACACGGACCTTGCGGGAATTGCACGTGGGCGGGAGGCGTTCACCCGGTTCGGCTGGAAGCCCTACATGCACAACCCGCGCCTGAAGCACTGGTTGCACCGTATCGATCTACCCACCCTGGTGCTGTGGGGTGAGCAGGACGGCATCGTCTCGACCGATTATGGCCAGGCTTGGCAGAAGGAAATTCCAGCCGCACGGATGGAGATCATTCCGCGCGCTGGTCACTTCCCGCACTGGGAGCAACCGAAGGAATTCGTCGATCGGCTCGTGCGTTTCGTCGAAACCAACTGAGGAGCGGGGGAAAGATGCGCTGCTGGTATTTTTCCGAGATGGCGTATCACCCGGCGTGGGAAGCCGGGCTTGCGCGCGGCACGCTGCGCGTGGTCCTGCCGTCCAGCAACTTCGATCCACCGACCGGGCACGGCCTGCTGAACCGCTACCTCGACGAGTTCGCGCTGTGCGACGAGGTGGGACTCGACATCATGGTGAACGAGCACCACAGCACCGCGACCTGCATGACCGTTTCGGTGCCAATGGCCCTGGCGATCATCGCGCGCGAAACCAAGCGCGCGCGCCTGCTCTCGCTGGGCACGCCGATCGCCAACCGTCCCGATCCGGTCCGCGTGGCGGAAGAGATGGCATGGCTCGATGTGCTGTCAGGCGGGCGGCTCGAGATGGGCCTCGTGAAGGGCGCCCCCTACGAGATTCAACCGGCGAACTCCAATCCCGCCACGCTGATGCGGCGATACTGGGAGGCGCATGACCTCATCCTGAAGGCGCTCTCCACGCATGACGGACCGTTCAACTGGGAGGGTGAGTTCTTCCACTACCGCAGCGTCAATATCTGGCCCAAGCCGATCCAGAAGCCGACCCCGCCGGTCTGGATGACCGGCATGAGTGTCGATACCGGCAAGCTCGCAGCCGAGCGTGGTCACGTTGTCGGCACTCTGCTCTCAGGGGGAACGGCGAAGCCGATGTACGACGCGTACCGGCAACGGGCACGCGAGCTCGGCTGGGAAGCGGGCCCGGACCGGCTCGCCTATGCCGCGGTGGTCGGGGTCGGCGCCACGCGTGAGGAAGGGCTGCGCCGCGCCGACCAGATCGCTGACTATGTGCGCACCGCGCCGGTGGTGGCCGAGCCGTTCACCAATCCGCCAGGCTACAACTCGGTCGGCGCCAATGTTGCCATCATGAAGGCGGGACCGCGCGCGCATCGAATCGTGAAGGACCGGCAGGGTAATCCGATTGACCATCGCCGCGCGACCGTGCAGCAGTTCATGGACACCGACACGGTATTTGCCGGCACGCCGGACGACGTCTTCCAGCAGATCAGGGATTTTTCCAACCGCATGGGGGGTGTCGGCCACCTGCTGTTCTTTGGCCAGGGGGGACACCTCGGCCACGAGGACACTGCGGAGAACATAAAATTGTTCGGCCGAGAGGTTGCGCCGCGGTTGCGCGAACTGACGGTCAAACCGGCAGCCGTGGCGGCAGAGTAACGGATACGGAGATTACTGCATGAGCGGTACCAGCGACCACGACGTCGAAAGCCTGATCGAAGCGGCAAGAAATTACGGCACCGACGACCCGGAGCAGGAAATCGAAGCATTGCAGGACCTGCTGCGCGCGGCGTGGAACCTGATGACCGAGCGTCAGCAGGCGTCGCTGCTGCAAAGCGACGAAGCGCTCACCGTGCTCGAGGCGGAAGGGGAGGCGGACGAAGACGAGGACGAGTGAGTGAGGCCTATAGCCATTTCACCTCCGGCGGCAGGCTCATGAGGATTGCCTCGACATTGCCGCCCGTCTTCAGGCCAAACAGCGTCCCCCGGTCGTAGATCAGGTTGAATTCCACGTAGCGACCGCGGCGCACCAGTTGGTGCTCACGCTCTTCCGGCGTCCACCTCTCGTGCATCCGACGGCGTACGATGCGAGGGAACACATCAAGAAACGCCAGCCCCACGTCGCGCGTGAAAGCGAAGTCGGCGTCGGCATCGCCGCGGAAATGGTGGTCATAGAAGATGCCGCCCGCGCCGCGGGGCTCGTTCCGGTGCGGCAGGAAGAAATAACGGTCGCACCAGGCTTTGAACTCAGGATAGTAGGCTTGGTCATAGCGGCCGCAGGCAGTTTTGAGGGCGTCGTGAAAATCGGCGGCGTCCTCCATCGCCTCGGGCGTGTCGAGCCGCATCGGCGTCAGGTCACCGCCCCCGCCGAACCAGCCCTTGGTGGTCACCAGCATGCGCGTGTTGAAGTGCGCCGCCGGCACGCGCGGGCTGCGCATATGCGCCACCAGGCTGATGCCGCTTGCCCAGAAGCGTGGGTCCTTCTCGGCGCCGGGAATTTGCCCGCGGAACTCAGGGGTGAATTCACCCCATACAGTCGAGACGTTGACGCCCACCTTCTCGAACACACGGCCGCGCATCACGCTCATCACCCCACCGCCACCACCCTCCCGCGGCCATGGTGTACGGATGAAGCGTCCGGCATCCTGATCGGATGGCAGCGCGTCCTCGATGGCCTCGAATGCGCTGCACAGGCGGTCGCGCAGCTCTTCGAACCATGCCTGGGCAGCGCCTTTCAGCGCATCATGTGGCGGCGGAGTATCGGCGTAAGGCATGGGACTTGTCCTTGGCGCAGCAGTAGGTTAGCCCCTCGCCGCGGCGTGTTGCAGGGGGTATAGGAGCGCTCCTAGTATGCACGCCGCCCGCAGCCGGGAGCGGCCGCGAGTAAGAAATCCGGGCAGGCCATGGGGTCCGTCCGCGGTTTGGCGTGACCTGCGCCAAGCCGGAAGTGCGATTGTATCGAGGGGAAGATGGCTGATTCGTCTACCGCCGTAGTCCACCATACCGGCCACCCCGATGTCACCAAACGCGATTTCCTGAAGCTGATTACCGGCGCTTCCGCCGCGATCGGTACGGCGGCGGTGGCTTGGGCCTTTATCGACTATATGAATCCCGCCAAGGACGTGTTGGCACTGTCATCGGTCGAAGTGGACCTGACTCCGATCGTCGCCGGCCAGGGCATTACTGTGCTGTGGCAAGGCAAGCCGATTTTCGTGCGCCATCGCACCGAGAAGGAGATCAAGGAAGCTGAGGATGTACGGATGTCGCAGCTGATCGAGCCGCAACCGGACTCGCAGCGAGTGAAGCCGGGACACGCGCAGTGGATCGTGTTGATCGGCATCTGCACCCATCTCGGTTGCGTACCCCTCGGGAACAAGCCGACTGATCCGCGCGGGGATTGGGGCGGTTGGTTCTGTCCTTGCCACGGCAGCCAATACGACACGTCCGGGCGCGTGCGGCACGGGCCGGCTCCGGCGAACCTTGGCCTCCCACCCTACGCGTTCGAGTCCGACACCAAAGTCAAGCTCGGCTGACCCCAAGGAAATCGCCCCAAGGAACCGACTGATGGCCGAAGCCCACAAGAGCGAGTTCAGCAATCCGCTGGTCAACTGGATCGATACTCGTCTGCCCATCTTCACGATGATGCAGAAGGAGTACGGGACCTTTCCGACACCGAAAAACTTCAACTACTTCTGGAACTTCGGCGCGCTGGCGACAGTCTCCCTGGTGATCATGATCGTGACCGGGATCTTCCTGGCCATGAACTACCAGCCGAACGCGCAATTGGCGTTCGACTCGGTCCAACACATCATGCGCGACGTCAATTATGGCTGGCTGATCCGCTACATCCACCAGAACGGCGCTTCGATGTTCTTCATCACCGTTTACATCCACATTTTCCGCGGCATGTACTACGGCTCGTACAAATCGCCGCGCGAGCTGCTATGGATGCTGGGCGTGGTGATCCTGCTGCTGATGATGGCGACCGCATTCATGGGTTACGTGCTGCCATGGGGACAGATGTCCTACTGGGGCGCCACCGTCATCACCAACCTGTTCTCGGCCTTCCCGATCGTCGGAAAGCCGATCGTGACCTTCCTGTGGGGCGGCTACAGCGTGTCAAACCCGACGCTGAATCGTTTCTTCTCGCTGCACTACCTGCTGCCGTTCGTCCTGGTCGGCGTGGTGTTCCTGCACGTCGCTGCGTTGCACGTGGTGGGGTCGAACAACCCGCTCGGGATCGACGTGAAATCCCCGCAAGACACGGTGCCGTTCCACCCGTACTACACGGTGAAGGACAGCGTCGGGCTGTGTGTGTTCTTCCTGGTCTACGCGATCCTCGTGTTCTTCGCGCCGAACTTCCTGGGCGACGTCAACAACTTCATTCCGGCGAACCCGTTGCAAACGCCCGCGGACATCGTGCCGGAATGGTATTTGCTGCCGTACTACGCAATCCTGCGCTCGGTGCCGAACAAGCTGCTCGGCGTGTGCATGATGTTCGGCTCGATCCTGATCCTGTTCGTGCTGCCCTGGCTGGATACGTCGAAGGTGCGCAGCGCGCGGTTCCGACCGATCTACCGGCAGATCATCTGGGTCTGGCTCGCCGCTGTCATCGTCCTGGGCGTCTGCGGTGCCCATAAACCAGAAGGCATCTGGGTGGTTCTCGCCCGTATCGGCACGCTTTACTACTTCCTGCACTTCCTGGTGATCTTGCCGATTCTGGGCAAGCTCGAGCGCCCACTGCCACTGCCAGAGAGCATCAGTCGTCCGGTTATCGTCGGTGGAGGTCCGATGCCTTCGGGCGCAACGGCCAAGCCCATGGAGAAGGCGTGATGGGGATCATGCGTTCTTCGTTGGTGGCAATAGCGCTGACGGCGCTCGCCGCTCCGGCATTGGCGCAGGAGGAGGCGCCGACGCCTCCGTCCCAGCACTGGAGCTTTCAGGGGCCGTTTGGTTCGCTTGACCTTGCCTCCGCGCAACGCGGCTTCCAGGTCTACTCCGAGGTGTGTTCGGTCTGCCACTCGCTGGAGTACCTGCACTACCGCGACCTCCGCGGCATTGGTCTGAGCGCCGATCAGATCAAGGCGATTGCAGCGTCGGTCACCGTGCCGCAGGGCCTGGACGACAATGGGGATCCGAAGGAAGGGCCGGCAACGCCGGCGGATCAGTTCAAGGTACCATATCCGCTACCCAATCCGCTGCAGATCGGGGTCACCCACACCAACGAGAAGGCAGACCGCGCAGCCCATAACGGGGCACTGCCGCCGGACCTGACGCTGATCGTCAACGCGCGCGAGAACGGCCCGAACTACGTCTATGCCGTCCTCACCGGATACGCTGATGCACCAGCCAGTTTCAAGTTGATGGAAGGGATGAACTACAACAAGTTTTTTCCCGGCCATCAGATTGCCATGCCGCAGCCGCTGCACGACGACCAGGTGACCTATGCAGACGGCACGAAGGCGACGGTCGAACAGATGTCGCACGACGTGGTCACTTTCCTTGCCTGGGCAGCGAATCCCGAAATGGTACAGCGCAAGCAGATGGGCTGGCGCTGGGTCCTGTTCTTCCTGGTGATGGCCGGCCTGACCTACGCTGTGAAGCGCAAGGTCTGGGCGGACGTGCACTGAGCTTACAGCGTCGACATGCTGAAGCCCGTCATCGGCGTTATCGGCGGCTCAGGCATCTATGACATTGAGGGGCTGGAAGAGAAGGTGTGGCGGCAGGTTGCCACACCCTGGGGGACGCCGTCCGATGCACTGCTGTTCGGACGCCTCGCGGATGTCCAGTGCGTCTTCCTGCCCCGTCACGGCCGCGGCCATCCGCTGTCGCCGACACATCTGAACTATCGCGCCAACATCGACGCACTGAAGCGCTCGGGCGTCACCGACGTCATCTCACTTTCCGCGGTCGGCAGCCTGAAGCCGGAACTGCCGCCGGGCCACTTCGTCATCGTCGACCAATTCATCGACCGCAGCTTTGCGCGCGAGAAGAGCTTCTTCGGCGACGGCATCGTTGCGCATGTATCGATGGCGCATCCGGTGTGTCCGCGTCTTGGTGATGCGCTGGAAATAGCCGCTCGCTCACTGCACCTCCCGGTGACACGCGGCGGCACCTACTTGGTGATGGAAGGGCCGCAGTTTTCCACCAAGGCCGAAAGCGAGCTTTATCGCTCCTGGGGCTGCAGCGTGATCGGCATGACCAACATGCCGGAGGCGAAGCTCGCACGCGAAGCGGAGCTGAATTACGCCACCGTGGCGATGGTCACCGACTTCGACTGCTGGCATCCGGATCATGACCACGTCACGGTCGAGGCCGTGGTGCGCGTGCTATTGGACAATGCCGATAAGGCGCGCGCGCTCGTGCAGCTTGTGGTGCCAGAGGTCGGCAGGCTGCGCGACCCCTGCCCTGCGGGTTGCGAGCACGCCCTCGACAACGCGATCATCACCGCCAGCCACATGCGCGATCCGCAGGTTGCGGCAAAACTCGACGCTGTCGCCGGGCGCGTGCTGACGCGATAGGCGCACTCAGCGGCCGTTCGCGAGAATGGCGGGCGCCTCTGCCACTTCATCTACACCGGCCACCGCCGCTCCGGCGCCGAGTTTCATCCCGCCGTCGGGTTGCGGCACCACAATCGGTGCGACCACGACAGGTACCACGCCGACCTTCTTCATCCCCAGTTGTTCGGCCACCTTGGGCGCCAGGTCGACGATGCGCCCATCGATGAATGGTCCGCGATCTTCCACCTTCACCGTCGCAGTCATGCCGTTGCGCAGATTGGTCACCCTCGCCGTGGTCCCCAAAGGCAGACTCTTGCTGGCGGCGACGGCAGAGTTTGGATCGAATCGATTGCCGTTCGCCATCTTCCGGTTGGTGAACTCTGGCGCATAGTACGAAGCTCGCCCCTGCTGCTTGCGCCCGGAATGATCCACGCCATGCGGCGCGATCGGCGGAAGTTGCGCCAACTCCGCCGCCGCCTGTACCCGCGGATCCGGCTGTTGTTGTGCGGCCTGGTTCGCAGTGGCGGGATCCTGCGTGCTGGCCGCGGGACCAGGTGTGGAGGTGCAGCCGGTCGACGCGCAGATCACCGTCACCAGCCCGGCCAGGGCGGCGCGTTTGACGTCTGTCATCAAGAAGCTCTCTAGATGTGAACCTGTGATTTCGTCGCGAAGTCTCAGTGATCAAACCGCAAGGCGATGCGGCAACATCGTGGCAGCGGATAGTGATTTACGATTTCGTGTACGCGGCGCGCCGCCTCGTGAACGGCGCGCCGATCGCATCAGCCGAGGTGCTTGGTGAAGAATTCCAGCGTGCGCTTCTGTGCGAGCTCGTAATCGGCTTTGCTGAAACTGCCGCGCTCATCACAGCCAAAACCGTGGCCTGCTCCCTTATAGACGTACGTCTCTACCTTCGGTTGCGCGGCGCGAATTGCTTCAACGTCACTCATCGGAATAGAGGCGTCCGTTTCACCGAAGTGCATTTGCACAGGGCACTGCGGCCGTTCATCCTTTGTGCCAGCAATTCCGCCGCCGTACCAGCAACTCGATGCGGCAAACTTCGTGGTCCGCGTTGCGCCCCACCACGCGACGGTGCCACCGAAGCAATAACCGACGATACCGAGTTTCTTGCCTGCCAAATGTGTAGCGGCAGCTTCGACATCCAGCATGACCTGCTTGTCATCGAGCTTCATGCGATACCCGCGACCTTGGTCGATGTCGGACTGCGCGTAGCCGAGTTCGATGCCCTTTTCGACACGATCGAACAGCGCCGGCGCGCAGACGGCGTACCCCTGTGCGGCGAAACGATCGCACATGTCGCGCATGTGGTGATTGACCCCGAAGATCTCCTGGATGACCACAAGACCCTTGTTCCCGCCGGTCGGTCCCGCGGTGTAGGCGGTGAGCGTGAATCCGTCCGAAGCCTTGAGGTTGATCGTGCTGCCCATCTGTTTCCACTCCCGGTGCTGGCAATGGCACGCAGGATGGCGTTCTGGGCGCTGTGGTCAACCTCTCGGCGCGGCAAACGGTGCGAAGGATTTCGCCAGCAATTCGTAAATCGCCCGCTTGAACCCCACTGCCATGGCTGGCAACTCCGCCAGTTCCGCCCAGCGCCACGCATCGAATTCCGGATGCGGATCGAGATCCAGCCGTATATCGCTGTCTTTTCCCAGGAAGCGCAGCGCGAACCAGCGCTGGCGCTGGCCGCGATAACGTCCACCGAGTGCAACACCAACCAGTTCGGGGGGCAGATCGTAGGTCAGCCAACCGGGATGCTCACCAATGATTCTGGCGCGGCTGGTGCCGATCTCTTCTTCCAGTTCGCGTAGCACGGCTGCCCGTGGGTCTTCGTTCGCGTCGATACCGCCTTGCGGCAATTGCCAGCCGCCTGCCATGCCTTCCGCATTCGGCAGGTCCGCACGTCGGGCGACGAACACCTTGCCGTCGCGATTGAACAACACGGCGCCGACGTTGGGGCGATAGGGCAGCTCGGTCATGTGTGGTTCCGGGCGCCACCCCCGTCTCCCGAGCCTGCCAGCGCGCTTGTTCCGGTGGTCGCGGCCAGGCTTGATCCGCCCATCATTGGCCAGCCGCCGGTTGCACCAACGCGCTTACGGGCGCCAGTGCCAGCCCATCGGCCTGCAGGTTCACCGCCCATGTCGCAAGCCGCTGGAGAACCACGGGACGCGGGGTTCCCGCGAACCCCAACGCGCTGCCCTTGGTCCGGGCGATCTGCGCCAGCTGCGCCAGTTTATTCTCGACGTCGGCCGCCGTCGGGGGCTCGTCCACGATGACATCGACCGACCTGCCCCACACCAGCGCAGGCGGTGGTGAGCCAGGCCGAGGATCGACGTAAAGCAGGCCGCACTTCTTCAGCTCGCCAAGCACGAGGCCCATTTCCTCGGGCAGCGAGGCGAAGCGCTCGCCCAGCTGCGAGCCTTCGGCGCCAATGGCGCCCACATAGCCCTGAATGCGTGACATCACCCAGACGAGGCGCGCGCGGTTCTGCTCCAACGACAGGCTGGTCATCAGCGCCTGTTTTCCTGGGTCATTGAGAGGAAAACCCTGCGGTTCCATCGGAATAGAGATCAGATACTCGTGCTCGCTCGAACGCGCCGTCGACAACAGCCTGCCGGGGTTCTGCGCATACGGCGAAATGGCCAGCGTGATGCCATGAGGCAGACCGCGAACCGCCGCCTCGCTGTCGGCCTGATTCAATCCGAGCCCCGCCAGGACGAGCCCGACGCGTGGCCGGCGCGAAGTGCTGTCAAAACCCGCCGCGTAGACCTGCATCGGAAGCCGCCCGTCCGCAGCAATCCGGGGCAACTGGTTCGGCGCGAAGCCGGGCGCAGGTTCCAGGAGCGCCGGGTCAGGGTCGGCAATCGGTCCAGGCGTATCCCGCCCGGGGCGTGGGGTGGCGGGCTTTTGTGGCGCTGCCTGCGGCTGAGTAAGGGCAGCCTGGCTCTCGGTCTCATTCGGTTGAGCCGGCGGAACAGCAACCTGCCGGAGCGCGCGTGGCGCGGGAGGGCCGGCCATCTGCAGCCCTACCCCGCCGATGACCATCGATCCCGCGACGAGCAGCCAGAAGCGGCCGAAACCCCGCCAGCCAGCGAAGAATTTCCCGCAGCCCAGCCAACTCCGACAGGTCAGTTGGCCGTCACCCTGCTCTGCGCTGCCATGGCCTTCGCCAACACAAGGGCCTCCTGGAGCTGGAAATCGGTCTCGTCAGGCTTTGCCGGATCGAACTTCGGGAAGCCTTGCGGCGGCTTGGTGGGTATTTCCTTGGCGATCGGCGGCAGATCGGAACGTGGCGGCCGCGCGGCGTCCTGCGTACCACCCTGGTTCTTCAACACATGATTGAGGTCCGCCTCTCTCTCGGCGCCAAAACGAGGTTGCTCTTCACGGCTCTCCGCCACCGGCACGTCGGGGCTGATTCCCAGCCCCTGGATCGAGCGGCCGGATGGCGTGTAGTAGCGCGCTGTCGTCAGACGCATCGCACCATTGCCGGGCAGCGGTATTACCGTCTGCACCGACCCCTTGCCGAAGCTCCGGGTCCCGAGCAGCACCGCGCGATGATGATCCTGCAAGGCACCTGCGACGATTTCGCTGGACGAGGCTGAGCCGCCGTTGATCAGCACCACCAACGGAGCGCCGTCCATGATGTCGCTGCCCTTGGCGTCCCAACGCTGCGCGTCCTCGGTGTGCCGCGCGCGGGTCGAGACGATCTCGCCCTGATTGATGAAGTCGCCGGAGATCGCCACGGCCTGGTCGAGCAGCCCTCCCGGATTGTTTCGCAGATCAAGGATCAGGGCCCTCAGCTTTCCGCCTGCCTGCTGCCTCAGCGAACGCACGGCCTGCTTCAGGCCGGCATCCGCCTGCTCAGTGAACTGCGATAGCCGCACGTAGCCGATATTGTCCGGCTCCATTCGCGACTTGACCACCTGGATGTGGATGATCTCGCGCAGCATCGACACCTCGAGCGGCTTATCGACACCTTCGCGCTTGATCGTCAGCGAGATCTTCGAGTTGGGCGGCCCACGCATCCTGTCCACCGCATCCTGCAGCGACAGACCTTGCACGGTCTTGCCGTCGAGCGCGGTGATGAGATCGCCCGCCTTGACTCCCGCCTTGGAAGCCGGCGTGTCGTCGATCGGGCTGATCACCTTGATGAACCCGTTGTCCTGCGTGACCTCGATGCCAAGGCCGCCAAACTCGCCCTTGGTCTGCACCTGCATGTCGCGGAACGCCTTGGCGTTCATGTAGCTGGAATGCGGGTCCAGCCCGGTGAGCATGCCATTGATCGAGTTCTCGATCAGGTCCTTGTCGTCCACCTGATCCACGTACTCGGCGCGCACCCGCTCGAACACATCGCCGAACAATGTCAGCAACCGATAGGTATCGGCACGGTTGCCGTCCTGTGCCGCCAGAGCGCTGAAGCCGAAATCGTAACCGAAATGGCGGCCAAGCAAGCCTGACGCAGGGCCGAGGGCAACGCCGGCGGCGAAGGCGGTGCCAAGCAACAGGCCGGTTCGCAGGCGCGGTGAGCGAAAATCCATACGTTTCATCCTCTGTGCGCTGTCACCGGACCGCCAGTGCGCGCGCTCTCCATGGAGAGCATCTTTTCGCGCGGGCGTGCCACCGCCGTCCAGTATTCAAATCAGATATGTATGAGAGTTTAACTGCTCGCCTTCAGCCAAGGCGCTGGGTTCACCGGCCGTCCATCGCGCCGCAGTTCAACGTACAGCGTGGGCCTGCTGCCGGCCAGGCCTGGCTGCCAGGTCGGCATCACGCCGACCGGCTCGCCGGACACAACCAATTGCCCGACCTTTGCGTCGAGCCGTTCGAAACCGGCAAGGACCGCGTGGTAGCCGCCGCCGCAGCCGACGATGAGCAGCAACCCATAACTGCGAAACGGCGCTGAAAATGCGACCCGACCGGTGCACGGCGAGACGACGCGGGCGGCAGGTGCGGCGCGATAGGATATTCCGATCGCCGGACCGGCATCGGTTGCGTCGCCCCAGCTGCGGATGATGGTGCCCTCGACCGGGGCGGTGAGCTGGCTGCGCGGTTGCGCCGTACTTGCCTGGTCGAGCGCCGTTTCCCGTTGCCGCGCGGCGGCGGCTTCGTCGCTTCGCCTGTGACGCTCGGCGATAACCGCCTGTTCCCTGGCTCGCTCCCGTTCCGCCTGACGCGCGGCCTCGAGGTCGGCCAATACGCCCCGCAGCGTCTCGGCATGGGCTGCCTGCGCAGCGACACGCTCCGCGGCGGCGGCGGCTTCGCCTTCCGCCAGACGCTGTCCGGCCTGGGCTGCTGCGATCTGGTGGTCGAGTGCCATGGCCTCGGTCTTTTGCCGTGCTTCCGCCGCCGCGAGGCGCGGCATTTCCGCCTGGAGCGCCTTGGTTGCCGCCGCCAGCCTGTCCTGGTCGCGTCGGAGCGCAAGTGCCTCCTGGCCTGCCTGATTCGCCATGCCGCGAAGTACCAGCACACCGCGCAGGGTGTCCTCCGCCGGCCCGGGAACCGCGAGCAAGGTCTCGGCTGGGAATAGGGACAGCCGCTCTATCACCGGCAACAGCGGCTGCATCGTCTCCGCGCGGGCATCGAGCGCGGTCTGCGCCTTGCGCTGTTCTGTCCCGAGCTGATCCATTCGCGCAGCCACCTCAGCGGTTGCCGCCTCGGCCTGGCGAAGGCGTGCGACGGCGGCAATTTTGCCCTCGGCGAGCCGTTGCGCTTCAGCTGCTGCCGCAGCGGCGCGCGCTGCCGCCTGTTGCTGTGCGGCCTGCTCGGCCGCACGGGCCTGCTCGGCCCGTTCCATTTCGCGCCGGGTGGCCTCCTCTTTGTTCGGACGCGCCGGATGCGCACCGGCCACGAACAGGGCGATCAGGAGGAGAAAACTATTCCGCTGCGCGCGCCGCATGTTGCGCCCCGGGGGCACGGATCAACGAATGACCGGTCATCTCGCGCGGCCGGGGCAGGTCCATCAGCTCGAGCAATGTCGGGGCAATGTCAGCGAGCCGCCCATCCCGCAGCGAGGTCACAGCGCCGCCCATCAACATCACCGGCACCGGGTTCGTGGTGTGCGCCGTATGGGGGCCGCCCGTCGCCGGATCGCGCATCAGCTCGCAGTTGCCATGATCGGCGGTGACCAGCAGGGCCCCGCCCTGCTTCTCCACCGCCGCGGCGATGCGGCCAAGGCCGGCATCCACCGTCTCTACCGCCTTGATGGCGGCAGGCAGACTGCCGGTATGACCCACCATGTCCGGATTGGCGTAATTCAGCACGATCAAGTCGTACTTCTGCGAATCGATCGCTGTCACCACTTTGTCGGTCAGTTCCGGCGCCGACATCTCCGGCTGAAGGTCATAGGTCGCGACTTTCGGCGATGGCACCAGGATGCGGTCCTCGCCTGGGAACGTCGTCTCCTGCCCGCCATTCAGAAAATAGGTGACGTGCGGATACTTTTCGGTCTCCGCCGTGCGCAGCTGGGTCCGTCCAGCCTCCGCCACGACCTGTCCGAGTATGTGCCCCAGGGTTTCGGGCGCAAACAGCACGCCAAGATACGGTGCCAGTTCGTCTGAATAGCGCGTCATGCCGACCGCGGCGGCAAATTGGATCACACGCTTGCGCGGAAACCCGTCGAACTTCGGTTCCAGCAGCGCGGCCAGGATCTCGCGCACCCGGTCAGCACGGAAGTTGAAGCACAGGATGCCATCACCGTCCTGCATACCGCGGTAATCACCGATCACCGCGGGGAGGATGAACTCGTCAGTGACGTCGTGAGCGTAGGCGTCCTGCACCGCTTTGACGGCATCCTCGTAACGGGCGCCTTCACCGTCGGCCAGAGCGGCATATGCTTTGGCCACGCGGTCCCAGCGCCTGTCGCGATCCATTGCGTAGTAGCGCCCGATCACCGTGCCGATCGCCACGTCCGGGGGCAACGCTTTACGCAGCCAGGCCATATCGTCGGCTGCGGATCGTGGCGGAGTGTCTCGGCCATCCGTCAGCGCATGGACGATCGTCTTTACACTCGCCTGGTTCAGGATCCTGGCGAGCGCAACGGCATGGTCCTGATGCGAGTGCACACCGCCCGGGGACATGAGGCCGAGAAGGTGGCACGTCCCGCCGGAGGATTTCAGCTGGCGGATCAGCTCCGTGAGTGCCGTGGCCTTCGCGAGATCCCCGTCCTTGGCGGCTTTGCCGATCCGCACCAGTTCCTGCATGACGACGCGTCCGGCGCCGATGTTCAGGTGTCCGACCTCCGAATTGCCCATCTGGCCATCCGGCAACCCGACGTCGCCGCCCGATGTGTGCAGGAAGGCATGCGGGCAGGCGCGCCAGAGACGGTCGAAGTTTGGCTTGCGTGCCTGGCGCACGGCGTTGTCAGCGGCGTCCTCACGCCAGCCGAACCCGTCGAGGATGACCAGCATCACCGGCCGAATAGCCTGCTTCATGGTTTACGCCCTCCGAACGTGGCCGTGGCCAACCCTTGCCAGGGTCCAACGAGTGTAGGTCAAAATGGCGTTCACGATCATGTCCTTTGCATTGCCGCGCGGCGTCCCTAGCTCCGTTGTGTCAGCCATAGAGGAGCGAAACAATGGCGGTCACAGCCAAGCCCGCGGACTATCACTCGCTGACCCCATATCTGGTTGTAGAGGGGGCGGCCCGGTTGATCGACTTCCTTGAAGAGGTGTTCGACGCGGAGGAGAAGGAGCGTTTCGCTGCTCCCGGCAATCTGATCGGCCACGCCGAGCTACGCATCGGCGACTCGGTTGTCATGCTAGGCGACGCGCGCGGCCCGCATACGCCGATGCCCGCGATGTTATATGTCTATGTCGATGACGTGGACGCCACCTTTCAACGCGCGCTCGCGGCGGGTGGCGCACAGGTCCAGGCGCCCACCGACCAGTTCTATGGCGACCGCAGCGGCGGCGTGAAGGATCCCTGCGGCAATATGTGGTGGATCGCGACCCATATCGAGGACGTGCCGCCGGACGAGCTCAAACGCCGCGCCAAGCAGGCAATGGAGAGTGCCGCGCACGCCTGATCCGCGGGCGCCGGCACCAGATGACACCACCCCCCATTCGAGCTAGCCTGCGGTAACGCGCCGGCCGTCGCACTCCCCCGACGGCCCCAAGGGGTCGCAACGTTGGGGTCACGACCCGGAACGAAAGGCACGACACGACGGCCGGACCATTCCGGCCGCACTGGGGAGAGCACGTCATGCGTACAACGACACGCCGTTCGGTGTTGGCCGGTGCCACCGGTCTGTTGGCCTCACCCTCGATCCTGGGCCGTGCCGCCGCCGCCACCCGTGGCGTATCGGATACCGAGATCGTCATCGGCATGATGACCGACCTCTCCGGCGTCACCGCGGTGCAGGGCAGCAACGCCGCCAAGTCGATCCGTATGGCATTCGACGACGTCAACGAGAAAGGCGGCATCAACGGGCGAAAGGTCCGCTTCATCGTCGAGGACATGGAGTATCTGGTCCCCAAGGCCGTGCAGGCGATGAACAAGCTGGTCAATCGCGACAACATCTTCCTCTCGTTTGCCAGCGGTGGCACACCGCAGATGGACGCCGTGCTGCCGATGATGCTCGAGAAAGGTGTGCCAAGCGTATTCCCGCTGACCTGCGCGCGATCGATGTACGAGCCGTTCAACAAGTACAAGTACGGCCAGTTCTCGTCGTACTACGACCAGATGCGCGCCTGCGTGAAATACTTCGCGGAGACGAAGGGCAAGAAGGTCATCGGGTCAATGTATCAGGACACCGATTTCGGCCGGGACGTCCACGCAGGGGTCGTCGCGCAGGTGGAAGCGATGAAGCTGAAGCTTGGCGCCACATCGGCGTCGCGTCCGACCGATACCGACTTCAACGCGCAGGTTACCCGGCTCAAAGAGGCCGGCTGCGATCTGGTCTGCATGGGCACCATCGTAAAGGACACGGTCATCATTCTGCAGACCGCGCACAAGATGGGTTGGGACCCTGACTTCTGCGGTCAGTTCGCCACCTACTCGACTGCGGTGGCCGAGGCGCCGGGCGAGCCGGCCGAAGGCTTCTATTCGATGTCGCCGGGATTGTATGCCTATTCTGACGATCCGCGCCCGGCGGTGCGCGATGTCGGCAGTCGCTTCAAGCAGCGGTTCGGCATCGAGATAAACTATCTCGGCGAGGCGGGCTATGCAGGGGCCATGTGCCTGATAGACGCGCTGCAACGTGCCGGGCGCGATCTGAACCTGGACACGTTCCAGCGGGCCATGGAGAGCACCAAGGAGTGGCGCGACATCTTCGGCGGCCCACCGCTGACGATCACGCCGACCGACCACCATGCCTCCACCCAGTCCTTCCTTTCGGTTGTGAAGAAGGCTCGGTGGACGCCGGTCGTGTCGGAGCCGTTGGGGTACTGACGCCGGGGCGAGCATTTGCAGCCAGGCGAAACGGTGTCGAACCGAGCATCGGGAGCGCTCGACCGCTTTGCCTGCCAACGCGCAGCACTTGCCATCCTGTCCCCGCTGCGCGACCCTTGACCCCTGCAGAGGCAGTCCAGATCAAGCAGAGCGAGGGATGCTGTGAACGACACAGTCGTGACCGATTCGGTAAAGCGCTTCAAATGGGTTGGAACCAGGCCGATCCGTCCGGATGGCGTTCCCAAGGTGACAGGCAAGGCACTGTACGGCGGCGACTACAAGGTCCCCGGCATGCTGTACGGCAAGATCCTGCGGTCGCCGCACGCGCATGCGCGCATCCGCTCAATCGATACCTCGGCTGCCGAGAAGCTGCCTGGCGTCAAGGCCGTGGTCACCTCGAAGGACCTGCCAGAACAGAAGTTCGACTACATCGGCCCCGAGCGTGTTGCGCAAAACTTCTGGCACATCACTCGCAACATCATGGCACGCGAGAAGGCTTTGTACGAGGGGCACGCGATTGCCGCCGTTGCCGCGATCAGCACGTCGATCGCCGAAGAGGCGGCCGCCCTGATCAAAGTGGACTACGAAGTGCTGCCGCATGTCATCGACGTTGACGAGGCGATGGCCGACGGCGCGCCGTTGCTGTTCGAGGATATGATCACCCGCGGCATCGAGCCGGCACCGACCAAACCCTCCAACATCTCGAAGCGGCTCGAATTCAAACTCGGCGATGTCGATGCCGGCTTCAAGCAGGCCGACGTGGTGATCGAGAAGGAGTTCAAGACAGCGGCGGTGCATCAGGCGTACATCGAACCGCACGCCTGCGTCGCGCGCTGCGACGCCGATGGACAGACCGAGATCTGGTCCTCGTCGCAGGGCCACTTCCAGATGCGCGCACTGACGGCGGCGATCCTGAAGAAACCGGTCGGCGACATCCGCGTGTATCCGGCGGAAATCGGCGGCGGCTTCGGCGGGAAGACGATAACATATCTGGAACCAGTCGCACTGCTGCTGTCGATGAAGTCGGGCAGCCCGGTACGACTCATGATGACCCGCGAGGATGTGTTCCGCGCCACCGGTCCCACCTCGGGTTCGTCGATGTGGGTGAAGATCGGCGTCACCAAGGACGGCAAGATCGTTGCCGCCGACGGTATATTCAAATTCCAGTCCGGCGCCTTTCCCGGCTCGCCGGTGATGAACGGATGCCTGTGCGCCTTCGCGCCGTACGAGATCCCGAACCAGCGTTCGGTCGGCTACGACGTGGTAAGCAACCGACCGAAGGCAGCGGCCTATCGTGCGCCTGGCTCGCCGATCTCCGCCTTCGCGGTGGAAAGCGTGCTGGACATGTGCGCCGGGGAAATCGGCATGGACCCGCTGGAACTGCGGCACAAGAATGCCTGCCGGATCGGCACGCCCACGATCCAGGGGCCAAAGCACGCACACGACGGCTACATTCAGACCGTCGAGGCGCTGATTAATCATCCGGCCTATAAGGTGAAGCTGGGACCGAACCAGGGACGCGGCGTCGCCTCTGGCTACTGGTTCAACGGTGGCGGCGAGTCGAGCGCGACGGTCCAGGTGAACACCGATGGCACGGTGCTGGTGGCGACCGGCAGCCCCGACATCGGTGGCTCGCGCGCTTCCATGGCTCTGATGGCCGCCGAAACCCTGGGTGTGGACTACAGCCAGGTGCGTGCCATCGTCGCCGACACCGGCTCGATTGGCTACACCCACGTCACCGGCGGTTCGCGCGTCACCTTCGCGTCCGGCATGGCAGTGGTGAATGCCACCAAGTCAGTGATCAAGGACCTGTGCAGGCGCGCCGCCGTGATCTGGGACGTCGACCCCGAAGGGGTGATCTGGGAGGACGGCTTCGCCAAGCCGGCAGGCTCCAACGTCGGGGACTTCGAGCCGTTGTCGCTGAAGGCGCTGGCGGCGAAGGCGTCGGCCACCGGCGGTCCGATCACCGCGGCGGCGAGCGTCAATGCCGGCGGCCAGGCACCGGGCTTCTCGACCCAGTTCTGCGACGTGGAAGTGGACCCGGAGACCGGCAAGGTCACCATCCTGCGCTTCGTCGCCGCGCAGGACGTCGGCAAGGCGATTCACCCGAGCTACGTCGAGGGGCAGATCCAGGGCGGCGTGGTGCAGGGCATCGGTTGGGCGCTGAACGAGGAGTACATCTACAACGACAAGGGCCAGCTCGATAATCCGGGCTTCCTCGACTACCGCTGCCCGGTGGCATCCGACCTGCCGATGATCGACGCGGTCCTGGTCGAGGTGCCGAACCCGGCGCATCCCTATGGCGCCAAGGGCGTGGGCGAGGTGAACATCTGCCCGCCAATGGCCGCGATCGCCAATGCGATTGCCGCCGCAACGGGCGTGCGGATGACCGAGTTGCCGATGTCGCCACCCAAGGTGCTGGAGGCCATAGACGCCGCGAGTGCCTGATCGATGAGCGAAGCGCCCGCGCGCGTCGTGTTCACCACCGGCTTCTCACGCCGCTACACCGGCGGCGTGACGGAGTTTGCCGTGGCGGCCAAGACCTTGCGTGGGGTCATTCGCGAGATGGACAAGCAGTTTCCCGGTCTGGCGGAGACGCTGGCAGAGGAAACCACGGTCGCGATCGATGGCGAATTGTACGAAATCGACTTCCTCCGCCCCATCAAGCCTGGGGCGGAGGTGTTCTTCATTCCGAGAATCGAAGGCGGGTGACAGAGGTCCGGAAGGGACCTACTGCGATCGAGGCAAACGCTCTTGCCGCGTTACCCAACGCGAGCATGGTCGCCCGTAGTTGGCGCTCGATATGGGACACTCGGAAGTTTCTCGCGCCGTTGAACCGATCCGGACCGCCGGATCGGACGTGTTCGATAATCTGCAGGCGCGACCATCCCCCAGCGGCGCGATCGAGCATGCGTTCCGCCTCGCCCTCTACCGCGTACATTCCGCAGCCGCTACGCTGCTGTCGTCGACGCAATGCAGAACCGGCACGACGGCTGAAGGCCAGCGAGAAAACCGCTCATCGGGGGTGAGATGAAAATAGCCGTTATCGGAACCGGCGGTGTCGGCGGGTCCTTCGGAGCCGCACTGGCAAAGGCCGGCGCGGACGTGGCGTTTGTGGCCCGCGGCGCGCACTTGGCGGCTATGCAGGAGAATGGCCTGCGGGTTGAAGGCGGCCGAGGCGAGACGGTAATCCGCCCAGTCCAGGCGACCGACAATATCGCCAGCATCGGGTCGGTCGATATCGTCCTGTTCTGCGTGAAGTTGTGGGATGTGAAGCCAGTGGGTGCGCAACTCGGCCCATTGCTTGCACAGGACACGGCAGTCATTCCGCTCCAAAACGGGGTCGATGCGGCGCGTTGGCTGGTCGAGATTCTTGGGGCCACTGCGGTGATGAACGGAACGGTCGCTGTCAGCGCGACCATCGATCGTCCAGGGGTGATCCGTCAGACGGGCAAGATGATGTCGTTGACGTTTGGCGAAATGGACGGGCGCATGACGCGGCGCGCGGAGCAATTCCACGCGCTTTGCGACAGGGCCGACTTCGACGTGACGCTCAGCGACAATATTGCGGTTCCGCTGTGGGTGAAATTTATGGCTCTGACCGCCATGAGCGGTTGCACTGCGCTCTCTCGACTGCCGATCGGCAAACTGCGTGATGATCCGGAGATCTTTGCCTGGTTTGAAAGCGTGATGCGGGAAACCGAAGCGGTCGGCCGCGCCGAAGGTGTCGCGCTGCCTGCGGATACTGTGGACAAGCTGATCGGACTCACCAGGTCGCTGCCGCCCGAAGCGAGAGCTTCGATGGCGGTCGATCTGTCCCGCGGCAATCGCCTGGAACTTCCCTGGCTCGCCGGCAAGGTCGTCGAGCTAGGCCGGAAGCATGGCATTCCGACGCCGTCGAACTGGGGCATTTATGTCGCGCTCAAGCCCTACGCCAACGGCGCGCCACCACCCTAGACCAGATACCGCGCCCGGAGCGCCTGCTTGTACAGCTTCCCCGTCGGCAGGCGCGGCAACGCGTCGATGAAATCCACCGACTTCGGCACCTTGAAATGCGCAAGGTGGGCGCGGCCATAGGCGATCAGCTCCATCGCCAGCGCATCGCACGGAACGACATCGTCCATCACCTCGACCACTGCCTTCACCTGTTCTCCCATCTCGGGGTCCGGTATCCCGAACACCGCCACGTCCCGCACCGAGGGATGACCGATGAGCACGTCTTCCACCTCGCGCGGATAGATGTTCACGCCGCCCGATATGATCATGAACGCCTTGCGGTCGGTCAGATAGAGATACCCATCTGCATCCACATAACCGACGTCCCCAAGCGTCGACCAGTTGGGATGAATGGGATGTTGTGCCGCCGCGGTCCGTTCCGGATCCTTGTGGTAGGCGAACGGCATCGTGTCGCGCTCGAAATACACCGTCCCAGGCTCAGCCACAGGGAGCTCATTGCCAGCTTCGTCGCAGATATGCAGCACACCGATCACCGCGCGGCCGACCGAACCAGGATGACTGAGCCAGTCAGCCGATGAAATCCGGGTGAGTCCGTTGCCCTCGGTCCCGCCGTAATATTCCTCCAGGATCGGTCCCCACCAATCGATCATTGCCCGCTTCACGTCGACAGGGCACGGTGCCGCTGCATGAATTGCGCAGCGGTGGCTCGACAGGTCGAACCGTCGACGCCCACTCTCCGGCATCTTCAGCATGCGCACGAACATCGTCGGCACCCATTGGCTGTGCGTCACCCGATAGCGCTGGATCAGTTCGAGCGACTCTGCCGCGTCGAAGTGCGGCATCATGATCACCGTTCCACCGGTGTGCTGCACGCCGAGTGAGAATGCGAGTGGCGCCGCGTGATACATCGGCGCGGGCGACAGGTAGACGGTGTCTTCGCCGAAACCATAACCCTGCACGACCCGCAGCAGCAGATCATCCTCGCCGACTTTCGCGTCACGCAGCTCGCGTCGCACGCCTTTCGGGCGACCGGTCGTGCCAGAGCTGTACAGCATCAGTTCGCCGAGCCATTCCTCCTCTGGCGGACCGCTCGCAAAGTCGGCAACCGCGGCTTCGTAAGCGGACCAACCCGCAATCGTGCCGTCGACCATCAGGAACCTCCGGCACCGTGGCAATCTGCCCGGCAGAGCAGCCGCAACCTCTGCCATAGCGTGCGACGAGATCAACACGGCGGCGTCCGAATCATCGATGATGTACGCCGCCTCGTCGGAAGTCAGGTATCGGTTCACCGCCGTCAGGTACAGACCGGAACGCCTGGCCGCCCAAACGACTTCCATGAACCGGGGATTGTTCTCCATGAACATAGCCACGGTGTCGCCGCGTCGAACGCCTTGTGCCTGCAGCAACCGGGCCAGCCGGTTCGAACGCTCGTCGAGCTCGCGATATGTCAGGATCTCGCCGCTGCTGCCGATGATCAGCGCCGGATGGTCGGGCGCCCTTCTGGCATGAGTCCCGATATACATGTTGCCTCCCGCGTGAACCCGCTCCGTGAACCGCCCACGGTTCTCGTCTGTCTGACCAACGTCTAACCTGCCGCCCCGACCACACCAAGCAACAGGGAGCGAAGCGCATGTCCCTCAGTCGCGACTTTGCCGCGTTCGTCGCCAATCTGCGCTACGAGGATCTGCCGCCTGCCGTTGCCGACCGCGCCAGAGGAGTCACGCTGCAGGCGCTCTCCTCCGCCCTTGTCGCGCACGATATGGCGGCCAGCCGACAGGCGCTCGCCCTGATGCAGGACGAAGAACAAGGTGGCGCAGGCATCGCAACGGTCCTCTGTTCAGGCGCGAAACTGACCAAGGCCGGTGCCGCATTCGTCAACGCCGAGATGATCCTCGCCGGAGGCAAGTGGGACACGTTCCGCATGCTGACCCATCCAGGCACTGCGATCATCCCTGCTGCACTGGTGGCGGCGGAGCTTGGCGGCGCAACTGGACAACAGTTCCTTACCGCGGTTGCGGCGGCCTACGAGGTGATGGAGCGTATGGCGGCGGAATTCATCCCGACCGTCATGTCGCGCGGATTCCACGCCGGACCAGTGTTCGGCATTTTCGGCGCCGCGGTTGCGGCCGCAAAGCTGGGCGGGCTCAGCGCCGAACAGATCCACAGCGCGATTGCCCAGTGCGTCAATCTGGCGGCGGGAAACCTGGAGGGTGCGCGCAGCGGTGGACGCTCACTGCGCGAGGGCGGCGCTGTGCGCAATGCTTTGCTCGCTGTCGCGATGGCGAAACACGGTACGCCGGGTGGCGAGACGACGCTGGAAGGCGAGGCGGGATTCTATCACGCCTATGCAGGAAACAATCTCGGGCGACTGAACTACAGTTTTACCGGTCGCACCAGCACCAACATCGCCGACATCACGCAAGGCCTCGGGCGTGACTGGATGTTTCTGGAGACGCTGTACCGCATTTACTCGACGGCCGGCTACAACATCGCCCATGTCGATGTGACCGCACGCCTCTGCGAGGAGCATGACATCAGCTACGCTGACATCGATCGCATCGAGGCGGTGGTGAACTGGTTCGAGACCGAATACCCAAGCCCCGCCTTCCCCACACCCGGCAGCGATGGCAAGCCACGTGTCGGCAGCACCCACTACTTCACCGCCTACGGCGCAGCCACGCGCGGCTATCCGCTGCTGCGCGGTGCACAGCCAGGACCTGGTGAGATCGATCCGCCCGAAGTGCTCGACCTCATGCACCGCGTGACGCTGATTCCGATGGTGCGACGCACCTTGTTCGGACCGCGCATCACCGTGTTCACCAAGGACGGCCGCAGCTACACGCGCGAAGGCACCGGGCACGAGTTCATCTGGGACTTCGAGGAACAGGCCCGGCGTATTCACCCCATCAGCGCCGGCCTCGCGATCAGCGAAACCCAGTTTGCCGAATTGGCAGATACGTGCCGCAGGCTGGACCGGCTCGACATGGCTGGACAAAGGCTGATCGCGCTAACCATCCCGCGCTGATGCATGCACCAGGGTGGGAGGAAGGAAAGCCTGCCGTGCTTCCGGCTTGAAAGGCGCGGGCGCACGCGACTGCCTCCCTTGACCCCCGTCAATGGACGTCTGCATCTTCCATTTGACCGACAAGCGCCGCTTCGAAGCGACATGGAGTAGGAAATGGCCGAAGCATCACCCATCGCAAGCCGACGCATCGACAGGCGTATCCTACTTCAGGCTGCGGCCGCCATGGCCGTTGCAGGCCCGGCGGTACTGCGGGGACGACATGCGGAAGCGCAGCCGCGAGCCGGCAGCGCTTCGGCGCTGTTCGCCTATGTCGGCGCCTTCACGACCCCGGAGCGCAAAGGACATGGCGGCGGCATCAACGTCTACCGGGTGAACCCGGCCTCGGGCGTCTGGAGCCACGAACAGCTCCTCGAGATCGTCAACCCCTCGTTCCTGGTGCTCGACCGGGCGCAGCGCTTTCTCTATTCGGTGCATGCAGACCTCGACGAGGTCAGCGCCTATGCGATCGACAAGCAAAGCGGGCGCATCACGGCGCTCAACCGGCAATCCTGCGGCGGCAAGAACGCGGTGCACCTGTCGATCGATCCGACCGGTCGCTGGATCATCACCGCCAATTACGCCGCCGGCTCGGTCGGCGTGGTGCCGATCGAGAAGGACGGAACCCTGGGGCCGCGCGCCGATCTGGTCACCCTGCAAGGTGAACCCGGCCCAGATCGCGTGCGACAGACAAGCTCGCATCCGCACGAAGTTGTTGTCGACCCGAGCGGTCGGTTTATCGCCGTACCCGATCTGGGGTTGGATCGGATCTTCGTGTTTCGCCTCGACGCGGCAAGCGGGAAACTGGCACCGAACGATCCGCCCTTCGTCGCCACGCGCAAACGCGCCGGCCCGCGGCACATCGCGTTTCATCCGAAGATGCCGCTCGCGTATGTGGTCAATGAGCTGGACTCCACCGTCGTCGCGTACCGCTTCGATCCGCAGCGCGGCAGCTTGCAAGCGATCCAGACCCTGCCGTCCACGCCTTCGAGCTACAGTGGCGAGCTCAGCAGCGCTGAGATTGCCGTCGCGCCGAATGGCCGCTTCGTCTACGCGTCCAACCGGTGCAACAATAGTATCGCCAGCTTTGCCGTCGATGGAGGCGCCGGAACGTTGACGCCGATAGGTTGGGCTCCGACCCATGCCAACTCGCCCCGCTTCTTTGGCCTCGATCCAGCGGCCAAATTCCTCTACGCGGCCAACGCCGACGAAGGCTTTGGGCCACCGAACGAGAAGAGCACCGACACGATCGTACAATTCACAGTAGAAGCAAATGGGGCGCTGAAGCCGACCGGTCAGGTCATCAAGACCAACAGTCCGTGCACGATCGTCTTTGCCAGGGTCTAGCCATTGAATTTGTCGCTTGGATTCGCTTTCACGCTCCGATCCGGACACTCGATCCGCACGATTGATTTGTCGGGCGATCGAGCCCGGTTGACCTGGGGCGTCTGGCTGCGCGACGCTCCCCGATAAGCCGCGCAGACGGCGAAGGAGGAGGAAAGCGGGTGGCCCAGACAGTCGAGGGCTTCGTCGGCGCGTCGCTCGACAATGCGCGCATGAGCCCAATCCACTGGCGCGTGTTCGCGCTGATCGCCGCCGGCTACTTCTTCGACGTCCGCGACTACGTCATTCTCGGTGCGTCGTTCATCCTCGCTGGGGCCTTTGCAATCGCCTTCGTCGATGCAACCACTGATGCGATGCTGCTGGCGGTCGGGTTCTGCATGATCTTTTTCATTCAGCTCGCCGGCAACTCGATGCAGATCTTTCGCCTCCGAGGTGTTTCCCACCAACGCGCGCGCCTCCGTCTTCGGCATCGCTCGGGCGGCCGGCCGTCTCGGCGCAGCGTTCATTATTCCAGCAATCTTGTGGATTCAGATCAATTATGGCGTTGGTGCGGTATTCATCTCGGTCGCGGCGGCACTGATCATCGCGGCATTTACCGTGAAACTGCTCGGTCCCGAGTCGCGTGGCGTGCCGCTCGACGAACTGGCCCCGCCGACCGGTTGAGCCGGCGCAGATCCTCGGCAGTATCCACATCATGCAACGTGCGCAGCAGCGCGACTCGCCGGCCGGCAAAGTTCGCCAGCGTGTCCGCCAGCGCGTGCTCGGTAGACCAGCGCACCGCAGCGAACGGACGCGCCGGCCGGCGTCGCGACATCGCCACCAGCCAATAGCCGCCATCCGCCGCCGGACCGAACGCCGCGTCCGCCATGCCCAACGCGCGAAACGCCGCGAGCGCGTCCTGCGGGCCAGCGTCAGGAATGTCGCAACCGATCAGCGCAACGCGGGCACAAGGAAAACGAAGGAACGCACGGTGCATGCGCACGCCGAGGTCGCCGTTGCCCTGCCCCACAGATTTAACCGCCACCGGCAGGCGGAGACGCGCGCGATCCGGGGTGAGGGCCAGCACCGTGCGGACGCGACGTTCGGCCACCAGCGTCCGCAACAGTCGGTTCAGTGTCGCCACATGGAAGCGCAGCGCGCCGCGATCGCCGATATCGCGCGCCAGACGCCGCTTCACCGCCCCTAACCGCGGCGCGCGCGCAAACACCACGACCACATCCCTCATCCGTAAAGCCGCGCGATGGTGCGCGGAGGCACGCCGGCGAAATACAGTGTCAGGCATCCGATATTGCGCAGCGAACGCCGATACCATCCCTCGCGTCGCCACTTTTCAGCCGAGGTCGTTGCTGCGATGTCGAGTGGGATCAGCCGCTGATGTCCCAGCCGCCGCACAAGGTCGACGTCCTCCATCAGTGGCAGCGGCTTTATCCCACCCACCTGCTGCAACAGGTCACGGTGAATCAGCAGGCCCTGATCGCCATAGGGCAAGGCGAACAGCCGGCAACGCCACGCCACCAGGCGCTCCAGTTGCCGGGCTAGTGGATCGTCGCTGTCCAGCGCGAAGCGAAAATATCCGGCGCAATTTTCGGGCGGAGCCGCCTCTCGCCAGCCGGGGGCCAGACGCGTGTCAGCGTGCAACAGCAACAGCCATTCGCCCTGGGCGACCCGCACGCCTTGCGCAAGCTGTATACCGCGTCCACGCGGTGCGGATACCACCTTTGCTCCCAGCGAGATTGCCAGTGCCGGTGTTCCATCGCTGCTGCCGCCATCAACCACCACCACCTCGTCGGCATCGGCGACCGATCGCACAGTGGCAGCCAGCGTGTCGGCTACGTCCAGAGTGGGTATCACGACCGAGAGCATGTTCCCTTATTGTTCTTGACCGGCCGGCTTGAGATTGCCAGTGTAGGTATGTGAACGAACGAGGAACGTAGCATGCGCGACGCCGAGGACCGTGGCAACATGCCCTCGCTTGCACGCAAGGGCCGCGGAGCCGTCACCAACCCTCCGGTTCGTTTCGAAAGCCAGGTGATCAGTCCGTTCGACGACGGCTGGGACACGCTGGCCGCCGAGTTCGGCGAGCTGCCCAAGCTGGCCACTACGCTGACACGCGATTCCAGCAAATCGGCAATCAGTTGGAACAGCTCGCCTGACATTGGCTTCGACCGCGCGGTCAACCCGTATCGTGGCTGCGAGCACGGCTGCATCTACTGCTACGCTCGTCCAACGCACGCTTACCTCGGATATTCGCCCGGGCTCGATTTCGAGACAAAGCTGATTTTCAAGCCGGACGTCGCCGATCTGCTGGAGAAGGAGTTGCGCAAGCCAGGCTACGTCGCCAGAACCATGGCGCTCGGGTCCAACACCGACCCGTACCAGCCGGTCGAGCGCACCCTCAAGCTGACACGATCGGTTCTCCAGGTGCTGGACCGTTACAATCATCCGGTCGGCATCGTCACCAAATCGGCCGGCGTCCTGCGGGACCTGGACGTTCTTACGTCGATGGCCGCACGCAGGCTGGTCCGTGTGTATGTGTCCGTGACGACGCTCGATCCGGCGCTGGCGCGCTGCATGGAACCGCGTGCGGCTACCCCGGAGCGAAGGTTGCATGCCATCGCCGAGCTGACACGAGCCGGTGTGCCGGCCGGTGTCATGGTTGCACCGATGATCCCGGGGCTGAACGACGCTGAAATGGAGAAGATCGTCGAGGCAGCCGCCCGCTCTGGCGCACGGCACGCCGGCTACGTTCTGCTTCGCCTGCCACATGAGCTGCGTCAGATGTTCGAGGACTGGCTGGCGACGCACTTCCCCGAACGGGCGAAGCATGTGCTCAGCCTGATCCGTGAAACGCGGGCCGGCGCCCTGAGCGACGCACGCTTCCATCACCGGTTTTCCGGCCAAGGGGTCTACGCCGATCTGCTGTTGCGCCGCTTTGCCCGGGCGACGCGGCAATGGGGCCTGGACGAGGTGCGAGAAGGGCTCGATTGCGGCAAGTTCGCGGTACCGGATGACGGCAGGCCGAAGATCAGCGAAACGCAGATGTCGCTGTTCTAGGCAAGCCTAGTCCATCGCAGGCTCCATTTGCGGCAGCTGTGGAGGAGCAAGGTGCGGCGACAGCGGAAATCTCCCGCAATGTTGCAGAAGCGGCATCAGCTGCCAACGAGATGGCAGGGCGTAATGCCGAGGTATCCAGCGAGGCGGAACAAACCGGCAAGCACGCCGCTGAAGTGCGCGAGAATGCCGCCGAGCTGAATAGCGCAATGGCTGAGTTGCGCCGCTCAGTGAGCGGTCGGGGCAGTGACATGCTCACGGGTGGCGCGGGCGACGACCGCTTCGAGTTCTCTGGGTTCAATGGCAACGACACGATCGTCGACTTCCAGCAAGGGCTCGATAAGACCGATATCCTTGGATACGCGCTCGACAAGTTCGGCGATCTTGCCGGCCACATCAGTCAGGTCGGCGCCGACACTCACGTCGATCTGGGAGGCGCGGTCGCCGGGGCCGGGATTATCGTGCTGCGGAACACCCAGATGGCGTCGCTCAGCTCTTCCGACTTTGCGTTCAAGTAGCGAGCAGTTATCAGTCCTGAGTAAGAACACGACGGTGCGTCCTCGTCCGCAGAGGCGCCCGCCGTCGCTGTCAGCTACGTCCCGTCACCATCGAGAACGATCTCGATGCGCCGATTCCTCGCCCGACCTTCCGGCGTATCATTGGGCGCTACCGGGTTGGCTTCGCCGAAGCCTTTCGCGTTCAGCAAATTGGGATTCACACCCTGCGACTGGAAGAAGGCCACCGCCTCTGAGGCACGCTTCAGCGACAGGTCGGTGTTGTTGCTGATCCCCATGCGCTGCAGCTGAGGACCGACTGGCGTGTTGTCGGTATAGCCGATCACCGAGATGGTGGTGTGTTGGAAGTTGCGGAATATCGGCACCATTTTGCTGAGCACGGGCGCACCAGGACGCAGGTTAAAACCGCCTGACGGATAGAGATAATCGGCACTGGAAGTCAGGGTGATGGTGCCGCTCTGCTTGAACAAGCCACTGACACCGCTGCTTGTCTCTTGTGAACTGATGATCACGGGCTCACCGGCGAGCGCCGTTTTGAGTTGCTGATCAAGTGTTTGTAGATGGTTCGCACACCCCGCCAGCAATGCAAGTGCAAGACCGAGCAGCCATTTCGACATGGTATTTCCCCGTTTTGTCTTGCCGCGAGGCACCGTCATATCGACTTCCCCTGCCAGTGCATAGAACGT
Source organism: Acetobacteraceae bacterium (assembly GCA_024280945.1). Taxonomy (GTDB): domain Bacteria; phylum Pseudomonadota; class Alphaproteobacteria; order Acetobacterales; family Acetobacteraceae; genus JAMXLO01. The sequence goes on from JAMXLO010000122.1 coordinate 64,098, forward strand.
CATGCTCCGTGCGCCAGCTTCCGCTCGACGAAATCCAGCCGGTCCTGACCCCAGAATATCTCGTCACCGATGACATAGCTCGGGGCGCCGAACACGCCACGCGCGAGAGCCGTCTGGGTGTCGGCATTGCGGCGTTCGGTCCAGCGCGGCTCTGCACCGAGTTGCATCACGGCATCGGCATCCAGCCCCACCTCGGCGATCAGCTTCGCGAGTGTGGCCGGGTCGCCAGGGTTCAGCTCGTCCTGCCATACCGCCTTCAGCACGCGATGCGCCAGCCGGATTGCCGGCGCGTCGCCCTGGGTCTCGCGCAGCGCAATGACGCAGGGTGCGGAGCGCTCCTCGCTAGACGGAAAGAACTTGGGCTCGACGTTGATCGGCACGCCAAGAAAGTCGCGCCAGCGGCGCAGCTCCATCAGCCGATAGGCCTGACGTTGCGGGGCTCGCTTCGGCAATGGCAGGCCGCCGGAGCCGGCGAAGACGGTCCCGAAGTCCACCGGATAGATGCGCAGGCTGGCGCCATGCTTCGCCGCCAGCGCCTCGATGCGCGCAGCACCCAGATGCGTCCATGGCGAGTTCAGCGAGGCGTAGTAGTCGATGTGCTCAGCCAATTCGGTCTCCTCCCACGTCGGCGGCGATCGTGATACGGCGGCAGCCGCGGCACAATATTGGAGGCACGGGCATGTCCAAGTGGCGGATCGGCGATGTGACGGTGACGAAGGTCGTCGAGCTGGAGGTCACCGGAGGCAGCCGGTTCATCCTGCCGCAGGCGACACGGGAGGAAATCCAGCCGATCGCCTGGCTGCGTCCACATTTCGCCGACGAGGACGGCAGGCTGCGCATGAGCATCCACAGCCTGATCGTGGAGACGCCGACGCGGCGGATCGTGGTCGATACCTGCCTGGGCAACGATAAGCAGAACCGGCGCATCCCGACCTGGAACGATCTGCACGGCCCGTTCCTGCAGGACCTGGCCACCGCCGGTTATCCGCGCGAGTCGATCGACACGGTGCTGTGCACGCACCTGCACGTGGACCATGTCGGCTGGAACACCATGCTGGTCGAGGGCAAATGGGTACCGACATTTCCTCGCGCGCGCTATCTGATGGGACGCATTGAATACGCACATTGGTCGAAGCCGCAGGGGCGCGAGGACATGGCGGCGGTGTTCGGCGACTCGGTGCAGCCGGTATTCGACGCGGGTCTCGTCGATCTGGTGGAGACCGATGCGCGCGTCTGCGACGAGATCGACTTGGTGCCGACGATCGGCCATACGCCCGGTCATGTCAGTGTTCGCATTCGCTCGCGTGGCGAAGAGGCGCTGATCACTGGCGACTTCATGCACCACCCGTGTCAGATCGCGCATCCCGAATGGGCTTCGACCGCAGACTCCGATCCTGTGCAAGGACAGCGGACCCGCGAGGTGATGTTCGAGCGACTGGCGGGAACCCCGGTGCTGGTGATCGGCACTCACTTTGCCGGCGCGACCGCAGGGCGGATCGTGCGCGACGGGGAGACCTACCGGCTGGACGTGTGATCCGGCTTACGCCGGCACTTGCTCGCCGAGCCAGTCGATCGCCGCCTGTGTTCCGCCGCGGCCATGCGGGATGCGCAGCGCCGCCAACGCCATCTCGACCACGCTGAGCGTGCCCAGGATCATCGGCGCGTTGACATGGCCCATATGTGCGACGCGGAACGCCTTGCCGGACAGCTCGCCGATGCCATGGCCCAGCACGACCCCGCACTGCTCCTCGCAATAGGAGCGCAGCGCCACGGGGTCGTATCCGTTGGTCAAGACTGGCGTGACGGTGTCACAGCGCTCGGCTGGCTCGATGACATTGAAGCCGATCACCTGGCCTTCCGCCCAGACTGTGACCGCACGCCGTACCGCCTCGGCCAACAGACGGTGACGATGGAACACGTTCGGCAACCCCTCCGCGAACAGCAGGTCGAGCGCCTGACGCAACGCGTACAGCAGATGTTCGGGCGGGGTGCCGGCGTATTTCTGGTAGTGCTGTTCTCCGTCACGCTCGGTCCAGTCCCAGTACGGGGTGCGCAGGTCGGCCCGCTTGTGCGCCTCGCGCGCGCGTTCATTGGCGGCGACGAAGCCCAGACCCGGCGGCGCCATCAGGCCCTTTTGCGAGCCCGACATCGCTACATCGACCCCCCAGTCATCCATGTCGAACGGCATACAGCCGAGGGAGGCCACAGCGTCCACCATCAGCAGTGCGTCGTGCCCGGCTGCACGGATCGCCTGGCCGATCGCGGGAATGTCGTTCACCACGCCCGAGGCGGTGTCGATCTGCGCCACCAGCACGGCCTTGAAGCCTCCGCCGGAGGATGACTTACGATCAGCCTTCAGGCGCGCCTCGACCTCGGCCGGGCGGACGGCGTGGCGCATGCCGCCTTTCAGCACCTCGACCTCGACACCCATGCGGCGGGCATGCTCGCCCCAGCTGAGGGCAAATCGACCGCTCTCCAACACCAGGATTCTGTCGCCGCGGGACAGGACGTTGGTGAGGGCCGCCTCCCACGCGCCATGGCCATTGGCTGCGTAGATGTAGGCGCGACCCTTGGTGTTGAACACGCGCGCGACGTCCCGCATCAGCCCGTCCGTCAGCGCCAGCAGCGGACCGGAATAGATCTCCACGGCCGGGCGATGCATCGCCCGCAGCACTTCGTCGGGCACGGTTGTGGGGCCCGGAATGGCCAGGAATTCGCGGCCGGCACGTACGCTCATTCGGACTTTTCCTCCGCGCCACTCTGGCGCGGCGGAGAGCGTAGCACGAATGGACCGAGCCGCCTCTGCCCGCGTCAGCTCTCCCTACACTTGATCATCCGCAGCGGCGTATAGGTCAGCGCCACAGAGCCATCCTGCTTCACCACCTGGTTGCGCGTCCTCACGAGTCCGCGACCTGAGCGATTGCGCGACAGGCGAGCCTCGATGACCTCACACTCCACGTGGATCGTGTCGCCGGCGAACACCGGCTTCTCCACGTTGAACTCCATGTGCAGGAAGGCGAAGCCGGTGTGCTGCATGGTGGCCTGCACCAGCAGGCCCTCGGCGAAGCAGTAGCTCAGCGCCGCCGGCGCCAAGCGCTGCTTGATGTCCGACTCCTCGCGCAGGAACTCGGTGTTGGTGAACAGCACCTCTACCATCCCGGTGCAGTTGACGAAGTTGGTGATGTCAGCCTCGGTCACCGTGCGGCCGATAGTGCGGAAGCGCCGCCCCACCGGGAGATCTTCGAAGTAAAGCCCCAGTCCAACCGTATCCATGTCTACAGCACCCGATACACGTCCCAGGTTTCATGCGCCGCGGCGATCAGCCGGTCTGCATCCTCTTGCAGCAGCAGGCGCTCGGCCACCAGTCGCTCGGTCGCCAACGCCAATTGCCTCGCCCAGGCCTCGCGTGACGGATAGCGTGCCTCGAGCGAGAGCCGCGGGTCGCCATTGCGCTGCCGCTCTGCTTCGGTCGCGGCAAATGGGATCATCGAACCCTGAACGGTGAACAGCTCGCCCTCGGCAAATCCGTCCGACCGCAGAGACCAGCCAGCAAACGTCGCCAGCGGCGCATCCAGCAGCGGATGGCGTAAGCCACCCAGCGCGTTGCCATCGGCATCGGTCGGCTGCACGAACACCGGATAGGATACGCTTTCCACCGGCGGCTCGACCGAATGATCGCGCAGCCGCAGTTCGTTCAGCCGGGTCGGGAAGTTTACCCGCGGCAGCTTCGGAAACCGCTCGCGCGCCTCGTGCAGTGGCACCAGCGTCCCTGCAGTGCGCGACGGGAAGCGACTGTCAGGCGGCGGCGTCCCGTGTTCCACCCATTCGGTGAGCGCCAAAAGCAGCGCACGCATGAACGCACCATACCCGAGCTGATTCCCCGGCAACTGCATCGCTGGCTTGGTCAGTGGCCGGAATGGCGCATGCGGCACCCCGGTCACCGTATAGATGCGCACCTCGTCGGGCATGATGATGTCGTTGCCGCTGGTGTCGGTGGCCACCAGAGATGCGCGTGCCTGCCAGACGTCGCTTTCGGTATCCAGGTGCAGCACCTTTGGACAGACGCCCTGCGCACGCGCGCGGTCCAGGATGCCGCCCATCCGGCCGCTGATGGGGTCGCTCAAATTGGGATAGCTGAACGGAAACTGATCGTCGCCATAGGAGTGGTCCTCATGCTGGCGCGAGTAGCGCCCCGCCTGGGCGAATGGCCAGTTGATGCAGGTGCGCCGCGATCCGGCGACCACAGGCAGGATGCCATCGAATACATGGCGTCCCTTCAGGTCCTGATTAAAGCCTAGCCCGGTCAGATCGCGCAGCACGCGTCCGCTCTGAGAGATGCCGAAACCCAGGGTGTGGCGGATGCCGTGCGCAAGCGGATTGCCGTCCGCCTCATGGCGCAGATACGAAACCAGGTCGCGGATGGCGGCAAACCCGATGCCCATCACCATCGGGTCGCGACCACGATATATAAATTCGTATATCGCTCCCCGATCAAATCCCTGAGCGGTCGGCCTGGTGATCTCGATGTGATGATCGTCGATCAGCCGCCAGGCGAGACCGGCCGGCGTGGTGCGTGGATCGGCTTCGCGCTCGCGCACCGTGAGGGTCGCATCAGCAGCGTCCGCAACAGGATATACCAAGGTGCCGATGAAACGACCGTCCGATACCTCTTCGATGTTGTTGTCGCCGAGCAGGCCAGTCGTTTCGGCGATGAATTCCTCGCGCACGATGCCGGTGATGTCGGGGACGGTGGGGAAGCGTGCAGTAAGCCTGTCGTTGCCGGGTGGTACGTCGCCCTGCCAACCGCTCCACACGACGGTGAAGCCGTGCCGCATCAGAAAGCCATTGCCGGCATGCTGCGGGTGGCCTCCCTCCGGCGCGCCATTCAGTCGGGGCATGATCAGCTGATTGCCGCGGTTGGGCACATCGTAGATCAGCCAGCCGTTGCCGCGCCGTCGTTCGATCGGCTTCAGAATGCGGAACTCGCTCTGATACTCGACCAGCCCGCTTGCATTGCGCGGTGCCTTGTCGAGATAGGTGATGCCGATGTTCCGCGGGTGCTCCGGGTCGAGCACGCCGTGGACCGTCCCGTGCAGACGCTCGTATGCGCCTATCGCGCCCAATTGTGCTCCACCGAATACCGGTGTTTCACGCTCGGTGATTTCGAACCGCTGCACGCCGCTGCTACTGCTCATGCCGCCCCCCGTCCACCACAAGCCTAGCGACAGGATCATTGCGACGAAAGTCGATAGCGAGACTCTATCACGATATGGCGAGACCGGCCTCTGATACCTCACGGCGAAAGGAGAATTGCGCCGATAGCAGTCACGCTTCTGTGCGGAGCTGACTTATCAGTCTTGCTGATGCGGCCGATCCTGCGCTCACGGCAGTAGATGTGCCGCTCCGAAGGCGCATGTTAGCATAACGAATCAGAATTCTTGCGCGGTTCAAGGTCGTGTCATTTGTCTTGTAACTCTGTCCTTTCCGCCACAGGTCCGTCAGTGACGACACTTTCAGCACCAGGAGACCAATCATGCCGCAGGATTTTCAGGAGCAATTGATCGAGTTCTTGCCAAAAATGCGTGTTTGGGCGCTAGCATTGACCCGTAACCGCGCAGCGGCCGAGGACCTCACGCAGGACGTCGCGACCAAGGCCCTGGTTGCCAAGGATTGCTTTACACCGGGCACCAATTTCTCTGCCTGGGTACATCGCATTATGGTCAATCATTTCATCAGCGGTGTTCGGAGCCGCCGTGAATACGCCGATGTCGATACGGTACCCGAGCTGCCGGTGCCGGCGGCCCACGAGGACCGAACGGCGTTGCGCGAACTCGGCTGGGCGCTCGACCGGCTGCCGCACGATCAGCGCGAGGCACTCTCGATGATCGTGCTGCAGGAGCAGTCATACGAGGACGCCGCCGAGGTGACCGGCTGTGCGATCGGAACGCTGAAGAGTCGCGTGCACCGGGCGCGCCTGCAGCTCCGGGCTTACCTGACCGGTGAACAGACCGCCGCGGCCGCATAGCAACTGGGGCAGGGGCCGTTACGGCCCCTGCCGTGGCTCCAACAGATGCAGCGAGAACAACCGCGCCGGATCCGTCCATAGTTCTGCGCAATGCCAACCGGCATCCTCAGCGAGCGCAGCAAATCGCTCCGCGTCGTATTTGTAGCTGTTCTCGGTGTGGATGGTCTCACCGCGACTGAAGCGAATGACATGGCCGGCAAGCCGCACTTGCTGGTCCGCGAGACTCACCAGGTGCATTTCGATGCGGCTTGCGGTGTCGTTCCACAGTGCCTGGTGAGCAAAGGCACCTATGTCGAAGTTCGCCGCCGCCTCGCGATTGAGCCGCACCAGCAGATTGCGGTTGAACGCCGCGGTAACCCCTTGGGCATCGTGGTATGCAGGCAACAGGATGGCGGGATCCTTACGCAGGTCCACTCCCACCAGGAACCATGAGTCGCGCCCGAGCGCTTGCCGCGCGCGTTGCAGAAAGCGCCGCGCCTCGGGCGGGTCGAGATTGCCAATCGTTGAACCAGGGAAGAATCCCAGCCGCGGCAATTGCGGAACTTCCGTCGGCAACGCGGCGACATCCATGAAATCGGCAGGAACCAGACAGACCAGCAGTTCAGGCCGGTCCTGTCGCAGCCTCGCGCGCATCTGTTCGAGCTGCGGTGCAGCAACATCGATGGGAACGTAGGCATTAAAGATGTTGGTGCCAAGCAGCACTTCAGCCTTCGCCTCGTCGCTGGCGCCGTATTCCACCAGCACGGCCGGCCCGCGTACTGCCGTCGCAACGCGCGGGGCGACGGCGGCCAGCAACGCCCGTTCCGTGCGTGTCAGATAGTATTCCGGTAGTTCAGTGATACGGCCGAACAGCCGGCAACCTGCTTCGTCATAGAACAGCTTCGCCGGCAGCGTCTTCCTTTCCTGAAGAAGACCGGTCAGTGCTGCATCGGCAACGCTGCCCACCGCCGGCTTAAAGGCGGAGTCATCAGGCATCTTTCGGATTTCCTTGTCAGAGGTCGTGCGCGAGACGAACGCCCGTGAACTGCCAGCGCTTGTCGGGATGGAAGAAATTCCGGTAGCTGCGCCGGGTATGGCGAGCCGGCGTTGCCAGGGAACCACCCCTCAGCACCATCTGGTTGATCATGAACTTGCCGTTGTATTCGCCCACCGCTCCCGCGGCAGGCCGGTAGCCTGGATATGGGCTGTAGGCGCTGCACGTCCACTGCCAGACATGCGATGCCTGCTCCCGTAGCTCGTCACGTCCGCTCGCCGCTTCCCACTCGGCCTCGGTGGGCAACCGCGCGCCAGACCACCGGGCGAACGCATCCGCCTCGTACCAGCTGATGTGTCGAACCGGTGCATCGCGATCCAACGGCGCGAGCCCACGCAGCGTCATCTGCCACCAGGCCCCGTCATGTTCGCGCCAATGAAGCGGTGCGGTCCAGCCATTGCTCTGTGCGCAGACCCAGCCGTCCGACATCCAAAGCGAAGCCGTGCGATAGCCACCGTCGGCGATGAAATCCAACCAGTCACCATTGCGCGCTAGGCGTGATGCAATTGCATATGGCTGCAGATATACGGCGTGCGCCGGGGTCTCATTATCGAAGCAGAAATTCGTGTCCTGATGTCCAATTCGAACCATCCCGTCTCCACACTCGACAAACCGCGTGGGGCCGGCTGCGCCTGCCGGTTCCCGCCAGTCAGGCAGCACCGGTGGCGCAAGCGGATTCTGCGCGAATGCATGCAGCGTGTCGGTCAGCACCAGTTCCTGATGCTGCTGTTCGTGCTGCAGCCCGAGTTCGACCAGGAACGCGGCATCACGGGGCAACCGCACCAGTAGCCGAAGCATCGCCGCATCGACGTGGCGGCGATATTCAGTCACCCGCTGGGCGGTCGGTCGCGTCAGCAGGCCACGGTTCGGTCGCGGATGGCGCGGGCCAACTGCCTCGTAGTACGAGTTGAACAGATAGGCGAAATCCCGATCGAAAATCTCGTAGCCCGCCGCATGGGGACCAAGGACGAACTGCTCGAAGAACCATGTGGTGTGCGCCCTGTGCCATTTGGCTGGACTGGCATCCGGCATGGATTGAACGCATTGGTCCTCGGGGCTGAGCGATTGGACCAGCTTCTCGGTCCAGTCGCGGATCGCCGCGTAGCGCCGCGGCAGCGTCGTGTCCTCGACAGCGTGCGCTGCCCCAGCCAGATCGTTCATCACGTTCTCCCGCCGGCCGTCGCGCGATAAGTATGGCAGCCCCGCCCGTCGTACAAAAGATGGGCGGCCCAAGGCCGCCCATCCGCGTCATCGTCGCCGGTCGTGGCGCTTTCCGGTTCAGATCACGCGTTCGTGTAATGATAGTCGGGCATACCCTCCAGCGATGCCTTGGTGGCGCCGGGCATAACCACTTTATCGCCCTCGATCTTCAACTGGTCGAACGGCACGGACACCAGCTTGCTGCCCATCCCGAGGAAGCCGCCTACGGACAGCACGACCATGTCGTTCTTATGACTGTCATCGCGCATCAGCACATCATCGATAGTGCCGATCGACTGGTTCTGGTCATTGTAGACGCTGGCGCCGACCACCTTGCTCACGCGCACCTGATGATCCGCTGTGAAGTATTTGGAGTTGCTTGACGTCGACATGCGGCCCGTGTCGCTTGGGCGCGCCGTCGTTGTGGTGGTGGTCGTGTGGGTGGACGTCCCGCCCGGCGGCGGTGCGGGAGGCGTCGAGCCAGGCGTCGTCGACTGTGCCAGCACCGGCAACGCGATCACAGCCGAGGCGGCCACCATGCTGACGATTGAAGTAGATCTGGACATGATCAAATGTCTCCCTTCGCTATGGCCCTACGAACGAACCATCCACTGCACGGTTTCGATCGGTTCGCGCACAAAAGAACGTGTGATTCGGATCGGACTGGCACAAATCGCTGGCCGTTCTAAATGTGAGGCATACGGAGGTGGCCATGGCGCAGCGACCGATCTGGCGAGGACACCTGCGGCTCGCACTGGTGAGCTGTCCCATCGCTCTGTACAGTGTCCTGCGCGCGAGCGGCGATCTGCATTTTCACTTCATCAATCCGAAGACCGGCCACCGGGTGCGCACGGTCACGGTCGACGCTGAAACGGAGAAGGAAATCCCACGGTCGGAACTGGCAAGAGGCTATGAGTTCGAGAAGGACCGCTACGTCCTGCTTGACGACGAGGACTTCGCCAGCGCGCGCATCGACACATCTTCCACACTGACGGTCAGCAAGTTCATTTCTCGCGATACGATCCATCCGATCTATTTCGATACCAGCTATTACATGGTGCCGGACGGCGAGGCAGGGCAGGACGTTTACGTGGTGTTGCGCGATGCCATTGCGTCTTCCGGCACGGCTGCGCTGTCTCGATTGGTGATCTCCCGCCGCGAACGACCCGTGACCATCCTGCCGCTCGATAAGGGAATGGTGCTGCACACTTTGCACGAGCCCCGCGACCTCTACGCCCATGACACGTTGTTCGAGCGCATCCCTGGCGGGAAGCCGGACCCAGAGATGGTCAAGCTTGCCCGCCAGTTGATCGAGCGACAGGAGGGGAAATTCGAGCCGGACGACACGGTGGACCGCTACGAAGAGCGGCTGCGGCAGGTGATCGAAGCCAAGCTGAAGGGTGAGGGCATCAAGCCTGAGCCCGAGGAGCCGCGTGGCGACAATGTCATTGACCTGATGGCCGCGCTGAAGCGGAGCCTTGGCCAGGAGGGAAAGCCGAGGAAGACCGCTGCGGCGAAGCCCTCCCGGCGGAAGTCGGCCGCGACTGGGGCGAAGAACACAAAGCGTCCGGCGGCCCGCAAGCGCGCCTGAGCCTCGCTTTCCCCTCCCGCCGTGATAGCGTACGGCAAGGGGGCTGGCGGGAGAGTGGCGTTGAGCAATTGCGAGAAAAGCAAAGCAATTTCGACAAGGCTGCATTGCCTCGTTTGGATTGCTTCGTTGTTGGCGCTCCTCGCATTTGTGGTCGTGCCAGCCAGCGCACAGCAGCGCGTGCTGAACATCTACAATTGGACCGACTATATCGACCCTGACGCGCTCGAGCGGTTCCAGAAGGAAACCGGCATCACCGTCCACTACGATGTGTTCGACAGCCTGGAAACGCTGGAAGCCAAGATGCTCGCCGGCCACTCCGGCTATGACCTCATCATACCCAGCTCGGAGCCGACCTTCTCACGCCTGATCAAGGTAGGCGCGCTGGCGCCAATCGACCGGTCGCGTGTGCCGAATTGGAAGAACCTCGATCCGACGCTGATGCACGAGGTGGAATCGTCAGATCCCGGCAACCGCTACGGCGCAATCTATCTGTGGGGCACCACCGGCATCGGCATGAACACCGACAAGGTGAAGCAACTGGCACCCGCCGCACCGACCGACTCCTGGGACCTGTTGCTAAAGCCGGACAACGCAAAACGACTCGCATCCTGCGGCATCGTCATGATGGATTCGGCGATCGATGTGATTCCCGGCGTGCTGAAGTATCTCGGCAAGAGCCAGAACAGCACGGATGCCGGCGATCTGGCCGCGGTGGAACACACATTGCTTGGCGTCCGTCCATACATCCGCACCTTTGCCTCTGGCGGCGCAATCGAAATGCTGGCGAGCGGCCAGATCTGCCTGGCGCTGGATTACTCCGGCGATGTGGTGCAGGCGTCGGCGCGCGCGCAGGAGGCCAAGCGCGGCGTGTCGGTGCGCTACATCGCACCGAAAGAGGGGGCGCAGCTCGGCTTCGACATGATGGCGATCCCCGCCGACTCCGAGCATAAGGATGCGGCGCTGATGTTCATCAACTTCGTATTGCAGCCCGACGTGATGGCAAGAATCACCAACACTGTGCGCTATGCCAATGCGGTGCCGGCAAGCCGACCAATGATCCGGCCTGAGCTGCTGGCCGACACCAACATCTTCCCGACAAAGGAGCAGATGAAGTCGCTCTTCACCGTCAGCGCGGTACCGCCGGCGGTCGAGCGTCAGCGCACGCGGATGTGGGCGCGCTTCAAGGCCGGACAGTAAGCAAGTTGCTGACGATCAGCGGTCTGCGTGTTCGCTACGGCAGTCTGGTGGCGATCGATGATCTCGATCTGACCGTGCCGCCTGGCGAGTTGTTCGTGCTGCTGGGCGGATCAGGTTCCGGGAAATCCACGCTGCTGCGCACCATTGCCGGCTTCGTGCGGCCGGAGAGCGGTCGCATTGCGATCAACGGCGCCGATCTGACGGACCTGCCACCGCATCGGCGACCGGTGAACATGATGTTTCAGTCCTATGCGCTGTTCCCGCACATGAGCGTTGCAGCGAACATCAGCTTCGGTTTGCGCACGCGCGGCATGTCCCGCGCCGCAGTGGCCGACCGGGTCCGCGAGATGCTGGGGCTGGTGCGGCTGCAAGGCTTCGAGGCGCGCCGTCCGTCGCAGCTGTCCGGCGGGCAACAGCAGCGCGTGGCGCTGGCGCGCAGTCTGGCACCGAGGCCGGCTCTGCTGCTGCTCGATGAGCCCCTGTCCGCGTTGGACCGTAACCTGCGGCGCGACACGCGCGAAGAACTCGTAGGATTGCAGCATGACCTCGGGCTCGCCTTCATCCTGGTGACTCACGACCAGGAAGAGGCACTGACGATGGCCGACAGAATCGGCGTGATGCATGCAGGTCGGTTGATGCAGGTCGGCAGTCCCTCCGACGTGTACGAACGACCGGACACCCGGTTCGTTGCCGAATTCCTGGGCGCGGCGAATATTTTGCCGGTTTCTGTCCGCAATGGACGGGCTGAGCTGGCATGCGGGCTCGTGGTACACACTGCAATGGATGTCCCAGCGGATGCGAGATGGCTGGCCGTGCGCCCCGAACGCGTCATGATCGGCGCAGTGGATGCAGCCAATCGGGTGGCGGGTGTTGTGGTGCAGCAGTCCTATGCTGGCGACACTTTGACCCATGTCGTGCGTCTGGCAGACGGCTCGCTATTGCGCGCGACGACCGCACTTCAGCAAGGCCTCGGCGCCGACCCCGTGTCAGTAGGCGACGCCGTTACGCTGGCCTGGCAGCCGGCCGCATGCATCGTCTTGCGTCGATGATGGGCCGACGTCTGGTCCTGGCGATTCCATGGGCTTGGTTGCTGATCTTCCTGATCCTTCCGGCGCTGATCGTATTGAAGATCGCGCTATCTTATCCGGCGGACAGCGTACCGCCCTACGCACCGATGCTGCCCGGTCTGCATGTCAGCACCGACGCCTTCTCGCTGATCCTTTCCGACCCGCTCTATCGCGACGCACTGCTGCTCAGTCTCAAGGTCGCTGCGCTGTCCACCGCGATCTGCCTGCTCACCGGTTATCCCATGGCGCTCGCGATCGCGCGCAGTTCCGAGCGTTGGCGCAGCGTGCTGCTGTTGCTGGTGATGCTGCCGTTCTGGACTGGCTTCCTGATGCGTATCAACGCATGGATCGGCCTGCTGCAGGACAATGGCTGGATCAATACGATTGCCGTGGCACTGGGCCTGCCCGCCTTGCGGCTGCTCTATACCGATACGGCGGTGTATATCGGCATGGTGTATACGTACCTGCCGTTCATGGTGCTGCCGCTCTATACGCGACTGACACAGCTCGATGCGTCCTTGCTCGACGCCGCAGCGGACTTGGGAGCGCCGCCATGGCGCGCCTTTCTGCGCATCACGCTGCCGCTGTCACTGCCCGGCGTATGGGCCGGCATATTGTTGGTGTCCATTCCGGCGGCCGGCGAATACGTCATTCCCGAACTGCTCGGCGGGCCGCAGGCACAGCTGATCGGTCGCGTGCTGTGGCAGGAATTCTTCAACAACCGCGACTGGCCAACGGCCTCGGCGATCGCCTGTGCATTGGTCATGCTGCTGTTGCTGCTGCCCGGCGCGATCATCTGGGCGACGCGTCAGGCTGTTCGGGCCGCGGCAATCACTCGAGGCGCTGCAGCAGAGGCTCGACCAGCCGTCGCACCACCTGCTCGCTGAGGCCGCCGGCCCAATGCCACCGGACGATCCCTGACCGATCGATCATGAAGGTCTCCGGCACTCCGATAAGGCCGAACGCGTCTCCGGCCACCCCTTGCTCATCGCGCGCGATGCGGGCGTAGGGATCGCCACCATTCTGGAGGAACTCAGTGGTGGCCGTGGGGGCATCCTTGTACGCGATGCCCCACATCGGGACGCCCTGCTGTTTCAGCGCCCGCAGCACCGGCGCTTCCTGCGCGCAAGGCATGCACCAGGAGGCAAAGAAGTTGAGCAGAACCGGGCGGCCGACCTTCATGACATCGGCGCTGGAAAATCCTTGGCTCGGTGGCTGCCCGGGCAGCGAGAAGGTGGGCAGGTGCTTGCCGATCAGTGGACTGGCCGGCGCAAGCGATTGGTCGGCGCCGCGCCGCACGCGGCCAAGCAGCAGCCACGAGCCGGTGGCAAAAACAGCCGCTGCGCCCAAGGGAAGAAGAAGGACTGCGCGACGCGACAAGGGCGATGCAGCTTGCTGGCTCATCCGCCCGTCTTTTTCGGTTCCATCGTGTTCCAGGTCGCCGCAGGCGGCGGCGGACCGGCGGCCGGGTTCCAATGGCCCGACTTCTTCAGCGCGTCAGCCACGTCCTTCGGCATATAGGTCTCGTCGTGTTTCGCCAGTACCTCGGAGGCGCGAAACGTGCCGTCGGGCTGCATGGCCCCGAGTGTCACCACACCCTGACCCTCGCGAAACAGGTCCGGCAGGATGCCGACATAGGTGACCTCGACGCTTGCCGCGCCATCGCCGACGCGGAACTTTGCCGTCGGCCGCCCCTTCTCGGTGGAGCGCTGCACGCTGCCCTGCTCGACCAAGCCGCCGAGACGGAACGTGCGACCGGGCGCCGGGGCCTTCGCCGCCAGATCGGACGGCGCGAGAAAGAACACCAGGCTGTCGCTGAAGGCGAACAACGCCAGGGTGGCGGCCGAGCCGAGGCCCAGACCACAGGCGAGCAGGATCCAGAGGCGGCGCCGCTTGCGGGTCATCGCCGGCGGGCGCCTGTCTCCGGCCCCGGACTTGATCCGGGGTTGGCCCGGGGATCGACAGCCGCAAGTCGACGCGCGGCGGCGCGCATCCGCGCAAACGCAGCTACTGCGAAGCTGCCGGGGATCAGCACGCCAAGGACATAAGCCGCAACGATGTAGGGCAAGTGGGTCATGCCGCGGTCTCTTCGGCGCGCATCATCAGCAGCGTGCGGATGCGCCGTTCCATCACCGCAGCCCGCGTGCGCGCCGCGACAATGGCGGCGAACACCAGCGTGTAGCCGAGAGCCGAAAACAACAGCGGCCACAGCATGCCGACATACATGGTCGGCGCACCGGTCAGCGTGATGGTGTCGGGTTGGTGCAGCGTGTTCCACCAGTCCACGCTGAACTTGATGATCGGCAGGTTCACCACCCCGATCAGCGCCAGGATGGCGCCGGAGCGGTAGCCTCGCTCTGGGTTGTCGAATGCACGCACCAGGGCGATGTGGCCCAGATACAGGAAGAACAGCACCAGCACCGATGTGAGCCGCGCGTCCCAGACCCACCAGGCACCCCACATAGGCTTGCCCCAGATACTGCCGGTAAGCAGACAGAGAGCGGTAAAGGCAGCGCCGACCGGCCCGATCTCGACCGCGGCCAGGTCTGCCAGCGGATGGCGCCAGACCAGTGACAGGACCGAGCAGATCGCCAGGCCCAGATAGCCGGCCGAGGCCAACCAGGCGGCGGGGACATGCACGTACATGATCCGCACCGCGTCGCCCTGCTGCCAGTCAGCGGGTGCGTAGAACAGGCCCCAGATGAGGCCCAGCGCCGTCAATGCTGCGCCGGTGGCGGCAAGCCACGGCAGCACCACTCCGGACAGGCGCAGGAAACGCCCGGGATTGGCAAATCGGTGCAGGGAACGGCCCGGATTTCGCCCACTCGGGGGCGGGGCTACAACGGAACTCGCGTCCACTGCACCAACCTATCGCAGGACAGCAGCAGTTTGAAGGGACACGGCGCGGCCTGGAATGTTCCTGGAGGAAACTTCATGCTGGTGGTTAGTTTGCCGGTCGGGGCCGGGCGGCTCATTGACCCTGATCAATTGGGGAGGCGGTTCCTGCGATGAACTATTGGTTGGTGAAATCGGAACCGGACTCATTCTCCTGGGATCAGCAGGTCGCGAATGGCATCGAGCCCTGGACGGGGGTGCGCAACCACACAGCCAGGCAGAACCTGAAGGCTATGAAGCTGGGGGATCGCGCCTTCTTCTATCACTCCAACCAGGGAAAAGAGATCGTCGGCGTCGTCGAGGTGGTGCGCGAGGCCTATCCCGACCCGACAGCTGAGAAGGGCCCGTGGGTGTGCGTGGACATGAAGGCGGTCGCCCCGATGCCCCGGCCGGTGACGCTGGCGGCCGTCAAGGCCGACCCGAAACTGACGGACATGGCCTTGGTAAAGCTGTCTCGGCTGTCGGTGATGCCGGTCTCGAAGCCGCACTGGGATTACATCTGCCGACTGGGCGGCTGGAAAAAATGAGCGAAAGCGAGAAGACCCCCTCCCCCCACCCCCCTCCCGCAAGGGGAGGGGGAGTAGATCCGGGTCCGGAACTCCCCCTCCCCTTGCGGGAGGGGGGGGGGGGGAGGGAGTGGCGGCCTCTCTGCCTCCTCGCCGATCTCCCCGATGGCGGCTCGACCAGCTTCCCGCCGCCGCCTGGCAGCTTCACCGGCCTGTTCGCCGTCCGCCAGGGCGGCGCTGTCTTCGTCTACGTCAATTCCTGCCCGCATATCGGCACCCCGCTCGATTGGGTACCGGGCCGCTTTCTGTCTGCCGACGGCAGCCGCATCATCTGCGCCACGCATGGCGCCGAGTTTCGCATCACCGATGGCGAATGCCTCCGCGGGCCATGTTTCGGTGATCGATTGGAGCCGGTCATGATCCAGATCAAGGACGGCGTCGTTTTTGTGCCGCAGGTTGCCCAGTAGCGACGGTCGCTGCGCCTGCCATAACCGCTGGGTTCATCCGGCCCGATCGGGGAATAGACGTCATGAAGCGCGCCAATCCGGCGCCGCCGGGGTACTGGGTCAGTGCCGGCATGCACCTCGCCTTTCCGTTGCTTGAAGCACCCGCGGATGCTGCGTAGCCTGCTCGATGCAGAGGGTTACCACCGCAGGGTAAGACCCCAACCAAGACCGACTTGAGGAAACCCGCTATGCCAGACGTGCACCCAGCCGACGGACAGGTCTTTCCGATCAAACCGGAAATCGCCGCCAAGGCCCACATCACCGCTTCGCGATATCAGGAGATGTTCGAGCGAGCGGCCCGGGATCCTGACGGGTTCTGGTCCGAACAGTCGCGCCGGATCGCCTGGATGAAGGGACCGACCCGGATCAAGAACACCAGCTTCGCCGGAGGTGTTTCGATCAAGTGGTTCGAGGACGGCACGCTGAACGCCTCCGCCACCTGCCTTGACCGGCATCTGGCGTCGCGTGGTGACAAGACTGCGATCATCTGGGAGAGCGACGATCCGTCCGCCTCGAAGCACGTGACCTATCGCGAACTGCACGAGCAGGTGTGCCGGCTGGCCAATGCGTTGAAGGGTCTCGGCGTCAAGAAGGGCGACCGCGTCACCATCTATCTGCCGATGGTGCCCGAGGCCGCCGTTGCGATGCTGGCCTGTGCACGCATCGGCGCCATCCATTCGGTGGTGTTCGGCGGCTTCTCGCCCGACAGCCTCGCCAACCGCATCCAGGACTGCGCATCCGAACTGCTGATCACCGCCGATGAAGGTCGGCGCGGCGGGCGCAAGGTGCCGCTGAAGGCAAATGCGGACGAGGCACTGAAATCCTGCCCGGCGGTGAAGAACGTCGTCGTGGTGAAGGTGACCGGCGGCAAAGTCCCGATGCAGTCGGGTCGCGACCATGACTATGCGACGCTCTGCTCGGCGGCGTCGCCTGATTGTCCGCCGCTGGAGATGAACGCGGAGGATCCGCTGTTCATTCTCTACACGTCCGGCAGTACAGGCCGGCCGAAGGGCGTGCTGCACACCACTGGCGGCTACATGGTGTGGGCGAGCTTCACCCATGAATACGTATTCGACTATCACCCGGGCGAGGTCTACTGGTGCACCGCCGACGTCGGCTGGGTGACCGGCCACACCTACATCGTATATGGTCCCCTCGCGAACGGCGCCACCACGCTGATGTTCGAAGGCATTCCGAACTATCCGGACAGTTCGCGCTTCTGGCAGGTGGTGGACAAGCACAAGGTCAACATCTTCTACACCGCACCCACCGCAATCCGCGCGCTCATGCGTGACGGCGAAGCACCCGTGCGCAAGACCTCGCGCAGATCGTTGCGCATTCTTGGCAGCGTCGGCGAGCCGATCAATCCGGAAGCATGGCTGTGGTACGACCGTGTTGTGGGCGAGCATCGTTGCCCGATCGTCGATACGTGGTGGCAGACCGAGACCGGCGGCATCCTGATCTCGCCGCTGCCCGGTGCGACGGCCACCAAGCCTGGCTCCGCGACACGTCCGCTTCCGGGCGTTCGCCCGATCATCGTCGATAACGATGGTCACGAATTGCACGGCGCCTGCGAGGGCAATTTGTGTCTGGCGGATTCGTGGCCCGGCCAGATGCGTACGGTGTTCGGTGACCACGAGCGGTTCGTGCAGACCTACTTCTCCACCTTCAAGGGCCTTTACTTCACCGGCGACGGCGCGCGTCGCGATGCCGATGGTTATTACTGGATCACCGGCCGCGTCGATGACGTGATCAATGTTTCGGGCCATCGCATGGGCACGGCGGAAGTCGAGAGTGCACTTGTGGCGCATCCCAAGGTGGCGGAGGCTGCGGTTGTCGGATTCCCGCACGAGCTGAAGGGACAGGGCATCTATGCCTATGTCACCCTGAAGCTGGGCGAGGAACCAAGCGAGGATCTGCGCAAGGAACTGGTCACCTGGGTCCGCAAGGAGATCGGTCCGATCGCCTCGCCGGACGCGATTCAATGGGCGCCGGCGCTGCCGAAGACCCGCAGCGGCAAGATCATGCGCCGCATCCTGCGCAAGATCGCTGCCAACGAGACCGACAGCCTGGGCGACACCTCGACGCTCGCCGATCCCGCCGTGGTCAACGAGCTGGTGGATAACCGCGTGCAGTAGCGCCGACGATATCGGCGACTTCAAACGGTCGCCGATATCTGACAATCGGTCGGGTTGAATCCGGAACGTCGCCGTCCCACACCTGACAGCTACTTGTCAGGAAGCAATGCATTTGACCCTGCCGCAGATTGAAGCCCTGGCGATCGTCGCCGGAATGCTGCTGCTGTTCATATCCGACCGGTTGCGATACGACCTTGTCGCGGCGCTGGCGCTATCGGCAGCCGTCCTTACCGGTGTGGTACCAGCCAAGAAGGCCTTCGAGGGCTTCGCAAGCTCCGTTGTCATCATCATAGCCTCTGTGCTGGTGATCAGCCGCGCGGTGGCGGTGTCCGGCATCATCGACAGCGCGATGCGCCGCGTCATGCGTTTCCTGGATTCCACCACGCTGCAGGTTGCCGCGCTGACCGCTGCGGTCAGTTTCCTGTCGGCGTTCGTCAAGAACGTTGGTGCACTCGGCATCTTCATGCCAGTCGCCATCCAGGCCGCGGAGCGGCGCAACCGTCCCGTATCACGCTACCTGATGCCACTGGCATTTGGTTCACTGATCGGCGGGACCATCACGCAGATCGGCACATCGCCGAACGTGCTGATATCGGAAGTGCGCCAACAGGTCGTGGGACAGCCATATCACTTGTTCGATTACACGCCTGTCGGCCTGCCGCTGACCTGCATCGCCATAGTGTTCCTCAGTATCGGCTGGCGTCTGTTGCCGGCAAACCGGCAGGGTCAACCCACGCCAGAAAAGCGTTTCGAGATCGAGGACTACACCAGCGAAGCCGTGTTGCCCGAAGGATCGCCGCAGGTGGGCAAGACAGTCGCCGACCTGGAGACACTGGGCGAAGGCGAAGTTACCGTCACCGGCGTGATCCGTGAGCAATCGCACCGCTACGTGCCGCGACGCAACTGGACGCTGTACGCGAACGATATCCTTGTGCTGCAGGGCGACCCCACCGCCTTGCAGCCGCTGGTCGATCAGGCCGGCCTGAAGTTGCTCGGGGCGGACGAGATCGCGGCGCTGAAGCCGCATGACAAGGACGATGTGCTGGAGACTGTCGAGGCCGTGGTCGCACCGGACTCGCTGTTGATCGGCAACACACCGCAGGACCTGCACCTGCGACAGAATTACGAGGTCAATCTGCTCGCACTCAGTCGCGCCGATGAACGCACCACCACAAGGCTGCGCACGAGCCACTTCGCCGCGAACGATATCCTGGTGCTGCAGGGCCGCCAGCGTCAGCTCGGTCGAGCACTGACGGAACTTGGACTATTGCCGCTCGCGGAACGCAATCTTGCGATCGGTCGGCCGCGGTGGCGCTACGTGCCGATCCTCATCCTTCTCGCCGCGATGGTCGCGATCGCGGTCGGCCTGGTTCAGGTCGAAGTCGGCTTCTTCATCGCCGCCACTTTGATCGTGCTGTTGCGGCTGGTCACTGCACGGGAAGCGTATGACGCGATCGAGTGGCCGATCATCGTCATGCTCGGCTGTCTTATACCCGTCGGCGAGGCGCTGAAGGACACCGGGGCAGCCAAATTGATGGCGGATGGGCTGACGGTGCTGGCAGCGCAACTGCCCGCGTATCTCGCGGTTGGGCTTATCATGATCGTTTCTATGCTGGTCACACCGCTGCTGCATCACGCCGCGGCGGTGCTGATGATGGGACCGGTCGCGGCGGCGGTGGCAAAAAATCTTGGGC
Organism: Acetobacteraceae bacterium; assembly: GCA_024280945.1. Taxonomy (GTDB): domain Bacteria; phylum Pseudomonadota; class Alphaproteobacteria; order Acetobacterales; family Acetobacteraceae; genus JAMXLO01. Next base: position 83,950 of record JAMXLO010000122.1, read on the forward strand.
TCGCTCCTGATGCGTTCCTGATGGCGGTCGCCTTTGGTGCCGCCTCGGATTTTCTCACGCCGATCGGGCATCAGAACAGCACGCTGGTGATGGGCCCAGGCGGTTACCGGTTCAGCGACTATTGGCGGCTTGGACTGCCGCTGTCGATCATCGTGGCAGTGTGCGGGACGGCGCTGATCCTGTGGTGGTGGCCATTGCGGTAGTATGACACGGCCAGATGTGGACGCCGGCACGTTCCGACGCCCGCAGCAGTATCGGTCAGAACGATCCGTGGAAATCGCGTTTGCCCGGCTCCACACCACGATGGCGCAGGATGTTGTACGCCGTGGCCACCTTACGCGCCGTCGCACTGCGCTGCTCAACCGCGAGATGCGGCGTCAACTGGCGAAAGATGAAGGCGCCGGCAAGCGGATTGACGATGGAGAACAGTCAGGAAAGCCGAGAGGAACGCATCGATCGCTTGCTGCATCCGACGGGGTCAGGCGAGCTTTGGTCGCTTGTCCGCCCACGGTTGTTCCTGCTCGAAGGCTGCCGACGCCTGCAGCACGCCAAGATCATCGAAGCGGCGGCCGACGATCTGCAATCCGACCGGCAGGCCGTCTGCTGTGAACCCGCATGGTACGCTGGCGGCTGGGTTCCAGGACATGTTGAAGGGGTAGGAGAATTCGGCCCAAGAAAGCCAGTCCCACTCGTGCTGCGGCCAGTGGTCCGGCATCAGCTTCTCGGCCGGGAACGCGGCAACAGAAACCGCAGGCGTCAGCAGGAAATCCCAATCCTCGAACCAGCGATGGATCGCGGCGATATAGGCCATCTTGCGATCGCGCATGAGTTGATATTCGGTGACGGAGTAGTCCCGCGCCGCTTTGATGCATGCGACCAGGCCGGGGTCCATCTTGGCTTCCCATTTGGCCAGATGCGGCGTCAGACGACTCATATGTGCCGCCCAGAAGAAGCGGATCATTTCCGGACCTTGCCCGGCCCACGGTGTCTTCACTTCCTCGACCGTGGCACCAAGCGCGCTGAAGCGCGCGACAGCGGACTTGACCAGTGCGGCCACCTCCGGATCGACGCGCGCATGTCCCAGATCGGGACTATAGGCGATACGCTTGCCGCGCACGCCTTCGTGCAGCCGGCCGAGATAATCGGCCGGTCCTGCCTCGCAGGTGGTGTGATCCAGCGGATGCGGGCCTGCCATCACTTCCAACATCAGTGCGCTGTCGGCGACGGTGCGCGTCATTGGACCCATGTGCGACGTGTAATCGCCGCTGCCTACCGGATAGTACGGCACGCGGCCGAATGTCGGCTTCAGTCCGAACACGCCGCAGAAGTGTGACGGCATCCGGATCGAGCCGGCCCCATCGCTGCCCTGGTGCAGCGGGCCGAACCCGGCCGCGCCCGCGGCACCCGCACCTGCGGACGATGCACCGGCGTTGGTGCCGTATTTCCATGGGTTGTGCGTAATACCGGTCAACGGCGAATGGCTGACACCCGTCCAGCCGAACTCCGAGGTGGTGGTCTTGCCCAGGATGATTGCGCCTTCGCTGCGCAAGCGCGGCACGATCGGCGTGTCCTCGGTCGGCTGATTGCCGGCGAAGATGTGGCTGCCCATCTGCGTCGGCATATCCATGGTGATCGCCAGGTCTTTGATGGTCGCCGGAACACCGTGCAGTCGGCCGATGCGTTCGTCCTTCATCAATGCGGCCTCTGCTTGCCTGGCCGCGTCCATCGCCGCATCGGCCGCGAGATAGGCGAAGGCGTTCACGCGTGGGTTCAGCGCTTCGATGCGGGCCAGCAGCGCGGTCATCACTTCGACCGGCGACAGCTTCTTCTGGCGGATCATTTCCGCCAACTGCACCGCAGGCGTGAAGGCGAGTGACTCGGCATCCATCGCTGTCTCCCCTATGGGCGTATGTTGCGCGGGCGCAGACTATCAACGTGAGCCGCTGGGTGGCCAGCAGTCGTTCGTGACGCTAACAGACTGCACTAACTGAACATTAACATGACTGGCGTATCCCGGTCGTGGCGTGGCGGTTGTGCCGAAGGAGTGAGCGAGAGTGGCTGCCAACGACAGTTGGATGTACCAGGGACGCGATGAGAAGGGTCGGTTCGGCAACGGAACCTCGCCGAACTCGGATCATGGCGATCCAGGCTCGGGCGATGGTGGAAGCATGCTGCCGCCAGGCGGTGGTGTATGGCGCTGTCGGCCATATGACGGCGGCAGAGCGGACGCGGTACACGGCGCATCTGGACCGGAGCGACGTTTCGCGGCTGAGCAAAACCCTGCTGGCCTGGAGTCAGCGTCGGGCCTGGGTCGTGACAGCTTCCGGGAACGGTTCCTTGGTGGTGCTGGCAGCGATGAGATCGTCGACCATCTGCGCAAGGCGGCGGACAACGCTGCCAGAGCCACGACGTCCGAGCAGCAGCGCGACGCAGCGGGCGAGCCTGCGACTGCCGGGCGGTTGGTTGGCCCGGACAGATGGCTTCGCTTCATTGCGGCTGCACGCGACCGGGCATTGGCTACCAGCGTCGCTGCTGGCACCGGACAAGCTGCATCGGCTGTTGTGACGAAGGTGCAGGAACTCCTGCTGACCCCGAGGGTTCCGCTCCTGGCGGAACCACCGAAGGGTATCATTCCCCGGCTGATGGAACGCATTCCGCGCCAGAGCGGCAGCGACTGATGTACCAAGCTGGGCAAGAGGCATCGCGCGCCGCGTCGGTGAAACACCGAACGACTTTGCCAGGCGGCTGATGGATGACCGCTATGGTCCGGGCAATTGGAAGCCGAGCAACCGAGAATACAATCAGATCAAGAAATTTGGCGAGCGAGCATTTCGGGATCCTACGACGGTAGCTCCAACGGAACAGGAAGGGCAGCCTGAGGCGTCAGTTGCTCCGCAGTCGGGCACAATCAAGGAGTGGACATGAGTCGGTTCGTCTATGAGCTCTGGCATTACAAAATCGCAGGGGGTGAAGAACCTGATGAAGACAAATGTCCGAAAGATATAGGGATTTACTCAACAGAAGCGCGAGCCAAGGCGGCCATTGAGCGTGTCAAGGACAAACCGGGTTTTCGCGACTGGCCGGGTGGTTTCAGGATCTTCCGGGCGATCCTTGACAAGGACTATTGGACAGAGGGCTTCATCAGTTCTGACGAAGCGTGATCTGCAAAGTGCTGATGTGGCTGCGGTGAGCGGACCATCAAGCCAACAGTCTCAGCCGGCTGACGGCTTGGTGCTCAGGGCCATCGTTTGTTCCAACAAGGGCTGCTATTGCTGCGCGAGGAGGCCACATGGCCCGCTACATCGGCGCGATCGACCAAGGTACCACGAGCACCCGCTTCATCGTGTTCGACCGCGCGGGGACGATCATCGCCAGTTCGCAGATGGAGCACCGGCAGATCTATCCGCAACCAGGATGGGTCGAGCACGATCCGCAGGAGATATGGTCCAACACCCAGACGGTGATGGCGGATGCGCTGCGCGCCGGCGACCTGACCTATAGCGATCTTGCCGCGATCGGCATCACCAACCAGCGGGAGACCACGCTGCTGTGGGATCGTACCAGTGGCGCGCCGGTGCATAATGCCGTGGTCTGGCAGGACACACGTGTCGATCCGCTGGTGACGAAATATGCCAGCGAAGGCGGGCAGGACCGGTTCCGCGCTCAGACGGGATTGCCGCTGGCCAGCTACTTCAGCGCCCTGAAGCTGCGCTGGTTGCTCGACAATGTGCCGCGAGCGCGCCATCGCGCCGAAGCCGGCGAGCTTGCATTCGGTACCATCGACAGCTGGCTGCTATGGCAGCTCACCGGCAAACACGTAACCGATGTCACCAATGCGAGCCGCACCCAGCTGATGAACCTGTCAACGCTGAACTGGGACGACACGCTGTTGAGCGCCTTCAGCATCCCGCCAGCGCTATTGCCTCGCATTGTACCGTCCTCAGCGGTGTACGGCGAAACCCATGGCGTGCCGATCGGGGGCATTCTGGGCGACCAGCAGGCAGCCCTGATGGGCCAGGCCTGCTTCAGTCCGGGCGAGGCGAAGAACACCTACGGCACCGGCTGCTTCCTGCTGATGAACACCGGTGCAACGCCGATCGCCTCCACCAGCGGTCTGGTCACCACCGTTGCCTGGAAACTTGGCGATCAGGAGCCGCGCTATGCGCTGGAAGGCTCTATCGCGGTCACCGGCGCGCTGGTGCAGTGGCTGCGCGACAACCTCGGCCTCATCGGATCCAGCGCTGAGGTCGAAGCCCTTGCTGCCTCGGTCGCTGACAACGGCGACGTGTACTTCGTCCCGGCGTTTTCCGGGCTCTATGCGCCCTACTGGCGCGCCGATGCACGTGGCGTCATCGCCGGGTTGACGCGCTATGCCACGGCCGGTCATCTCGCCCGTGCCGCACTGGAGGCAACTGCCTATCAGACGTTCGATGTGATCGAGGCCATGCAGCGTGATGCGGGCATCCCGATCAGCACGCTCCGCGCCGACGGCGGCATGGTGGTGAATGCGCTGCTGATGCAGTTCCAGGCGGACATCCTCGACGTGCCGGTATTGCGTCCACGCACCATCGAGACGACGGCACTGGGTGCCGCGTACGCCGCCGGGCTCGCGGTGGGCTACTGGCACGACCTGGAGGACCTGGCGGCGAACTGGGCTGTTACCGAGACGTGGACACCGACGATGACGGATCACCGCCGCAAAGCGTTGCTCGCGTCATGGCGCAAGGCGGTCAGTCGCTCGTTCGACTGGGCGCAGAGCGCGATCGGTTGAAGGCATACGGTCGGAAAGCGTGAATCGCGCTCTGATCAAGCAGGCCACTACATCCCGATCGAATAGCCACCATCCACCGGGATCGCCGTCCCCGTGACGAAATCCGACGCAGGACTGGCGAGGAATGCAGCGATCCCCGCCATATCGTTCGGAACGCCCCAGCGCCCGGCAGGTGTGCGATCCTGCACGCGTTCCTGCAGTCCGGGCACCTCGCGGCGTGCGCGGCGTGTCAGGTCGGTGTCGATCCATCCAGGCAGCACCGCATTGACCTGGATGTTGTCCTTCGCCCAGGCCGTCGCCATCGCCCGCGTCATCTGCACGATGCCGCCCTTGCTCGACGCGTAGGGCGTGGCGTACGGCACGCCGAACAAGGACATCATCGAACCGATATTGATCATCTTGCCGCCACCGGCGGCCTTCATCGGCGCATACGCCGCCTGCGAGCACAGGAACGCGCTGGTCAGATTGGTGTCCAGCACCTCGTGCCACTCATCTTCGGTGTATTCCTGCGGCATCTTGCGTATCGCGGTGCCGGCGTTGTTCACCAGGATATCGATCCGGCCGAACTGTTCGACCGTGTCGGCGACCAGCTTCACGCAGGCCGCCTTCTTGGTCACGTCGCCCTCCAGGAACGTGCAGCGTGCGCCAAGCTCGCGGAGCGAGGCGAGCGCAGGTCCCGCCTTGTCCGCATTGCGTCCCGCAATCGCGATCCATGCGCCACAGGACGCCATGCCCTGCGCCATGCCAAGCCCGATACCGCCGTTGCCGCCGGTGACCAGTGCCACCTTCCCCGTCAGGTCGAAGAGTTTGGCTGCCATCACGCGGCCCCGCGCCGGACCTCGGCACGCGATTCCGCCAGATGGTCGAACTTGCGACGATAGGTACCGAGACCAAGCGTCTGAGAGCGCAGCTCGATGATCAGGTCGTGCAGCTCAGCTTCCGGTACCAGCGCCACGACATCGTCCCAGCCGGGCCAGCCTTCCTTCTCGGAAAACCCAAGGATCTGCCCGCGCCGACCGGTCAGCAGCCGTTGCGCGCGCGGGGTGAACTCGTTCGGCACGCTGATCGTCACGTGATCGACCGGCTCCAGCAGGATCGGATCAGCCTTTGTCAGCCCCTCCTTCATCGCCAGGCTGGTCGCCGTCTTGAACGCCATGTCGGAGCTGTCCACCGAATGGAACCCGCCATCCACCAGCGTCACCGATATGTCCACCACGGGGAAACCGAAAGGCCCCTTCTTCGCCGACTCCTCCGCTGCTTCCGCCACGGCGGGGATGAAGTTGCGCGGTACCGCACCGCCGACGATCTTGTCGACGAACGCGAAGCCCTCGCCGCGCTGCCGCGGCGCAATGTCGATCTTCACGTCGGCAAACTGACCGTGCCCGCCGCTCTGTTTCTTCAGGCGGCCATGTTGATGCACCGGTCGGCGAATCGTCTCCTTGTAAGCCACCTGCGGCTTGTGCGTGTTCACCTTCAGCCCGTAATCGCGTTGCAGCCGCTCCACTGTCGAGTTGAGATGCATCTCGCCCTGACCGAACAGCACCGTCTCGCTGGTGTCCTGCTGCTGCTCAAGCGTCAACGTTGGATCCGCCTCGCGCTGCTTCTGGAGCGCGCCGCTCAACTTGGCGTCATCCTTGTGGTCCGACGTCGATATTGCCAGCGAATACACAGCATCAGGTGCGGTGGGAAACGGCAACTGATCCGGCGACCCGCCAGGCGAAACCGTGGCGCCGGTCGGCACACCTTCCAGCCGGCCGAGAGCGACAATCTCGCCTTCAGCCACCTCGGGAATCTTCGCCAGTTCGCCACCCGGCATCCGATAGATGCCACCCAGCCGCGTACCGCCGAGAGTCGCGCCATCCTTGATCTGACCACGCCAGATACGCGCATAGGACAGCTTGCCCGTATGGCCGGCATGCACCGTCTTGAACACCTGAGCCAGCGGCGCACCATCAGCCTCGATGCCTTTGCGGGCGGCGGTCTCCGCAGCCATCGGCGTATCGTGTCGCAGTGCCTTCCACAGACGCCGCACCCCGCCAGCGTTCTCCGCCGATCCCAGCAGCACTTCGATCACCGCGCCCGCCGCCAGGTCCTTCCGCAGGTCGTTGTAGATCTCGGCCGTGGTTGGCTTCACATCCTCCAGGACCTTTTCCAACAGCGTATCGTCGCGATCTGCCAGCACCTCGACCAGCTTGTTCAGCGCCTCCTGCTCATCGTCATGCATCTCGGATGGGATCTGGATCAGCTCCGAAGCCTGACCCTTGCGATAGCGGTAGGCGCGCTCGCTCACGACATCGACATAGCCGCTGACGGTTTCGCCATGCAGGATCGGCACCTGGCGCAGCACCAATGGCGACTTCGCGTATGCCTGCAGCGCCGCCAGCGTATCGCTCACGCTGCCCTCCAGCGTGTCGATCTTATTGATGAACAGAATGTGCGGCATGCCTTCGTCCGATAACTGCTTCAGCAGCGGCGCGACGGTCAGCGCGCGCGCTGGCGCCGGCTCGCAGACCACCACCGCCAGGTCCGCCATCGCCAGTGCACAGCTGGTCTCGTATGAAAATTCCACCGATCCTGGACAATCCAGCACGGCCCAAGGATCGCCAAGGAAAGAGCAGTGGCCCAATCGGATCTCGGTGGTGGCTGGGCGGTTGCGTGGATCGGCCGGTCGCTTGACCGGCGTCCCGGCCGCCTCCATCAGCGCCTCGAACAGCGTGGACTTGCCGCTGCTATAGGGCCCGACCAGCGCCACCGAGCGGGGACTTCTGCCGTTCTGATTTCCTGACATGCGGGCGCCCTCCCATGAGTTTGCGGGTCCCGATCCTAGCGGAGTTTTTGTGACAGGCGAGTCTCGCAGTCAGTTCGCCGCTGCACCCTCTTCATCGTCGGCGACCCCTTCGACAAGCACACTGAGTTTGTCGAGCGCCTTCAGCAGCGCCGTCCATTCAGCCTTGCTCATCCCCTCGGCCAACTGCCCCTCGAGTTCGCAGGCGAGCGGCACCATGCCTTGGTAGACCGAGATTCCGCGGCGCGTGAACCGGAGCAACCGACCGCGGCCATCTTGGGGGTCCGGCGCCTGTCGCAACAGTCCGCGACTGACCAGGCTCGCGGCAGCCCGGCTGACCTTCACCTTGTCCATGGTCGTCCACTCGCCAACCGTGCTGGGCGACACCGTGCCGAAGCGGCCGACGATCGCCAGCACGCGCCACTCCGGAATGCTCAGTCCATACGCGTCCGAATAGCGCCGAGCGAACATGCGCGAAACACGGTTGGCAGCAACCGACAGGCGATAGGGTAGAAAGTCTTCCAACTTGAACGCTGCACCATTGGCTACCGGCTTCTCCCGGGGCGTCCTCCCTGATTTTGTTTTCATTTGTAACGATACTCCTGGCCTCGCCCTCCTTGATATATCGCGCCGTCCGACTGCGCGCTAGATCGCCGCCGATCGGGCCTCCAACGAGTCAAGCAACTGCGAGATGCGCTGCATGTATTCGTTCCGATCATATAGCGAATACAAGGATCCAGCAAGCCGCACCGGATCGCCGGAGTAGTATCGTTCGTACAGCTGTTGCCGGCCGGCAAAGGAAGACACCGCTGCGTCGAACGCCAGGCGAAACAGCCTGATGCGCGACCGTGAATCGGCATTCGCCGCCTGGAAGTACCGCTCCACGTCGGGCCAGACCGTACTGCCTGTCTCGGTAAAGGACGGTACAGAGACCAAGCCACCGGCGCCGAGTGTCTGGATGATTTCGCAGGCACGAACAAACATCTTGGGAAACATCATCCGTACGGTCCACAGCGGCATCGCTGCCGGCGTGATCACTCGCTGCGCATTCGGCGCGGCATCGGCTTCCGAGGCGCGCAGGCAGGCGCGACAGAACTCGGTGAACTGGATCAACTCCGCCAACATGTTCTGCACGTGCAGGTGCTGGTCTATGTTGGTGGACTTCGCGACCGCGAAACCGAGCCCCATCATGAACTCGGCCTTGGCCAGGTTCTTGGTGCTGAACTGATGCATCACATGCGGCATGGCCCCAGTGCGGTTGTAGAGGCCGTTGCACATCTCCGCATCACGATGAATGAACACCCGCTCCCACGGCACCAGCACGTTGTCGAACACGACCATGCCATCGGTCTCATCCAGCCGCGACGACAGCGGATAGTCCATCGGCGAGGCCGCCTCGAGATGTACGACGGATGGACGACAGATGAAGCGCAACCCGGGAGTCGCGACAGGGATGCAGAACCCAAAGGCGTACGGCGCGGCTTCGGGCGTATTCGCGAGATAGGTGGACGGCATCACCCAGATGTCGTTGGCATAGGCACACAGCGTCGACACCATGCGTGCGCCGGTCACCACGATGCCCGCATCGGTTTCCTTGACGATCCTGGCGGCCAGATCCTTGTCCTGTTGTTCCACCGGACGCGATCGATCTACCTGCGGATTGACCAGCGTGTGCGTCATCACGATGTCGTTCTCGCGCGCATACACGTAGTAGTTCCACAAATTGTCGGCGAACCTGCCGAACGCCTGGTGCGCCGAGGCGAAACCGGTCAGCGTGATGTTGAGGAAGTCAGGACTGCGGCCGAACATGCCACAGGTCGCGTCCATCCAGATCTTCACCATCTCACGCCGCCGAATCAGATCATCGATGGAGTGCGGCTGGATGAACGACAGACCGACACGATCGCCGCTGCCGGGCGCGCGATAGGTCATCCGCTCCAGCAGTGCCGGCTCGTGCTGCATGTCGTAGAGGTCTGCCACGCTTTGCGCTGCCGCGGCGAAGCGGCGGTCGGTGACGACATTGGTGACGCGTTCGCCGTCGATCCAGATCTGCCGGTCGTCGCGCAGCGAGTCGAGGAACGCACGACCGGTGCGGATGGGCATGTGCTTACGCCGGTTCGAGCGCCAGCAGGCCGTAACCGGTGATCATCGGCGCATGATAGGTGCGCCCGATCCGCCTCACCGCCGGACCAAGGGCCGCGCGCATCGGCAGCCAGTTGATCATCTCGATCCCCTCGGTGCCACCGCGCTCCATGTAGTCGCGATGCGACAGCCCAGCCAGCGGCTCCGGATCGGTTTCCAGCCGGTCGAGGAACTCGTTGTCCCAGTTCGGATCGGTGAAGCCGAACCGTGTACCCTGCAACTGATGCGACAGCCCGCCGGTGCCGAACACCACGACGCGGATGTCCTTCGGATAGCTCTCTACGGCGCGCCGGAATGCCTGCCCCAGCTTGTACAACCGCCGCGCCTTCGGCACTGGGTGCTGGATCACGTTCACTGCGAATGGCACGATCGGTACCGGCCAGCGCGTATCGGTCAGCATCGGCATGAATGACATAACGCCATGATCGACCGACATCTCCTGGCAGATCGTCGGATCGAACTCGTCCTCGACAAGGCTGCGCGCCAGATGCCAGGAGAAATCAGGATCTCCGCGCATGTCGGGCAGGTCGCGCTTGCCCCAGCCTTCGTCCGCCTGCGGATACGCCTCGCTCGCACCAAGGGCGAAGGTCGGATAGGCGTCGAAAAAGAACTGGTTGCCGTGATCGTTGTAGACAATGATGAACAGGTCAGGCCGCAGCCCTTCCAGCCAGGCGCGCACCGGCACATAGCCGTCGAACAACGGCGCCCACATCGGGTCCTTCTGCTGCCCTTTGTCGTATACCGGTCCAAAGGACGGCGCGTGCGACGAGCCGATGCCTCCAACGATGCGTCCCATGATCAGCGTCCTTTCCGCTGCGCCATGAACTGCTCCAGCGACATGCCGGCGGTGTGTGCGCCGACCTCGTACAGCGCAATGCCGAGTGCGCCCGCAATCTTGATGATCAGGTAGATGTTGCCGCCGGCCTCGATCATGCCCTTCCAGTCGCGCCGCCGCACCAGGTCGGCTTCGACGTCGTTCAACCCAATGCCACGGAGATAGCCGGTTTCATCCGCAACGAACGCCTCCCGGTTGGCCGGATCGGTCAGCGACATCGCCATCCGGTTCAGCCGATAACCGGCGCGCGAGCGTTCGCCGGTAAACACCGCTGCGCCAGATATCTCATCGAGCATGCCAGCGCCTCCGCTATTTCAGATGGCGATCCCAAAGGGAAAGAATCTTCGACCACGTGGTCTCGGCCGCCAGCGTGTCATACACCGCACGTTCGGGGAAGCAGAAGCCGTGGTGCGTGCCGGGGAAGGTCTCCACCGTCGCCTTCACGTCGGTCTTGTTCAGCGCCGCCTTCAGGTCGGGAATCACGTTGGCGGGCACCGACTGATCGTGTTCGGCAAACGCGTAGTAGAGTTCACCCTTGACCTTGCCCAGCGACAGGTGTGGCGAGTCGTCCTTGTCGGTGACGATCCCCACGCCGTACAGCGAAGCGGCGGCCGCCATGCGATGCGGGAAGGCCGCCGCGACCGAGGTGATATAGCGCCCGCTCATACAGTGCCCGACGCAGCCAACCGGTCCAGGCTTAACCCGGTCGTTGGCATCGAACCACGCCAGCATTGCCGCCGTGTCGTCGTTCACGTACGGAATGGTCAGGCTGTTCATCGACGCGCGGATCACGCCCGACATGCCGTCGTCGCGCCGCGGAATATCGAAGCGCACCGTACCCAGCCGATAGTACATGTCGGGCAGCAGGCAGGCATAGCCATGCTTGGCGATCCGGCGCGCCATGTTGCGCAGCTCCTCGCGGATACCGGGCGCGTCCATGTAGAAGATGATGCCGGGAAACTGTCCTTCGCCTTCCGGCGCTGCCATGAAGGTCGGCATCCGCCCATGCTTGGTGGTAACGATGACCTCGCTCTCAACCATTGGGCGGCCTTCCTTTGCGTTCGCAGTCACAGTGTCGCGCCACTGGCCAGACCGCGCAACCGCGCGGCATACTGCGCCGCAGACCCGGAGGGCTCCATGGCAAACGATACGATCGGCCAGCCGTTGCGGGCGGCGGTCAACGACGGCCGCGTTCCCGGTGTCGTCGCACTCGCGGCGAACCGCAACGGCACGTTCTACCAGGGGGCGTTCGGTCGTCGAAGCCTGTCCGAGGACGCCGGGATGACGATGGACACCATGTTCCGCATCGCCTCGATGACGAAGGCCGTGACCGGCGTCGCGGCCATGCAGTGCGTCGAGCGTGGTCTGCTGTCGCTCGATCAGCCAGCCGGCGAGATCGTGCCGGACCTGGCGGAGCCACAGGTGCTCGATGGCTTCGACACGAATGGCGAACCGATCCTTCGGCCCGCCCGGCGCAAGATCACGCTGCGCTCGCTGCTCACGCATACCGCGGGGTTTGTCTATCCATGGTGGAACGCGAGCTTCAATCGCTATGTCGAAGCAACCGGCATACCGACCATCATGTCAGGCAAGCTCGCGGCGTTGAACGTGCCTCTCGGGTTCGATCCGGGCGAACGCTGGGAGTACGGTATCAACATCGACTGGGCCGGCTGCATGGTCGAAAAGGTGAGCGGTCAGGATCTCGACAGCTATATGCGCGCGAACATCTTTGCGCCGCTCGGGATGCACGACAGCGGTTTCGTACCAAACGCCGAGCAGTTCTCCCGCAGCGTGCAGGCGCACGCACGCAAGCCAGATGGCTCACTTGAGCCAGTGCCCAGAACGCCACCGGCCAAGGCGGAATTCTATGCTGGGGGTGGTGGGCTGTCCTCCACCGGTCCCGACTACCTCACCTTCCTGCGCATGTTATTGCACGGAGGAACTCTGAACGGCGCGCAGGTGTTGAAGCCGGAGACGGTCTCGCTGATGCTGCGGAACCACATCGGGAATCTGCTGGTCAACAAATTGCCGACATCGCAGCCCGCGGTGTCGAATGATGCCGAATTCTTCCCCGGCATGGCGAAGAAATGGGGCCTCACCTGGCTGATCAATACCGACGATGTGCCAGGCCGTCGCAGCGCCGGCAGCGTCGCCTGGGCGGGGCTGTTCAACACCTACTACTGGCTCGACCCGAAGCAGCAGGTGACGGGCGTCATCATGACGCAGATCCTGCCGTTTGCCGACCCAACGGTGCTGCACCTGCTGGATGAGTTCGAGACCGCGGTCTATCGCACAGTGAAGGAGAAAGCACGCAATGGCTGATCGGACCGACAGCAACGCCAATCCGTATCTGGCCCTCGGCGTACGTCCCTTCATCAATTGCTGCAGCGTGCGGACCATGCATGGCGGCAGCCTGATGCTGCCCCGCGTGCGTGCGGCGATCGATGCGGCGTCGCGCCAGTTCGTCAACCTGGACGAGCTGATGGAAGCCGCCGGCAAACGGCTCGCGGAACTGACGGGCGCGGAATGGGGCATCGTCACCTGTGGCAGCGCCGCAGCAGTCGCCCTTGCGTCGGCCGCATGCGTCGCCGGCAACGACCCAGTGCGCATGCTGCGGCTGCCCTTCACCGATGGTTGGGTGAACCGCGTGATCCTGCCGAAGAACCAACGCTTCGCCTACGACCAGGCGATCCGTATGGTCGGCGCGCGGATCGTCGAGATCGATTCCGCCGCTGACCTGGAGACCGCGCTGCGCGAGCCGGTTGCGATGGTCGCAATCCTCGGCACCAACGAGGAATTCTCCAATATCCGCCTGGAGGAGATTGTCACGCGGGTGAAGCCTCTCGGCATTCCGATCCTGGTGGATGCAGCGTCGGAGCACCTGCAGCGCCCCAGCCCGTGGCTCGTGCGCGGCGCGGACATGGTGATCTACAGCGGCGGGAAATTCCTGCGCGGCCCGCAGACCAGTGGCCTGCTGCTCGGAAGAAAAAACCTGGTGCAGGCCGCCTGGCGCAACGCCTCGCCGCATCAGGCGTTCGGGCGACCGATGAAGGTGTCGAAGGAAGACGTGATCGGCGTGCTGGCCGCGGTCGAATACTGGTTGAACGAGCGCGACGAAGCCGCCGAGCTGCAGCACTGGTACGATGACCTGCAGGAGATCGCCCGTCGCGTCGCCACGGTGCCGGGCACCAGCAGCGAAGTGATCGATCCGAAAAGCGTGGTGCGCGTACCGGTGCTGCGCGTGAAGTGGGACGGCATTGCGCTCGACGGCATGGGGCTGCGCCAGCGCCTGCTCGACGGTTCGCCGCGCATCATGATCGACGACACCGCGGCCACCGCGAACTCGGTCACCATCGACCCGTTCCAGTTCCAGCCCGGCGAGGCGGCCCAGGTCGGCCAGGCGATCGCCGATGCACTGAAAGCGGCGCACAATCTGCATCCTGCGACCGAGCCACAGGCGCAGACAGACCTCTCGGGCACCTGGGACGTGCGCGTGCAGTTCCTGCATGGTGAGCGCAGGCATCGACTGAAGCTGCAGCAGCAAGGCAGCCAGCTCAGCGGCAGTCAGCAGTCGGAGCAGTTCGAAAGCAATGTTATCGGCAAGCTGGCAGCGCAGCACGTCCACATGCAGTTTGAAACGCGGCACGAGGGCAGTGCCATCGCCTATCGCTTCGAAGGCACCGTCGCCAACGGCAGGATGCAGGGCGATGTGATCCTCGGCAGCGCCACCGACCATCATCGTGGTCCGGTGAACCTCAGCCAGTTCGGCAAGGGACAATGGGAGGCAACGCGCGCATGAACGACCATGCACCAACCGCCGATATGCTGCTGGAATCCGACCGGCGGCATCTGATTCACCCGCTGCATCATCCCAAGGACAGCGCGCAGGCGCGGATCTTCGTCGAAGGCCACGGTGCGATGCTGCGCACCGCGGACGGCGCCGAATATATCGACGGATTGTCAGCGCTGTGGAACGTCAACGCTGGTCACGGCCGCAAGGAACTCGCCGACGCCGCGGCAGCGCAGATGGCGAAGCTCGCCTACGCATCCGCTTATGCCGGCTTCTCCAATGAGCCCGCCATCCGGCTGGCCGAGCGCATCGTCGATCTGTGCTACGACAACATGGCGGCGGCGTATTTCACCACCGGCGGCGCGGAATCAAACGAAAGCGCCTTCAAGTTCGCCCGCTATTACTGGAAGCGGATGGGCAAGCCGAACAAGGTGAAGATCATCTCGCGCCAGTACGGCTACCACGGCGTGACTTTGGCGGCGATGAGTGCCACCAGCCTGCCTGGCTATCATAAGATGTTCGGCCCCCTGGTGCCGGAGTTCCTGCAGGTCGCGCCACCTTATGCGTATCGCTGGCCCGGCAACGGCGACGCGGGGATCGAGGCGGCCGATGCGGTGGAAGCGGCGATCGAGCAGCAAGGCGAAGACACGGTCGCCGCGGTGATCTGCGAACCGGTGATGGGCGCAGGCGGCGTGATCGTGCCACCGCCAACTTATTTCCCCCGCCTGCGGCAGATCTGCGACCGGCACAACGTGTTGCTGATCGCGGACGAGGTCATTACCGGCTTCGGCCGCACCGGGCGGTGGTTCGCCCTCGGTCACTGGGGTGTACAGCCCGACCTGATGTCGTTCGCGAAGGGGGTGACCAGCGGTTATCTGCCTCTCGGCGGAGTCGTCGTCTCGAAGCGTGTGCACCAGGTGATCGAGGAGGCGCCGCTCGACGAGCGCTTCATGCACGCCGCGACCTATTCGGGACATCCGGTGTGCTGCGCCGTCGGTCTGCGCAACATCGACATCATCGAGCAGGAGGGCCTGCCGGAGCGCGCCGCGGCGATGGGCCGGAAGCTGCTCGCCGGCCTTGAGACATTGCGCAGCCTGCCGGCGGTGGGCGACGTGCGCGGTCTCGGCATGATGTGCGGCGTCGAACTGGTCGAGGACCAGGCCACGCGCAAGCCGGCGATCGGGCCTGGCGGACGCGTGGTATCCGAAGCGATGCAGCGTGGCCTGATCATCCGTGTGCGCGGCGGAGGCGGCACGCCGGTCAGCGGCGACTCGCTCTGCATCGCCCCGCCACTGATGACGCCGGAAGCGACGCTGGACCGGATAGTCAATATCATCGGCGAGGCGATCTCGGCCGCGACCTAGACGGGTCGGACAGGCACTTTCCTGTGAGGGGCCAACCGGCTGCTGCCCCGGCAGTTGCGGTAGGCATCCCTTACAAGGAACGACCGCCATGTTCATCCATCGACCGGACCCGATCCATCAGGTGCGCGTGGACACACCGGATCCGATCTTCGCCGAAAAGCTCCTGGAGCAGTTCGGCGGCGCCACCGGCGAACTGTCCGCCGCACTGACCTATTTCACCCAGTCCTTTCACTGCGAGGACCAGGGTATACGCGACATGCTGCAGAACATCGCCACCGAGGAGTTCGGCCACCTCGAAATGGTCGCGATGATGGTCGAGCAGCACACCAAGCGGGCCAGGCAAGGCGCGCAGGAGAAGGCGTTCAACAGCACGCTGTTCGCCATGAAAGGTTACGGTCCGCATCTCGTCGACTCGAAGGGAACCACGTGGGACGCGCGCTACGTCAACGAAGGCGCGCATATCGTGCGCGATCTGCGGGCGGATATCGCGGCCGAAGCTGGAGCGCTCGCGACCTATGAGGCGCTGATCAGGATCGCTCCGGACGAAGGTTCACGCGAGGCCTTGCGCCACCTGGCGACGCGCGAGGTCGCCCACGCCCGCATGTTCATGAAGGCGCTGGAATCGATGAACAAGCTGGATGATCCGCTGTTCGGTGATCTGCAGCCGGATGACACGGTGGATGTGTGGTTCAACCTCACCATGGGTCCCGAGGCAGATCGCCGTGGTCCCTGGAACAGCGAGCCCGAGTTCCATACCCGCGATTTGGTTTCTGCGGCCCAACGTGGCGGCGGCGCAGGCGCCCAGGCGGGTGTGCGACACTCACCGGCGAAGAAGTAGCCTCTGACCTGCCGTGTCGATAGGCTCCCTCCAGCCACTGGAGGGAGCCACCCATGCACGTCGGCGCTGCGATGTTCTTCACCGACTATTCGATGGCGCCGGCGGAACTTGCCCGCGCGCTGGAACAGCGAGGCTTTGAGTCGCTATGGGCGCCTGAGCACTCGCACATCCCGGTTTCCCGGCTGTCGCCATTTCCAAACGGCGGTGACCTGCCGAAGCAGTACTACGATGTGATGGATCCCTTCGTCACGCTTACTGCGGCCGCAGCAGCGACCAAGACCCTGAAGGTCGGCACTGGCGTTTGCCTGGTGCAGCAGCGCGATCCAATTCAGACCGCCAAGCTGGTTGCCTCGATCGATCAGGTGTCAAGCGGGCGCTTCCTGTTCGGCGTGGGTTCTGGTTGGAACGCCGAGGAGATGGCCGATCATGGCACTCCGTTCAGGTCGCGCCACAAGATAGCGCGCGAGCGAATCGAGGCGATGAAAGCGATCTGGACTCAGGACAAGGGTGAGTACCACGGAGAGTTTGTCAACTTCGACCCGATGATGGCGTGGCCGAAACCGGTGCAGAAGCCGTATCCGCCCATCATTGTAGGTGGCGCGTTTCCCTATGGCGCACGCCGCGCGATCCGTTACGGCGATGGCTGGGTGCCGCACGCAAGCCGACCCGAATACGGCGACGTCAGCGACTTCTTCCCGCAGTTCCGTCAGATGGTGAAGGAAGCTGGACGCGATCCGGCGTCATTGCCCGTGACCATGTTCCGCGTGGTCGAACAGCTCGAGAAGTTGCGTCACTACCGCGAGATCGGCATCGCCCGCGTGGTGATCACCGTGCCATCGGCTGGCCGCGACGAGGTGCTGCCGATTTTGGACCGCTGGGCAAACAAGATCCGACAGCTGGATTAGCGACCTGGCGCGTCACTCCTCGTTGGCCGCACTCGTGTTCTTACGAATAATCGCCAGCACGATCAGCAGGTAGGCGGGAATCCTCAGCAGATACACCCATACCCTTCGCGGATCCTGGGGTGGCAACAGGGCCAGCAGAGTGGCATCTGCGGCCAGAAGCCAGAAGGCGATGGCAAAGGCGAGGAACAGAAGGTCCCGACTGCGCCACCAGAATTTCACGAAGAAGAGGCCGCAGGCCAAAGAGCCCATCGTGGTCAGGCCCGACAGGTAAACGACGACACCCCACCTGGTCACGGGGTTTCCCAGATGAAGCCATAGAGAAG
Organism: Acetobacteraceae bacterium; assembly: GCA_024280945.1. GTDB lineage: Bacteria > Pseudomonadota > Alphaproteobacteria > Acetobacterales > Acetobacteraceae > JAMXLO01. The sequence continues at coordinate 101,703 of JAMXLO010000122.1, forward strand.
CACGGCAACGGCAAGCAATGCTGTAACAGCGCCAGGGATCGCCAGATCAACCTCGGGAAGCAACAGAACGTCGATCGCCAGGACCAGATTGTTCAGTGCCATCATCGCAAAGCAGATCGCGCTCCAGATCAGCAATCTGGTGCGCCCACGCGCGTAGGCTCGCGCCAACAGGTAAGCGCACAGCAAGCTGGCGACGACGCACAGAAGATAGATGATCGTCTCCAGCGGAGTGCCGATGAAGCTGATCGTCAGCATGGCCGATCCTCATCCAAGCGCCGGTGGTCACCGCCGCTTTTCCCGCCGCCGCAGCCGAAATGCATCGCCGAACGCCTTCTCGACCGGCTCGCGGACGCTCACCGCCTCGGCCCGGATGGTGTCCGACAGTCCGACATATGCCTTCAATCTGGCGATGTCGTGCAGCGTCACGCGTGAGCCGTGCGTTTCCACGCCATAGGCCCGCAGCGCCATGAATGCCCGCGATAGGTTCTCCGCGCGACAACCGAGCCAAGGCGCCAGCAGCCCCTTGGTCACCGGAAGCCGGAAATCCGCACTCGTCGCGGCGGGCTCCTTGACCTGGCTCAGCAGGAACGTTCCCAGCCGGTGCGCCGCCACCCGAACCTTCAGGTCCACGATCTGCCGCGTCATGTTGGCGAGTTCGGCTGACATCGCGCGCATCATCGCGATAGCGGCGCCGGGCTGCACGGCGACCACGTCTCTCATGGGCCCTGCTGCAATTCGCACGACTGACGCGCTCGACACCGCCTCCGCACCCATGAGGTGAGGTTCGTCCGCGAGCACGTTGGCCAGCACAAAGCTGCTCGCCGGTCCCAGGATGTCGATCACAGTGCTGGATGCGTCAGCCGCTGTCCCGGTCAGGCTGACGGTGCCATCCAACAGGACGTACAGTGACTCGGGCATGGTGCCCTCGCGGAACAACACCGCGCCCGCGTCGACCTCCGCAAGGTCGCCTGCGGCGGCAACGTGGTCCAGGGCATCGTCAGTCAGTTCAGCGAACCCCGGTACGGTCCGGAGCATCGTTGCGATCGGCTGCATATCGCCCGGCCTCCACGGCAGCTGTTGCAACTGACCGCTTGGTTACAGGGGACCGCGGCCGCGGGCAAACATCAATACTCGAACTGGTAGGTAAGCCCGATGCTGGAGCCACCGCTGTCGCTGGAACCTTGGGTGTTCCCTCCCCCCATTCCGGCGGTGGTCTCAAGCTTCAGGCCCTTGGTGATGTCGTATTGCAGTGCCGCCTGGGTGCCGCCCGAGGCGCTCTGCTTGGCGCCCAGGTACAGGCCTGGGGCGACGTACTTGCCGGCCTGCACCGTGGCGGCTCCCGCGTTGTTGGTACCGACCGAGAGTCGGTCGAGGCCAAGCGATTTGCTCAGGTTGGCCAGCGGATCGCTTGAAACCGCGCCAGAGAACGAGGCCAGCGCTGCCGCGATCTGCGCGATCTCGATCGGGCTGAGCTGCGACGTGCTGCGATGGAACATGATCTGCGCCAGGATCTCGTCCTGTGGCAGTTCGGGCACGCTGCTGAGCGTGATCTTCGGCTGGCGCGCGGTTCCGCCGACGGTCAACGTTGCGACGATGTTGTTCGAGGTGGTGTTGGCGACGAAGTGCAGCGCCGGGTCAGAAATACCAGCGCCAATGAAGTCCACGCTCCCCTCGCTGAAGGTCAGGGTCTGGCCGACCGCGTCGAACGTGCCGCGTTGCAGTTTCAGACCCCCGCTGGGCTGCGGATTGGCCGCCGTGCCATGGACCTGGATGGCGCCAGCCAACTCGGCATCAATGCCATGGCCGGCGACGATCATCTGATCCACGTTGATTGTCAGATTAAGACCGATCTCAGGGGCTGGCGCCGCCTTTGCCGGGGCCTGCGGCGGCGCGTTGGGATTGCGCACCGGAAGGACCGCAACGCTCTGCGGCAGACGGTCCGGGATCTGCAGGTCCGCCCGCCGTACCCGCACCGTGCCGCGTACGGTCAGATTGCCCTGGGCTTCGCCGGCGATGTTGAGGTTCGCATCTAATCGCTGGGTCAGCATGTCGTTGGCGATGGGCGTCGCATTCTGGGCTGTGATCGTCAGGTCGACCGGCATCGGCGCCGCGAGACCGACTGTTCCGGACCCTCCGATGGTTCCGGGCCCAGCCTGGGCGGAGAAGCGCGTGAGTCGGATGTGGTCGCCGTCCGCCTGGACGGTGGCGGCGATCGCTCGCAGATTGAAGCCGACGTTGTAGTCCTGCACCTCGCCGCCGGTGAGTTGCGCCGTGCCTGCAATGCGCGGCGCCGCCTGGGTGCCGGTGATCCGGGCATCGATATTTACCTTTCCGGCGGCGCGGCGCCCGCTGGCGGCGAGCAACGGCTCAACCATAGCCAGGTCGGCCATGCCCGTCGTGCGCAGATCGAGCGCGCCGCTCCCTGTGACGGGTGCAGAACCGGCCAGGGTCAGGTGGGAGCTTCCCGAGGTGAGCCGCGCATCTATCCGGGCTGCGCCACCGTTGAGCACCGCCTCTGCCGTGAGGTTGGCCGGCGGGATCGCCCGGCCTGGCCCGCTCTTCAACTGCACGCCGCGCGCGTTGAGCCGTACGTTGCCATTGGGCCGCGCCGATGTCCCGGTAAGGCGCGCATCGCCAGAGATCGTGCCGTTCGCGGCAAACTGCGGCGAAACGACCGACGCCAAGTCCGCTGGGAGATCGCGCAGGCTGGCAGTGAGATCGAGCGTGTCACCCGCCTTGCCGCTGACCGCCAACACGGCCTGTTGCAGGCCGAGACGCAGGTTGTCCACCGCCACGCCGTTCGATGCGTCGACACGCGCGGGGGCCAGCAACCGCAGCGTGAGCTGTTTCCATTCAGCCTGCAGCGACGAGAGCGTCAGGACGCGCTGATTCACGTTCGCCGTGGCCGCCGTGTTGAGTCGCGCCGCCGCTCCGGACAGGTCGGGTACTGTTGCTGCCAGCCTGACCGCCAACGCGTCGAGCGGACCCCGCGCCTGCATGCTACCGGACGCCCCCAGCTTCCCGGCCGCGAGCCCATCCAGCGACAAGGAGCCATCCACCACCGGCCGGTTCACCGGGTCGGTCACCGCGAGGTTCAGCGTGGCGCGGGAGATCGAGGCGGTGCCAGGCACCCCAGCGTCCCGCACGTTCACCGCAAGCTTCGCCTCACTCGGCGTGGAATCCAGCGCCGCCTCGACGCTTCCGGTGAGGGGCTTACCGACCAGTGAGGCGAGATCCGCAAGGCGGCTCATGCTGAGAGCGAGCCGGCCCTGCGGCACGACATTGGGCGGAGTAAGGGTCACAGCGCCCGCGGCGTGCGCACTCTTCCAGTCGGCGCGGTCGACCGTGACATGTGTCACCCCATCCGGCTGCCGTTGCGCTGCGACCGCCAACTCGATCGGCGATCCGAGCAGTGTTCCGTGCGCAGTGAGCTGACCCTTCGGGGCGGTCGGCAAGCCCTCTGCCTGCACATGGACGCTGAGCGCACCGCTGCTGATGTCCTGCGTCGCGACCTCGCCGTTCAGGTCCGCCGTCAGGGAAAGGTCCTGTGGGTTGCCGCCGACATGTCCTTGGGCTGCAAGTTTCCCGCGCAGGGACGGCTGGACAGCGGCCAGATCTGACAGTGCCACGGACCAGGCAAGATCGACGCTACCCGGGCCGGCGTGGCCGTTTGCCGAGGCGGCGGCTTCTGTACCGTTCAGCGCAAAGTGCGAGATCGTCAGGTCCTGGCCGCGCATGCTGACAAGCAAGTCGATACGGGCGTCGTTGCCGAGCAGGGCAGGGGCGGGCGGAGTGCCGGAATCCAGGCCGATCGTACCGGTCACCGCAAGCTGCGTGGTGCCATCCTGTATCCCACCGCTCAGATCGAGCGACGTGTGACCCTCGAGTGTCGCGCCCGCCACGGCCGCAAAGGGCGCGAGCTGCGGGATCACCAGGTGCACCTTTGCGTGTGGCGACCCGGCGGTCTGCGCGGATCCTTCCGCAGTAAGCAGCGGATGGCGCAAGGCAAACTCTATGGGTCGGTCCGGAGCCTCGAGATGGGCGGTGGCATCGAGCGTGAATGGCGCCACATCGAACAGGTCAGGAGGTGAACCGGGTACCCGCACCCCATCCGCCGTTGCGTGCAGCCGCACCAGCCCCTGATCGCCAGCGACATCGGCCACGAGGCGCTGCACGCCGGCATCGCCGCCCTTGACCTGGTCGATTTGCAACCGGCCATTCAGGTTGGGCCGATCGAATGGGCCGTTTAGCCGCGCATCGAGAGCGATCGCCTGCCAGGAGAGGTCCGGTCGCGGGGTCATGGCCGGCGCCTTGGCGGTAACCGTCAGGTCGGCGCCGTCGTGCACGAGGTCCAGCGTGCCCTGGCCGTGCGCCTCGAGCTGGCCCGCGGTGATCGCGAGGCGAGTCGCGACGGCATCGCGCGGGCCGTCCAAGGTGCCATCGATGGCGATCGCGCCCAGGTCGGGCAGTTGCGCGGCCGCGGCAATCAGACCGTGCGGTGGCTCGTTGGCTTGCACGACCAGATGCACGCGCGCCTCATCGACGTTGGCGTCCAGCTTGTAACTGCCCGGCGAGTCCAGACGAGTGATGGAAAGCTCGCCTGCGCCTGTCGTGTAGGAGTCCAACCTACCGCTACCGTCGAGGCTCAAGGCCAACGGCACGCCAATCAGTGGCGGGGCGATGTCCAAGCGGCCGAGCCGGATGTGGTTCACAACCACCTTGACCGGGAGCCCGGAACTACTGCTGCTGCTCGAACTCGGCTCCGGTTGCCGGGCCACGACGCCATCGGCCGCTGCCAGCTGATCGATTTGCAGGACGCCGCTGACGAGTCGCAGCGGCGACCAGTCCAGGGTTACGTCGTGCAGGGTAAGATAGGCGCCTTTGGTGTCGCGCAACTCGACGGTCCCGACCGTAAGGGCGTCGGGAAACCGACCGCCCAAGCCGGCGAGCGCGACCTGTCCGCTGGTGACGCTTGGGGTCAGCCTGACCAGAAGGTTTCGCCCGGGCTCGGTATTGCCGCCCAGGAGTACGACGATCACCAGGAGCACCGGCACGCCGATCAGGATCCCCAGAATCCAGGCGAGCCATTTGGCGGCGCGGCGCATTCAAAAAGCCTGACCGAGCCCGAGATAGAGCTCGAACCTGTCGCCGCCGGGCTGCTTGTTCAACGGCACGGCGATATCCGCCCGGATCGGGCCAATCGAAGTGTAATAGCGAAAACCGACGCCGGCTCCGACCCGCCAGGTGCCGGTGAACGGTGCGCCGTTGTCGGTGACCTGACCCGCATCGATGAACCCCACCACCCCGTAGCTGTCGAAGATACGCTGGCGGAACTCGATGGTTCCGGCGGAGATCGCGGTGCCGCCGGTAGGATTGCCGTCAGGGAACTGCGGCCCGACCGACTGGTATCGATAGCCGCGCACGGTGGCGCTGCCCCCGGCGTAGAATCGCTGGTCAGGCGGCAGACTGAATACGTTCGCCCCGGCGATCTTGCCGACCAATCCGCGCAACGCCACGACGCTCCGCCCAGCACCGCTAACATCGATGTAGGTGGAGCCAGAGGCCTGCATGACGAAGAAGGTGGCGCTGCGGCCGCCGAACGACTCTGTCGGGGTAAGGCCGATGCTGGCGCGAATACCCTCGGTCGGGTCAAACTGGCTATTCGTACTGTCGTAGCGTGCGACGATCGGCACTCCCAGCAGGTTGTAGCGGGTTGTGGCACCCTGCTGGGTCACCTCTTCCTGCTCGCCCAGCAACCCGACGCTGCCGCTCCAATGTGGCGAAAACTTGCGGTTGAGCATTGCCTGCTCAATGAAACCGGTCTGATTGTAGGCTTTCAGATTCTGCTTCAGAGCGGTCAGATCCAGCTCGAGCTGCTGATCTCGCGCCAGGAAATCCGGCTTGATGAACTGCGTATTGAACCGATAGCCGAGGCCGTTCACTGCGGTGCCGCCGAGATTGACCGCGCCGGTCAGGTTCAACTGTTCGGCGTTGCCGAACAGGTTACGGTGGTGCCAGCCGGCGTTGAGGTTGACGCCGAGATCGGTCGAGTAGGCGGCGCCGACATCGACCGAGCGCAGCTTGCGCTCGGTGACGGTGACCGTGATCGGCAGATTGCCCTGCGCGTCCAGCTGTCCCGCCGGCTCCATCCGCACCTGTGAGAAGACCCCGAGCGACATCAGGTCCTGGCGTGCCGCGTCGATCGCCGATGGGCTGAACTGTTCGCCCGGATGCAGCAGCAGGCGGCGGCGGGCGAAGTCTTCGTGCATTGCCTCGAGGCCGTCGATCTGGATCGGTCCGATGTCCGCCCGCGGGCCGGTCGCCGCGTCGAACACCACGTCCACGGCGTTGTCGGTCGGACGCAGGGTCACCGGCTGCAGATCGACACGGGCCAGCGGGTAGCCATCTTCACGAATCGCGTCCAGCAGGCGGTCACGCGCCGCCAGCACGTCGGCCGCGACGGCAGGGGCACCAGAGGCAAGGTCGAGCTTGTCGCGTGCGTCGGTTGGAACTGCACCCTTGATGCTGACATCGCCCAGATGAAACTGCGTGCCCGGCGCAAAGCTGGCGGTGATCTCGGCCTTTGGTTCGGCCGGCAATTGGCCGACGATCTCGGGCAGGGTCGGATCCGTGATCGGGTGGCCGGCAATCGTGATATCAGCCTTCGCGGCATAGTAGCCAAAGCTTCGCAGCACCGTCTGGAAGCGGTCGGCATCCTGGCGCGCGCGCTCGACCAGCGCGAACCCGCCGACCGGCGCCTTTTCCTGCAGCGAGATCAGCGAGGACGCATCGTGCAGTGCGCTGTCCATCGCCTTGTTCCCGGTCGGCTTCAGCGTCACTGAGTAAGGCTGTGGATCGGCGCCCAGTGTCGGGACGGAGCGGGACAGAATGGCGGCCAGGATCAGAAGGAGAGTGACACGGCGCATCGATTGTCACGCTACCCCAGTGGTCTTCCGCTAGGGGTCACGGATGCGCCATCATGGGGAAACAATGAGCGAGTTACACGCAAAAGGCACGGGCAGATCTCCTCCGCGTCGTCTGGCGGCGCGCCGGCCACTCTTGATGGAGCGGGACATTTCGCCCCACGGCACTGTGTTGCCGCTGTCGCCCGAGCGTCGCGGACGATTGCTTGCCCCTCTGCATGTCGCGCGGCGCGCCGGCGCGGTCTTGCTGTGGACCCTGCCCTGCATGGCGATCCAGTCCGTGTGCCTCCTGGTTCCCGGGCCGGCAAAGGTGGCGCATGCTCGCTTCTACTGGTCGGTCGTCTGCCGACTGCTGGGAGTCGGCGTACGGGTGGTTGGAACCCCGGCCTACCACAAGACCAGCCGTCCAGTCGTATTCATCTCAAATCACTCGTCCTGGCTCGATGTGCCGGTGTTGGGTGGCCACCTGAATGCGTGTTTCGTATCGAAGGATGAAGTGGGCGGCTGGCCATTCGTCGGCACTGTGGCGCGATTGGGCCGCACCGTCTTCATTTCCCGCCAGCGCTACGCGACAGGCCGGGAGCGCGACGCCATGCGCGAGCGGCTGGCCGTGGGCGACAACCTGATCTTGTTTCCCGAGGGCACCACCTCCGATGGATCCCGCGTACTGCCGTTCCGTAGCTCCTTCTTTGCCATCGCCGAGGGCTCGGAGCCGCCGCTGATTCAGCCCGTTTCCGTGGTCTACGACCGACTGGATGGCCTGCCGACGGGACGCGCGAGCCGCCCGGTCTTCGCCTGGTACGGAGATATGGATCTCTCCACACATTTCTGGCGCTTTGCCCAGCATCGCGGCCTGCGCGCCACGATCCTGCTGCATGCGCCTATGGACCCGGCGCGCTTCGCTGGCCGCAAGGCGCTGTCACACGCGGTGTGGCAGGCGGTGGCCGACGGTGCGGCCAGGTTGCGCCAGAACCGGCCGGTTGAAGCCCCATCACCGGAGGTAGGCGTTGCGGGTGAACCGGCCTACGCGTAGTCAGCGATTGACACGATGACCTCATCTGCTGGCAGATTGCGATACGGGATCGGAGACGAATCTGAGCTGCAACGCTTGACCCGACCAGCGCGCCTGCCAATTCATTTGCCTCGATGAGTATATCCGGGGCTGGCCCGCGGCGCCTGCACGTGATCACCTGGGGCTGCCAGATGAACGTGTACGACAGCGGGCGGATGGCCGACGTCCTTGCCCCGCTGGGCTACGCGCCGTCGCCGGTGCCGGAAGGCGCCGACATGGTGATCCTCAACACGTGCCATATCCGGGATAAGGCGGCCGAGAAGGTGTTTTCCGAACTCGGCCGGCTGCGCCGGCTAAAGGACCGGCGAGCAGCCGACGGCGAGCGAATGATCCTCGCGGTCGCCGGCTGCGTCGCCCAGGCGGAGGGCGCCGAGATTCTGGCGCGCGCTCCCTACGTCGACATCGTGCTGGGCCCGCAGACCTACCATCGGCTGCCGGAAATGGTGGCACGGGCAGCGCGCGCGGGCGGGGCGGTGATCGAGACCGATTTCCCGCCCGAGGACAAGTTCGATTTTCTGCCGGACTCTGCCGCGCCGCAGGGGATCACGGCCTTCCTTACGATCCAGGAGGGCTGCGATCGGTTCTGCAGCTTCTGTGTCGTGCCTTATACCCGCGGCGCCGAGACGAGCCGCCCAGCGGCGGCGGTAATCGCCGAGGCCCGTCGGCTGATCGGGCAGGGAGCGCGCGAGATCACGCTGCTCGGTCAGAACGTCAACGCGTGGCACGGCGAGGCGCCGGATGGCAGCACGTGGGGGCTCGGTCGCCTGCTGCGGGAACTGGCGTCGCTGCCGGATCTATGGCGGCTGCGCTACACCACGTCGCATCCACGCGACATGAGCGAAGAGCTCATTGCCGCCCATCGGGACTTGCCGATCCTGATGCCGTTCCTGCATCTGCCGGTGCAGTCGGGCTCGGATCGCGTGCTGGCGGCGATGAACCGACGGCACAATGCGGCTGACTACCTGCGGTTGGTTGAGAAGCTGCGCAACGCGCGACCGGACATCGCCCTCTCGTCCGATTTCATCATCGGTCATCCTGGCGAGACCGAGGCAGACTTCCGCGCCACGCTGGCCCTGGTCCGCTCGGTTGGCTTCGCCCAGGCCTTCAGCTTCAAGTATTCGCCGCGTCCCGGCACGCCAGCGGCGGGTGCACCCGCCCAGGTTCCCAACGCCGAGAAGGAGCGGCGCCTTGCCGAACTCCAGGCGCTGTTGCGCGACCAGCAGGCCCGGTTCAACGCTGCCTGCGTCGGCCGGTTCTTGCCGGTCCTGTTCACTGGCCCCGGCCGCCATTGTGGCCAGGTCGCCGGACGCTCACCTTTCCTGCAGCCCGTGCATGTAACGGGACCGCAAGAGCTGATCGGTAGGGAGATTTCGGTAGCGATCCGCTCCGCACTGCCTAACTCTTTGTCTGGAACCCGGTGGCCGGGACAGGCCTGACCATGACGATCGAGGACCGGGCTGACACCCGGGGCGACACCAAGAAGGAGAGAGCCTGCGCTTGAGCCAGTCGACCACCCTTCCTGCCATTCCGCCCAGCTCTGCACAGGGCAAGGCCGTGACCCTCCAGTTCAGCGACAACACCCTGCTCCCGCTGCTTCTCGGCGACCACGACCGCCATTTGGTCCGCATCGAGCAGGCGCTTGGCGTTCGCCTGTCGTGTCGAGGCAACCGGGTCGCGATCAGCGGCGAATCGTCGCGCGTGGACGCGGCGCAGGCGACCCTGGAAGCGCTTTGGCGTCGGCTGGAGCGCGGGGAGAGCGTCGGCCGGCCGGAAGTGGAAGCGGCAATGCGCATGGCAGAGGTTGATACCGATCCCAGGCTCCCGCTGCCGGACCTTCCGGCCATACGGACCCGGCGCGGCGTGGTTGGTCCGCGCAGTCCGGGGCAGGCGGCGTATATCGACGCGCTGGCCTCACACGAGATGGTGTTCGGCATCGGCCCGGCCGGCACCGGCAAGACCTATCTGGCGGTTGCCCAAGCGGTCGCGATGTTGCAGGCCGGCAAGGTGGATCGCATCGTCCTTTCGCGTCCCGCCGTCGAAGCCGGCGAGCGCCTCGGTTTCCTCCCAGGCGACATGAAGGAGAAGGTCGACCCCTATCTCCGCCCGCTTTACGACGCGCTGCACGACATGCTGCCGTCGGAACAGGTGATCCGCCGGCTGGCGAATGGCGAGATCGAGGTGGCGCCGCTCGCATTCATGCGCGGCCGTACACTCGCGCATTGCTACGCCATCCTGGACGAGGCGCAGAACACCACGCCGGTGCAGATGAAGATGTGGCTCACCCGCATGGGTGAGGGTACGCGCATGGTGGTGACCGGCGATCTGACACAGGTCGACCTGCCGGCTGGCACGCGGTCCGGCCTGCGCGATGCATTGGACACGCTGGAGGGCATCCAGGGCATCCGCGTGGTCCGGCTGGGCAGCCGCGATGTCGTGCGACATCCGCTGGTAGCCCGCATCGTCGATGCGTATGATCAGCGGGCGGCGGCGGAAGGCGATAAGCGACGGGAAGCACGCCGTCGCGGCGAGAGCGAGGCGACCGGCAAATAAGGCCATGGATCCCGGGGCAAGTCGTAGCCCCGCGCAAGCGGGGATCCGAGACGAGGTCAGCGTCATTGTGGCGGACCCGGCCTGGCGACGGCTGGTGCCTCATGCCGATACCATTGCGGCCCGAGCGGCCCGCGCGGCTGGCGCCCAAGGCACGGTGGTGCTGGCAGCCGACCGCGTGGTGCACCGGCTGAACGCGCGCCACCGCGGGCGCAACAAGCCGACCAATATCCTGACCTACACCGTTCCCGCACCCGAGATGCTGCTGGCCCTCGGCGTCGTCCGCCGCGAGGCAGCCGAGGCCGGACGGCGCCCGGCGCATCACCTGGCGCATCTCGTGGTGCACGGCGCATTGCATCTCGCCGGTCACGACCATCACCGTGCAGGCGAGGCCCGCCGCATGGAACTGGCCGAAGCGCGCATCCTGCACCGGCTGCGCGTTCCCAATCCGTGGAAGCGCGCATGAGCAACGGCCACAACACGCTGCTCGACCGATTACGCCAGATGCTCGGGCGTCAGCCGGAGCACTCCCTGCGCGAATCGATCGCCGAACTGGTGCAGGAGGCAGCGGAAGAGCAGGTGTTGGCCGGCGAGCAGCCCGAGCTCGACCGCCAGGAACGGGCGCTGATCGCCAACGTCCTGCGCCTGCGCGAGACCACAGCCGATGACGTCATGGTGCCGCGCCCGGACATCGTCGCGATGCGGGTCGACGTGACGCTGGAGGAGGCGCTGCAGCAGATTCGCGCCGAAGGTCACTCGCGGCTGCCGGTGTATCGCGAGCAGCTCGACGACATCGTCGGCATGGTCCACATCAAGGACATCTTTGCCTATGTCGGGCGACCGGAGGCGTTCTCGCTGGAAGCGCTTCTGCGCCGGCCGCTGATGGTGGCGCCGCAGATGCCGGTGCTGGACCTGCTGCTGCAGATGCGCCAGCAGCGCATGCACCTTGCGCTGGTCATCGATGAATACGGCGGCGTCGATGGGTTGGTGACTATCGAGGACCTGGTCGAGACCATCGTCGGCGATATCGCGGACGAGCACGACGAGGTGCAGGCGGCGATGGTGGTCGAGCGTCCGGATGGAGCGCTGGATATCAATGCGCGACTGCCCGTGGAAGAGTTCGAGCACCGCATGGGTCCTGTGCTGTCCGAGGACGAACGGGATGCGGATATCGACACGGTGGGCGGGCTGGTCTTCACCCTGGCAGGGCGTGTGCCGACCAAGGGCGAGGTGATCAGCCATTCGTCGGGTATCGAGTTCCGTGTACTGGACGCGGACCCACGGCGGATACGCCGGCTGCGGGTGAGGCGGGCGGAGACCGCCGAGGCGGCCGAGTAACCTTTCATTTCGCTCGCGCGCTGTCAGTTTACCCCCGTTGCCTTGGGCTTGGACGCGGCGGTGAGGAAAAGTGCCGGCGCAGAGGTGCCGGCTGCGGTGCCTCCCTCACCTCTCCCGCAGCTTCGGGTCCAGCACGTCGCGTAGCGCGTCGCCGAACAGGCTGACCCCGAACACCGTCAGCGCGATCGCCAGCCCGGGGAAAACTGCGATCCAAGGCGCTGTCGACGCATATTCCTCGGCGCCGCCCTGCAGCATCAGGCCCCAGGCCGGCGTCGGTTCCTGCACGCCAAGCCCCAGATAGGACAGCGAGGCCTCGGCCAATATCGCCTGCCCGACGAAAGCCGTCAGCATGATCAGAAACGGCGCCATCACGTTGGGCACCATGTGGCGCAGGATGATGCGCGAATGGCTGAAGCCGCAGGCACGCGCGGCATCGACATAGGGGATCTCGCGGATCGCCAGCGCACTGGAGCGAACGACACGGGCACAGCGCGGGATCAGCGGGATGGTGATGGCGATGATGACGTTGTGCACACCGGTGCCGAAGATCGCCACCATCGCCAGCGCCATGATGATGAGCGGAAATGCCATGACGATGTCGAAGATGCGCTGAAAGACCAGGTCCAGCGCTCCCCCGAAATACGCACTGGCGACCCCGAGCACCAGGCCGGCGAACCCGCCGACGATGGCCGATGTGAGGCCAACGATCAACGCGGTGCGTGCGCCAAAGATGATGCGTGACAGCAGGTCGCGGCCGAACTGATCGGTGCCCAACCAGTGCGCCCAACTCGGCGCCTCGGTCATCGCCATGAAGTCGTTCGCGGTCGGACTGTACGGTGCCAGCAGCTCGGCGAACGCGCCGGTCACCGCCATGATGATCACGATCAGCATGCCGAATGCGCCCAACGGTTCGCGGCGGCAGAAGTGAAGCGTGGCATGCCAGAACGAGCGCCGGAGTTCGATTTCGTCCGCGGTAATGCCGGAACCGGCGACCGGCTGGCCTTGCACCGTGGTGGACATGCGCGGTCTCCCTATACCCCTGCCGTCTTCAGGCGAAGCGAATGCGTGGATCGAGCCACGCATAACACAGGTCGACGATCAGATTGCTGAACACGAAGATGACGACCGTGAGCATCACCAGCGCCTGGGTCAGCGTGTAGTCCTGGTTCTGCACCGCCTGGACGAACAGGCGACCGATACCGTTCAGGTTGAACACCTGTTCGGTGACAACCAGGCCGCCAATCAGGAAGGCGAACTCGATACCGATCACAGTGACCACCGGCAGCAGCGCATTCTTCAGCGCATGCCGGTTGATGACCAGCTTCTCGATCAGGCCCTTGGCACGGGCGGTGCGGATATAATCTTCGCGCAGCACCTCCAGCATCGCCGACCGCGTCATGCGCATGCTGACCGCGGCATAGCGATAGCCGACCGTGATCGCCGGCAGGAAAGCCATCGACAGGTTGCGGATCGGGTCCTGCCAGATCGGTACGTAGTCGATCGGCGGCATCCACGGCCTGCCGGTGATCGCGTTGCTCAGGTCAAGCACGAACAGGATCGAGATGATGCCGAGCCAGAAGGATGGCGTGGCGATCCCGCCGATCGCAAGAGTGCGGACCACCACGTCGAGCCAGGTGTTCTGCTTCAGCGCCGAGATGGTGCCAAGTGGCACGGCGATCAGGATGGCGATCACTGTGGCCAGCAGAGCGATCTCCAGCGAGATCGGCAACCGGGTGAGGATCTCGATCGACACGGGCTTACCCGACCACATCGATATGCCGTAGTCGAAGGTGAAAACTCCCCAGACGAAGTCGAGGAACTGCACGATCAACGGGCTGTTGAGGCCAAGGTCCTGATGGCACTGCGCCACCGCGCGCGGATCGAAGCTGCCACCGCCGGAGCCAAGACGCACGACGCAGATGTCACCTGGGATCAGCCGCATCAGGATGAACACGAGTGCCGCGGCGCCGATCAGCGTCGGGATTACCAGCAGCACCCGCTTGGCGACGTATTGGTACATTCCCTCGTCTCGCAACCTGTTTGTCGTTCAGGCACCGCGGGCCCCAGCTTTCCGCCGAAACCCGCAATACCCGTGTTCGGTCAACCGTTCGACGACTCGTCCAGCCAGATATTGGAGAGATCCTGGTTGATATAGTGGCTCGGGCCGATCTTCCAGCCGTGCACGTAAGAGCGTTCCGGGATCTCGCGGTACCACCAGATCATCGGGAACTCCCGCGCCTCGGTATCGATGATGCGGGTCTCGTACTGCCGCATCAGCGCTCGCTGTTTGGTAAAGTCGGTCTCGCGCAGCATCTTGTTGTAGATGTCGACCTCTTCGGGATCGCTGTAACCGCCGTAGTTCTCCACGAACACGTCGTGCGGCAGGTACTTCTGGGTATCCAGCACGGGGTTGACGACACTGTTGCAGTTGGCCTCGACCACGACATCGAAGTCGCCGCTGCGCATCGACTGAAACCACGGGCCGGTCGGCTCCACCTTCTGCGTCGCGGTCACGCCGATCTTGCTCCACTGATCGACCAGCCAGGTGCCCACGTACTTGTACGGCTGATCGACGTTGCGATTCAGCAGCTCGAGATGCAGGTTCTCCTGCCCCGCCTCCTTCAGCAACCGCCGCGCCTCGGAACGCGACTTTTCAATGTCGGGCCAGAAGCCTGCCAACTTCTGCAGTTCTTCCTTCGTTGCGGCCAGCGGCGAGCCGGGAAACACGATGCCGCCGACAGTGTGGACGTTGGCGATCTTCGACAGCGCAGGCGCGCCGTTCCACTGATCCACTGCGAGCAGCAGCGCCTTGCGCACGCGAACGTCATCGAACGGCTTGCGTCGCTCGTTGGGCGTGATCAGGCTGCCGCAGTTCCAGTCGCTGGTCTGCACCTTCACCTTGTCGCCGAGTTCCCGCTTCAGGTCATTGATTGCCGAAGGGGGCAGCCCGCGGAACTCCATCGCGGCGCGGCCGGAGTGAATTGCCTCTACGCGCACCACCTGTTTGGCGGCGAAGATACCAACAAAGCCATCAAGGTACGGCATTCCCTTGTGATAATAGTCGGGGTTGCGTTCGCCCTTGATGTCCTGGCCGATGTCATAGGCGACGAACTTGAATGGGCCTGAGCCCATCACGTGCTGCTCGAACCAGTGTGGGTCCTTATCGAGGATGGCCTTGGGGTAGATGGCCGCGTAGGGATCCGCGAGTGACGGCAGGAAACTGGTGGTGGCAAATTTCAGCTTGAATACCACCGTCGTGGCGTCGGGGGCGTCGACCGAATCAACCACCGAGTACCAGTTGGCGCGCGCGCTCAGCATGCCTTGCCGCGGGAAGATGATCTCGTGCCAGCTCGCGGCGACGTCCGCCGCGGTGAGCGGCGAGCCATCGTGGAACTTCACGTCCGTGCGGATCTTGAACGAATAGGTCTTGCCGTCATCGGTCGGCTTGGGGATCGAGGTGCACAGGTCACAGACGAATTGCGTGGTGTCGGAGGGGTTCTCCGGATTGACCCGCATCAGCACGCTGTAGAACGGGGCGACTGCGTGCACCAGCGCGAATGTCGCCTCGCGGTGCAGGTCCAGGCTCGGTGGCGCATCCGCCGGGATCATGTAGGTTAGCGTGCCGCCACGCTTGGGTGTTGCTTCTCCGGTATTGGCCGCCGTGGCTGGACCGGCCACGATGACCGCTCCGAGCCAGGCCGCGAACAAGACTGATCGCATGGTTGCTGCCTCCCTTGGTGTCTGCCCCCTGGCTTTGTCCTCTTATTGTTGGCGCTGATCATCGCACGTCGCGGCACGGCGCGAAATCGCCGACCCAGCTCAAGCGCCCTATCCAGCCGGCGCCTCGTCAAGCCAGATATTCGATAGGTCCTGATTGATGAAGTGACTGGGCCCGATCTTCCAGCCACGAACGTAGGACCGCTGCGGTATCATGCGTTCCCACCACAGCATCGGAAACTCGTGTGCCTGGGTATCGATGATCCGCGTCTCATACTGCCGCATCAGGGCCCGCTGCTTGTCGAAATCGGTCTCGCGCAGCATCCTCTCGTAGATGTCAATCTCCTCCGGATCGTTGTACCCGCCGTAGTTCGCCGCGAACTTCTCACGCGGCAGGTATTTCTGTGTATCCAGCACGGGGTTTACCACGCTGTTGCAGTTGGCCTCGACCACGACGTCGAAGTCTCCACTGCGCATCGCCTGAAGCCACGGGCCGGTCGGCTGAACGCGCTGCGTCGCGGTCACGCCGATCTTGCTCCACTGATCGACCAGCCAGGTGCCGACGTATTTGTATGGCTGATCGACATTCCGGTTGAGCAGCTCCAGGCGCAGCCCCTCCGCACCAGCTTCCTTCAGCAGACGCCGCGCCTCGGCTCGTGACTTCTCGATGTCGGGCCAGAACCCCGCCAGCTTCTGCAGTTCCTCCTTGGTCGCGGCGAGCGGCGAGCCAGGGAACACGATGCCTCCGACGGTGTGCACGTTGGCGATCTTCGACAGCGCCGGCGCGCTGTTCCACTGATCGATGGCCAGCAGCAGCGCCCGGCGCACCCGCACATCGTCGAACGGCTTGCGCCGCGCGTTGGGCGTGACCAGGTTGCCGCAGTTCCAGTCGTGCGTCTGCACCTTGATCTTGTCGCGGAGTTCGCGCTGCAGGTCGTTGATCGCGGATGGCGGCAGACCCCGGAATTCCATCGCAGCCCGACCGGAGTGGATCGCCTCGACCCGTACCACCTGCTTTTCGCTGAAGATGCCGACGAAGCCATCGAGATAGGGCAAACCTTTGTGGTAGTAGTGCAGATTCCGCTCGCCCTTTATCGACTGGCCTATGTCGAGGCCGACGAATTTGAACGGGCCCGAGCCCATCACGTGCTGCTCGTACCAGCGCACGTCCTTATCGAGGATCGCCTTCGAATAGATGAATGCAAAAGGATCCGCGAGCGATGGCAGAAAGGAGGTAGTCGCATATTTGAGGCGGAACACCACGGTGGTCGGATCCGGCGCTTCGACCGAGTCCACGACCGACCACCAGTTCTGCCGCACGCTCAGCACGCCTTTCGGGGGAAAGATGATCTTGTTCCAGCTTGCCGCCACGTCCGCCGCGGTGAGCGGCGAGCCGTCGTGGAACTTCACATCCTGACGGATCTTGAACGTGTAGGTCTTGCCGTCATCCGTCGGCTTCGGGATCGTCGTACAAAGATCGCAGACGAACTGCGTGGTATCCGAAGGGTTCTCCGGATTGACCCGGATCAGCACGCTGTAGAATGGCGCCATCGCATGCAGCATTGCAAAGGTGCCTTCGCGGTGACCGTCCAGGCTCGGCGGGGCGTCCGCCGGAATCATGTAGGTCAGTGTGCCGCCGTGTCGCGGCTGCTCCTCCGCTTGACCAGAGGACATTACGACTCCGGATGCGAGCAAGGCCCCGAACCCGACCGCGAGAACTCTTCTTGTTTGCATGTTCAGCCTCCCTGGACGTGATTTCTCTTCAGTCGAACTCCTTCGATTGATCTTGCGAAAGGCCAAATACCGCGATCCGGTGCGAGCTCCGGCGTTCATTCGCTCTGTCAGGGCATCTTTCACCATGTGACCCAGGGTGTCCAAGCAGTACCTGCGCGGTCGCGCATCGGTGACGGTCGCCTTCTTCGGTTGCGCATGCCAAGGACCGGCCGCATCGTCTGTTCATGCATCAGCCATTATCCGACCAGCGAGGGCCGCCCGAGGTCTATGTGCACGGCGCGCCACCGCCGCCGCTGACGCAAATGCTGGAAGAGCAACGGCATGTCTCGGTCGCCATAATCGGTGGTGGTTTCACCGGGCTTTCGACGGCCCTGCACCTGGCCGAAGCCGGCATCGATGTCGCGGTGCTGGAGGCAAAGGAGATCGGCTGGGGCGCCTCGGGGCGCGCGTTCGGCCAGGTGGTGCCGTATCTGAAGCTCGGGGAGCAGGCGATCCTGCGTCACTACGGCAATGAGCGCGGACAGCGAATCATCGATGCCGTTGCGGCGGGGCCTGACCTCGTGTTCGAGCTGATCATGCGCCATGGCATCGAGTGCTGGGCGATACGCTCGGGTCTTATCTTTGCCGCGCACTCCGCGCGTGGGCGACGCGACCTGGAACGGCGCACGCATTACTGGCGGCAGCGTGGTGCGCCGGTCGAGATGCTCGAGGATGCACGCTGCACGGAAGCGATCGGGTCGTCGCTGTACCGCGCGGCCTCGCTGGACCGACGCGGCGGCAATCTCAACCCTTTCGCCTATGCGCGTGGACTGGCTCATGCGGCGGTCAAGGCCGGAGCGACGCTGTATGCGCAGACGCCGGTACGGTCCCTGACGCGACAGAACGGGCGCTGGCTGCTGAACGACAGGCTGAGCGCCGACAATGTGGTGATCGCGACCAACGCCTATACAGGCGAACTCTGGCCAGGGCTGCGCGAGAGCATCATCCCGATGCGTGGGCATGGCTTCGTGACCGAACCGCTGTCGGACAATCTTGGCCACACGATCCTGCCGGAACGGCAGTCGCTCACCGATACCCGACAGCTATATTCCGGCGTGCGAATGCTGCCCGACGGCAGGCTGCATGGCAGTGCGCACGGACCGAGCTTCGGCGCCGAGCCGCGCGCCGACTGGCGGCGGGTCGATGCGCGTATCCGGCACCTTTTCCCCCAACTTGGCGCGGTGAAGTGGCAGCAGGCCTGGACAGGATGGGTGGCGATGACCGTCGATCATTTCCCCAGGCTGCACGAGCTGGCCCCCGGGTTGTATGCCGGGCTTGGCTACAATGGGCGAGGTATCGCGGCGGCCACAATGATGGGGCGTGACCTTGCGGCGCTGGTGCGCGGCGGGCGGGACAGCCCAACCGTGTTTCCTCTGACGCCGCTGCGGCCGCTGCGCTGGCACGGCATCGCGCCCGTGCTGGTGCGCGGGCTGGTCCAGATGTACCGGGCGCGTGACATGGTGGATGAGTATCGGCTTGGACCCGCCACCTGAATGGAGGAAACGCAGATGACCGTTGCCGACAAGGTTGTGCTCATTACCGGCGCCGCACGTGGGCTCGGTCTTGAATATGCCCGCTTCCTCGGCCAGGCAGGCGCGCGCGTCGTCGCCGGCGATGTGGCGGACTGCGCCGATGCCGTGCAGGCGGCGGGCAATGATGCGGTCGGTATCAGGCTCGACGTGACCGACATTGCGTCGGCCGACTCGATGGTGGAACTGGCGATGGAGCGGTTCGGCCGGATCGATGCGCTCATCAACAACGCGGCGCTTTACGGCTCATTGCGCGGCGGCCGCTTCAACCAGATCGCGGAAGCCGACTGGGACGCGACAATGGCGGTGAACGTGAAAGGGATCTGGAACTGCTGCAAGGCCGTGGTGCCGGCGATGCGCCAGTCCGGAGGTGGCTCGATCATCAACATCGCCTCGCTGGCGGCGACCTATGGCATGCCGTTCGCGCTGCATTACACGACGTCGAAGGCGGCCGTGATCGGACTGACACGGGGGCTCGCGCGCGAACTGGGGCGCGACAACATCCGCGTCAACGCGGTGGCGCCGTCCGCCGTCATGACCGAAGGCACTGCGGAATTCTTCGGCGACCGCTTGGACCGAGGGCTGGAGGTGATCCGCGCCGGGCAGACAATTCAGCGTACGCTCGAGCCGTCTGACCTTACGGGCACCATCGCCTGGCTGATCTCCGATGGGAGTAGCTTCGTTACAGGGCAAACGGTCGCTGTCGATGGCGGCACCGTCTTGCTCTGACCGCCGCCGCGGCTAGATTGCGCCGCAACACTCTGTTGCGGGAAAACGCTTATGCCTAAAGCCCTGTTGTCGCGCCGCGCCGCCCTGGCGAGTATTGCCGCCAGTCCCGCGGCCATGGCGTTCCTGCGCAGCGCAATTGCCGAGGCGCAGACCAGTCTGTCGCAGTCGGGGCTGGTCGGAGAAGTCCAGGGGCCGACGATGATCACCGACCCCGCGAAGTGGCCTAAGAAATTCTCCGAAGCGCCGATGCTGGCCGAACTCGTCAAGGCCGGCAAATTGCCGCCGGTCGAGCAACGGATTCCGGCTGAACCTCTGGTGTGGCAGCCATTGAACGAGATCGGCAAGTACGGTGGCACCTGGCGACGCGCATTCACCGGACCGGCGGACGGTGAAAACGGTAACCGCATCCAGTCCTCCGACAAGCCGCTGCACTGGAGCGCGGACGGCAGCAAGATCGTGCCCTGCATGGCCAAGGGCTACGAACTGGGGGACGACGGCAAGAGCTATACGCTGTTCCTGCGCAAGGGGATGAAGTGGTCGGATGGTGCGCCATTCACCGCGGATGACTTCATCTTCTGGTTCCAGGACATTTACAGCAATCCCGAGATCGTCCCGACACCGACGCCGGAAATGCGCCCGCAAGGCAGGCCGGGCCGCATGGCCAAGGTGGACGAAACGACCGTGCGCTGGGAATGGGACGTGCCGTACTTCCTGTTCGAAGACATCATGGCCGGCGACACCGCGATGGGCGGCGGACAGGCTGTGCGGCAGGCGGCCAAGATCAGCTTCGGAGCCTATGCGCCCGCGCATTACCTCAAACAGTTCCTGCCGAAATACTCCTCCGTCGAAGCGGTGAACGCGCGAGCCAGGCAGGAAGGCTTCGAGAACTGGGTGCAGATGCTGCACTTCAAGAAGGACTGGGAGCTGAACACCGAAGTGCCGGTGCTCGGGCCATGGCGCAGCGTGCGGCCGATCAACAATCCGATCTGGCTGCTCGAGCGCAATCCCTACTACTACGCGGTCGATACGGCGGGAAATCAGTTGCCGTATTTCGACCGGGTTCAGTTCACGCTGGCCGAGAACCTGGAGGTCATAAACCTGCGGGCGATGGCCGGGGAGTACGACGAGCAGGAACGGCATATCGATCTGGGCAAACTGCCGGTGCTGCTCGATAACCAGGCAAAGGGAAACTACAAGGTGCACCTGGACCTCGGCTTTGCCGGGTCCGATTTCATGTTCCACGTCAACCAGAGCTACACGGGCGATGCGGAAATCGCCAAATGGCTGAAGAACGCCGATTTTCGCCGCGCGCTGGCGCTGGGCATCGACCGCGACCAGTTGAACGAGACGTTCTGGCTGGGCGTCGGCACCCCCGGTTCGCCGGCGCCGGGCGAAAGCATGCCGCAAAGTCCCGGTGCAGAATGGCGCAAGAAGTGGTCGGTGCTCGACCTGAAGCAGGCCAACGCGCTGCTGGACAAGATCGGGCTGACAAAAAAGAACGGCGATGGATTCCGGCTGCGCACCGACAATGGCGACGTGCTGCGCCTGCAGGTGATCGCGATCGCGGCCTTCCTGCCATATCCGAAGCTGGCTGAAATGGTTGCCGACCAGTGGCGCAAGATCGGCATCCTGGCTGACGTCAAAGAGATGGAGCGCGGGCTGGGCTTTGCCAAGCAGACCAACAATGAGCACCAATTGTTTGTCTGGAACAATGGCGGCACCGAGCTGCTTTACCTGTTTCCCACCTGGGCGGTGCCGGTCATTCCCGGCTCGGCGTTCGCGCCGGAATATGCCAGGTGGTACTCGTCGGGCGGCAGGCAGGGCACGAAGCCGGACGATCCGAACATCCTGAAGATCTTCGATCTATATGCTGAGGCAGCCGGACTGCGTGCCGAGGGGCGCAACAAGAACGCGCAGGAGATCTGGAAGATCCTGGTGGACCAGCAGTACGGCATCGGCACCGTGGGGCAGTCGCCGGCGGGACTTGGGGTGCGGCTGGTGTCGAACCGGCTGGGCAACATCGCCGCGCGCGTGTGCAACGCGCAGCACTGCCGCACGCCGGGGAACTCGCACCCGGAGACTTGGTATTTCAAGGCGTGAGAGCGGTCCCGTCATGGCCGGCCCTGTGCCGGCCATCCACATCTAATTATTTCATCGGTGCCAAAGTTGTGGATGGTCGGGCGAGGCTCGACCATGACGGTGGCGCAGAACCGTGCTGACCTATCTCGCCCACCGACTGCTGCTGGCGGCCATCACGCTGTTCGCCATTACGGTGGTGACCTTCATCATTCTGCATCTGCCGCCGGTCGATTTCGTGACGGCCTACGCAGCGCAGGCGGCGGCATCGGGGACCGCGATCTCGCCGGCCGAGGCGGACGCGATGCGCCAGGCGTACGGACTGAACCAGCCGCTCTACGTGCAGTACTGGAAATGGCTCGCAATGGTCGCGAGCGGCAACTTCGGTCGCTCGTTCGAATATGGTCGGCCCGTGACCGAGGTGATCGGCGACCGGCTATGGCTGACGGTTCTGCTGTCACTGGGCGCCATCGTCATAACCTGGGGCCTCGCGCTGCCGATCGGGATTTATTCAGCGGTTCGACAGTATTCGATCGGTGATTATGTTTTCACTTTCCTCGGCTTTATTGGGCTTGCGATCCCGAATTTTCTGCTGGCATTGATCGTGCTGTATCTCGGATCGCGGCTGTTCGGATTGAGTGTCGGCGGGCTGTTCTCGCCGGCTCAGCAGCTCGCACCGTGGAGTTGGAGCAAGGTCGTCGATCTGCTGCAGCACCTGCCGGTACCGGTTCTGATTCTGTCGCTGGCCGGTACCGCGCAGCTCGTGCGGATCATGCGCGCCAATCTGCTGGATGAACTACGCCGTCCCTACGTGGTGACCGCGCGCGCACGTGGCCTGCCTGAGAAGCGCGTGATCATGAAGTATCCGGTACGCGCGGCACTGAATCCGTTCGCCAGCACGATCGGCTATCTGCTGCCATTCATGGTGTCCGGTTCGGTGATCATCTCGGTGGTGCTCAGCCTGCCGACCGTGGGACCGCTGCTGCTGCGCTCGCTCCTGTCGCAGGACATGCTGCTGGCATCCACCATCATCCTGCTGCTCGGTGTACTGACGGTGGTCGGCACGCTGCTGTCCGACCTGCTGCTGATGTGGATCGATCCGCGCATCCGGCTGGGGCGCACACGATGAGCGACATCGCGATCGAAGAACCGCTGGTCACCGAGGCCGAAACCCGCGTCGCCGTCGCGACCCAGCGGCAGCTCATCTGGTGGCGCTTCAAGAAACACAAGCTGGCGGTGGTCAGCGCGGTAATCGTCGGGCTGTTCTACCTGGTCGCGATCTTTGCCGACGGCATTGCCTATGCGCCGCCGTTCGATACCCAGGCGAGCCGCAGCTATATCCCCCCGCAGCCGATCCACTGGTTCACCGCTGACGGCCATTTCCAGCCGCACGTCTACGCGCTGAAGGGCAAGCGCGACATGCGCACCTTCAAGCTGACCTATGCGCCGGATGCCAGCGAACCGCGCGACCTTGTGCTGTTCGGGCGCGGCTATCCCTACAAATTCCTTGGCCTGCTCCCGACCGACATTCACCTGTTTGGCGTCTCCGACGGTAAGCCGCAGGATGCGCTGTTCCTGCTCGGCACCGACGAACTCGGGCGTGACGTATTCTCGCGCCTTGTGCTGGCCACACGCACCTCCCTCACGATCGGGCTGGTTGGCGTCGGACTAAGCCTGATCCTTGGCATCCTGCTGGGCGGCATTTCCGGCCTGCAAGGTGGTTGGGCGGACGTGGTGATCCAGCGCGTGATCGAAATCCTGCGCTCGGTGCCGACCATACCGCTGTGGATGGGTCTCGCCGCCGCGGTGCCGGCGAGCTGGTCACCGCAGCAGGTATATTTCGCCATCACCGTCATCATCTCGCTGATCGGCTGGACCGAACTGGCGCGCGTGGTGCGCGGACGGTTCCTGGCACTGCGCGAGGAGGATTTCATCACCGCCGCCGAACTCGCCGGCGCCTCCCGGCTGCGCATCATCTTCAAGCACATGGTGCCGTCCTTCCTGTCGCACATCATTGCCGCGGTCAGCCTGGCATTGCCGGCGATGATCATCAGCGAGACGACGCTCTCGTTCCTTGGACTGGGACTGCGTCCACCGGCAATCTCCTGGGGCGTGATGCTGCAGGACGCGCAAAACCTGCAGACGCTTGGTCTGGCGCCGTGGCTCTTGTTCGCGGCGATCCCTGTCGTCGTGGTGATCCTGGCGTTCAACTTCCTGGGCGACGGGCTGCGCGACGCGGCCGATCCATATGGCTGAACCGATCCTCTCGGTGCGTGACCTGCACACGCACTTCTTCGCCGATGAGGGCGTGGTACGCGCCGTCGATGGAACGTCGTTCGACCTATACCAGGGTCGCACGCTCGGCATTGTCGGCGAATCCGGCTGCGGCAAGAGTGTCACCGCGCGCTCGATCCTGCGGATTGTCGAGCGGCCAGGCCGAATCGTGTCAGGGCAAATTCTGCTCCGCCGCGACAATGGCGGCAGCGTCGATCTGGTGCAGCTGGCCAGCGATGGTGCCGAGATGCGTGCCATCCGCGGCGGTGAGATCGGCTTGGTGTTCCAGGAGCCGATGAGCTCGTTATCGGCATTTCACACCGTCGGCAACCAGCTGATCGAGGCGATCCGTCTGCATTCATCGCTGTCGAAGCGTGCGGCACGAACTCGTGCAATCGAACTGCTGGCGATGGTCGGCATCCCCCGCCCTGCGCAGCGCGTCGATGCATATTCCTTCGAGCTGTCGGGTGGCCTGCGCCAGCGGGTGATGATCGCACTCGCACTGGCCGCTGAACCGCGCATCCTCATCGCGGACGAACCGACCACCGCGCTGGACGTCACAACCCAGGCGCAGATCCTCGACCTGCTGCGCCGACTGCAGCAGGAGCGTGGCCTCGCAGTGATCCTGATCACGCACGACATGGGCGTGATCGCCGAGATGACCGACGATGTCGTGGTGATGTATCTGGGCCATGAGGTGGAGAAAGGCCCGGTGGACGCCATCTTCCACGCGCCACAGCATCCGTATACACGATCGTTGCTACGTTCGATCCCGTCCGTGCTGGCCGAGCCGCGCTCGAGGTTGGCGACGATCTCCGGTTCCATTCCGCACCCGTATGCGCGGCCACCTGGATGTCCGTTCCATCCGCGATGCGCTGAGTACATTGCTGGCGTGTGCGAGAAGTCGT
The DNA here is from genome assembly GCA_024280945.1 of Acetobacteraceae bacterium. GTDB lineage: Bacteria > Pseudomonadota > Alphaproteobacteria > Acetobacterales > Acetobacteraceae > JAMXLO01. The sequence continues at coordinate 126,589 of JAMXLO010000122.1, forward strand.
TTCCCGCAGAGGTGTCTATCGCGGACCGGCACGACGTTGCGTGCCATCTCTACACGACGGAATTGGCGACCGCATGATCGGGGATATGCAAAAAAATTGCTCCCCCTCCCCTTGCGGGAGGGGGTTGGGGGGAGGGGGCTTCTGGCCAGCATCCACCCCCTCCCCCCGCCCCCCTCCCGCAAGGGGAGGGGGAGATTCTGTTCGGTTCGCCCCCCTGTCATGACCCGCGTTCTCGATGTGCGCGGACTGCGTAAGTACTACCCGATCCATCGCGGCGTGCTCGGCCGCCACGTGGCCGATGTACGCGCCGTCGATGACGTAAGCTTCAGCATCGATCGCGGCGAGACCCTGTCGCTGGTCGGTGAATCAGGTTGCGGCAAGACCACCACGTCGCGCTGTATCCTCCGTGCCATCACGCCGACCGCTGGCGAGATCCGCTTCCGTGGCGAGGGCGGCACCGAGATCGATGTGGCGCGCCTGTCGCGGCAGGCACTGCGGCCGCTGCGGCGGCAGATGCAGATGATCTTTCAGGACCCGTTCTCCTCGCTCAACCCGCGCATGACGATCGCCGAGATCATCGGCGAGCCGCTGCTGGTCAACGGCATGACCGATGCTCGCGCACGCAATCAACGCGTCGCCGAGCTGCTGGACCTAGTGCACTTGCCCGCACCCTACCTGAACCGGTTTCCACATGCATTCTCGGGCGGGCAGCGGCAACGCATCGGCATTGCGCGGGCGCTCGCATTGTCGCCGTCGCTGATCGTGGCAGATGAGCCGGTCTCTGCGCTCGACGTCTCGGTCCAGGCGCAGATCGTCAATCTTATGCTGGAGTTGCAGGACCGACTGGGCATCGCCTACCTGTTCGTCGCTCACGACCTGTCGGTGGTGAAACACGTCAGCCACCGCGTCGCAGTGATGTATGTCGGCCGGATCGTGGAGATTGCGCCGACCAAATCGTTGTTCGCCTCGCCTCGCCACCCATACACCGAGGCGCTGCTGTCGGCCGTGCCCGTCCCCGACCCGCGCCAGCGGGCGCAGCGCATCGTGCTTGAAGGCGACGTCGCCGATCCTTCCGATCCGCCACCGGGCTGCCCGTTCCATCCGCGCTGCCGCTACGCCACCGCGCAATGCCGGCAGGTGACGCCCGAATTGCAGGAGGTGGCGGCGGGCCACTGGGTGCGCTGTCTGCGGGCGCCGGAACTGGCGTTGCGCGGTGTTGCCGAACCAGTTGCCCCAGCGACCGAAAATCAAGTGTAGTATTGCCGCACGCGCTTTTCGGCTGAGACGATGCAACTGACAATGACGGTTCTGCGCTGCCCGGATCAGGTGGCGCCTGAAACCCGCAGCGTGTCCGGCGGAGATTTCTCCGTCGGCCGCGGACCAGGCGTTGACTGGGTGCTGCCTGACCCGGAACGCCTGCTTTCCAAGCGGCACTTTGCCGTCGCGTTTCGTGGCGGGATCTGGCAGCTGGCGGACACCTCGACCAACGGCACATTCCTGAATCGCGAGAGCGAGCCGATCGGCGCCGGCGACATCCGCAACCTCCGCGATGGCGACCGGTTGCGCCTGGGTCACTACGAGATCGAGGTGCGGCTGGCCGAGGATGCGATTGCACGCCCGGGAGCCGGGGGCGGCTCATTCGCCGATCCATTTGCGATGGATCCGTTCGCACCGGCGCCGGCGCAGCGCAATCCATTCGATGAGCCGGACCACCCAAGCCTGCGGCTGCGTCCAACCTCCGCGCAACTGCCGCCCGACTTCGACCCGTTGACGCCAGAGCGCAGTGACTCGCTGTTCCGGGGGCCGACCCAGGAGGATCATTCGCCGGCGCTGCAGGATGCGTTTCGACCGCCGCAGCAGGTGGGCCAGATGCCATTGCATTCCGGCGGCGTGATTCCCGGCGACGATCTTCTCCCGGATGACTGGGACAAGGATCTGCTGGACGGCCTGGCACCCGCCGCGCCGGCAACGTCCCCTCCCCCCGCTCCGCTGGCACGGTCAGCACCAAGACCACCATCAACTCGGCGGATCATGGAAGCACCGCCACCGTCGCAGCCTGTTGAGCAGGCTCCGAGAGCTGCGCCGCCGCCCCCGCCGCGATCCGAACCACCGCCGCCAGCACCACCGCCGGTGACAGACGACGGCGCATTGCTCGCCGCCTTCCTCGAAGGCGCGGGATTGCCCGATCTGCAGCCGAAGGACGCGCCGGCAACGATGCTCGCTCTCGGCAAGGCGTTCCGCAACCTCGTCGCCGGATTGCGCGCCGTGTTGATCGCCCGTGCGGCGATCAAGAGCGAGTTCCGGATTGAGCAGACCATGATCCAGGCGCGCGGCAACAACCCGCTGAAGTTCTCGGCCGGCGATGACGATGCACTGGTCGCACTCTTGAGCGCCGGGCGCCGGGTCGATATGGCTCCAGACGAGGCGGTGGCGGATGCCCTGCGCGACATACGGCTGCACGAGCTGGCTTCGATAGCAGCAATGCAGGCGGCGGTGCGTACGCTGCTGGAAGGGCTCAGCCCGGCGAAGCTGCGCGCACAGGCCGAGCATGGCGGCGTCACACTGCTGCCGGCGCAGAAGAAGGCGCGGGCCTGGGACATGTATGAAACGCTGTACGGCACGACCGTGCAGGCGTTGGCCGACGACTTCGACAGCGTCTTTGGCAAGGCCTTTGCCCGCGCCTACGAGCGCGCGCTGGATGACGTCGCTGCGAAGGACCGCCGATGAACCGACGCCGTGTTCTGCTGCTGCTTCCGGCACTGAGCCTGGCGTTCTGTGGTCCAAAGCCGCCACCGCCACCACCGGTCCTTACGCTGACCATGATCGGCAGTGCGGATCAGAATCCTGACGCGTCGAGCAAAGCCGCGCCGGTCGCGGTACGCGTCTACCAGCTGACACAGACCGCCAAATTCGAGCGCAGCGATGTGTTTGCCCTCACCGAGCACGAGCAGCAGACGCTTGGTCAGGATGTCGCGGCGTCCCAGGAATTTGTCCTGTCGCCTGGGGAAACGCAGACCAAGACGTTCGAGCTGAAGCAAGGCGTCCAGGCGATCGGCATCGTCGTGCTGTACCGCGACATCGATGCGGCGCAGTGGCGCGCCGATGCGCCGGCCGCGAGCAGCGGCCCCACGAAACTCACTCTCAATGTCGGCAGACTTGCTATCAGTTTGAAGCCCAGCTGATCCTGGCCTGGGCCGCCTGGGGGGACGAAAGATGAGCTGGACGAACCGCGTGGTCTGGCAGGAAGGCATGTTCCTGCGCACGCAGCACTTCCAGCAACAGGACCGCTGGACCGAACAGCTGGTGCGCGGCCGCGTGCAGGCTTTGCGGCCGCATCCGTGGGGGATGATCGACTATGCGCTGGACCGCGATCTGCTCGGCACCGGTCGGTTCGCCCTGGCATCGGCCACCGGCGTCTTCGAGGACGGAACGCCATTTGCACTGCCTGGCGAGACCGAGCACCCACCGCCGTTGGAGCTGCCAGATAGCGCACGCAATGTGCTGGTATACTTGGCGCTGCCGGTCCGGCAGGCCGGCGCGGTGGAGGTTGCCGACAGCGCCACCGAGGGCCGCTACACGGCGAAGCCTTTCGAGGCTTATGACACTCATTCCGCATCACCGCAGCCTGCCGAATTGCAGGTGGGTCGCCTGCGCCTGCGGTATCTCACCGAGACCGACGAACGCACCGGCTATCTGACCATTCCGCTGGCGCGAGTGACCGAGGTCACAGCCGATCGTCGCATCATCCTGGACGATCGCTGGATGCCGCCGGCATTGGTATGTTCCGCTGCAGCGCCGCTCTCCGGCCTGATCGCCGAACTGTCAGGGATGTTGAACCAGCGGGGCGAGGCGCTGGCGGCACGCATGACCGCGCCGGGCCAGGCAGGCGTGGCACAAGTGGCTGACTTCCTGCTGCTGCAATCGATCAACGGCTGGCAGAACGTGCTGGCGCATTGGGCGGATGCCGCGAACCTGCATCCGGAGACACTCTACACCGCACTTGTGCAGATGGCGGGCGAGTTCGCCACTTTCCTGGAGACCCGTCGGCCGAATGCATATCCGGCATATCGCCATGACGATCTGCAGCGGAGTTTTGCCCCTGTGGTCGCGGACCTGCGGCGCGCGCTGTCGGCGGTGCTGGAGGCGACGGCGATCGCGATCCCGCTGCGCGATGCACGGCACGGCGTTCGCGTCGGACCTATCACCGACCGCTCGATCCTGCGTGCGTCGAATTTCGTGCTGACGGTGCAGGCTGATGTGCAGGCCGAGCAACTGCGGCGACTGTTCCCGCAGCAGGTGAAGATCGGCGCGGTCGAGCACATCCGCGAATTGGTGAATGTGGCACTGCCGGGAATCGCGGTGCGGCCATTGCCGGTCGCCCCAAGGCAACTGCCGTTCTACGCGGGAGCGACGTATTTCGAGCTCGACCGCGCCAGTCCGCACTGGCAGCAGATGCAGAACTCCGGTGGCTTCGCGATCCACGTATCCGGCGACTTTCCGAACCTCCGCCTCGAACTCTGGGCGGTGCGAGGATGAGCGAAACCGCACGCCAGCCCTCCCCCTCCCCTTGCGGGAGGGGGGCGGGGGGAGGGGGCGACCATGAGCGATAACCCCTTCGCCGAGCCGGACGACTCCGACCGCACGGTGATCCGCCCGGTTCCCGGCGGTCGCAGGCCCCCGTCCGCGGCCCCGCCTGCCTTCCCCGAAACCCCACCGCGGCCTCCACGCGGTGCGCCGGCACCGCTGCCAGCCGATGGCGCCGACAAGATCAGCTTCGGCCTCAGTCCTTTGATTGAAGCGGCTGGACCGCTGCTGCAGCTGCTCGGTCGCCTGCGCAACACCTACAGCCAGCCCAACCCGGCAGAGCTGCGGGAACGGTCGATCCAACAGATCCGCGCCTTCGAGCAGACGGCGCGCAGCGCCGGCGTCCCGATGGAGCAACTCCGGCCAGCGCACTACGCGTTGTGCGCCAGCCTCGACGACGTGGTGCTGAACACGCCGTGGGGCAGCAGTGGCGCCTGGGCGGCTGGCTCGCTGGTCTCCTCCTTCCACCAGGAGGTCCGCAGCGGCGAGCGCTTCTTCGACCTTCTCGCCCAGCTGAGGCAGAACCCAGGCACGTTCTTGCCTGTGCTCGAGCTGATGTACCTCTGCCTGAGCCTCGGGTTTCAGGGACGGTATCGGTTGTCACCGCGCGGCCCCGGCGAGCTCGAGCGACTGCGCGAGGACCTCTATACGATTATCGGCCGCCAGCAGCAGGCGCCCGATCCGGCGCTGTCGCCACGTTGGCAAGGCATTCCCTCGCCCTATCGCCCGGCGCGCGCCACGTTGCCGACCTGGGTGTTGGGCGCAGGGGCCCTCGCCGCAATCGGCGGACTGTTCATCTGGTTCTCGACCGGGCTGAATGCCGCTTCGGATCAGGTATTCGCGCAGTTGCTCGGTGCGCCACTCGCGCACATGCCGACGATCGCCCGCGCCTCTCCGGCCCGCCCGCCGCCTGTGCCGCCGGCGTCTGCCCCCGACCGGCTCTACGTCTTTCTCAAGCCAGAAATCGACCAGGGCTTGGTCACGGTGCTGGGTAACCGCGCGGTGCCGATCGTGCGCATTCGCAATGCCGGCATGTTCGCCTCCGGCAGCGCGACCGTCTCGCCGTCCTACCACCGGCTGCTGGAACGGATCGGCGAAGCACTGAAGGCAGAGAAAGGCCCGGTCACCGTCAACGGTTATACCGACAACCAGCCGATCCACACCGTGCGGTTCCCTTCCAACTTCCAGCTCTCCGCGGCGCGGGCCGAGGCGGCGCAGGCGGTCATCGTGCGGGCACTTGGCGACCCTGCCCGGGTCACCGCCCAGGGACGCGCCGATGCCAATCCGGTTGCGTCCAATGCGAGCGCGGAGGGTCGTGACCAGAACCGCCGGATCGAGGTCGTATTGCAGAGGCAGGGCTAGGCCGTGCGGGCGATCCTTCGCTTCCTTGGCTCACGCTGGTTCCTGAGCTTCGTCGGCGTCGTCCTGCTGGCTGCGCTGGTGTGGCTGTTCGCGCCGTTCCTGTCCTTCCTGGAGGATTGGCCGCCGCGCGCGATTGTTATCGCGGCAATGGTGCTGCTGTGGGCCGGCCTCAACCTCTGGCTCGATCGCCGGCGCCGGAAAAAAGAAGCCGCACTGGTTCAGGGGGTCACCGGGGTCCGCGCCGATCCCACCGCCGCCGCGTCCGCCGAGGAAGCGGAGGCGATGCGGGAGAAGCTGACCGCGGCGCTGACGCTGCTGAAGAAGGCGTCGGGGTCGCGCGGCTATCTGTACGAGCAGCCGTGGTACGTGATCATCGGCCCACCCGGTGCCGGCAAGACCACCGCGCTGCTGAACGCGGGCCTTAACTTTCCACTGGCGGCCGAGATGGGGCAGAGCGCGGTTGCCGGCGTTGGCGGCACGCGTATGTGCGACTGGTGGTTCACCGAAAGCGCCGTGCTGATCGACACAGCCGGGCGCTACACGACCCAGGACTCCGACGCCGCGGTGGACAAGGCTGGCTGGCTGGCGTTTCTCGGCTTGCTCCGGCGCACTCGGGCGCGCCAGCCGCTCAATGGGGTCCTGGTGGCGATCGCGCTGTCCGACATCGCCGCTGCGCGGCCCGCCGAGCGCCTTGCGCATGCGCGAGCGATTCGCAGGCGTGTGAAGGAGATCTATGACGAGCTCGGGGTGCGGGTGCCGGTCTACGCGGTGTTCACCAAGGCCGACCTGATCGGTGGTTTCACCGAGTATTTCGACGATCTGGACCGGGAACGGCGGGATCAGGTCTGGGGCATGACCTTCCCTCTGACCAAGACCGACACCGGGACCGCCGGCCGGTTCGCGGGTGATTTCGCAGCCTTGGTAGAGCGGCTGAACCAGCGGCTGCTGGAGCGACTCCAGGCGGAACGCAGCCCGGAGCGCAGGTCGCTGATCGCTGGATTTCCCGCCCAGGTCGCCAGCCTTGCGGCACCCCTTGGCGAGTTTCTGACCGAGGCCTTCGGTGGGTCGCGTCTCGACCCTGCCCCGGTTCTGCGTGGCGCCTACCTGACGTCCGGCACGCAGGAAGGCACGCCGATCGACCGGCTGACGGGTGTCATGGCGCGCAGTTTTGGTATCGATGCGCAGCGCATGGCCTCGCTGCGGCCGGAGCAGGGACGCAGCTACTTCCTGGGCCGGCTGCTGAAGGACGTGATCTTCGGCGAGGCGATGCTGGTGGCGCGAGATCCGACACAGGTGCGCCGCAACGTCTCCGTGCGTGCTGGCGCCGCCGCCATCGCACTGCTGGTGGTCGGGCTGGGCGCCGCTGCCCTGTGGCAGACCAAGCAGACGAACGAGCGCGCGGTCGAGGACGCGCAGACCGCACTGGCGGCATACATCAAGGCGGCGCAGGCATTGCCGCTCGATCCGGTGAGAGATGCACAACTCGATCGCATCGCCCCTCTGCTCGATCAGGCGCGCACGCTGCCGTTCGGCGTCGACGCACCGCCGTCGTCGATGCAGTGGTTTCCCGGACTATCGCAGACCGGCAAACTCGGCGCAGGCGCGCGTGAGGTCTATGACAATGCGCTGCAACACATCCTGCTGCCGCGGCTGATCGTCAGGCTCGAAGGCCAGATGCGATCGCACTTCGAGCAGCCGGCGTTCTTATATGAAGCGACCAAGATCTACCTGATGCTGGGATCGGCGGGTCCGCTCGACCGTGACCTTGTCAAGCAGTGGATGAGCCTCGACTGGCAGAATCAGTGGCCCGGTCCGGCGGCGAAGCCGCTGCGCGACAGCCTGGAGCGCCACTTGGCCGCGCTGCTGGCGCAGCCCTTGGAGAAGGTCTCGCTGGACGGGGCGCTGGTCGAGGACGCGCGCCGCACGTTCAGCCGCGTAACGCTCGCTGAGCGGGTATACAGCGTGATCAAGGGGTCGCAGGCGGCACGCGCGCTGCCGCCGTGGCGGCCGGCGGATGCCGCGGGCGCCTCGGGCGTTCGCGTGTTCATCCGCCGCTCCGGCGCGCCGCTGACTGACGGCGTGCCTGGATTCTACACGGTCGACGGCTTCTACAAGGTGCTGTTGCCCGACCTGCCGTCGGCGACCACCCAGGTTGCCAGCGAAAGCTGGGTGTTGGGCAAGGATGCACAGATCAGTCCGACCAGTCCGCAGGTGCTGACTCTGCAACGCGACGTCGTCGCGCTCTACACCAGGGAATATGCCAAGCAGTGGGACAGTCTGCTGGCAGACATCGATGTCGAGCCGATGCGCAACCTGCAGCAGGCCGTGCAGGAGCTCTATGTACTCGGCTCGCCCCAGTCGCCGATGCGCGACCTGCTGGCTGGCATTGCCCGGCAGCTCACATTGACGCAGCCGCCACCGCCGCCGCCCGGGATACAAGGTGCGATGCAGGGCGCAGCGCAGGCCGCGAGCAATGCGGTCGCCGGGACCGAGGATCGGTTGAAGAGCCTGTTGCTTGGTCAGGGCAACGGTGCGCCCCCGGAGCCGCCAGGCAAGGACATCGAGAAACGCTATGCGGCGCTGATCGCATATGTCGGGAAGGGGCCGGGAGCGCCGCTCGACAACGCGCTGAAACTGATCAATGACCTGCAGGTACAGCTGGCAAAACTGTCAGCTGCTCCTGCTGGCGGCCCTGGCGTCGCAATCGGCGGCGGCGACGATCCTGCACAGTCACTGCAGGCCGAAGCGAGCCAGGATCCGCAGCCGGTGTCTCGCTGGCTGCAGGCGCTGGCTGTCAGCGGCAACCAGCTCCGCGGCGGCGGTGCAGCCGAGCAGGTGAAGAAGAACTATGCAGCGCCAGGCGGGCCGGCGTCGTTGTGCAAGAAGGCGGTTGACGGCCGCTTCCCGTTCACCGCCGGGTCGACCAACGACATTCCGCTCGACGACTTCTCGCGGCTGTTCTCGGTTGGCGGGTTGCTCGACAAATTTTTCAACGACAACCTGCAGAACTTTGTCGACACCTCGGGGACAACATGGAAGGCGCAACCGGTCGCGGGCGTCGCGCCACCGGTCACGCAGACCGATCTGGCGCAGTTCCAGAAGGCGGCACAGATCCGTGACCTGTTCTTTGCCGGCGGCGGTGCACAGCCCACGGTGCGGTTCGACATCACGCCGGTCGACACCGACGCCAAGCAGGTGACGCTGGACCTCGACGGCCAGACGATCACCTATGCGCATGGGCCGGTTCGCGCGACATCGGTGACCTGGCCCGGACAGAACCGCATGAGCAACGTGCGCCTGGTGTTCGACAGCGGTCAGTCGGTGGCGAAGACCAGTGGCCCGTGGGCACTGTTCCGCCTGTTCGCGCAAGGTACTCTGGCGCCGACCGATGACGCTGATCGCTACACGCTCAGCTTCGCCGTGGGTGATCGCCACGCGTCGTACGAAATCAGAGCCGGGTCGGTGCTGAACCCCTTTGCACCCGGCGTGCTGCGTGGGTTCCAATGTCCGTCGTTTCAGTAGGCTTCTACGGCAAGCTGCCGGCGCGCGGCGACTTCGTGCGTGTCGGCCTGCCGCGTGCTTTCATCGATCCTTGGGACACCTGGCTGCAGTCAATGATGGTCGGAAGCCGGGCGTTGATGGGCGAAGCGTGGCTGCCAGCGTTTCTTGAAGCGCCGATCTGGCGGTTCTCGCTGCCCGCAGGCATGTGCGGTCACCAGGCCGTACTCGGTCTGATGATGCCGAGTGTCGATCAGACTGGCCGATATTTCCCGATGGCGTTCGCGGCACTCGACCCTCAGCGCATCGATGCGGCAGCAGGCAGATCATGGCTCGATGCGTGTGAGGCAACTGGATTGGCTGCCCTGGAACAGGACATTTCGCCTGAAGAAATTGCCGCAACGCTGCCAGTGCCTGACATGGTGGTTGACGCAACCGGTGTGTCTGACGCGGAATGGTGGACCGCAGGCTCTGCCCGTGTCCGGCCGACACGGATGGTCCTGCCGTCTATGCCTGATGCTGCGATCTATGCTGCAATGCTGGGTGCGGAGAACGAGCCCAAAGCAGGGGAGAGAACATGGGAGTCGACATCACGACGACCCCGCGATTTCGCTCCTGGGCGGTGACGCATGTCGGCACCGTGCGGAAGCACAATGAGGATGCCTATGTGGACCGTCCCGATCTGGGCATCTGGGCCGTGGCAGACGGTGCCGGCGGCCACTCGGCTGGCGACGTTGCGTCCAGCATGATTGCTGATGCGCTGCAGGCGATTCCAGCTGGGCTGCCAGCGCCGCAATTGCTGGCCGAGGTGCGGCTGGCGATCGAGAAGACGCATGCAGCGTTGCGCGAGGAAGCAGCGCGCCGGGGGCCGAACGAAATCGTCGCATCAACGGTGGTGGTGATGCTTGCGCGCGGCGACCACTTCGCTTGTTTGTGGGCCGGTGACTCGCGCGCCTATCTGTTGCGCGAGGGACAGTTCCGTCAGATCACCCGCGACCACAGTCTGGTGCAGGAACTGCTCGAGGCCGGCGCGATCGGACCGGACGAGGCGATGAACCACCCGCGGGGCAACGTGATCACGCGCGCTGTCGGTGCGGAGCTGGATGAGTTTGTGCTGGACAAGATCAGTGACAGGCTTCTGCCCGGTGATCGCTTCCTGTTGTGCAGCGACGGTCTGTGCAAGACGCTGCCAGAGAGCGAGCTGGCGAGCCTGCTGGCCACCATCGACGGTATCCCACCGCAGGCCTTGGTCGATGCAGCGCTGGCCGCCCGCGTTACCGACAACGTCACTGCAGTCGCGGTGGAGTTCACCGGATAAGCAGCGCCCGGCGGTGGAGAGGGTCCCGGAGCCCCCTCCCCACATCCCTTCCCACCAGGAGGGGGATGATTGGCGTCAGACTTTCCCCATCGTCAGCAGATCATAGCCGACGGTATCGGGTGAGCCGGCAATCTTGGGGTCGCGCTCGGTGTAGGTGAACATGATCTTGGTAAAGTTCAGCGACAGAGTTTCCATTGGGGCGTCGCCACCGCTGGATATGCTGTGACCGCTGACACCGCAGTTGCTCAGTTCGAATGCCAGATAGGTATCCACCTTGTCCTTGGTCGTGGTGGTGAACTTGAACTTCACCGTCGCACTCAGGTCACCAGCGACCGCGTCCATGAACAACTTGGTGGACGACTTGTCGAGCCGCTTGCTGACGGTGATCTCGCTGATCGATGGCTCGCTTGCTTCGCGGGTCGCAGCACCGCGCGCGGCGGTGCCGATGGCACGGCCGACGCCGAACTGGAATGAGTTCAGCTCGATCCACTTCTCGTATTCCTTGGTCGTGACGGCACCATCGATTCCGTCCCACTTCATATAGATAGCCAATTTAGACTCCTCTGTTTGCTCGGCTAGGCGGTTGCAGGTTCAGCCGATATGGTATTGGAACGATCCCGTCGTATCCACGCCCACGGTCACAGCACCGATCGTTGCGCCATCGGCCAGGCGCGACAACACTTCCGCAGAGAGCTCCGGCAGTAGCGTGCGCGAGAGGATCTTCTCCACGTTGCGTGCTCCGGATGATGTCTCAGTGCAACGTGCTGCTATCACGTCCACGAGGTCCTTGTCCCAGGCGAATTTGGCTCCATAAGATTCCGCGACTCTCCTCCCGATCCGCCCGAGCTGCAGCTCGACGATCTGTCGGATGATCTCCTGCGCGAGGGGAAAATACGGGACAAGATTCACTCGCCCCAGGAATGCAGGTTTGAAGAACTTCATCAGCTCAGGCATCAGCGCATCGGTCAGACCTGCCGCATCCGGGGCGGTTTCCGGATCGGCGCATAGCCGGGTGATCAGGTCGGTGCCGGCATTCGATGTCATGATGATGACGGTGTTCTTGAAATCTATGTCGCGGCCTTCGCCGTCCTTCATGTTTCCTTTGTCGAACACCTGGAAGAAGATGTCCTGTACACCAGGATGCGCCTTCTCCATTTCGTCCAGGAGGATCACCGAATAGGGCCGGCGGCGCACCGCTTCGGTGAGCACACCACCTTCACCATAGCCGACATAACCGGGCGGGCTGCCCATCAGCAGACTGACCTTATGTTCCTCCTTGAACTCGCTCATGTTGATGACGGTCATGTTCTGCTCGCCGCCGTACAGCAGGTCGGAGAGCGTCAGCGCCGTCTCCGTCTTGCCGGTACCCGAGGTCCCGACCATCAGGAAAACGCCGATCGGCTTGCGCGGATCGGTAAGCCCGGCACGGCTGGTACGGATCGCCTGCGCTACCGCCTCCAACGCGTGCGGCTGACCGACGATGCGTTGCTCCATCGCCTGCTTCAGGTTCAGCACCGTGCGGATTTCATTCGACTGCATGCGTCCGGTTGGAATGCCGGTCCAGCCGGCCACCACTTCCGCCACCGCCTGGCCATCCACCACGGGAAAGATCAGTGGTGTCTCGCCTTGCAGTTTGCGGAGCCTGGCCGATGTCTCGGTCAGCTTCGTGCGCAGCGTGTCCTTGCTTGCCGCGGTCCCCGATCCCGGGTTGTCGGTATCGGCCGGATCTTCGATCTTCGCGCGCGTCTCGCCGATGTCCGTGGCGAGCGCCTTCTCTTGTTCCCAGCGAGCCTCCAGATCGGTCAACTCCTGAGCGAGCCTTGCGCGCTCCGCCAGCAACTCCTGGCGCCGCTTTTCGTGCGGCTCACCGGCGGCGATCTCGCGGTCCAGGATGGAAACCTCGGTGTCGATCAGCGTTATGCGGCGTTGGCGATCCTCGATCGGCGGCGGAATCGCTGCCTGGCTCATGCCGACGCGCGAGCACGCGGTATCGATCAGGCTCACCGCCTTGTCCGGCAACTGACGCGAGGGGATGTAGCGCGCCGAGAGACGCACAGCCTCGCTCACGGCCTCGTCCAGGATGCGCACCTTGTGGTGCCGCTCCAGCGTGTCGACCAGGCCGCGAACCATGGCGACCGCCATTGGCTCGGCCGGCTCTTCCACCTTCACCACCTGAAAGCGCCGCGTCAGTGCAGCATCCTTCTCGAAGTACTTCTTATATTCCGCCCAGGTGGTTGCAGCGATTGTGCGCAATTCGCCACGTGCAAGTGCCGGCTTCAAAAGATTCGCGGCATCGCCCTGCCCCGCTGCACCGCCTGCGCCGATCAGCTGATGAGCTTCGTCGATGAACACGATGATCGGCTTCGGCGAGGCCTTCACTTCGTCGATCACGCCGCGCAGGCGGTTCTCGAACTCACCCTTCACGCCGGCACCGGCCTGCAGCAGACCCAGGTCCAAACTTCGCAGCGTCACATTCTGCAAAGCGGGCGGCACATCGCCCGACGCGATACGCAAGGCGAAGCCTTCGACCACCGCGGTCTTGCCCACGCCGGCCTCGCCAGTAAGAATCGGGTTGTTCTGCCGGCGCCGGGTGAGGATATCGATGATCTGCCGGATCTCGCTGTCGCGCCCCAGAATCGGATCGATCTTTCCCGCCTTCGCCTGCGCAGTGAGATCGGTGGTGAACTGATCGAGCGCGCCGCCGCCGCGCGGCAGGCTCGATGCACCGTCGCCTGCCGCGCGTGGCCCGTCCGCTGTTGCCGTCTGCGCATCGGCGGCTTCCGCACTGTTGGCGGTGATCGCCGCGAAGTCACGCCTCAACAGGTCGGGGTTGATCTTGAGCAGCTGGCTCGATGCATCGCGCGCGCGGCGGGCCAGGGTTTCGTCGGCGAGCAGAGCCCACAACAGGTGACCGGAGCGGATCTTCGTCGCAGCCTGTTCCAGCGAGGCCAGCAGCCAGGCCTGCTTGCCCAGTTCGACGATGTCGGGCGCCAGCGATGGCGCTCGTGAGTTGCCGGTCTTCAGCTTCTCCAACGCCCGGTTGAGGTCCGTCAGAAAGCGACCCTGATCGATCTCGTAGTGGCGCAGGATGGCAGTGAGATCGCCATCCGCTGCATCGGCCAACTTCAGCAGCCAATGTTCGATTTCGACATTGTAGTGGGTGCGTGACAGCGTCAGCCCAGCGGCAGCCTCCAGCGCGCGCCGGCACACGTCGTTCAGCCGGCCCACAAGCTGTTTGAGATCGATTGCGGCCATGCGGAATCCCCCCAGGGGGGAACTCCCCCTTTTCGTTGTTTGAGACTATGTGTTACGCGGAAGCATTGTCCAGCGAATGCGAGGCGCGCGAATGGCGGAGCTGCCAGAGGGTTTCGATCTCGAAGCTCTGCTGGCGCCGATTCCTGGTGACGCGCCGCAAGGCACCGATATCCGCGAGGATTTTTCTGCCGCCTCGCCGTACAACATGCTGCGCGATGCGCGTTCCGAGGCGCGGGACGCGGAACGCGGAAAGGACGCGGGCGATGCCGATGCACGCGATCCTGGTCCGTTGTGGCGGGCAGTGCGCGAGCTGGCGGCGAAGACGCTGGCAGAGACCACGAAGGATCTCGAAGTCGCGGCCTGGATGACCGAGGCTTATGTGCGCAGCCACGGCCTGCCCGGGTTGACCGCCGGGGCCCTGGTGATGGCGGGCTTGGCTCAGCACTACTGGGAGGTGCTGTATCCGCTGCCGGATGATTACGGCATGGAGACACGCGTCGCACCGGTGACCGGTCTGAACGGCCGTGACGGCAACGGTTCGCTGATTCAACCGCTGTATATGACGGTGTTGTTCCATCGCGCTGATGGCTCGCCGTTCGCCTATTACCAGTATCGGCAGTCCGAGCAACTCGGCACGCTCGACGCGGAGCGGCGGCAGCAGCGCATCGAGGCGGGAGCCATTCCCTTCGACGACGTTGAGCGCGAGGCGCGCGCCGCTGGCGGACAACACTTCGCCGCGCAGCTGTCCGACGCGCGCGCAGCACATGATGCGTGGCAAGCCATGGCTGTCGTAATCGACGAGAAAGCCGGCCCTGATGGTCCTTCGACCACCGCGGTGCGTGACCTGCTCGCTGGCATCATGGACGTGGCAAGGCGGTTCGCGCCGGCCGAGGCCGCGCAGGAAGCAATGGGGAGCAATTCCGCGCCGGCGGAAAGCGCGTCGGGCACGCCCGGTGGAGGTTTCGCGCGCATCGCGGCATCGCCCGGCCAGATCGCCTCGCGGGAGGACGCCCTGCGGGCGCTGGGCGAGATCGCCACCTACTTTCGCCGTACCGAACCGCACTCACCGCTCTCCTACACGCTGGACGAGGCGGTGCGCCGGGGTCGGATGACACTGCCCGACCTACTGGCCGAACTGGTCGCCGACACCGACGCACGGAATGCGATCCTGAACTCACTCGGCATCCGACCGCCGCCCCCACCAGAGGCGACTGAATAGAAGCCATCTGGTTATGCCAGAACCGTGTGAAGAACCTCACAGACTCAAGGAAAATTTGACCATACTCGTCACGATTGGCTAATCTTTGGGGCAATCGGCCAAGGTGTGCGCGTGGGGCCGTTGGAGGCGCCGGCGTCCGCGGATCTCAGGGAATGGGGAAGCTACCATGAGTGCAAGCATCCACGACAAGCTTAAGCGTGTCCGCAAGCCACGGGTGCACATCACCTACGAAGTGGAAACGGAAGGCGCCGAAGTCCTTAAGGAATTGCCGTTCATCGTCGGCATTTTGGGCGACTTCTCCGGCGATCCGACGCAGCCATTGCGCCCACTGAGCGAACGCAAGTTCATCCAGATCGACCGTGACAACTTCAACGACGTCATGGCGGGGATGACCCCTGGCCTGAAGATGCGCGTGGACAACAAGCTGTCCGAGGACGGCGGTGAAATGGCGGTTGACCTGAAGTTCAACTCGATCGAGGACTTCGAGCCGGCGCGCGTCGCGGAGCAGGTGCCGGCGTTGCGGGCGCTCCTGGAAACCCGCGCCAAGCTGCGCGACCTGATGAGCAAAGTGGATCGTTCAGAGCAACTCGAAGGTCTGCTCGAGCAGGTGCTGAAGAACGAGAACGATCTTAAGTCGCTGTCCAGCCAGCTGGGGCTGGACAAGAAGGAGGGCTGATCGATGTCAGGCGCGCAGACCGCAACGCCGGCCGCCACAACCGAAACCACCGAGAGCGCATCCTTCCTTGACCAGGTAGTCGCAGCGACCAAGCAGACGACGCCGGATCAGGCGCAGGACCTGGTGAAGACGCTGGTCGAGCAGGCACTCGCCGGCACCGTGACGTTCGACAAGAATGTAACACGCACATTCGACCGCGCGGTCGCCGCAATCGATCGCAAACTGTCGGAACAGCTCAACGCGATCATGCACCATCCGAAGTTCGTGGCGCTCGAGGGCACCTGGCGCGGGCTGCATTATCTGGTGATGAACAGCGAAACCAGCACCAGCCTGAAATTGCGGGTGCTGAACCTGCCGAAGCGCGAACTGTCGCGCGACCTGCAGCGCGCCGTCGAGTTCGACCAGAGCCAGTTGTTCAAGAAGATCTACGAGAACGAGTTTGGCACGCCAGGCGGCGAACCATATGGCGCGCTGATCGGCGACTATGAGTGGACGCAGCATCCCGAGGATGTCGAGACGCTGCGCCTGGTATCCAACGTTGCGGCCGCGGCGTTCGCGCCGTTCATCTCCGCGGCCGGCGCTGGCATGTTCGGTTTCGACAAGTGGCCGGAACTCGCCAAGCCGCGCGATCTGGCGAAGATATTCGAGACGCAGGATTACACGAAGTGGCGCAGCTTCCGTGACAGCGAAGACTCGCGTTTCGTCACGCTGACCTTGCCGCGCACACTGGCACGCCTGCCATATGGGGCAGCGACCAAGCCGATCGACGAGTTCGCGTTCGAGGAAGCGCCCTATGACGAGTCTGGCGCGGCAAAGCCCATGGAGCACAACGAGTATTGCTGGATGAACGCCGCCTACACCCTGGGCGCGCGCTTGACCGATGCGTTCGCTCAGTACGGTTTCTGCACTGCGATCCGCGGCGCGGAGGGTGGCGGCAAGGTGGAGAACCTGCCGTATCACGTGTTCACCTCCGATGACGGCGATCTCGATGCGAAGTGCCCGACCGAGATCGCGATCACCGACCGGCGCGAATTCGAACTGTCCAACCTGGGCTTCCTGCCGTTGTGCCATTACAAGAATACCGACTACTCGGTGTTCTTCGGTGCGCAGTCCACGCAGAAACCGAAGAAGTACGATCGGCCGGAAGCGACGGCCAACGCGGCGATCTCGGCGCGGCTACCGTACATCATGGCGACCAGCCGCTTTGCGCACTACCTGAAGGTGATGGCACGCGACAAGATCGGCAGCTTCATGGAGGCTTCCGATTGCGAACGCTGGCTGAACCGTTGGATCAACAACTACGTCAACGGGAACGAGAATGCGGGGCAGGAAATGAAGGCTCGCTTCCCATTGCGCGAGGCGCGGGTGGAGGTGCGGGAAATTCCCGGCAAGCCGGGTTCGTACAATGCGATCGCGTATATGCGTCCGTGGCTGCAGATGGAAGAGCTTACCACCAGCCTGCGCATGGTCGCACGCATCCCGGCCGCGGCGAGCTGAGTATGAAAATGTTCCCCCTCCCCTCGCGGGAGGGGGTTAGGGGGAGGGGGCGGTGCCCGCTGCTCCAATACCCCTCCCCCAAACCCCCTCCCGCAAGGGGAGGGGGAGTGTAGTGCCGTGAACGAATTGCATCTTACACTGGCTGAGCCACCCCACACGGTCGTGGCCGAGCCTGCCGCGGTGCGCGAAGCAATGTTGTCGGGCCGCTTTATCGGCAGCCGCGATGCGACTTTGGCGGACACTCTCGGCGAATTCCTCACCGCACCTTCCGGCAAGGCGCTCGATCTGTGGTTCGGCGCGGAACGCGGCACGCGACTGCGGATCGATCCGCAGGCGCTGCGCGATGCGGTCGATCGCGACATCGCAGCGATTGACGCGATGTTGTCCGACCAGGTCGATGCCATCCTGCATCACCGCAGGCTGCGCAAGTTGGAAGGCACGTGGCGCGGGATAGCGTGGCTCGTCGATGGCCTGGAATTGTCCAATCGGCTCAAGATCAAGGTTCTGAATGTCGGCTGGCAGGAAATCTGCCGGGACCTGGAACGCGCGATCGAGTTCGACCAGAGCCTGCTGTTCCGCAAGGTCTATGAGGAAGAATTCGGTACACCGGGCGGCGAACCGTACGGCCTGCTGGTGGTGGACCACGAAGTGCGCCACCGCCCAAGCGCCGAATCCCGCACCGACGACGTGAACGCGCTGGCCTCCCTGTCGGGCGTTGCGGCCGCGGCATTCTCCCCGGTGATCGTCAGCGCGTCGCCCGCCCTGCTGGAGGTGGACAGCTTTACCGATCTCGCCACGTCGATCGATCTCGCCGCGCCGCTGCGCAACCGAGAGCATGACCGCTGGCGCAGTCTCGCATCGCGTGCCGACATGCGTTTCCTCGGCGTCACGCTGCCGCATGTCCTGGCCCGACCACCGTGGCAGGACGACGGCACGCGTGCCGATGGCTTCCGCTATCGCGAATACGCACCGACCAATGAAGAGCGGGTTTGGATGACCGCCGGCTTCGCCTTCGCCTCGGTCGTCGCCCGCGCGTTCGCGCGTTTTGCCTGGCCAGCCGATGTGCGGGGCGTGGAAGCTGACCGCGCAGGCGGCGGGCTGGTGACCGGCATCGCGCTGGAACCGTTCACCACCGACCCCGACCACGTTTGGGTGCGTAGCCCGGTGGAAATCGTGTTGACCGATCGGCAGGAGCGTTCGCTGCTCGAGGCGGGGTTGATGCCGCTGTCGTCCATCGCCTATTGCGAGGAACTGGTGTTCGGCGCGGTGCGCAGCCTGCAATTGTCGCAGCGTTATCAGGGACCCAACGCCGGCGTCGCCGAGGCCAACGCGCGGCTGTCGACGCAGATCAATTCGATCCTCTGCGCGTCGCGTTTTGCGCATCATCTGAAGATGATGGGGCGGCATATGGTCGGCTCATTCAAGACGGCGAGCGAGATCGAGCATTTCCTGCAGGCCTGGCTGACGCAGTATGTCAACGGAAACCTGGCGGCGACCGGCGACAGCCGCGCGCGCTTTCCACTGGTGGCTGGGCGGGTGAACGTGAACGAAGTGCCCGGCAGACCGGGCAGCTTCGGTTGCGTGATCCATTTGCAGCCGCATTATCAGCTCGATGATGTGTCTGCCGCATTCCAGCTCGTGACCGACCTGAGCGGTCGATGAGGTCCGAAACATGAGTGGCACCGACCAGACCGCAGCGGCACTGTTTCGCGCCGGCAAACTGGATGACGCGATTGCGGCGGCGCAGGCCGCGTTGCGGAAGGCCCCGACCGATCTCGGCGTCCGCGTACTGCTGGGCGAACTGTTGTTGTTCGCCGGCAATCTCGAGCGCGCGGATGTGGTGCTGGATGCAGCCTCGGCGATCGATGCTTCCACCGCGGTGGTGGTGGCGGAATTTCGCCAGCTTGTCCGCGCCGACATGGCGCGGCGCCAGTTGTTTCGTGACGGCCGAGTGCCCGAGTTCCTCAGCGATCCGACCGAAACGCAACGCCTGCAATTGGCTGCCCTGGTGGCACTGCGCGCCGGCGATGCCCCTGAAGCCGCGCGGAAGGCGGAAACGGCAGAGGCTATGCGGCCGCGCGCCCCAGGCAAACACGGCGACGCGGCGTTCGACGATCTGCGCGATGTCGACGACCTGCTGGCAGGCAGCTTCGAGGTGCTGACAACCACTGGCAAATACTTCTGGATCCCGACCGAGCGCGTGCTGACGCTGCAGTTCCATGCGCCGAAGCGCCCGCGCGACCTGATATGGCGGCGCGCCTCGATGTCGGTGGCCGATGGACCAGATGGCGACGTCTACCTTCCCGCGATCTACGCCGCTGATGAGCAATTGAGCGACTCGTTCCGGCTGGGTCGGGAAACCGACTGGCGCCAATCCGACGGTGGGCCGGTGCGCGGGGTCGGCCAGCGGCTGTTCCTGGTCGGCGAAGATGCGGTGCCGATCATGGATCTGGACCAGATCAGGTTCGGTGCGGCGTGAGCGGTCGCGCCGGCAGCGCGCACCGTCAGCCGGCCCGCGTTCAGTCACCACTGCTGGACCGGTTGATGGATGATGCTCCAGATCAGACGCGCGATCCCGCGCTGTCCGCGGCGGACTCCATGCTGGCACTGCGCAATTCGGTGCGGCGTGACCTGGAGGCGCTGTTGAATGCACGGCGCCGCTGGCGTTCCTGGCCGGCACACATGACGCAGCTCGCCACGTCGCCAATCGGCTACGGCATCCCGGATTTCGCCGCCGGTGCGTTCAGCGACGCGCAACGGCGGCAGGAATTGCGGCTGGAGATCGAAGCGACCATCCGGCGGTTCGAGCCTCGCTTCCTGTCAGTGCGTGTTCACCTGGTGGAGGGACAGGACAAGCTCGACGCGTTGCTGCGCTTGAGGATCGAGGCTGTGCTGCACGCCGAACCGGCGCCCGAGTCGGTAACCTTCGATACGATCGTCGACCCGATCACCGACGACGTGACGGTGCGGCCCGGCAATGTCGTGTGAGGGCAACATGCGGTATGAAGCCAGCCCCCTCCCCCTCCCCTTGCGGGAGGGGGGCGGGGGGAGGGGGCTTCGGGCCACCATCCCGCGCCCCCTCCCCCTAACCCCCTCCCGCAAGGGGAGGGGGAGAACAGGCGCGCAATCCCTTGTCTGACTCGCTCCTCCCCTACTACGAGCGAGAACTCGACGCGATCAAGCGGCTGGCGGCGGAATTCGCCGACGCCCACCCGAAGATCGCAGGCCGGCTCAGGCTATCGGCGGACGCCATCGACGATCCGCATGTCGCGCGGTTGCTGGAAGGTGTGGCGTTCCTCGCTGCGCGTGTGCACCACCGCCTGGACGACGAATTCCCGGAACTCACCGATGCGTTGCTCGGGCTGCTCTACCCGCATTACCTCGCGCCCATGCCGTCCTGCATGATCGTGCAGTTCGACTGCCAGCCCGATCTGATGAACCCGGCACAGCTACCGGCGGGCACGACCATCGATACGGAACCGGTGCATGGCGAGGAACTGCGCTACCGGACGACGGCACCCGTCACGCTCTGGCCGGTCGCGGTGGAGAACGTCCGACTGTCGGGCCTGCCGATCGTAGCGCCCGCCAACGCCGCAGCTGCCGGTGCCGCCGGCGTGCTGCGCATAACGCTGAAATGTTCCTCGCCTGAAGCCACGTTCAGCCAGCTCGGAATCGAGCGGCTGCGTTTCTTTCTGCGCGGGCCGACCAACCAGGCACTGGCTCTGTATGAATTGCTGGGCGCCCACGCGATTTCCGTCGCTTTTGCCGACAATGCGGTGGATCCATCACCGGTTATCGTGCCCGCCACTGCGATCCAGCCGGTTGGCTTCTCGCCCGATGAGGCGTTGCTTCCATGGTCGGCTCGCGGCTTTGCCGGCTTCCGTCTGCTGACCGAATATTTTGCGTTTCCGGACAAGTTCCTGTTCTTCGACATCACGCGGTTTGACAGCAAGACACTATTGTCCGCGGGCAATCGCCTGGAGATCTTCGTCTACCTCGATCGCTCGGTGCCGGAGCTGGAGCGAACGGTCGGCCAGACATCGCTGGCACTCGGCTGCACGCCGGTGATCAACCTGTTTCCGCAGCGCTGCGAGCCGATCATGCTCACCCACCAGGACATCGAATACCGAGTGGTGCCGGACGCGAGGCGGCCACGTGCGGCTGAGGTGTGGAGCGTCGAGCGGGTGCGTGAGACCCAGCCTGATGGATCGTTCCGTCCGTGGCGGTCGTTCCATCGGCTGATCGAGGGCGATCCCGAGGCGGGCCAGCCCGGCGGCTTCTACCACGTGGCGCGCCGGCCCGCAGCACCTGCCGTCCCCGGCACCGAGGTGTTCCTGGCGCCACACGACCCGGCATTCGACCCGGACAAGCCAGCTGACGCCGTGCTGTCGATCGATGCGCTCTGCGTCAACCGCGATCTTCCCACCGATCTGCCGTTCGGCGGTGGCCGTCCGCGGTTGCGGCTGATCGAGGGCGCGGCGCCCGTGGCAGGACTGTCCGCGATCACTGCGGCGAGCTCGACGCTGCGTCCACCCTTGCGGGAAGCTGGTTTCTGGCGGCTGGTATCACAGCTCTCTCTCGGGCACCTGTCGGTCACCGGTGGGGCGCAGGGCGCGGCGGCCCTGAAAGAGGTGCTGCGCCTCTACGACCTGCGCGACACTGCCGAGTCGCGCGCGGCGATCGAGGCACTCACCGGCGTTTCGGCGGCTCCCGGTACGGCGCGCGCCCCTGGCCGCGCCGGCGCGTTCTGCCGGGGGCTGGACATTGTGCTGGAGTTCGATTCGCGGGCTTGGCAGGCTGGCGGGCTCTACCTGCTGGCCGCGGTCCTCGAGCACTTCTTTGCACTGCACGGCACGATCAACAGCTTCACCCGCACCCGGGTCACGTTGCGGGGCCGACCGGGGGTCGCTGCGGCGTGGCAGGCGCGCAGCGGAACACGTGTCCTGGCATGAGGTCGCGCTCGCCATTGGCCGCGTTGGGCGCCGAACCACGACGATTCCGCTTCGATGCGGCGGTCCGCGTGCTGACCCGGGCGCGAGGAACCGATGATCCTGCCGCAGCAGTGCGGTTCCACGCACCGGCTGGCCTGGTTTATCCGCCAGCCGATGTCGCGGAACTGCACCAGCAGGGAGATGCACTGCCGGATGTGACGGTCGGGCTGATGGGGCTGACGGGTCCATCAGGCGTGCTGCCACGTTACTATTCTGAGATGGTCACGCAGGCCCTCCGGGCGCGCTCGACCGCGCTGCGCGACTTCGTTGACCTCCTGGCCCACCGGTTCGTCGCGTTCTTCGCCCGCGGTGGCGTTAAGTACCGGCCGGCGCGAGCCGCCGAGGTGGCGCAGCAGCATGGTTTATCCCGGCACGATGGTGTCAGCCGGGTACTGTTGGCGCTGACCGGCTATGGCACGGGGAACCTCAGTGATCGGCTCGCGGTGGGCGAAGACGCTCTGTTGCATTATGCTGGCTTGCTTGCCATGCGGCCCCGGTCCGCCGAGAGATTGGGGGCGCTCGCCTCCGACTGGCTGGGCATGAAGGTTGAAGTGATCGAGTTCGCCGGCGCCTGGCTGTCGCTGCCGCCGGACCAGCGAACGCGGCTGTCGGCGCAAGGGCCATGGTGCCAGCTCGGTGTGGATGCCGCCGCCGGCGTCCGTGCCTGGGACCCGCAGGCGCGGATCATCCTGCGGATTGGCCCGCTCGACCTGCGGGGCTTCCAGCGACTGCTGCCGGATCGGCTGGCGCTGCACCGACTGGTGTCATTGGTCCGCGCCTATGTTGGGTTGGAGCTTGGCTTCGCAATCAACCCCGTGCTGGCAGCGCGAGAGGTGCCGCCGCTGCGGCTGGATGCGACCGCCGATCCGCCGCCGCGACTGGGCTGGAATACCTGGATCCCGGGACCGGCCGGAGGATTTATGGCGCGGCCGGATGCGGCAGACGCGATATTCGAGGCGGAAGTGATCGAGGCGCAGCAGGTCACCAAGGAGAGCGCGCAGTGAACGGCTGGGGCAGCGGCTACGTCACCGACGTCACCTACATGACCGGCTATTACCGCTCACAATCCCCTTCGATCATCTCCCTGGCCTGCCTGTTGTGCAGTGTTGCGTCACCGTTGCCCGGCCCCGACGATGCTGTGAGCTACGTGGAGCTGGGCTGTGGCCAGGGCCTGACATCGCTGGTTCTCGCCGCCAGCAATCCCCACTGGAAGGTGACATCGATCGACTTCAACCCGGCGCATATCGCCGCGGCGCGCGCGTGGGCGGCGCAGGCGGGGCTGGAGAACGTCACCTTCCTGGAGGCCGACCTTTCGACCCTGGGCGAGGATCCGGCGTCCGCCCAGGTGCCCGAGGCAGACTTCGTCAGCATGCATGGGCTGTGGAGCTGGGTACCGCCGGCCGTGCAGCATGGCATCGTACGGCTGCTGCGCGCCAAGGTGAAGCCAGGCGGCGCGGTGCATGTCAGCTTCAATGCATTACCCGCCTGGGGCGGTGCGTTAGGCCTTCAGCGCGTGCTGCGTGACTGCGGCCGGCGCTTAGGGTCACGCAGCGACCGACAGGCCGAAGAGGGCTTGAAGCTGGTGCAAGCGCTCCGCGATGCGGACGCGCTGCAGATCGTCCGCCAGCCGTGGGTGCATGCTCTGGTCGAACGAATGGGCCCGATGCCGACCCAGTATCTCGCGCATGAATATATGAATGACGCCTGGGTGCCCTGCTTCCACGCCGACCTGGCTGCGGCGCTCTCGGGGGCCAAACTGGAATGGGTCGGCTCGGCCAGCCTTATCGAGAATTTCCCCGATCTGACCCTGACGCCAGAGCAGCGCGCCATTGCGCAGCGGTTCGACGACCCGCTGCTGCGCGAGCTGGTGAAGGACATGTGCATCGACCGGTCGCTGCGTCACGACGTGTTCGTGCGCGGCGCCAGGCGCATGAATACCGCGGCGCGCGACGCAGCACTGATGGATGTCCGGTTGTCGCTGAACATCGCGGCGTCGGAAATGCCGTATGAGGCGGACATGCCGGCCGGACGTGCCGGGCTGAACCGAGCCTTCTACGGCCCGATCGCCCAGGCGATGGCAACCGGCCCGCAGCGCGTTGGCGATCTGCTGGCGCTGCCCGAAATCGACGGCAAACGGGACAACCCAGCCGAACTGATCGGCATCCTGGTGGGCCTCGATGTCGCGGAACCGGCGGCGCGACCGCGTGCGGCGCCGACCGAGCAGGCACTGCGCTTCAACCGGGTGACGACGGAGATCCTGGCGCGTACGGAAAATTTCGGTCGTCCACTCGCTGCAGCCAGCTATGCACTGGGGACCGGCGCGCCTGCCACCCTATTCGAGCTGCACGCCATGAACCGCCTGCTGTCCGGTGACAGCGAGGCACAGCTCGGCGACTGGGTGCGCGACATCGGCGTCAACCTGGATGACGAGGGGCGCGGCAAGCTCAGGCAGGTGTTCGAGCGAGCGCTGCACGTCAAACTGCCGATCATGCGTGCCCAGGGCGTGCTTTAGGACCTCACAAGTCCTCGCCTGCCAGTGCCCGCACCGCTATAATGTGGTCGAGCGTTGTGAGGGAATGGTTCCGTGCGTGCGCTGATCGCCCCGCTGATCGTTGCCCCGATGGTCGCCGGTTTCATGCCGGCCGCGGCACAGAATCCTTCGGCCGACCAGATCATCAACTCGCTGCGGCCAAGTGGAAACCTGGTGATGGGCGGGACCCGCGGGATCAGGTTGGCGCCAAGCGGCGATGCATCCTCGCAGCCCCAGGTTGCTCCGCCACCGGCACAGGCGCAGCCGCGTGTCGCCGCCAGCAAGCCAGTTCCGATACCAGCGGCGGCGACGGCGGCTCCGGCGGTCAACCTGACAGTCAACTTTGCCAATGGCTCAGCCGAGCTGACGCCGGCGGCGATCCGCACGTTGGATGAACTTGGCCGCGCGCTGTCCAGCAAGGACCTGGCAGGCTACCGGTTCCGCATTGAAGGACATACCGACACGGTTGGCTCGCTCGACTACAATCGTGCATTGTCCGAGCGGCGGGCCGAGGCGGTGGTCGACTATGTAGCCAAGAAGTATGGCGTCGATCCCAGCCGTTTACAGGCGGTCGGTATGGGAGAGGATGGCCTGCTGGTCCCGACCCCGCCGCAGACGCCCGAGCCGCGCAATCGCCGTGTCCAGGTGATCAATCTGGGCGCATGACGGTCGCCGTGCCGGCGGCCGACGCATGAACCCGGCAGACACAGGCCCCGACGATACTGTACGGATCGTGCCGTCCCGCAAACGTGCCGCCTGGCCGTTCATCGCAATCACGATCGCTGCGGTTGTCCTTGCCGGATCGTTCGGAGCGTGGCTGTTTCGGCCACTCGCCACGAATGCACCGATCGTCGCGACGCCTCGGCCGACTCACCCCGTCGCAGCCGCCCTGCCATTCGACATCGTCACCGCCGGTGAGCAGGAGATTGCCGAGCACGCTCCGGCATCATTCACGGTGTTCCGTTTTGCGGACAACCCGCACATCCTGGTGCTCGACTTCGCCTCGCTGACCGAACAGGGGCGGATGCTCAATCGGCTCGCTGCGTTCGTGGAAAAATCTGGCGCCCCGCATGATCGAGTGCTGACCGACGCCGAACTGGACGCGACGATCCGGGAGCACGGCGATACCGTGGAGACGTTCTACCTCGGCCATGATTACGCGGCGGAGGCACTGGTCCGATTCTTCGCCACCGCCGACCGGCAGGGCATCGAACTTGACCGCGAGGAAGAGAGGCTGCGGGCGCTGCTGCGACAGGTAGGCTGGTCGGCAAGGGACGTGGGCGCCGCGCTGATCTCGATACCGGCGGTCGGCAGCGACCCTCGCATCACCCCGGCGGTCCGGGCCGGCATATTGCGCCACGAGCTGTCGCACGGGGAATTCTTCAGCAATCCGGCCTACGCCGAGTACGTCGGCAATTTCTGGCGTACGGAATTGACGCCCGAAGAGAAAGCCGGCATCCGCGCCTTTCTGGGCAGGGACGAGTATGACATCAGCGTCGAGCAGCTGATGGTCAACGAGATGCAGGCATATCTGATGTTCACCTGCGAACCTTCGCTGTTTCGGCCCGATATGGCCGGCATGACCCAGGGGCGATTGACCATGCTGCAGGATCGCTTCCTCGCGGGGATGCCCACGGGCTGGTTGCGCGATGTGCTGACAAGCCACCTGGCCACTGCCTCGGCAAAGTAAGCAGCCGTTATTTCGGCAACGCTTCTACAGCAATCGCGGCACCAGCAAGGCGATCGCCCCGAAGGCGGAGCTGCTCGAGCCGGGCCTGCAGCGCGTGCAGATATTCATCCGCCATCTCGGCGTTGCTCGGACGTGGCCGCTCGAACAAGGGCTCCGAGGACGCCACGGCGATGATCATATCCATCCCATAAGGCTCGCCGATGACCCATGCAGGATTGTCCAGGATGATCTTCTCGCTGGCCCGGTAGGTGCGTGGCGGGTCCGCGGCGATGCCCATCTTGGGATCGGCAAGTTGCGGGTAGAGGTGCTGTACCGAGCCGTCATGCGCGAGGTAATCAACCCGCAGCCGACCGGCGAAGTCCGGCATCACCAGGCGCATCCGGATGTTCTCACCGTCGTGCAGTCTGGTCTTGCCGCCCGCCATCTGCAGATCAAGGCGGGGTCCCCCCGTCGCGGCAAAGCCTGGGGTGATCGGGCGCAGCAGGTTCAGCGCCGGGCAGAACACCTGGTCCATACCATCCACCCGCCATTCGATCTGGCCTGGCGGCACGAGCGCGGTCACCCCCTGGCGCAGCTCTTCGACCGAACGATCGCCGGCGTAGCCGTTGAGTGCGACAACGCCATTGTCGGCGAGGTCGCCTCGGAGCAGTGCGCAGTTTCGGCTGCTTACCCACTCCGTGATCCGGCGGCGCAAAGTATCGAGCCCCGTGATGGCAAGCTGTTGGTTCGGTGACGGCTGCGCTTCCTCTGTCCGCGGCGGCAACACCGCGCCGGGCGACGAGGGGCCACTATCGCTGGACTTCGCGGGAGCCGGTTCAGCGCCCAACTGGGTCTCGGGTTTGCTGACAGTCGCCTCCGAGGTCGGCGGTCGAGACGATGATTGGAGCAACCACCAGGCTCCGCCACCGATCATCGCGAGAAGCGCAAGCGCCACGCCGCCAGCAAGTCGCGGTATCTTTGCGCGCGGCGGCGAGACGTCGGCCGGAATGGTCCGCTGCGGAGGCGCGCTGGTTGCAGAAGCGCCCGGGGGCGGGGGCGCCGAGACCAAGGTCGCCTCGGTTTCCGCGACCCGAAGTTCGGCTTGCCTGGCCATAGCCGTGCGGATCGCCTCGGCAAATGCCTTCGCGGACGGAAAGCGATCCTCGGGACGCTTGGCCATTGCGCGGCGCACCACCTCATCGAAGGACGGTGGTGCGGTGACCGAAAGCTGCGATGGCAAAGGTGGGTCGGTATTCAGCGCCTTGTGCATGATTGCCGACATGCCACCCTCGAACGGTCGCTCGCCGGTCAGCAACTGGTAAAGCAGTACACCGGAGGAATAGATGTCGGTACGGGCGTCCACCACCTGGCCCATGAACTGCTCAGGCGACATGTAGGCCGGGGTGCCCAACAGCGTGCCCGCCTGGGTGATCGAACTGCTCTCGACCCGCGCAATGCCGAAATCGGCGATCTTTGTCTGACCGTCGTCGGTCAACATGACATTGGCGGGCTTGATGTCGCGATGTACGACGCCGCGTTCGTGGCTGAACTGCAGTCCGGCGAGCAGTCCCTCCATCACCCGCACCGCGTCGGTAAGTGCGAAACGTTCCTGCTTGTCGAGCAGCGCCTTCAGCGGCGGGCCGTCGACATACTCCATGACGATGTAGGCAAGGTCGCTGGTCTCGCCGTAGTCGAACACACCGACGATGTTGGGGTGGTGCAACCGGCCCGCGGCCTGCGCCTCGCGGCGGAAGCGTGCCAATGCCTCCTCGGTCTCCGGGTCGGCGTGGTCGGGCAGCTTGACCATCTTGATCGCCACCCGGCGCGCAATGGCCGGGTCCCAGCCTTCGTAAACCGTGCCCATGGCGCCGCGGCCTAAGGTGCGCTTGATCGCGTACTTCCCCAGGACCTCAAGCATTTCCATAGAGTAGTTATAGACCGGCGAGATGCGGTAAAGAAACGATCGCCTGAGTTCGCCCCGGCGCACGCTGGCCGCCTTCGCCGATAACTGCAAATGGTGCCCAAAAGAATGGATGCGCGATGTCGCTTGGCAGACCCTTTCCAGCGTCTGCGAGTATAGCAAGCTGCGCATCCCTGAGCGCGCCGGCGACACCACGCGCGGGGTCGTCGCGCAGGCGCTTCAGGGTGTCGGCCACCAGAAAGGCCGCCACCTGGTCGTTCACTGCCCAATGCGTCACCTCCAGCGACCGGGCGCCGGCATAGAAGAACGCGCGGGCCAGTCCCGAGAGGCTCTCGCCGGCGGTGGAACCGCCAGGCCCACCGGAATTGCACGCCGAGAGGATGACAAGGTCGGCGTCCAGGTCGAGATTGACCACGGCGCTGGCAGTGAGCAAAGCGCCCGCTGCATTCGGCGCATTGGGCGGCGCCGAGGTTACTATGGCGGGTTCGCTCTGGCAGCGGAGTTCTGC
Source organism: Acetobacteraceae bacterium (assembly GCA_024280945.1). GTDB lineage: Bacteria > Pseudomonadota > Alphaproteobacteria > Acetobacterales > Acetobacteraceae > JAMXLO01. Next base: position 155,617 of record JAMXLO010000122.1, read on the forward strand.
CGGCAGCAGTGCGTGCGTGGAGAACTGCAGGATGCGATAGTCCTTGAGCCGGGCCCGCATCACGGCATCAGCCGTGAAGGCCGAACCGAGCAGTTCGTCCGAGGCCCCGGCGCCAAGTAGGGCACGGGCGGCATCCAGCTCCTTTCGGGCATAGGGCAGCGGCGGCAGGCTGGCGAGCAGTCTCGCGCTTTCCGTGCAGCCGAGGCCAGAGAACGTCCGTTCGGCCTGCGCCAGAGTTACGGGACGGAAATCACCGAACCCGAACCATGGATGCGTCGCGCGCGAGCCGAGTGCGATCTTGCGCAGTGCGACGAAGTTCGATGGCGCGGGCACATGCGCCAGGGTGAAACGGCGCACCAGCCAGGGGGCGTCGGCAAGATTGGCGGGATCCGCAGGGCCGGTCAGCAGTACCTCGAAGGGCAGCGCCAGCAAGGGACCTGCCGGCGCGACGACCAGCGACTTCACGCCGTCTAGCCCATCGCCCAGGCCGCCGAGTGTCATCTGGTAAAGCTTCTGCGCATCGACGATGTCGAATAGCGGCAGGCCCCTGGTGGTCAGCTCGATGCCGGCCCGCACCCGCCGCACCAGTTCGCCAATGTCCTTCAGACCGCCGTCGATCTTCGATACCGCAACGGTGTTGTTGCGCAGCAAGAACACCCAGCCATCCTGATCACTGAGTGTGATCGCGACGAAAGCCTCGTCCGGGTGCAGTGCCGCGAACACATCCGGGGCCGGGACCACCTGCTGTACCAGCTGGCCGTAATTGGGCGAGGCCGCCTGCAGCGCGGCATCGGCATCCGCCAACGTTGCCTGGGCGTCGCTGATCGCCTGGTCCAGCCCCGGCGCGGCACTCGCCGAGGGTATGCCCTGCTTCTTTGCCTCCGCGAGTTCATCCCGCCGGCGGTACAGGTCCGACAGCTTCACCGATGCGTCCTGACGATAGCGAATCGCCTCGGCGACTTTCGGATCGCGTGCGTTCTCGGACAAACGCGCCGTCGCCTGGGCGATCTGTTGGCTGGTGATGCCGCCCTGGGCCAACTGCACTGCCGTGAACATCTCGGTCAGCAGTTCCTGCCGCTGACCCTGCCGCTGATCTGCGGCGGCAGCATAGACATCCAGGCACCCGGCCATCAGCAGCGATGTCGTTCCGGCCTTCAGTGCCGCAAGCGACTGCACGGCATTGCGACAGATCGGCAAGGCAGCACCGGCGCGGCCTGCCTTGGTGAGTTCCCTTGCGCGCAACAGGTAGGTGTCAGCCAGCGGCTTGGAGCCAGGCAGCGAGCGATTGAACGCCGCAGTCGATTGCAGCAGGTCATCGAGCGCCTGATCGTCCAGGCCGCGGGCGGCGGCGGTCAGCCCGCTGGTGCGATACAGGCGCGCGTTCAGGATCGGCTGCGAGAGGCCGTTGCCGCGCGCCAGGTTCGACGCAGACTGCAATGCCGCCTCGGCATCTTGCGGCTTCCCCATGACGCGCAGCACGGTGCCGCGGTTGCGCCGGACCTCGATCAGGCCGAGCAGTGCCTGACGCGCGCGCGGATCGGTCACCAGATCCTGGGTCGGCATCAGGTCTGCCAGGCTGATACGGCCGGCACGGGCGAAGTTGCCGACAGGCGCATTAGGCCGTGGCTTGGCCGCAAGCGCGTCGGCGGGGACCTCCGCCGCATATGCCGTGTCTGCCTTGGTCAGCAGGTCGAGCGCCTGTTCAAGGCGGCCCTGGTTCAGTGCATCCAGCCCACGATAATGCAGTAGGCGCGCGCGTACCGTGGTGTCGGCAGAACCGGGCGCCAGTCGGTCGGCATCGGCGAACAGCGAATCAGCCTCGGCGAAGCGCCCTGCGTTGGAGAGCTGGAGCGCCAGAGACATCAGCGCCGTCGACGTGTTTGGATTGTCCTTGCCGAGCGCCTTCTGCTGCAGCGCCAGCGCGGCACGAAATGCGCTTTCCGCTGCGCCCGGATTGTCGGCCAGGTTGGCGCGCGTTCCGGCGGCCATCAACGCGTCGTATTGCCCGACGTCGCCCGAACCGAAGGATCTGGCCGCGAGGCGGCTCGCCAGCAGGGCATCGGCGCTCGAGCTTGGCGCGACAGCATCGGCGCGCGTCACACCGGCGAGCACGCCGATCGACCGTTCCATCACCTGCGCCGCTGGCAATACGCTATCGGCGTAGAAGACCGTTCCGTTCACCAGCGCGACCATCGCAACATGTGGCCAGCCGCCGACCAACCGCGTACATTGCATCAGTTCGGCAGGGTTGCCGCCAAGCACCGTTGTCGCGACCGGCTGTTCGCAGCGGAACCGCGTATCGAGCCCGCTGCGCCACTGGCTTGCGGTCGCAAGCGCTGCGAGTTCGCTCGCGGTGCCAGCACCACCAGAACGGACGTGCGCGCTAGGTTGCTGCCAGCTGCCGCAGAACACTTCGGCGCTCTGTTCGGCCGCTGACTGCTGGGTGCACTCCTCGCCCACCGAGTTCTTGCCGATCGCCAACTGCGCTTCCGGTATGGCGACGTTCCGCGCGCCATGCACATAGGAGCCGGGCGACGGCGTGGCGCAGTCCGCCAGCAGCAGCGCAAATGGCAGCAGCCGAAGGAAGGCACACACACGCAAGATCATCAGTAGTCCAGGTCCGAGACGATGGGCAGCAGCAGATCGTCTTCTTGGTTAGGGTTCAACATCGAGCCGAAGAATATGTCGTTCAATGGACTTGCGACCGGCACTGCTTCCGCGGGAGCCAGAATACAGCTCACCGCATGGATCGTGCAGCCATTCAAGCGGAAATCCGGGTCTGGGCTGGGCTGGATGCCAGCCGCACCCGCAGCCGCCGGGCCCGATAGATTGGCGACCGTCCCGGTCAGATTGCTGCTGCCGCTGGCGCCGCTGCGAATTACGTCGAGATCCTTGGCTTTGACCTGACCGATTGCCGAACCGGTATCAAGTGAAAGGATCAGCCACGTGTTCTTGCCTTGCAGTCCGGCGAAGTGATCAAACGTGATATCGGCGCCATTGCTGGCATTGACGCGCATGACGCTTGTGCCGCCTCCAATGCCCTGGATCGTCGTCGATCCTTGCTGGGTGAAGCCAGCCGAGGTGCTGAAATAGGCGCCGTTCACCTCGGTAGATGGCGTGTCGCCGGGGAAATCAATGACATTCAGCGGCCGCGCGATGCCGCCGGTGGTGATGATCGCTTTGCCGGTCAGCGCAATCGGATTGCCGCCTGCGTGCACGACGATCGTCGGCGCCCGTACGCTGCCGTCGAGTGTTACGGCACTGCCGGAGAGACTGATGCTGTTGCTTGCAGCCAGCGGGCCGGTGACGATGACAGGAACACTGTCGATAAGCGTGAACCCCGTGGCACTGAAGTTGGCGACCCTCGCGACCTGATTGGTTGAGCCGTTGAAGGTGGCATCGCCTGCAGCGCCGCCTGTCAGCAGGCCGATGATCAATGGGCCCGGGGCAAAAATGCTGCCGCTTGTGCTGATGAGATTGGCATTGTTGCTTTGGAGCAGACCATCAATGATGAAGTCATTGGTGACGGTTGCCGCGACCACATTGCCTATGAGAGCAGCGGAGGGGGCAACGGTGACGGCTCCGGTGTCGGTCAATGCGATATTGGGGCCGCCGTTGACGGTGCCGTTGATGGTCAGGCTGGACGCATCGTTCAGCGCGATGCCGGATGCTGTGAAGCTGCCTAGTGTGGAGATCTGATTGGCAGCGCCGCCGAGTATGGCAGCCGCGGTTGCGCTTCCGCTCAAGTTTGCTGTTGTGATGCTGCCAGACTCGCTAATGCCTCCGTTTGTCGCTGTCAGGTTCACCGAAGTTGTTCCTGCCAGTCCACCTGGAATGGCAATGCTCGGTGCGGTCAACGCAACTGTCGCGGCTGTCACTCCGTTGACTGTCAGCGCCTTCGTCGTATTCAACGCGAACGCGCTGCCGGGCGCATTGAACGGCGATGTCGGATTGAGACCCAGCGTGTCGATGAGGTTTGCGCCGCCAAGCGTCACATCACCAGTCGAACTGCCGAGCAGCAATGGCGTGCTCACCACGCCGCTTCCGCCAATTCCGGCGCTGCCTGCCGTCAGCACCACGGACGTCGTCCCCGTCAGGGCGCCCGGAATAGCGATGCCCGGAGCGGCCAGCCCGACCGTTGCGGCAGTCACTCCGTTCACCGTTAGCCGCTTGGTCGAGTTCAGTACAAAGGCGTTTCCGGATGCATCGAACGGGGACGCCGGGTTGGCGCCGAGCGCATCAGTCAGGTTCGCGCCGCGCAATGTCACGTTCCCGGTCGAACTGCCAAGCAACAGCGGCGTGTTCACCACGCCGCCTCCGCCGATCCCACCGCTCCCCGCCGCCAGTGTTACCGACGTGGTCCCGGTCAATGTGCCAGGAACGACAATACTTGGCGCGGTCAGCGTGACCTTATCGGCTGCCAGACTGTTCACCGTCAGTTGCGCACTGCGTGGGTCAGCCAGGCTGAACGTCTCACCACCCGCGTCGAACCCGGGGCCGCCACTGCGACCGAGTGAACCGACGTTGTTTGCCCCCGTAAGATTGACTGAACCAGTCGCCCTACCCTCAAGAGCAGCGACCGTCAGGCTGCCGGTTCCGGCGATCGGCCCGGAGGAGAACAACTGCAGCGTGCCAGCTATGCCGGTCAGTGTCGTGGGAGCGTTCAGTGCCTGCGAGGCAGCAAGCAGCGTCGTGCCGCCATCGACACTGCCAAGCGCCAGCGTCGCAGCTTTGATGTGATCGAGATCGCTCTGCAGCAGCGACAGCGTAGATACGTCCCGTACTGCGTCCAGGCTCATCCCTCGGCCGCTTGTCGCGGGAGCAATGGCAACGGTTCCATCTGGCGCAGAGACTGAGGCGTTGATGTTCAGCTTGTCGGTGCGCAGCGTTACATTGCCGCCGCTTATCGGCGCGCCCACGGTCAGCAACCCTCCGCTGGCGCTTAGTGATACTGCTCCAACACCGGCGTCGATGCCGGCCACGGCCAGCGATCCGGCGTTCTTCAGTGATATGTTGCCGGAGCCGGAATTGGAGGCTGTAAAGCTGGCGACGGTGTTCTTGCCGTTCAGCGTAGTACCTGTAGCCGAGCTGGTCGTCAGCAGGCCGCTCGTGCTGATTGCTCCCACCCCGCGCTCTCTGATCGAGCCGTCACTGCCAGAGACGAGGGTCACCGCTCCGGCGCTAATGGGCGCGCGTATACTGATCGAGCCTGTGCTGGTCGTGTTGCCAGAACTCAGAGTCAAGCTGCCGCTGTCTCCGGTGATCGGGTTGTTGATGACGATGGCATTGTCCGCACTCAACTTCAGCGAATTGCTTTTCGACCAACTCACCGGCGCGGCGACGGTGACGTTGCCCTTGTCGACACCGATGCCGCTCGTCGAGACGATAACATTGCCGGTGCCGAGAGCTGTCTGCAGCGTTGTGTTGGCGATCGTCGCAGGCTCTCCGCTGCCGGTGAACGTCATTCCGTGCTGGCTGATGTTTAGATCAGTCGTGCCGATGGTGATATCGAACGGGTCGAGCAGCCAGGTGCCCGGCCGCCCCGCAACCGACTGCGCGCCGACGTCGATCGCGGCTCTGCTGTCGACGCCCAGCATGAAGCCTGACGTGTCGACGAACCCACCGTCGCCGCCCTGCGGCCCGCCCCTGGCGCTGATCGCCCCATCCATCCGCGTCGTGCCTTTGGACTGATCGGACAGCATCCCGACGCGGCCGCCATTGCCGTTCGCCTTCGCATCCGCCGCGATCGTCGCACCCCGTTGCACGGTTACGTTTTTTGCGGACTGCGTGGCAGCGACGCCCGGACCACCCCGCGCGCGTGCCAGCGTCGTGCCGACCGCCGCCGTCCCGCCGCCCGCCTGGCCCGACACATTGATCCGCGCCGTCGAGGCAAGAGTGACACTGCCGTCAGCAACGACCTCGATGTTGCCGCCGCGCGTCCCCCGCGCCCGACCCGGCGCCGACAACTGCCCCTCCACGACAATCGACCCACCGACGCCGTTCAGCGCGATCGTCCCGGCCCGATCCCCCATCGTTGCGGCGCGGATTTTTCCTCCCGCCTGCACCAGGTTCTGCACGATCCCGTCAGCCGCCCGCGCGGTCAGTTGCACCGTGCCGCCATCGGCGATCACCACACCGCTGTTGGTCACCAGCGCGGTTGCCTTCTTGCCCTCCGCACCCACCGGCGCCTCGGTCACCTGGTTGGTCACATCGAGCGACAGGAGCCCGTCGCCATACAGATCGAGCGTCGCGGTCTTCGCCCCGGCCAGCACCACGTGGCCCAGCTGCGCGCTGATGGTGCCGGAGTTCGCCACCTGCGGCGCCACCAGCGCCGCCAGCCCCGCCTGTTTCACCGTGATGGTGCCGGCGTTGCTGATCCGGGCGTTGGCATGAGCCGGCTGGTCGAACACCATCCGGCCGGCCATGAAGTTCTGTGTGCTGATCCCGGCGGCGCTGACCATGACGCCGGCGGCGTTGACCTGGGCGCCCTGGTGGAAATTCACCCCCGACTGGTTGACCAGCACGATCTGGCCGTTCGCGTCGATGCGGCCGGCGATCTGCGATGGGTCAGGTCCGGTGACACGGTTCAGCGCGACAGCACTGGCCGAGGGCTGGGCGAAGGTGACGCTCTGATGGCTGCCGACGTCGAAGCTCTGCCAGTTTATTGCCGCCCGCTGGCTCGACTGATCGATCCGCGTGTTGTTCCCAGTGCTGCTGATTGCGGCGCTGCCTGCCACCACGCTGCCGCCCATCGGGCGCGCGTTCGGTGCTGGCTGGGCAAACGCGGGACACGACAGCGGCGGCACCACAGACTGCAGGGCGGTGCTCAACAGCAGCGCAGATCGCGCGTGTCGCACCACGCCGACAAGCTTCGCCGCGTCGCGGCGCCGGCCCCTTGTCATTTCATCCCCCCGACAATCAGAACCGGGTCAGCACCCGCCAGTAGAAAGCCGCACCATTGAGTGCCGACACACCGGTTCCCGGCTGATTACCGCCATTCGGAAACCGATTGAAGCGCGCCAGGCCCTCTAGATCGACCTCGACATGCTGCGTGACCTGGGCGCGGACACCGCCACCGGCCGAATTGATCATCGCTGCATGGTCGGTGCTGAGGTTCTGCCAAGTCTCGCCCCAGTCATAGAAAACGTAGAACTGGGTCGAAAGACTCAGCGGTTTGCCGAACACCACCTGTTCGAAGCCGGTGTTCAATTGGAGTTCGGTGGTGGCCGCCAGCGCCTTATCTCCGGGCACCTGCCCGGCGTAGTAGCCGCGAGTGAAGCGTGCCCCACCGAGATAGAACTGTTCGGCCGGTGGCAGGATGTTGGGTGACCACTGGCCGGTCAGCAACTCCATCAGGCTGATGGTGGCACCTTCCCACGGTGCGAACAGCGTCTGCGTGCGGCTGGCCTCGAAGTTCATCTTGAAGAAGCCGGTTTGCTCGCCTTGACGCGGTGAGGTGACGGCAATGCCGTTGATCGTTGCACCCAGCCCCTTCACGCCCTCCGACAGGCGCAAGGAGAGCGCGTTGATCGCCGACCGACTTGGACCCAGCACGATGTCGGACAGGGCATAGTCCGCACCTGTGCGGAACACGCGCAGCGAATCGTAACTTGCCTTGGTGCGCACGCCGGTTGGCGCGATGGAGATGCTCGATTCAAGGGCGTCGAACGCGCCATACACGTTCAACGTCTGCTGCCGCGAACGAATCACCGGGTAGCTCAGTAGTCCGCCGAACACTGTCGTTGTGCCGTCGTAGCCTTGGTCGCCAAGACTGCCGGTGGGCCTGGTGCCGCCATAGCCGGCGTAGATCCTACCTTTCAACCCCGAGGCGCCGATGAACGTTTCAGTCGAAACCTGTCCGAAATTCTGGGTATTCGGGAAGGCGTGGTAGTAGGACAGCTCGGTCTTTTCACCAAATTCGGTGAAGCTGTTGACGTCGAGCAAACCAAGAACCTCGACAGGGCCGGTCTCGGTAAAGGCACGATTGTCCATGGTGGCGAGTCCGGAGACCGGCTGGCGGCTGACCTGAGCGATCAGGTTCAATGCACCGGGTGTGTCGGTCGCCGGCTCCAGCACGGCGCGCAGACTGACGCCTGGCACGTCCTGTGCCAGCAACAGGTAGCGCTCCAGCGTCACCGAATCGATTGGCTGCTGCTCGGTCAACCGATTGAGGAAGCGCAGCACCTGTGTGCCGGCCGGGCCGATGTCGCCGTCGAGCTTGACGCTGGCGATCCGACCTTCCGTGATGACGAAGCGCAGAATGCCGTCAGGGTCGAGTTTTGCCGAGACGGTGGTCAGCAGGTATCCGTCAGACCGGTAGCGCTGTAGGATCGCTTGGCGCGCCGCATCGATCTGCGGCAGCGGCACCGCCGGCCCGATCAGGCCGCCGGTCATTTGCGCGATCTCCTGCGGCGGATAGGCGGTGACGCCCTCCACGGCGACGCTGGTAACCCGCACCGGACGGTTGGGGACCTCCCCACTTGGCGGCCCAAGCCCTGGCACTTCGGGGGCGGGCGACACTGATGGTGGCGTTGGAGGTAAGATGCGCGGCACCGGGGAGCCTTGCGGGACCGGGTTGGCAGGAAGCGTCTGCGCCGATGCGACCGCCGCAAATCCTGTAACCACCGCCGCCAATACGCCAGCCGCACGGGTGGGGTGCAAATGGCACTGCCGTCCCCGGAACGAGCCTGGGCTGGCGTCCCGTTCGCTCACGTTGCTGCCTTCCGCTCCCGCACACGGAACACAGCTTCGTGAAAGGCCTCAATAACGTCAACGACTAACCGCGCCTTGCTGAGACGACTTCTAGAGTACTACCGCCGTGGCTACACCCCGATGACGCTCCATAAATGCCGGTCGCGCGGCGGCTCCTCGAAAGACACCGTGTGCGCCACCGGCACGAAGAGATCGTGGACCGCGAAGTCATCACCGCCGGTGACAGTCTCGGGCGCGCCTGATCCCAGCGATCAATCCAACGCGTCGCGAAGCTGGCGTTCGTAATGGCGGTAGTATTTGTCGGTGACGAGATCCGTCTTCACCACCACCGCAACGTCGGTGGTGTTGAACTGGAGGTCGATCACCGCGCCATCCCCGACAAATCCGCCGAGCCGGAGGTAACCCTTGATCAGCGGCGGCAATTGCGCCTGCACGCGCTTGGCATCAAGAAGATGCGGCGACATTCGCCGCATCTCCACAAAGCGATGCGGCAGGGCACGAGGGCGCACCGCCGGCGGCGCAAGGTGGTTGTAGTAGAGATACGTCAACTCGCCGGCGAGCGCGTCCGGGTCCGTGCCATGCAGGCTCGCGCAACCGAACATGAGATCGATCTGGTAGTGGAACACATATGCGGCAATGCCACGCCACAGCAGTTGCATGGCAACGCGGCTGCGGTAGGCTACATCCACGCAGGACCGACCGAGCTCGAGTATGCGGCCGGGAAAGGCGACGATCGGAGCGATATCGTATTCGTCAGCCGAATAGAACCGTCCCAGTCGCGCCGCCGCCTGCCGCTGAATCAACCGGTACGTGCCGACCACGCCTTCCGGCCCGGGGCCGATGGCGTGATCAAGGACCAGCAGATGGTCGGCGACCTCGTCGAACGCGTCCTTGTCGCGCAGCGATGCAGTGGTTGCCGCATCGGCCGTTGCGCCCATCTCACCGTAGAACACGCGATAGCGCAGCGCCTGCACCGCATCGATCTCGGCCGCGGTCCGCGCGACGCGGACGCCGAGATTGCCGGCGCGTAGCTCTGGAAATGGCATTGTGTCGATGTCGCGGCCGGCAATGAGCTGTTCATACGTCAACGCGCTGCCCTTCCCTGCTCTGCGGCTGGGTCCGGATCGTGGGATGATCCCTCGATTCGTCGCGAGAGGCGTTGCCGCGCCTCCCTGTCGCGCGAAGCTTGTGCCGCGTCGCGGCGGCGGCCGAACAATTCCAGGCGGAGCGACACGAGGTCGAAACCGAGGCGCTCGGCCATGACCTGCATCAGTCGTTCATACTCGGGCTCCTGGAACTCGATCACCTTACCCGTGTCGATATCGATCAGGTGAAAATGGTGGCCATGCTCCGTTGGTTCGTAGCGGGCACGACCGCCACCGAAATCGCGCCGTTCGAGGATGCCCTTCTCCTCCAGCAGACGGACTGTGCGGTAGACCGTTGCAATGGAAATGCGTGCATCAAGCGCGCTGGCACGGCGATAGAGTTCCTCGACATCAGGGTGGTCGGCAGCCTCGGACAGGACGCGGGCGATGACGCGGCGCTGCCCGGTCATCTTGAGGCCTCGTTCGACGCACAGGCGCTCGATGCGCGATTCCATCGGTACCCCTGTGATCAGCCTAGCCCGGCGCGCCCGCGCCGTGCCAGCCCCCGCGGCCAGCCGACAGGGGCGTAGCCGATCAGGGTCGCGGCTGTCCAATCGGCCGCAGGAAGGCAAGCGCCGGACGGGAAGCGCTCCAGCGCGCAGGGTAACATCCGGGCCAGCATTGTCACTTGATGGCGGAACACCTGCACCATATGGGATGGATGCCGGCCAATTTCCGGGCGCAACCAACGGACGAGAACAAAAGCAGTGACATGACAGACACAGCGACCGTTGATCAGGAACTGGACATCACGTCGGAAGTCTGCCCGATGACATTTGTGCGGACCCGTCTGGCGCTGGACCGCATGCGGCCCGGACAGGTGCTGCTGGTCCGGTTGCGCGGCGAAGAGCCTCTACAGAACGTACCGCGCACGGCGCGCGAGCAAGGGCACGAGGTGGTATCGCTGGAGACGGATGCCGAGGGCGTCGCCACACTGCTGCTGCGGCGCGGCGGCGGATCATAGAAGGGTGGCGCGCATCACCAACGCATCCGAGCCGTCGGCATAGTATCGGCGTCGGCGGCCGACCTCGACGAACCCCTCTCGCCGATACAATGCCAGTGCAGCGGCATTGCTGGTCGCGACCTCCAGGAACAGGGCAGAACCGCCGCGTGAGACGGCCAGCGCCTTGGCCTTTTGCAGCAAGCGCCCCGCGATTCCCTGCCGGCGGGCAGCCGGCACAACGGCTAGGGTAAGCACTTCGGCATCTTCTGCCGCGATGCGGCCGATCAACATGCCGCCGCGTTCATCGGTGAGTCCGAACACGCCAGGCAACGCCAGCTGAAGCTGGATCGCATCCGTGCCCCAGGCGTCGCGCGGTGGAAACGACGCGGCATGGATGGCGGCCAGCGACGTCGCGTGAGCCCTTGTTGCCAGAATGATCATCCGCCAGGAGGTGGGCGGAGGCCGCCAGCTGGGATCTTTGCCTCAGGCGGATCGATGTAGAGGGGCTGAGCGGGCAGCGGGCGCAGGTCCCCAGCAGAACGCCGCATCGCGACCATGGCAATGTGGCGTGCCATCGGCAGGCGGGCATCAGTCAGCATCACGTCGAAATCGCGAGCGGCCAGCCTCGCGGCGACCGGCGCGGCGGCATCGCCGGCCAGCGCGATCTTGCCCTCGGGCACCGGGAGCGCGTCGAGCAGCTCCGCGGAAAAGTGACCATCCCACTCCAGGAAGACGCGGCCGCGCCGGCTGTCGATCGCTACCCACAGCCGACGCTCGCCCAGGTGCGGAAGCGAGTCGGCCAGCGTCTCGCCTACCGTCACCCCAACCACAGGGACGCCGGCGGCGAGCGCGAGCCCGTGCGCGAGCGCAAGCCCGGCGCGAATGCCGGTGAAGCTCCCTGGTCCGACGGTCACCGCCACAAGGTCGAGGGACGTGGCAGCAGTTCCGGCCTCTGTTAGAACATCGCGCGCCATGACCGGTAGCAGTGCAGCGTGTCCCTGGCGCGCCTCAACCTGACGGAGCGCCGCGACGTCGCCGCTGACCACCACCGCGGCGGCGCACCGCACGAGGGCTGAATCGAGCGCAAGGACACGCACGCGGCGACCGAGCATGCATGCCTAGAGCAGCATGCACGCGTCCTCGAAATCCAGGCGTGGGGAGCGCGGGAAAAGGCCTGCGGGATCCCCATGGCCGATATTGCAAAGGAAATTCGACCGCCAGCCGCGATCCGCCAGGAACAGGTCGTCAACCATGGCGTTGTCGAACCCCGACATTGGTCCAGTGTCGAGACCCAGGGCACGTGCTGCCAGGATCAGATAAGCGCCCTGCAGCGTGCCGTTGCGAAATGCGGTGGTCGCGGCGAGTGAATCGTTGTTGGTGAACCACGACATCGCATCCGTATTGTGCGGGAACAGCTTCGGCAGCTTCTCGTAGAACCTCGGATCATACGCGACGATCGCGGTCACCGGCGCGGCCAGCGTCTTCTCCAGGTTCCCGCCCGACAGCGCTGGCGCGAGCTTCTCCTTTGCGTATCTGGTGCGCAGAAACAGGAACCGAGCCGGCGAGGAGTTTGCCGAGGTCGGCCCCTGCTTCAGCAGCGCGTGCAGCGCCCGCAGCTCGTCATCGGTGACCGGCTGGTCGCTGAACTTGTTGTGGGTTCGGGCCTGGCGGAACAGCAGATCGAGCGCGTAGGCGTCGAGCGGCATGTATCAGAAGTCGACCTGCTCGACCGCGACGACCTCCGGCACGAAATGCCGCAGCATGTTTTCGATGCCATGCTTCAGCGTGGCGGTTGAGGACGGACAGCCGGAGCAGGCGCCCTGCATATGCAGCCGGACAACCCCCTCGCGATAGCCGCGGAACACGATGTCGCCGCCGTCGCCTGCCACTGCCGGACGCACCCTTGTGTCCAGCAGCTCCTTGATCTGGGCGACGATCTCTGCATCCTCGGGCGCGGTCTCCTCGGCCAGGTCCTCGCCACTGTCACCCTCGATCACCGGGCGACCGGCGACGAAATGGTCCATGATCGCCGCCAATACCTGCGGCTTCAGCGCCTGCCACGGGGTCTCCTCGGTCTTTGTGACCGTGATGAAGTCGCCGCCGAGGAACACGCGCGCGACGCCGGGCAGGTCGAACAGGGCCATCGCCAGCGGACTGCGTTCCGCCGAGACGGGCGAGGCAAAATCGGCGGTGCCCGTTCCCATCACGTAGCGGCCCGGCAGGAACTTCAGGGTGGCGGGATTGGGCGTGCCCTCGGTTTCGATGAACATGTCGCTGGCCTCGTCGTGCAACGGGAAACCGGACCTCTGCGGTCCGGTCGCTGCGCCTTACATCGGCGGAAACCCTGGTGATGACAAGGGGCGGCGATCAGTCAGCAGCCGCCGAAATGCCGTTCATGCGCCCGTCCGCAACATAGGCCTGCACCGCCGCGGCGAAGTCCTCGAAGATGCGCCGTGAGACGATGTCTGTCCGCCAGTCGTTCTCGGGGTGCCATTGCACGCCGACAGCGAATCCGGGGACCGGGCCAGCGGCCGTGGCAAGTACCTGTACTGCCTCGATCGTGCCATCCGGTGCCACACCTTCGGCACGCAAGCCGGGGGCCAGTTTGTTCACACCCTGGTTGTGCAGCGAGTTGACTGCGATTTCGGTGGTCCCCGCGAGCCGGTGCAGCCAGCCACCCGGTGTGACGCGAATCGCGTGTGCCTTGCCGATCCGCACCTCGCGGGACGCGACCATAGGCGAGGAGTGGTCGATCCGATCCGGCAGATCCTGGAGCCGCTGGTGCAGCGACCCTCCCATGGCCACGTTCAACTCCTGGAAGCCGCGGCAGATCGCCAGCACCGGCACCCCACGCGCCACCGCGGCGCGGATAAGCGGCAGCGTCGTGCTGTCCCGCGCCATATCCTCCCACGTCCCCTCGGCGTGAGGAGGACCGTCATAGTAACTGGGATGCACGTTCGATCGGCTGCCGGTAAGTATGATTCCGTCCAGGCGTTCCAGCAGCGTCTCGATATCCGCGGTTGGGCCGTTGGCCGGGACCAAAACCGGGACGCCGTGCAGCAGTTGATCGGTCGTTTCGACATAGGTGTTGGAGGCGGCATGGTTCGGCATGCCGAAAATACCGAACTGCTTGGTGCAGCAACTGATGCCGATAAGCGGCTTGACGACCCGGGTGGACCTCATCGAGAGAGAATAATCGGCGATCCTTGCGGCAAAATGAAGACGGTTTTTGCCATGGCGGGCATGAAAGGACCGCAATGTACGCCGGTGTTTACCCGTTGGCCCCGGGCTGGAAAATGCGAGGATCTATGAACTGAAACAACTTCTGGTCGAACTGGCCGCCCAGTTCCACGTTATAGAGCGTCACGGTCGTCTGCTGGCGCTGGGCATCGATGACAGTCCACTGCCGGAGCGTCAGCGGATTGTCCGCGAAAATCAGCGTAAGCGTGCCGTCGCCTGGCGAGGCAGTGCGGATGAGGCTTAGCTGGATCTGGCCCGGCTGATGCTGCATGCCGATAACCGTCACATCGCCACCGAGTTGGACGTGGTCGGCCAACAAGATGCCCAATGGTGTCTGACCGATCGGGATATTGGTGGTCTGGTTGAGCGATTTGTCATGAAAGACGACCAAGCCATGGCCAGCCACCAGCAGCAGTGGACTTGGTGGGTCGTACTGGAAACGCATGCGGCCCGGCCGGTCCAGCCACACGGTGCCCTGCGTGATCGCCCCGTTTGGCGCAACTTGCAGAAAGTGGGCCTTCATTGTCCGCAACCCATCAAGGTACGCCGCGATCCTGGCCATATCGGCGCGGTCCTGCGGCGTCGGTTCGAACCGGGGCTGCGCCTGCGTGATCGCCGGGCAGGCGACTAGGCCGGCGCAAAGGCCAAGCAGGGTGCGTCGCTTCATTCGCGTCATGTGGCGCCGTTCAGCGCGGTTTGCAAATTGCCCGTGTGACGGCTGCCACTGACGCCGCCGTCCGACGGTGACAACATAATTTTGTAGCAATACGTCAGTTATTAGGACGGCACCAACCTCCGGACGCATTGAGCGGAGAACGCAAAAGTGGATGGTCTGGCTCACATTGCGCCGCTCGGCCGCGAGGTCAATGCGGACGACAGCATTTGCCCCGGCGACCCAAACGAGGCGATTCGCATCGGGTTGATCGATGCTCTTGCGTTGACCCGAGATTGCCTGACCCTGGCGTTCGCCTCGGCGTTTCCCGGTGTACTCATGGTGCCATTCGCGACACCCGAGGAATGCATCGGCGCGATCGTCGCAGGGGTTGACGTCATCCTTTACCATGCGCACGAAGACCTGGCACCGGGCACGTCCGTCCTGCGAGCCGTGAAGCTACTTTGCGCGGCACTCCCGCATATTCCGGTTGCAGTGCTTTCGAGTCATGCATGCGCGGTTGAGCCACGTAATCTCCGTGCCGCCTTGGCTGCAGGCGCCCGAGGGTTCATCCCGAGCACGAGCACGAACATTCAGCTTGCCACCGCAGCGATTCGGCTGGTCAGGCAGGGCGGCAGCTTTGCACCGTTCGATCTCATGACCAGCGATAAGCGCGCTCGCAAGGAATCCGAGGATAGCGAGGAGTCCAAGCAACTGACCCCACGGGAGAACGAGGTGCTGTCACGTCTGCAACGGGGTCAGCCAAACAAGATCATCGCCTACGAACTCACCCTGACGGAAAGCACCGTCAAGGTGCACATCCGCAACATCATGCGGAAGATGGGAGCCACCAACCGCACCGAAGCCGTCTATAAGTCGCAGCAGCTCTGGCGCGACGCAGGCTTCCAACCCTGACGGCGCGATCAATCCCCTACTTCGATCACCGCATCCACCGCGAATGCGCCTTGTCCCTCGGGCATGGCAAAGACCGGGTTGAGGTCGATCGACTGCAGACGCGGACCCGCAGCCGCGGCGAATGCGGACAACCGCGCGAGAGTGTGGGCGAGCGCCTTGATGTCCACCTTCGGTCGCCCGCGTGCGCCTAGCAACAGCGGTGCGCCCTTGATCGAGCGGATCATCTGCTCGGCAACGTCATCGCCGAACGGACAACGGCGGAACACGACGTCTTTCATCACTTCGACGAAAATGCCGCCAAGGCCGAACATCGCAATCGGTCCGAACACCGGATCGCGGTGAATACCGAGGATGCACTCCACGCCGCCCTGCAGCTGCTTGGCCACCAGCACGCCTTCGATGCGCGCCTGCGGGGCCGCGCGTTTCGCGCGGGCAATCAGCAGGTCGTAGCCGTCGCGCACCGCGGCACGATCCGCGACATTCAGCAGCACGCCACCGATTTCCGACTTGTGCGTGATGTCCGGCGACAGGATTTTCATCACGACGGGGAAGCCGAAATGGTCAGCCGCCCCCACTGCGGCATCCGCGCTGTCGCAGGCCTGTTCGGGCGCCGACTGGATCCCAGCCGCGGCCAACAGGCGCTTGGCCTCTGCCTCGCTGGGTGTCACGTCTGGCAGGGAGAAATTCGGCACGTTCGGCGGAGGCGCGGCGGTCGGTGCTGCGAAGGCGGCCCCAAAGCGGCCCATCGCCGCGATCGCGGTGACGGCACGCGTGGGGTCTTCATGGACGCACCAACCGTCGACTTCCAGTTCAGCGCGGCGCTCATCGGTGGTGATCACCGACAGCACGTAGAGCCGGTCCGGATAGGCTTCGCGCACCTTATTGATCTGTTCCCGGATACCCGGCCAGCGTCGTGACGATGCCGTCATGCTGAAGAAGCCGAGGACCGACGCATAGCCGCCTTGCTTCACCATCGCCTCGGTGAAGGTGTGGATCAGCGTGACGTCATTGCTGACCTGCGCGGTCGCATCCACCGGGTTGCGTGGCGCGCAGAACGGCACCAGGTCGCGCAGCATCTTCTGGGTCTGCGTCGGCATCTCCGGCATCGGCAGACCGACGGCATCGGCAACGTCGCTCATCAGCACCCCGGCGCCACCCGAGACGGTGATCACGCCCAGCGTGTTGCGCGCCGGATAGATTTTGCGGGTGGCGGTATGCGCGATGTCCAGCATCTCTTCGGAGTTGCGCGCGCGCACCACGCCGAATTCGTTCATTACCGCCTCGGTCACCGCATCGTCGCCAGCGATAGAGGCAGTGTGTGACTTCGCCGCCTTGGTGCCCAGTTCGCTGCGGCCGACCTTCTGCATGATGATCGGCTTCTTCGCCGCACGCGCTGCCTCGAACGCGGCGATCAGGCCAGGCGCTTCGCGGATACCCTCGGCATAGACCGCGATCACGTCCACTTCGGGATTTTCCGCCAGCCAGCCGATGCATTCGCCAACCGTCACGTCGGCCTCGTTGCCGGTCATGATGCAGAGCGAGGCGCCGATGCCGCGGTTGCGTGCCAGCGTGTAGAGATGCGTGCCATAGGCGCCCGACTGCGACGCGATGCCGATGCGTCCAGGCACCGGCCAACCGCTGTCGAACGACGATGAAAACGTGGCGTAGTAGGCGGTGCGCGCGTCGAATACGCCGAGACAGTTCGGGCCGAGAATGCGCATGCCGTGCTTGCGCGCGACTGCGACCATGCGGTGCTGCGCCGCCTCGCCGGCCTCGTCCATTTCCGCGAAACCGGCGGTGAACATGACCGCCGCCTTCACGCCGCGTTCGGCAAGTTCGGTGATCGAGTTCTCGGCGATCTCGGCGGCGATGGCGACTATGGCGACATCCGGGGTTTCCGGCAGTGCGGCGACCGATGGATACGCCTTCAGGCCCTGCACTTCGGAACGATTCGGGTTGATCGGATAGAGCGCGCCCTGAAATCCCTGGGCTTTCATGTAGGCCAGTGGCCGGCCGCTGATACGAGTAGGATCGCTGGAGGCACCCAGCACGGCGACGGAGCGCGGTGCGAACAGCGGTGTCAGGCTGGCGAATCTGGCGTCAGGCATGATTTCAGACGTTCCCCGATGATGGTCGTCGCATGCAGTGTGACGCCGCAGTGACGGGGGGGCAAGCCAAGCTCGCCCGAACAGCGTCTGAGTTGCGCCAACCGCACCGGCCGTCATCGGTGCGATTGCGTGGTTGTCGGGCTTCGGCACAAATTTCTCGACCGGACGGGCGACGTTCTTCAGATCGATGGTCCAAGCATTTCGAACGCGAGATCGAGGCGGCCATGCACATGATCGCGCACCGACCGCGAAACACGGATGCCCCAGAGAGGCACTCGGCTTGCAGTCGCGCCGCGACACTCACCGCATGGCCATGCAGATCGGTCCCCTCGGGGATGGTGTCACCGATATCAATGCCGACGCGAAAACAGCTGGGCCGACGCGAAAACAGCTGGCTCGATCAGCAGGCTGCTCTCCGTCTTGAGTCGAAACCTGCTGCTGCACCCTCACAGCGCAGCTCGCTGCGCCGTCGATGCTGTCGAATGCGATCAGCAGCGAGTCGCCGCCAGGTCTGCACAACCTGCCGCCATGCTGGTGGATTGCCGGTTCGATCAGGTCCCGGCGGAGGCCACGCAGTCGCTCGAGGGTGCCCGCGTGGTCAAGACCGATCAGACGGCTATAGCCGACCATGTCGGCGAACCGCGCGGCGATCAGTCTCCCTCTCCCGGCATCCGATGTCGTTGTCGTTGACACGAGGAGGGTTCCCCGCGAGGGGGAGCTTACGACCGCGAGTAGCTACCGGCGAGGGATTGCTACAGCTGCGACTCCGGTGAGACCACCATGCAGCTTGTGCGCCCATGCGCGAGACGCTCGCAGGCCTGCACCGCCGATTCGCGCGACAGTCCCGTCATGCGCGCCCGGTACAACATTGCGCGCCCCTGACGGACGCCCGACACCGAGGTGTGCGCAACAGCGAGTTCGCTGCGCGCGCGCTCACGTGCGGTAACAAGGGCGGTGTGCGCCATGGTCTCGCTGGAATAGGCGCCGACCTGGATCGCCCAGTTGCCATTCGACGATCCGCCGCGATGGGCGGGCACTTCGGCGGCCACCGCCTGCGAGACAATCCTGAAGCCGCCACGCGGCGGGGGTGGCGGCGGGGCCACCAGCGCGTATTGCTGCGGCTGCGTCGCCGCCGTCCTCGGCGTATCGGGAAGTTGGGCCACCTGGATTTGGCTGCGCGCCGGAACCCGTCCGCCACCACTGCCACGATTGCTCGCCAGCTGGACTGCACGACCGTAGCGGGGACCCTTCGGGATGTCGATCGGCAGTGCATTCATGGCGTAGTCTTCCGCCGGCGAGCGGTTGTTCGGATATACGCCGACGATATTGGGGCCGATCATCGCGACGTAGCGCCGCGTCTCGTCCGGCAAGGCCCGGTTGTTGCTCAGGTAGTCATCCAGCCGTCGCGGCCCGGCATTGTAGGCGGCGAGGAAGCCGGGCGAACCGTAAATATCATACATCTCGCGCAGGTAGGCGGTGCCGGCCAGAATGTTCTGGTGTGGATCGTAGGGGTCGTCGCTCAGGCTGTAGCGATCACGCAGCTCCTGATAGGTGTCCGGCATCACCTGCATCAGCCCCATGGCTCCGGCGGGCGAGGTGATCAGCTGGCCATCCAGGTATTCGTTGCCGCCCGACTCGACGCGCATGACGGAGCGAATCCAAACCTCGGGCACATCGAAACGAGTGCTGGCCTCGCGAATGTAGGGGCCCCACGGGTCTTCCGGTGGGCCAGGGGGCACATAGTTGCTGCGCGCGTGCGCAGCATACCGGGCGGCTTGCTGGGTGGCATTCGTGCGCGGTCCCTGGCTGGCGCAGGCCGCAAGCAAGGCGAGGAGTGCGAGGGTGCCGATACCGCGCAGCGCGGCGACGCTGGTCAGGATGGAGCGGTTCTGGCGTGTCATCCCAGGCAGGGCCTCCGTTCGTCGTGGCGCGGCCGAAATAGCCGGAGGGCACGACGGCCGGGCGGCCGCCGCTCAGATAATCGATCAGGAATCGAAGCTAAGCCCTTAACCGATATCGCAGTTCGAGGCAAGATCGTCTCGGCCCTTGTCGGCATGCACCGAGCAGATGCAATTCGCACGTTGCATTTTTGCATCCACGGCAGAGTGATCACCGGCGCGCCGGTGCGTCGCGACGCTTGGCCAGTCTCGGTTACCCGGCGTGGCGATCGCTCCCGGCTGACCCACGCCCAGCCGAACATACTTGGCCAACCTGTTCGGATCGGCTATCGCCCGGGCTCGATGAGCTCCACTGTGCACCATCCCACCGCCCGGGCGGGCGTCCTGGACTTTCGCGGGCAAATGTCGCTCGCCGCGCGCAATCGATGGGCGGTCAGGGACATCGTCGAAGGGCTGCAACTCTGGCCGCTGGCAAGGTCGCTCGGTTGGCTCGACATCCGTTTGCGGTATCGCGGCTCGCTGCTCGGACCCGGCTGGCTGACGTTATCGACCGCCGTGATGATCGTCGCGCTGGGCGTGCTGTATTCGACGCTTTTCCAGATCGACATACACGACTACCTCCCATTCCTCGCGCTGTCGCAGATACTGTGGACCTTTCTTGCCGGCATGGTGAGCGAGGGATGCTCCTGTTTCACCCAGGCAGAGGGTATGATCCTGGCGGTCCGCATGCCGTTGTTCCTGCATGCCGTGCGCACGCTGGTGCGCAATGTGCTGGTGCTGGCGCACAACGTCCTGGTGCTGGTCGCTGTCTACCTATATTTCCAGATCAACCCGGGTTGGACAGCCTTGCTGTCGCTGCCGGCAATGGTAGTCTGGATCGTTGACACGCTGGCGATCTGCCTGCTGCTCGGTGCGTTCTGCGCCAGGTTCCGCGATGTGGGTCCCATCGTCGCCAGCGTCATGCAAATAGCCTTCTTCCTGACGCCGGTGATCTGGCAGCCCGAGCAACTCGGGCCAAGTCGATGGATGCTGCCGTTCAACCCGTTCTTTGCGCTGCTCGAAATTGTCCGGGCGCCATTGCTGGGCGTTGTGCCGTCACTGACGGTGTGGACGGCCGCGCTGCTCTTCAGCGTAATTCTGTGCATGGTGTCGTGGCTGTTTTTCGTGCGCGCGCGTGGGCGCGTGCCATTCTGGATGTGATGGCCGTGCGTGGCGATGCACGCATCGACATTCACGGCGTTTCCGTCTTCTTTCCGCTGTACCACGGAAGCAGCCGTAGCCTGAAGAAGACGGTGATGGCCGCAGCCTCGGGACGGCTGGGCAAGGACATGCAGCAACGCGTGGTGGTGCAGGCACTGCGCGATATCTCGTTTACTCTGAACAGCGGCGACAGGTTGGGGCTGATCGGCATGAACGGCGCGGGCAAGACCACGCTGTTGCGGACGCTCGCCGGAATCTACGAGCCGGTGATGGGTCACATACGGATCAAAGGCAGCCTCAATTCGTTGCTCGATCCGAATCTCGGTATGAGCGTTGAGCTGACAGGGCGCGAGAATGTGCTTCTTCGCGGCCTCTACAATCGACTGCCGCGACCGGAGATCAGCCGACTTGAGGAGGATGTGGCGACATTCGCCGAACTCGGCGACTTCATGGACCTGCCGATCCGCACTTACTCGTCGGGCATGGTGATGCGACTGGGCTTTGCCATGGCGACTGCGATCCGGCCGCAGATCCTGCTGATGGATGAGTGGTTCATGGTGGGCGATGCGGAGTTCCGCGAGAAGGCCCAGGTGCGGCTCGAGAACATGGTGCGGGGAGCGGAGATTCTGGTGATTTCGACGCACGACACGAGCGTCGTGCGGAACTGGTGCACGCGGGTGCTGTGGCTGGATCAGGGACGGATCCATCTGGATGGTTCGCCGGACGAGGTGCTGGAGGCTTATCTCGGCCACAAGCTGACGCCACTCGAGGCGGAAAGGGTCTGACGGTGGCGATTCTACCGCTCTCGGATGTGACCGTACTTGAATTCAGCCACACCGTTATGGGACCGTCCTGCGGCGTCGTGCTCGCTGATCTGGGCGCCGATGTGATCCGGGTCGAGCCGGCTCCGGACGGCGACCGCACACGACGGCTGCACGGCTTCGCCACCGGGTTCTTCTGCTATTTCAACCGCAACAAGCGCAGCATCTGCATCGACGCGAAATCGAATGAAGGCCTGGCGATTGCGCACGACCTGGTGCGACACGCCGATGTGCTGATCGAGAATTTCGCCCCGGGCACAATGGACCGGCTGGGTCTTGGCTGGGCAGCGGTGCATGCCGTGAACCCGCGGCTGATCTACTGTGCGCTGAAGGGCTTCCTGCCGGGGCCGTACGAGCATCGCCCATCGCTCGACGAGATAGCGCAGTATATGACCGGTCTTGCCTACATGACGGGGCCGCCGGGTCAGCCGCTGCGGGCGGGATCGTCAGTCATCGACATTACGGGCGGTGTGATGGGTGCGCTCGCCGTCCTCGCCGCGCTGCGGCAGCGCGATAAGGACGGTGAGGGAAGGCAGATCACCAGCGCGCTTTACGAGAGCTCCGCGTTTCTGGTTGGCCAGCATATGGCGGGCGAGGCCGCGACCGGAACACCGTCGCCGCCAATGCCGGCGCGAAGCGGCGCCTGGGGGATCTACGAAACATTCGAGACATTGAACGGCGAGAAGCTGTTCATCGGTATCACCTCGGATAATCACTGGCGGTCGTTCTGCGACAGATTTCAGCGCCCGGACCTGCTGGCGGACGAGCGCTTCACAACCAATGCCGACCGGGTGAGAAACCGCCCCGCATTGCGCGAGATCGTCGCCGCTATCGTGCGCGACGTGGCAATCGCCGACCTTGAGCAGATCATGGATGAGGCAAATATCCCGTTCTCGCCGGTCCGCACACCATCTGATTTGTTCGACGATCCGCAGCTCAACGCATGCGGCCGCGCCCTCAAAGTTCGGATGCCGAAAGGCGACGTCGCCAACCTGCCGGGACTTCCCTTCTGCATCGACAACGAGGCGCCCGGGTTACGCATGCAGCCTCCGGCGGCTGGTGAGCACACCGATGCCATTCTGCGCGCGCTGGGTTACTCAGCGGAGCGGATCAACGCCTTGCGGCAGACGCAGGCGATAAGCTGACCGGAGGCGGGTCTTAACCGAACCTTAAGGCGGCTGAGTCAATCGACGCTGTCATGGTGGATCGAGCCGAGCGCGAACCGACGATGGAGGAAATCGTCGTCGCGCTGCGCGAGACGCGCCGCGCTGCCGGCCGCGGCCCGCCCTTCACCGTGGTTGGCGGCCAGCGCGACGACAAGCGAGCGTCAGACCCGACCATGGATGCGCGGAGCGTGACCGACATTGCGCAACTGCGCGATAGCGAAATCGAAAGGCTACTCAGCGAGAACGCTCGTCTGAACGAGCGGATCATGTACCTGCTCAAGGTGATCGAGAATATGCCGACGCCCCACGGCAATGAGACCCCTGGCGAAACCGACGGCGAAGCAATCCTCAAGGACATCAGAACGGCGCTCGAAACTGAGCTGCGGCCTGTCCTCGGTGTGCTGCTGCGTCTGCTGGAGAAACTGCGTGGCCCGGTCGGACGTCAGCCGCATAACGATGGTGGCATTATCGACCTCGACGCGGCACGCGCGCACGAGTAACCACTTGCCCCTTGCCGATCAGGAGATACTCCAATGGCCAATACAGCCGCACTGCAACAAGCTGTAAAGGGGCTGGACCTCGGAACGAGTCGCATTGTGCTCGCCACCTTGAATGGGCAGAAGGTCAATTTCACTCCGCAGCTTAACGCTTTCGTGGATATCCCTTACAGCAAGATGACCGAGCAGATGTTGACGCGCGAGAACATACTGCACGCGGTCGAAGGATCGCATATCTACGCCTACGGCAATCGTGCCGACGAATTCGCCAAGTTCCTTGAGGGCGATACGCGCCGACCGATGCAGAGTGGTCTGCTCAACCCAGCCGAGCCGAAGAACCTGCAGATGATCGAGCTGCTGCTCGGCCAGCTCTGCGGCAAGGCACGCAATGGCGAAAAACTATGCCTCAGCATACCGAGTGCGCCGCAAGACCGCGGCTCGGACCTCATCTACCACGAACGCTCGGTGCACGGCATTGTCGAAAAACTTGGTTATCAGGCGCAGCCGGTGAATGAAGGGCTCGCCATCGTCTACTCCGAGCTGAAGGACGCCAACTTCACCGGCATTGGCATGAGCTTCGGCGGCGGCATGTGCAACATCTGTCTAGCCTATCTCGGGCTGCCGGTACTGACCGTTGCGACGACCAGGGCCGGGGACTACATCGATCACAGTGCCGCCTCGGTCACCGGCGAGACGCCGACCACGGTGCGCCTGCACAAAGAAAATGCTGCCGAGAATGGCTTTGCACTCGACGGCGCCAACGGCGGCGCAATCGACCGGGCTCTCTCGATATATTATGCCGACGTCATCGAGACGGCGGTGACCGCACTGCAGACTGCGATGGCTGAATCGAAGAAGCTGCCGCGCTTCAGCGGCCCGATTCCAATCGTGTGCGCGGGCGGAACGGCGATGGCAGGCAACTTCCTTGCCAGCCTGCGCGCAATAATTGACCGGACCAGGTTGCCGGTCACGATCAGCGAGGTCATCCTCGCAAAGGATCCGCTCAACGCAACCGCCAAGGGTGCGCTGGTCGGCGCCATGCTCAACATGTAACTTTGAGCTTCAGCCGAAGCGCACGCAGCTGATCGGCGGCATGTGCCCGGCCTCCAAGCTCCAGGCATCGCCGCCATCTTCAGTGATCCACAGGTGTCCAGTGGTGGACCCCATCGCGAGCCGTGTACCCGTCGCATCCACCGAAAGCGCGTGACGATACACCAGATCGTAGGCGTGTTGTTGCGGCAACCCCTTGGTGAGCACCTCGAACGACCGCGCGCCGTCCCGTGTGCGCGCCACTGCGAGCCTGGCATCCACCGGCAAACGACACTCATCCTTCACGCCGGGCACGAACCACGCGGTGTCAGGATCATGCGGATGCACCGCTGCAGCGAAGCCAAACTTAGCTGGACGGATGGTCGTCACCTCCTGCCAGGATCGCGCCCCGTCAGTGGAGCGGAACACGCCGTTATGGTGCTGCACCCACAGCGAGTCGGGCGCCGCGGGGCACTGCACCAGCCGGTGGATGTCTTGTACCTCGGGCGCGTGATTGCGCGGCGGAGGGTAGTATTCCGCATGCATGCCCTCGGAGGCGGCGTGCCAGCTGGCGCCGTCGTCGCCAGATCGCCATACCCCACCGGTCGATACACCGATGGTGACTTGTGTGGAGTTGCGCGGATCGACACAGATCGAGGCGACGCCGGCGTCATCGAACCCGCCTCCCATCCAATCCTTGCGCTCGGGCAGGTCCCACAAGGCTTGGTTCAATGTCCACGACTCGCCGTGATCTTTCGACAGGAACAAAGCTCCGGGGATCGTGCCGCACCAGAGCCATCCGGGCCGGTCGGCTCCCGCCGTCTCCAGACAGAACAGATACGATACACTCAGCCCGTCGGTGTCGCTTTTGGGGAAGGCTGGCGCAGGGATTTCCTGCCAGCTCTTTCCGTCATCGCGCGAGCGCTGCAGTTTGACGCCGAAATGCCCGAGCGCCTCCGCCGCATACAGCGTACCGTCGCGCGGATCGGCTAGCAGCATAGAAATTGGGTCGCCGAGAAAGTGGCTCGCGGCAATGGACCAGTCGGCGTGATTGCGCCGCAGTTCAAACAAACCCTTCTTGGTGCCAACCAATAGCCGATCGCTCATCGCTATCCACCCGACAGTGCCTGGAAGACAAACAGCTCGTCGTCATCATCGATCCAATCGCTGAGGCGTTCACGATCGGTGATGCGCTCACCATTGACGTAGATCGCCACGTGCTTCCGCACCCGATCCTGGTCATCCAGGATGTAGGATCGCAACCGTGGCTGTGCGGCGAACACGTGCTCCAGCACGGCTCGCACGCTCCGCCCTGGTGCGGTCTGCAGCGGGCAGTCGATGTGCCGATGCAGATTCGCAGTGAACACGACGCGCGCCATGCGCCCGCGCGTCAGCTCTTCTCGTGGATGATCATCCACGATACGCCGAACTTGTCGGCGACCATGCCGAATTTCGACGCAAAGAACGTCGGCGTCAGCGGCATCTGCACCTGACCACCCTCGCCCAGCGCGTTGAACAACGTCTCGGCTTCGGCGTCGGAGCCGGCCTCCAGTGAAAGCGAAAATCCCTGGAAGCTGGGATGCCCGGTGCAGCGCCCGTCAGACGCCATTACCTCGGTGTCGCCAATCTTGAGCTTGGCGTGCATCACCTTGTCATCCGGCTGCGTCATGCCCTGTCCCTTCTCCGGGCAATCCTTCCATCGCATCAGCATGCCGACTTCCGCGCCGACGGCCTTGCGATAGAATTCGATCGCTTCCTCGCAGCGTCCGTCAAAAAACAAGTAGGGTTGGATTTGCATCGTTGGAAGTCCTCCGCCTCGAACTGGGCTGACAGCCTTGTTGCGCGTGCGGGCGCAATGTATACACCGTCCACACCAAGCTAGCAAACACCGTGGACAGTGTCCACATGCCTCGCGGAGCGGTGATGATGGATGCCATGTACCAATTGCCGCCACGCCGCACATACCACCACGGGGATCTGCGACAGGCATTGCTGGACGCGGGCATCGCGCTGGCACGGGTCGGCGGTCCCGAAGCCGTGGTGCTGCGCGAGGCGACGCGGCGTGCCGGCGTGGTGCCCAACGCCGCGTACCGCCACTTCGCCAATCGCCAGGCATTGCTGCAGGCGGTGCGGGCGGCGGCGCTCGCCGCGCTGGCCACGGCAATGGAGAAAGAGCGGGCCAGACAGCGCCGCGGTAAACATGGTGTCGATGCCGCGCGTGCCAGCCTGCGCGCAATCGGCACCGCCTATCTCCGCTTTGCCCGCACCGAGCCAGGACTGTTCCGCACCGCGTTCGGCGTGCCAGGCGATCCGGAGACGACAGCGCATCCAGCGATGGCCGGCAAGAGCGGGCTCAATCCATTCCAACTCCTCAGCACGGCTCTGGACGAACTGGTACAAGCCGACCTCCTGCCCAAGAAGCGCCGACCCGACGCAGAGTATGTTGCCTGGTCTGCCGTGCACGGGCTGGCGATGCTGGTGCTGGAAGGTCCGCTGCGCCGGCTGCCACGCACGCAGATCCGCGGCATCGAGCAGCGTCTGCTCGCCATGGTCGAGAAGGGTTTGTAGCCCCTACCCCCACTGACGTGATGTCACGCGACCAGCCGGTCGAGTACCTCGGCACACTTCAGGCGATAACTCGCATCGCTGCCGTCCTCCAGCGACCAAGCCGCTGATAACCCCGCATGTGCCAAGGCGAAGCCAAGGACGCGCTGGACGTCCAGCGCGTCCCGTTCCGCATAAAGCCTGGCGAGCCGCAGCATCCGCTCGGGTCGATGCACGATGGCGCCGTGCGGCTGCGGATTGCACAGCAGATTGGCAAACTCATAGGTGTGTTCGCCGAGCAGGCCCTTGGGGTCGATGGCAAGCCAGCCGCGCGGGCTGTGCAGGACATTCTCGTGATGTAAATCGCCGTGCAGGACGACGATCTGATGCTCCGTCGCCAACAGATCGCGGGCGACGGCAGCGCATCGCGCCAGAATGGGTAGCTCGGCCTCGCGCGCGAAAAGCGAATGGAACCAGGCATCCAACCTGATCAGCCCGCTCGGTGCCGGTAGATCGCGCGGAGCGTGAAGTTGCGCAACGCAGTCTGCGAGAATCGCCGCGGCCTGATCATCACCTCCGGATAGTGCTATCGCGATGAGTGACAGATCGTCGCCTGCCCGCTCCATCAGCCAGGCATCGTCATCGGCAGCTATCAGGCGAACGGCGCCGATGCCGGCAAAATAGCGCAGGACATCGGCGCCGGCCCGCTCATCACTTGCCGGTTTGAGGACCTTGAGCATCGCAGGGCCGTCGTCATGCCGTACCGGCAGGAGCTGACTGGTACTGGTCTCGATCAACCTACCTTCGGGCTGGAGACCCCACTTCTGCAGACACCGCCGAAGCGCTGCATCGTCCATCACCGCGCGACCACGATTAGCTCTTTGCCATATGCCGGCGACCGCCGGAGAAATTGCTGTACTCCGTCTCCATCGCGAAGCCGCTCAGTGCGAGCAAATGGCGCAGTTCCCAGCGATAGGTCCAGCGCAGGGCCATCTCACGCGTTGCCTGTTCGAGCACCTCGCCGGTCTGGCTGAATTCCGTGGTAGAACCCCACAGCGCCGACGATCGGCGGCGCTGGCGTGTGGTAGGATGCGTCGTAGGCACAGACGAAGAGCGAGGAGCTGCCTTCGTAGAACCGCTCCATTATGTTCGAGCCCGTGATTCACGTCCTCCGACGCTTCCGCCTCGGACGATCACGGGCTACACCTTCTCGACCTGCCCGTATTCCAGCTCCACCGGCGTGGAGCGACCGAAGATCGACACGCTGACCTTCACCCGGCCCTTCTCTTCGTCCACCTCCTCGACCGTGCCATTGAAGCTGGTGAACGGACCGTCGGCGACGCGGACCTGCTCGCCCACTTCGAACAGCACGGCCGGGCGCGGGCGCTCCACGCCCTCTTGCGTCTGCTTCATGATGCGGTCGGCTTCGGCGTCACTGATCGGCGAGGGACGGGTCCGGCTGCCGAGAAAGCCGGTCACCTTCGGCGTGTTCTTCACCAAGTGCCAGGCGTCGTCGGTCAGGTCCATCTTCACCAGCACGTAGCCAGGGAAGAACTTGTGCTCGGCGTTGACCTTCTGGCCGCGCCGCACCTCGACCACCTGCTCGGACGGCACCAGCACCTCGTCGATCTGGTCCGCGAGACCCTTCTGCCCGGCCTGCTCTTTGATCTGCTGGGCGATCTTCTTCTCGAAGCCAGAATAAACGTGCACCACATACCAACGCTTGGCCACTTCCGCTGATCTCCTCAGGCATACATGCCGAACAGGACACGAATGCCGATACCGATAAACTGGTCCACTAGGAAGAAGAACATGGCGGCGAGCGCCACCATGGCGAACACCAGGCCAGTGGTCACCAGCGTCTCCTTGCGCGACGGCCAAGTGACGCGGGCCATCTCCGACCGCACCTCACGCACGAATTTAGCCGGATCGACCGCCAAGTTGTTCTCCAGACCCAGAGTTGCGAGGACTATAGCGTGCCCGCGAGGCGCTGGCAGGGGTGGAGGGTCTCGAACCCCCAGCCTCCGGTTTTGGAGACCGGCGCTCTAGCCAATTGAGCTACACCCCTCGAGCAGCCAGTCAATGACCCTGGCGTGTCCCGCTTCGCGCGCCCCAGGTCGTCCGAAAAGGAACGGCCGCAAGGGCGGCGGCCGATCTAGCCATTGTGGGCTGCGATGTCCAGGCCGCGTTCTCTTTTCGTGCGAACCCGGTTGCGCCCCTCTACCGGTCCTTCGGGAAGTAGGGCAACGGATGCCGCGGCATGGGCGGGCACGGTCTGGGTTGGTCGGGGGTGCCGCAGTTTTCCGGATCCGGCGGTCTGACTGTCCAGTTCGACACCGGCGGAGATGCAGCAGGAGCACCGGCGTATCTTGCACCCGGCGCCGGACTGCCGGGAGTATTCTGCGCGTACGCGAGAGGAGAAACCGCAACAAGTGCGGTCGCCAGCATAATGCTTCGCATATTCGGCTCCTCGGGTTGTGGGCAGCCAATGCCCGAATACAGTAAGCAGGGCAGTATATATGCCGTTCATAGCCTCTGGCCACCGCAGCGCCGGTTCCGACTTGCTGGACCAGACTCGTTCTGTGAATTATCCTGAAAGGGTTCCTCAGCGTCACCGGCGGCTGCACGGGAGAAACCATGCGCAGAACCTGGACCCTCGTGGCGATATTGGCCGGAACGTTGTTCGCTGGCTCTGCTGCGATCGCGCAACAGTCTACTATGCCCCCGGACGCCAAGGTCTACATCCTCTGGCCGGCCGACGGTCAGGTCATCAAGGGTGCCTTCTGGGTTCGCATGGCGCTCAGTGGCGCGGGGATCGCGCCAGCGGGCGTGGAGAAGGCCAATACCGGCCATCATCATCTGATCATCGACGCTGAGCTGCCGCCGCTCGACCAGCCGATTCCGAACGATCATAACCACTTGCATTTTGGCCTTGGTCAGACCGAGGCACGGCTCGACCTGCCGCCGGGCAAGCACACTCTTCAGTTGTTGCTGGCTGACGCGAACCATGTCCCGCACCAGCCGCCGCTCTATTCGAAGCGCATCACCATCACCGTGGTCCAATAGACAGCGGCAGGAGACACAGATGCCACTGATCCCTCTCCGGATGATCTGGCTCTCGGCCGCCGCCACAACCTGTATGGTCACCGGTGCCGTCGCACAGAACACCGGAAATGCGCCATCCGCCGCGCCGTCGGCAGCTGCTGCACCGGCGGCCCCGCGCACTCCCGCGCCTCGTGATGCGTATGTCTACATTGGCTGGCCGCTGGATGGCGCGACTGTGTATTCAAACCACATCAAGGTGTGGTTCGGGACGCGTAACTTTGGCGTCGCGCCCGCCGGTGTCAGCGTGAAGAACACCGGCCATCATCACCTGCTGATCGACGCGCCGTTGCCGCCGCTGGATCAGCCGATCCCAAGCGACAGCCATCACCTGCATTTTGGTTTGGGCCAGACCGAGACGGTGATCGACCTGCCACCCGGAACGCATACGCTGCAGCTGCTGATGGGTGATTCCGACCACATCCCGCACGATCCCCCGGTGATGTCGAAACGAATCACGATCTACGTCCGCGCGACGCCGACGCGCTGATCCTGTTCAGTCGATATCGCGCGCGACGCGGAAGCCGTTGGCTAGATAGCGGACCGGCGCATCGTAGTTGCCCCGCGCAGTTGGCATGATGTCGTCCGGGCCTGCACGGAACCCTCCGCCACGTAGGACACGCTTCATGCAATTCGGCGCCTGTCGCGCCGACCCGTCGCTCGGTGCATTGCTGTAGTTCGGGAACCAGCAATCCTGCACCCACTGAGCAACACCGCCGAGCATATCGTAGAGCCCGAAGGGATTGGGCTTATAGGTGCCAACCGGCAGCGGCGCGCGCGGATCCTGCGCGCCGCCGCAGCCTACGCAGTTTGCCAGTGAAGTGCCGGGGTGGTCGCCCCACCAGTAGCGCGTCGTCGTGTCCCCGCGCGCCGCATATTCCCATTCTGCCTCGGTCGGCAGGCGATAGGCATGGCCGGCGCGGCGCGACAGCCACGCAATGAAAATCTGTGTGTCGTCCCAGCTGACATTATAGATCGGCGTGCCGTCTTGCGCGCCAACCATCCGAGGGGTCGCGCCGCAATCGCCGTCAGCATGGCACGCATTCCAGTTTCCGACTGTCACTGGATACTGGCTAAGGGCGAAGGTGCGCAGGACAACCTTGTGAGCAGGCGCCGCGCTGGCGTCCTTGGCGCCCAGGCCCATCATCAGAGTGCCAGCCGGCACTCGCACCATCGGGAGGCAGGCGTCGCAGTCCCGGAACACACGATCAGTGCTCGTGGGTGGCGTGTGGGTGACAGGTGGCACCACCATCGCGACATCCCGTCGTTGCGGTTCCGGTGCATCTGATGACGGCGCGACCGGCTGTAGTGCTGCCAGCTTGTCCGGTCGCTTTGGCTGCTCAGATGCCGGCGGCGAAGCCGCTGCGACGGGCGCTGGCGTAGCGGGTCGAGAGGCGGCCTGCGCCTGGGCTATCAGATCGTCGCGCCGCCTCTGTGCGGTCGGCGCCAAATAGGAAGTGGGGTAGAGTTTCAGGAAGAATTCGACATCCTCCAAACGCCCGGTAGCCCCCAACCGCTCCCACACGGCGGCCTCGGCCATCTGCGTTGCCGCTTCAACCGGATCCATGACGTCGATGTCCAGAATGCCCTCCGTCCGAGCGCCTCGGCCATCATCGACGAGGTATTGGAAGCTGCCCGCGGGACCGCTGAAGCCCGGCTCCGGGACGTAGACCAGCACCGGCAGTTGCTCCGGCTGCAGCCGATCGCCGACCCGGATCGTGGTGAGCCCGAAGCGCATCAGGCCGCGCGGGAGCGCCTGCACCGTGACTGTCAGCCGGTCGCCGTCGGGATCGGTCGGCGGTGCAATCCCAATGGCCCCGGTATAGATGCGGAGACGGCGCCGCGGTTCCGCGACCGGCGCCCGATTCGAGGGAATGATGTTGATGCTGAGGCTTCCCAGTGCACTGCCGCCGTGCCCATCCTCCACCAGGATATCTATGGTCCCGACATCGCCCTGCGCCGAACCGGTCGGCTTGTAGGTCGCCGTCGCGAAGCGGTCGACGCCGTAAACGGCACCGGGGACGACAGGTCGCCCTTCAATGCGGACCTCGCCGGAACGCGGCAATCCAGTCACGCGCACGGTGAGCGGGTCCTGGTCCGGATCGGTCGGCTTCGGGATCGGCAGCGGGGTCGGACCCGCGTTGTCGCGCACCTCGAGCGGCGGGATTGCACCGATCTGCGGCGGTCGATTGGGCGGCCGCGGGTGGAAATAGAAGGGCTCCGCGCCGAGCGAACTGAATACGTAGGGCTCCTGCTGGTTGCCGGTTGCCCGCAACACGTCGTCGCGGACGCTGCGGAAGAACAGGCTGAGTTCAAGCCCTGGCTTGTCCAGGTTGTTGAGCAGGGCCTGGGCGAATGGACTGTGACCTGAGCTGCCGTCTTCGGCGGTCTGATCCGCCTTGGTCGCCATCGCCACCAATGTGTTCCGCGGCACGTTGTCCACCCGTGCCAGTCCCGCGGAGGGCGGCCCGCGGCTGCTGATTGCCAGGGATCGTGACAGCCGCTCGACGAAGGGATTGTTGCGGCAGGCGTCGAGCAGGATGATGCCCAGGCGCCGGGCCTGGGAAACCTCTCCCAGGAACAGCTCGAGGGACAGGGCTTCATAGACCAGGTCACGCTCCCGCTCGATCTGCGCATCTGCGGGCAACAGGAAATTCTCGCGGCCCACCTGGACGCCATGGCCGGCGTAATAGACCACTGCCACATCGGCCTGGGCCGCCTTGATGCCGAACGCCCGCAGCGCCACGCTCAGTTTGCGGAAGTCCGGATCGTAGACCTCGCTCACGTCGAAATTCAGACGCCTCAGGGAGTCGCCGATGGCGCGAGCATCATTGACCGGATTGGGGAGCTGCGGCGCGTTCTTATAGGCGCCAATGCCGACCACGAACGCCACACGCCGCTCGGACACGGACGGCTGCGCCAGTGCCTGAATGGGGACGACTGCGAGCAGTAGCAGAATCAGCAGCCGCGTCACCGGTCTGGCAACTCCCGCATGGCTAGCCTCGCGCCAACAATTGCTAGAGCATTATACGATTTTGGACTTCAGGGGAACAAATTGACGCACTGGAGCGGGTGACGGGAATCGAACCCGCACAACCAGCTTGGAAGGCTGGGGCTCTACCATTGAGCTACACCCGCGCCATTGCTGCTTTACCCAGCCGCAGCCTTCAGCGCAATGATCGCGGCTTTGATCTGGGTCAATCCGCGCCGTTTCCTCGCGCGCTAAGAGTTCAGGCCGTTCCTTCTGACCGATCGCAGGCAAGCCGATTCAAATGAGGAATAACCAGGCCCGCCTCCTAGACAAGTTACCATGTCATCGGCACCTTTCCCGCCACCGGGGCAGCAAAAGGCCGGTTTGTCGATGGCCTACGAATACACCAGCGTCGCGGGCACGGTACGACTGGTCGAAGAGGAGGGGCGCTGGTTGCTGTGCTTTGCCGGCCGACGTCGTGGCCACTGGCGCTCGCCTGATCAGGCGGCATCCGCGGCGGCGCGGCATCGTTCGGGATTGCCATTGTGGGACAAGAAGCAGGCGGACGCCCCCGAAGACCTGCTGGACTGGCGGCCGCTCGGTCCCTCGCTCTGACGCGTCGGCGGGCACTGCTCACAACGAACGATCCGGCCGAGGAGATCGTCGATGTCTTCCACTGATATGACGACGCTTACGGCGCTGCGGAATCTACACAGCTCAATCGCCGATGAAGCGGCTCGACGCATGGATCGCTGGCAGAGCGAGGTCGAAACCCCCTCGTTCGCCGCGAGCGCAGCCAACCTTGCGCAGTATCTTGCCTTCCGCCATCACGACCTGCGGTCGCTCCAGCGCGAGCTGATGCGGCATGGCCTGTCATCCCTGGGCCGGCTGGAGAGCCGCGTGATGATCACCCTGGACACGGTTGAAGCGTGCCTTGCAGCAGTGCTGTCCGGCACACCAGCCACGAACTGGCCGGCCGCCGCAGACGAATTCTTTCACGGCGAGCTGCAGTTGCTGGCCAATACACGGGCACTGTTGGGCGGCAGCGACGAGCACGCGGAAGGCCGGATCCTGGTAACCCTGCCAGCCGAAGCAGCGTCGGCACCCGATTACCTTGTGGAGATCGCAAGGAAGGGCGCCGACCTGGTGCGCATCAACTGCGCCCACGATCAGCCGGCGGCATGGGCAGCGATGATCGAGAACACCCGCCGCGCCGGCGGCACGGTTGGGCGCCGGATCCCGGTCCTGATGGATATCGCGGGGCCCAAGTTCCGCATTGGCAAAGTCAAACGGCAACCGGGAGAGCGCCTGTCGGAGGGGGATCGGTTCCGTTTGGTTGCCAACGCGACGATGTTTACGCCGGACGCGATGACCGAGGCGGTCTGTGAGCCGGGCGACGTGCTGAACCGGCTTCCCATCGGCACCGAGGTATCGTTCGACGATGGCAAGTTGGAAGCCATGGTCGAGGAATGCAGCAGAGACGCATTGCTGCTTCGGGTGAGACGCGCGCGCCGGAATGGCTTCAAGATGAAGCCTGAGCGCGGCCTGACGTTCCCGCGCGCCCAACTGCATCTCGATCCGCTGACCGAGAAGGACTTACACGACCTCGATTTCGTTGCAGTCCACGCTGACATGGTCGGCTTCTCGTTCGTCCAGAGCCCTGACGACATAACCCGGATGCAAACCGAGCTGGCACGCCGTCGCCCCGACTGGCGCAGACTCGGCATCGTCGCCAAGGTGGAAACCGCCCAGGCGGTGAAGAATCTGCCCGACATCATTGTCCGGGCGGCCGGCAAGCAGCCATTTGGCGTGATGATAGCGCGCGGCGACCTCGCCGTGGCGATCGGGTTCGAACGGCTGGCCGAGATGCAGGAGGAGATTCTGTGGCTGTGTGAGGCAGCGCATGTGCCGGTCATCTGGGCCACCCAGGTGCTGGAAGAGATGGTCAAGTCGGGGTTACCGACCCGCGGCGAGATGACGGACGCCGCAATGGCGGGACGAGCCGAGTGCGTGATGCTGAACAAGGGCCCTAATGTGGGTGAGGCGATCACGGCGCTGCGCGGCCTGCTGCAGCGCATGACCGAGCATCAATCCAAGAAAACCGCCCGTCTGAGGGCGTTGCATTCCTGGTAGGTAGTTGCGCTGGGCGCGATCCGGCGATAAGCGGCCCGTAACAAATCGGGAGGATCGGATGCCAGCTGGACCAGACGAACACCTGCCCGCACGGCCGGTCGCTTGGGCGCGCCTGCTGTTGCTGATCCCCTTCATCGCCGTGCTTTGGGTGCCGTTCTACAACAGCGTCGAGCCTGCCTTGGCCGGGGTGCCGTTCTTCTACTGGTATCAGCTCCTCTGGATCATCCTTGGCGCGGTGATCATTGCCATCGTTTACCGCCTCGAGCATTGAGCGGACCATGATCAACTGGACCGCCCTAATCATATTCATTCTGTTGTTCGCGTTCGTCACTGTACTCGGCTTTGTCGCTGCGCGCTGGCGACGCGGTGACCTGACGATGCTTCACGAGTGGGGATTAGGGGGTCGGCGCTTTGGCACCATAGTTGCGTGGTTTCTGATCGGCGGCGATCTCTATACTGCCTATACTTTCGTCGCCGTTCCTGCACTGCTGTTCGGCGCCGGTGCGATTGGCTTTTTCGCCGTGCCTTACACCATCATGGTGTATCCGATCTTGTATATCGCGTTTCCACGACTGTGGTCGGTCGCACACAAACACGGCTACGTTACCTCAGCCGATTTCGTGCGTGGACGCTTCGGCAATCGCTGGCTGGCTCTCGCGGTAGCGCTGACCGGCATTCTTGCCACGATGCCGTATATCGCCCTGCAACTCGTCGGCATTCAGGTCGTGCTTGGTGCGATGGGTGTTGAGACCTCTGGCGTGAGTGGCGACCTCCCGCTGATCATCGCTTTCGTCATCCTTGCCGCGTTTACCTACACATCGGGACTGCGTGCGCCGGCGATGATCGCGATCGTCAAGGACCTGCTGATCTATATCACGGTGATCGCAGCCATCATCGTGGTGCCGATCCATCTCGGTGGTTACAGCAAGGTGTTCTCGCCGGTCCCTGCCGCCAAGCTGCTGCTGGCGACGCCGCCAGCCGGATCACTCGGCAGCTTCAGTGCCTATGCGACCTTGTCGCTAGGGTCGGCTCTGGCACTGTTCCTTTACCCGCATTCGATCACCGGCATCCTCAGCAGCTCCAGTGCCCGGGTGGTGCGCCGCAATGCCGCGGCGTTGCCGGCCTATTCGCTGATGCTCGGATTTTTGGCTCTGGTCGGTTTCATGGCCATCGCGGTCGGTGTGCAGTCGATGCCGGAGTTCGCCGACGGATTCAAGCGCTACAGCAACAACTTCGCCGTCCCAGCGTTGTTCCTGGCGGTGTTTCCTGCGTGGTTCGCGGGGATTGCGTTTGCGGCGATTGCCATCGGTGCGCTGGTGCCGGCAGCAATCATGTCGATTGCCACGGCGAATACCTTCACACGCAATATCTATCGCGAATTCATCCATCCGGCAGCCAGTGACGCCGAGGAAAGCCAGATGGCCAAGGTCGTGTCGCTGGTGATCAAGGCCGGAGCGCTGGTGTTCATATTCGCCATTCCATTTCAGTATGCGCTGTGGCTCCAGTTGTTGGGCGGTGTCTGGATCATTCAAACGTTACCATCGGTGATCCTCGGACTTTATACGCGCATGCTGAACGGCTGGGCGCTGCTGATCGGCTGGGCTGTCGGATTCGGCCTGGGCACCTGGATGGTGGCCGCCGTGAACTTCGCACCGGTCTATCCGCTGAAACTATTTGGCACGACGGTGCCTTGTTATGTCGCGTTGGCGTCGCTTGTTGTGAACCTTGCGGTGGGCATGGTGCTGTCGGTGGTATTCAACCTGGTGCGCTCGGATCGACACCGGGACGTGACTGTCGCGAGCGACTATTCGTAGCCTGCGGCTCGGTAGCCTGGCGCGGCCGCATCATCATCACGGTCGGGTCTGCAGCAGCACCCATGGAGCGGCCCGGAACAGTTCGGGACCACAGCTGCGGGAAAGTCGGGATGCTGTCGCCGTCGTTGCCAGCAGGAAGGTCCGGCGCGCAAGGCCAACATCCACTCCACAACCTTGGCTGAACACCGCCGCACGAGCTTCCATGCGGCGATACCAGGTGATGAGCTCCGCGTCGTTGGTAGGAGCAAATTTCCATGTCACCCATGTGGGCCGCCCGGTACGCCGTTCGAAATCAAGCCAATCCGTCTCCGCGTCCGGATCGATCAGCACGACGTCGCCCGGGGACGTCAGCTGCTGCACGGCGCTCACAATCAGAGCTTTCTCGCCCGCGAACGGCTTCGTCGCCACGTCTCGCATCAGGCGCCCACCCTGAACGTAGCAAAACGCCGGACCGATCGTCGCCAGCAGCGTCACGCGCATCAGCCAAGCCCGGTGGCTCGCAACGTTGACCACGAACGCCAACGCCAACATCAGCCACAACAGTTCGATCAATGATGAAGGGCGAAACAGGTAGAATTTGCCGAGCACGCCGCTGCTGCGGTCGAGGAATTTTGGCCCCAAGATCAAGAACAGATAGGCAAGCTGGCCTGCGAGCCACGCCGCTGTCACTCGCAACCGGCGAACGTTTCCAGTATGCGCGAGCCAAATGCAGCTCCCCAACATGGGCAGAGCCATGATGTAGCCAGGTAGCCACTGATCGCGAAAGTAGACCCACGACAGGAATGGCGATTGATGGTGCGGTTCGCGGATGATCGAATAGATCACGTCGGGCGGCGGCACGTCTGTGGCCAGCGACACGGAATTGTCCGCCAGCCTGAACCAGGCGATGACGGCAAACAACGGTATAACCAGCAGCAGGTAAAGGCCTACGGCTGCAGCAACCTGCCGGAGATCCCTTCGATCGAGCAGCCTCAGCGCCATCGCTGCAACGAACCAGAAGCCGCCAACCAGAAAATGGAAATAGGTCGCCAAAGCCATCAGCATGGCCACGGTGGTCAGGCGTTCTCTGACAAAAACGAGGCGGAGAGCCGAGAGGACGAGAATGTAGGCCGCTACCTTGGCTTCGTAGTCGCCGAACAGCCACTCGCCACCGACAATGTCCTGTCCCATCAGCGCCATGGCCATGACAGCGATAGCGGTATCGAAGGCAGACAGAGCAAAGACACCAAACAGTGCCGGCAGCACCAAGGTGTAGCCGGCGACTGCAACCAGCCGGGTCACGATCTGAGCCGGAGCATGGCCGATGAGCCAGACCATGCTGCCGAGAGTGGCATCGCTCAAGATCCGGTGCCGCGACGAATCGAATACTGCGGTGGTTTCTGGCGAGGCGGAGCCACCGACGAACCTCGCGGCAAGGGCAAAATAGTCTTCTTCGTTTGCCGAGAGCACGCCGTCAGGTGGGATGAGCGAGAGCAGGACAGCCGCGAGCGCTGCGGTGCCGGCAAGAGCGCGTGCTGGGGAGCTCAGCAGAAGCTGTCTTGACCGAACTGCAACGTGCCGGAGCCTCATGACGATGCCCCCACGGCCATCGGCAGATGACCGTCTACAGGTGAGGGCGTGCCATCGGAGTGCCGCGATGCGCAAGGCTTGCGCGAGTCCAGCGGGCGTGGTGCAACTTCACGTCAAAGTTCAGCGAGTGTTACTCAGGTGGCAGGCGCCGCAGCCATCCTTTTCGGCTCGTGCGAGCTGATCGCCGATGATCGCACGATTCCCAGTTCGCACTGCGGCACGCAGCGACTCGGCAGTCCGGCTCATGGCGGCCGGCGCATCGCGCACTCGCTGCGGACTCATGTCCACATAGTCGGTGGAAGCCTGCCCCGGCGGAAACAACTCAACCATCCGTGCCGACCACGACACAAGGTCATCGGCAGCGTTTCGCGCCGCGTCCTGGCTCCCGCCACCGTAGACAAACTCTCGAACCTGATCGATGTCGACGAGCATCGCTGCCATCGACTGGGCCTGGACTGTCGGTTGGCCTGCGTGAGGTGGGGCGCCGATGTTGCCACAGCTACCGACCAGCAGCAGCCCCGCGCAGATGGCAAGCTCGCGTCGGACTTTCACGGGATCATTCCTAGCGTCCTTCAGTCAAAGACGTGTCGATCAACGCGGCCGGGGCAGTTCAACGACCTTCCAGGACCCTTCCTCGACCCGACACCAATTGAGTACATAATGGTCCGTACGGTTTCGTCTGCTCTCGAACCGTATCGTGTAGTCAAGTGTGCGACACGGCATACCGTGCGACTCGAAGCTCCGGACGAGTTTGACCTCTCCTGCATCCTTCGAGTCAGGATTGCGCCATCGCTCAACAGTGCCAATTGAGCGTCCTTCATACAACCTCGCAGCGGCAGCCTGCATCCGATCGACATCGTCCTGAGAGAGCCCAGGCCACAAGACGGAAGGACCTGTCGCAAACTGCACCGCCCCAGCGCTGGACGCTACAGCAAGTAACACAGCAAGCGCCGCATATAGCCGTAGAATCTGGATCTTCATGACGGTTGCGTTCTAGGCCCGTTCCCTTGTTGGCGCAACCGCCGCCACGCGGGGGCCATGCGTTAGTCTATATCCGCCTTTCCCCGCAGACCCGCGAGCGGTCGAAGCCTTGCTCCACCCACGGCGCCCTCCAGTCGGATAGCGGCGGAACTGACTGAGACCAGAAAAGCGACCCTCCGGATCGAGAACGTTCGTCATCAAATCCGCAATTCCACACAGACTGGCACATGGTCGGACCCCTGCCGCCAGTCGCGCGCATCCTTCAGCACGATCTGGCGTTCCAGCTTGCCGACCAGATCAGGCGTCACCCAAATGTGGTCCAATCGCCGCCCTCGGTCTGATGCACGCCAGTCCCGATTGCGATAGGACCACCACGTGTAAAGCTTTTGGTCCGCTGGCACGAAATGCCGCACGGCATCGACGAAGCCGGTGTCCTGCCACGCGGTCAGGCCCGCGGTTTCCGGCGGGGTATGACTTACCACGCTCAATAACTGCTTGTGGCTCCATACGTCGTGTTCGAGCGGCGCAATATTCAGATCGCCGACGAGGACGCTACGTGCCAGTCCTGTACGGGCAGCAAACCAGTTCCGGGTCTCCGCAACGAAGTCGAGCTTGTGCGCGTACTTTACATTCAACTGTCGGTCCGGAACGTCACCGCCGGCGGGGACATAGAAGTTGTGCAGTTCCAGCGGGCCACCTTGGGCGTCCAGCAGAACGCCGATGTGCCGGCAGTCGCCTTTCGAACACCAATCGGGCGCAACATCGTGCAAAATGATGGGCAATCGCGACAGGATCGCCACGCCGTTGTAGCCCTTCATGCCGCGGAACAATGCATGCGGAAAGCCGAGCGCCACCGGACCCTCGGCCGGAAACAGCTCGTCAGGGACCTTGGTCTCCTGCAGACAGATGACATCAGGCTCAAGCGATGCGACCAACTCCTTCAGCAAGGGCAGTCGCAGGCGGAGCGAGTTGATGTTCCA
Source organism: Acetobacteraceae bacterium (assembly GCA_024280945.1). GTDB lineage: Bacteria > Pseudomonadota > Alphaproteobacteria > Acetobacterales > Acetobacteraceae > JAMXLO01. Next base: position 196,037 of record JAMXLO010000122.1, read on the forward strand.
GGTGGCGATGCGCAGGGTCACGCGGCGAATCCGAAGTGCTGCCTCAAACGTAGCGATCCCTGGACAGAATACCAAGACGGATGACAATGCCACCTGAATCGCGCGGGAGGGCAACGATGGGCATGACGATCACCGAAAAGATTCTGGCGCGTGCGGGCGGCGTTTCGAAGGTCTCGCCAGGCGACGTTGCCGTGGTGGACGTCGAGACCTCCTGTCTGCTCGATCTGTCCTTCTTGCCGGAAGGTTGGCGCAAGGTGCTGAAAGTGGCCGACCCTTCGAAGGTTGTGATCATCTTCGACCATCTGGTACCGGCGCCTACGGTGCAGGCGGCAGAATGCATGAAGACGGGACGTGCGTTCGCCAAGGAGTTTGGCATCGAGCGTCTGCACGATGTCGGCGCCAACCAGGGCATCAGCCATGCGGTGATCGCCGACAAGGCGTACGCACTGCCAGGGACAGTGCTGGTGAACGCCGACTCGCATACCTGTAGCGCGGGCGCGTTCAACTGCGCCGCCCGAGGCGTTGGCGGTCCCGACATGCTGTATGCCGTGACTACTGGCAAGGCCTGGTTCCGTGTTGGCGAGACGATCCGTTACGACCTCACTGGCGCGCTGCGGCCTGGTGTATCGGCAAAAGACATCTTCCTGACCATTGCCGGTAAGTGGGGCGCGCACGTCAATCAGAATATCGAGTACGGCGGGTCCGGCATTCATGGTATGAGCCTGAACGCGCGGCGCACGCTGACCACGATGGGCACCGAGTTATCGGCAGAATTCGTTATCTTCGAACCAGACGACACTCTGATCGAGTATGTGCAGGCGCGCAATCCGAAGCCGTTCTTCCCGACGATGCCGGACCAAGACGCGGTCTATAAGGAACGTCGCGCCGTCGACCTTGGCACGATCGAGCCGCTGGTGGCCTTGCCCGACACAGTTGTGAACAACTCAGTCGGTATCAGCGAAGTCGCCGGACGGAAGATCGACCAGGCGTTCATCGGCGCGTGCTGTAACGGCACTCTCGATGACCTGGCGGTGGCGGCCCGCGTGGTTCAAGGGCGCAAGGTCGCCGCCGGCACGCGCTTCATCGTCACACCCAGCACCGAGGCAATCCATCGCGCCGCGATCCAAGCAGGCTACGTGCAGACGCTGATGGACGCAGGCGCCATCGTCACCACCGCGACCTGCGGCGCGTGTGTCGGGGGCCATATGGGTGTGCTAGGTCCGGACGAGGTCTGTATCACCGCGAGCACACGCAACTTCAAGGGACGGATGGGCGATCCATCGGCACGCATCTACATGGCCTCGCCGGCCACAGTCGCTGCCTCGGCGCTCGCCGGACAGATTGCCGGCGCAGGCGAGTTCTTTCAAGGAGACGTGTCATGAGAAACGGCCGCGTTTGGAAGTTCGGCGACAACATCAATACCGATCTGATGCTGCCGGGCCCGTACCTCTATCGCAGTTCGGAACAGCAGGCGCGTGCCGTATTCATGAACAACCGGCCAGGTTGGGTCGACCAGGTGCAGACGGGCGATGCGATCGTCGGCGGCTTCAATTATGGCATGGGCTCGTCGCGGCCGGCGGCGCGCAGCATCCGCAACTGCGGAGTAGGCTTCCTGCTGGCAGAGACGATAAACGGTCTGTTTTTCCGCAATGCGGTGAATTACGGGCTACTGGCCTGCGAATGTCCCGGCGTGTCCGGCGCTTTCGAGGAAGGCGACACTGCTGAACTCGACATCGAAGCCTGGACCGCCCGCAATCCTCGCACTCGCCAGACGTTGAAGGTATCACAGGTACCGCAACAGCTTCTGGAGATGATGTTGGGTGGTGGCGTGTATCCGGTACTGGAGCGAGATGGGCTGATCGCGCCCCGCGTAGGAGAGCCGTGAACGTCGACAGTCATGCTCCCCGGGGGCCGTGAATTGTCGTCGGCGAACTGGACCAATCGATGTCGAGACCCGTGTAAATGGCGAACGCCGCCAGTGGGCACTGCCGTAGATTCCACTCCAAGGACCGCCGACGGAAACTTCGCCCCGTAACGGTGCCGAAAGCGTGGCGATCTCGTGGAGGTCACTTCGCCTGCATTTGGCGCGTTGGAGGTGCGAACCGGGCAGAAACCATGACAAAACGGCGCGAACTGTTCGTCCCTGGTCATCTTCATCCCATCTGGGGTAATCTGCGTCAATGGTTGCAGAGGCTCCCTTCTGGAAGGTCAAGACGCTGGAGCAGATGTCCCACGAAGAATGGGAGTCGCTATGCGACGGTTGCGGCCGGTGCTGTCTGCACAAGCTGCGCGACGACGACACCGGTGCGCTGTCATTTACCAATGTGGCCTGCCGACTGCTAGACCTGAACAGTTGCCAGTGCAGTGACTACGCCCATCGACGACGCCGCGTGCCTGATTGCGTCTCGCTGACGCCGGCCGAGGTGCGGGCAATCGACTGGCTGCCACCGTCCTGCGCCTATCGTCGTCTGGCGGAAGGGAAGGATCTGGCTTGGTGGCATCCGCTGGTGTCAGGCGATCCAGACACCGTGCATATCGCGGGAATCTCCACACGCGGCCGTGCCATCAGTGAGCGCAAGGCCGGCCCCTTCGAGCACCATATTGTAGATTGGCCGGGACGGATGCCGCGTGCCAAGCGCCTACCAAAGGAGAAGCCCTCATGATGAAGGACGCGGTGTTCGCCGGTGTGAACGCGGCGGTGCTGACGCCGATGAAAGACGATCTGTCGGTCGATCTTGATCGCATGGGGAAGCACTGCCGGTGGCTGCTGGCGAATGGCTGCAATAACCTGGGCGTCCTCGGCACAACCGGTGAGGCGAACAGCATCGGCCTGAACGAGCGCCTGGACGTCCTGCATGGCCTGATCGAACGCGGCATCTCTGCGGCGAAGATGATGCCTGGCACCGGTGTGTCCGCGTTGACCGATACGGTGGTGCTGACCAAGCATGCGGCGGACATGGGCTGCCGCGGCGCCCTGCTGCTGCCGCCGTTCTACTACAAGAATCCGACTGATGATGGGCTGTTTGCGTATTTCTCTGAGGTGATCAACCGGGTTGGTGGCCGCATCAAGTACTATCTCTACAACTTTCCGCAGCAATCGGCAGTTCCGTTCAGCGTCGAGCTGATCGGCCGACTGTTGAAGGCGTTTCCCGGGACGATCAAGGGCGTGAAGGACAGCAGTGGCAACTACGACAACGGCCGCGCCTATGTAGAGAACTTTGCCAAGGATGGGTTCGAGGTATATGCGGGTGACGATACGCTGCTACGACCGCTGCTGTTGCTGGGCAGCGCAGGGTGCATCACCGCGGCAGCCAATGTAAATTCGCCAATTGCGGCGAAGGTTTATGCCGATTGGATTAATGACCGCGGCGCTGCCGCTCAAGAGACGCTGAGCGCGACGCGACGCGCGATTGTGTCAGCACCGGCCGCGATACCGGCACTGAAAGCGCTGATGGCGCGTCACACGGGCGACAACGCGTGGTACAATATGCGCCCGCCGCATCTGAAGCTGACGGGTGAACAGCAGGCGAAGCTATTCGCCGCATTCGATGCGTGCGGTGTCTCGTTGGCGACCGCAGCATAGCACACTACGAGGCGCTGAGGACACAGTTGGTCGGAGACTCCTCCGTCTCCGCGCCTTCGTGATGAATATTCATTGACGAATCGGTGCCAACTGTCGTTGTTGGACAGAATGGAACTGCCGCGGACTGAAGTGCTGGCATTGCCCAGCGGTCCGACTCGCGTTGAGTGGCGACGCAACCGACGTGCACGCCGCGTCAGCCTGCGGATTGATCCGTGTGGCGGCGGCGTTGTTGTAACCTTGCCGATGCGTGCAGGCCGCGGTGCCGGCATGGCTCTCCTGATGAATCATGCCGAGTGGGTAGCCAATCGACTGGCTGCCTTGCCTGATGCTTTGCCGTTCGAGGATGGTTCGGAAGTTCCGATCGATCATAAGCCGCATCGCATTCGCCATGTGCCGCAGGCCTGCGGTGAGGCATGGATCGAGAACGGCGAATTGCATGTCAGCGGAGCGCCTGAGTTCCTGTCTCGGCGCGTCACAGATTATCTGCGCGCCGAGGCGTTACGGCGGTTGTCGGCCCTGGTGGTCGCTAAAGCCGCACAGATCAATGTGACGCCCCGCCGGATAGCGGTTAAGGATACACGCAGCCGTTGGGGCAGTTGTGCTGTCGATGGGTCCCTCGCGTTCAGTTGGCGACTGGTGATGACGCCGGAATTCGTGCAGGACTACGTCGCCGCGCACGAAGTCGCGCATCTGAAGCATATGAACCACGGCAAACGGTTCTGGAGCGTCGTCAACCAACTGACTCCGCACGCCGAGGCCGCGATTCCGTGGCTGCGCGCAGAAGGATTCCGGCTGCTGCGCATCGGGTGACGTCGCGCGTCCTGGCCTGTATTGTGTCGGCGGAAATTATCCGCACCCGGCACAAGAGGACCCATGGGAGGATCTACAACCGCCGTCCGGCAAGCCGAGTTGCACAGCTTGCCTGGTGTTGGCTTCCGCACCTGCAACGTGCAGCGCTGGTTCGATCGTCAGTTCTCGCGCCTGGCGGTGTTGCCGACGACTGCGATGATGGTGCTGATATTCGGCATCCCGCTGGCGTTCTCGTTTTATCTCAGCTTTCAAGGCTGGTCGCCGGAACAGGCTCTGTTCGCTGGCGACTTTGCCGGTAGCGCCAATTACGAGGACCTCCTGACCGACCCGCAGTTTCTGGCAAGCCTGCAGGTGACCTTCATCTACACCGCGGTCACGGTTGCGACCGAGCTTGGACTGGGGATGGCGATCGCACTGCTCCTGAATGTCGATCTGCCGCTGATCGGGTTGTTCCGCACGATTTTGGTAGTGCCGATGATGATCACCCCGATCGTCGCTGCGCTGTGCTGGAAGCTGCTGCTGGACCCGGATCACGGCGTAGTGAACTATTGGATCGGCACCCACATCGTCTGGCTGGGACGACCAGGCACAGCATTGATTTCTGTTATGGTGGTGAACCTATGGCAGAACGCGCCATATGTCGCGGTGCTGTTGCTGGCGGGACTACGCTCGTTGCCAAGCGAACCAGTCGAGGCGGCGTCGATCGACGGCGCCAGCGCCTGGCAGGTGTTCTGGCACGTCACATTGCCACTGCTGCGACCCTATATTCTCGTGGCGCTGCTGTTGCGCACCATTTTTGAGTTCCGCGCATTCGACAACATCTATGTCATGACTAGCGGCGGGCCGGCGAACGCAACCATGTCGCTGTCGATGTTCACGTACCTGGCCTCGTTCGTGAAGTTCGACTTGAGCCTTGGCGCCGCGGCGTCGTGGATGATGCTGGTGATGTGTCTGTTGCTGTGCCTGTTCTTCATTGCGGTAATCCGCCGGCGGGAGGCGAACTGATGGCCCGCTCAAGCGTGGCCAGGACCACCAGGTCGAGCCCAGTGGCAGGCTTAGAAGGCCGGGGTTGCGCCCGGATCGCTATATGATGACCGGGCTGCATGGCGTCGGTTCGCGACGCAGCAAACTGATTTTCGCAGGGGCGGTGTATCTCGGGCTAATCGCCATGACAGCGGTGTTTATGTTCCCGCTGCTGTGGGTAATCGGCCTGTCACTGAAGACGCGACTGCAGGTATTCGCCCTGCCCCCGCTGTTCGTATGGACGCCGACGCTGGAAAACTACGCCGCGGTGCTCGGTCAGGCGGATTTTTTGCAGGCATTCGTCAACAGCCTGGTCGTGTCATCCGGCGCAGTACTGCTATCGCTCGGCGTCGGCGTCCCGGCGGCCTACGCGTTCGCACGCTTTCCATTTCGCGGCGGATCCTTCCTGTTCTTCTCGCTCCTGGTCATGCGCATGCTGCCGCCGATCGCGGTGCTTGTACCTATGTACATATTGTTCAGTAAGCTTGGGCTGACCACGACGCGGTTCAGCGTGGTGCTGGCCTACAGCACCTTCAGTCTGCCGCTGGTGGTCTGGATCATGCGCGGATTCTTCGAGGATCTGCCACGGGAACTGGAGGAGAGTGCCTGGGTGGACGGCGCGTCGCGTGCGGCGGCATTCCGTCACGTGGTGTTGCCGCTGATCCGGCCAGGGCTGGTGGCAGCAAGCATCCTCTGCCTGCAACTGGCGTGGAACGACTTCCTGTTCTCTGCGGTGCTCACCAATAATGCGACACGGACTCTGCCCGTGCTGATGGCAGGCTTTTCCGGCGGCGATACCGGCACCGACTGGGGTGGCATGACCGCCTCTGGTGTGCTGGTGATCCTGCCGGTGTTGATCTTCTCGTTCGCGGCGCAAAGGCATCTTGTTGCTGGCTTGTCGTCGGGTGCGGTCAAAGGCTAGGGGGAGACGTATGGCAAAACTGAAGCGTCGCACGCTGCTGCAAGCATCAATGGGCGTGCTGGCTGCGCCGCAGATCATGGCGCAGAGCAAGCCGGAGAAGCTGGTCTATGTCGGTGACAACGGTCCATGGCATTACGTGATGGTCGAAGAGGTGGCGCCCGCGTTTGAGAAGGCGACCGGTATTAAGGTGGACTTCACACTGCTGCCGGTTGATCCATGGCGGGCGCGGCTGCGGGCAGAGCTCGGATCCGGCAGCAGCGGCATCGACGTGGCGCAATTCTCGGTCAGCATGACCGGCTGGATGGCGCCGCATATGGAAGACCACGAACCGCTGCTGGCTCAGATCAAGGCGAAACACCCCGAGTTCGACTGGAACGACTACTTGACCGGTACCAAGAAGGCGGCGACCTACGAGGGCAAACTGACAGGTCTGCCGTATCGCATCACCACCGGTATTTTCCACTACCAGAAGGCGCTGCTCGAGCAGGCCGGTTTCGCCAAGCCGCCAGAAAATTGGGAACAGTTCCTGAAGACCGCGCAGGCGGTGAACGCACCGCCCGAGCGCTATGCCTATGGCCTGATGGGCATGCAGGGTGCCGGTATGTATTCCTGCCTTGCTTCCTTTCTATTTTCTAACGGCGGCGCACGCATGGTGGACTTCAAGACCGGCGAGGTGTTCATAAACGATGCAAAGGCAGTGGAAGCGCTGCAGTTCTATGGTGATCTCATTACCAAGTACAAACTTGTGCCGCCGGATGCGATGACCTGGCAATTCGAGGAAATCGTCGCCGGTGGCCAGCGCGACCGCTATGCCATGGTGCAAATGTTCGCCCCTTACGGCACGCTGATCAACGATCCGAAGCTCTCGAAGACCGGCGGCAAATGGGCGTGGACCACGGTGCCGGGACCGCACAACAAAGAAGAAGGTCGAACCTGGATCGATGGCCACACGATCGGGGTGCCGAAATACACCAAGAACAAGGAGTGGGCACTGGAGTTCGTGGCGATGTGTTGCGCTCGCGACTGGCAGAAGAAGGCCATGTTCCGCGGCAATGCACCGCCGCTGCGTTCGGTGCTGGAGGACCCGGAGATGGTGGAAAAGATCGGCTGGCCACCGGTGGCCGCACAGGCGATCGAGACAGGCACGCCAACTCCGGCCAACCCGGTCTGGGATACCTTGGAGGTGCAGATGCGCTCCGCCATTGCCCAGGTTCAACTTGGACAGAAGACGGCAAAGGTTGCGCTGGACGAATTGGCAGCTGACTGGCAGCGCAGCCTGCGACGTGCAGGAATCGGCCGGTGATCCGCCGCCGTTCGCTGTTGCAGGCAGGCGCCGCCACGGCGGCGCTGCCGCGTGTCGCTCTGGCGCAGAGCAAGCCTGAGAAACTGGTATTCGTCGGCGACAACGGGCCCTGGCACTGGTGCCTGGTCGAGGAGGTCGCGCCAGCATTTGAAAAGCAACATGGGATCAAGGTCGACTTTACCCTGCTGCCGATCGATGCGCTGAGCGCTCGGCTGAAGGCGGAGTTGAACTCTGGTTCGTCTGGCATCGACGTCATCCAGTGGACCGCCACTTATGCCGGCTGGCTGGCGCAACACATGGAGGATCACGATAAGCTGCTGGCCAGCTCAGCCAGTAGACACCCCGATTTTGACTGGGACGATTTTCTGCCGCCGATCCGCGACATGGCCAGCTATCAGGGGAAGCTGCTGGGCATTCCGTATCGCGTCACCGCCAGTATCCTGAACTATCAGAAGCAGCTGTTGGCGGATGTCGGCTTCGACAAGGCGCCAGAAAATTGGGAGGAGTTTCAGGCGGCGCTAATTGCCACCACCAAGGCAGGGGCGCCCACCCGCTACGGCCTGGGCATCTGGGGACGGCAGGGACCGGCCGATCGTTGGCGGGTTCTCCCCATTCCTGCGTGGCAACGGCGGTCGCTATTTCGATCCGAAGACCTATGACATCGAGATCAACAACGTCCGTGCGATCGAGGCGCTGCAATACTACGGCGACCTGATGACCAAATACAAGGTGATCGTGCCGGATGCGATCACCTGGGAGTTCGACGAGATTGTTGCCGGCGGACAGAATGACCGCTACGCAATGACGATCACGCTCGCGCCATACGGTACGCTGATCAACGATCCGAAGCTTTCGAAAACCGCCGGCAAGTGGGCGTGGGCCGTCGCGCCAGGTGCGCATTCGCGCGCGGACAGCAGAGTGAGCGTCGGTGGCTGGACGTTCGGCGTGCCGACGGCGTCGAAGAACAAGGACTGGGCGTTCGAGTTCATTCAGTTCGCCTGCTCGAAGGAGTGGATGCGGCGATCGGTAGTGCGCGGCAATGCTCCACCGCGTGTCGGTGCTGAAGCACCCTGACGTGATGCGCGACTATGGTTGGGCGCCGGTGCTGGCCGAGGCGATGCAGACCGCAACGCTGGAACCACGCGATGCAATCTGGCCCACGATGGAACTGTCGCTGCGCACCGCGATCTCCTCGGTGCTGTCCGGGCAAAACACGGCAAAGCCCGCACTGAATGCGGTCGCGTCTGACTGGCAGCGCGCCCTACGGCGAGCGGGGTTGAAGGGCTGACCCTGCACCCATACAGTGGCAACGATGACAGAGACCATGACCATTGATGGCGCGATCGACTGCGACATCCACCCTGGAGTGCCGGAAATCAAGGCATTGCTGCCCTATATGAACGATTTCTGGCACGAATCGTTTATTGCCCGTGGGCTCGATGGCTTCGATATGATGAGCTACCCGCTTGGATCACCGATTACCTGCCGCCCCGACTGGCGCGTGAAGGGCGAACGGCCTGGATCCAGCCTCTCCGGTATGCAACGCCACGCGTTGGATGCGTTCGGCATCAGCCTGGCGATCTGCAATCCGCTCACCGGAGGCCAGGTCGCGGTCAGCGAGAGCATGGGGGCGGCGATCTGTTCGGCGGTCAATGACTGGATCGTCGAGCATTGGCTGAACAAGGACAGGCGACTGCGCGCCTCCATCGTCATACCCCCACAGGCTCCGCTGCTCGCGATAGAGGAGATCGAGCGGATCGCCGGGGACGAACGTTTCGTGCAGATCCTGATGCCGGCGGCGTGCGAGATGATGCTGGGTCGCAGCTACTATTGGCCGATCTACGAGGTTGCGGCGAAGTACGACCTGCCGATCGGGCTGCACGCCGGCAGCATGTACCGCTACGCACCCACTTCGACTGGCTGGCCATCGCACTACCTGCACGACTATGTCGCCAATTCGCAGCTATTCGAGGATCAGTTGCTCAGCCTGATTTCGAACGGTGTGTTCAACCGCTATCCGCATCTGCGTTTTGTGCTGATCGAGTCGGGTGTGACCTGGCTTCCCGGCTTCATCTGGCGCGCGATCAAGACCTGGCGCGGCGTCCGTGCCGAGGTGCCATGGCTCAAGCGTTCGCCGGCGGAGATCATCCGGGAGAATGTGCGGCTGACGGTGCAGCCGATCGACGCGCCGCGCGACAGCAATGTGTTCGACCGCATCATCGAGATGATCGACAGCGACAACATGCTGCTGTTCGCCTCGGACTTTCCGCACTGGCAGTTCGATGGCGATGCCGTTCTGCCCGCCGGCTTGTCGCCAGCTCTGCTGCAGCGCATCCGCGTCGATAATCCGCTGGAGACCTATCCTCGCCTAAAGGAGACCCTTGCTTGAAGGAGATTGGGCAATGAACGCGCCCGTTGACGTTATTGAACGCCGCCTTGCAGCCGATACACGGCTCGGCATCATCGATTGTGACATTCATCCCTCGTTGCGGCCAGGCGCATTGAACCAGTACCTGTCGGAGCGCTGGCGCAAGCACGTGGCAGAGTACGGCAAGCTGAATTGCGGGATCTACGCCGATCGGGGGACCTATCCGCGGTTCTCCCCTGCCACGTCGCGACGCGATGCCTGGCCGCCGGGTGGCGGACTGCCCGGATCCGATGTGGCGTTCATGCGCGAACAGCTGCTCGACGCCTACAACATCGCCTATGGCGTTCTGGAGCCGCTGATCGGCGTCAACACGTCGCGCAATCTTGACGAAGCGGCGGCCCTTTGCTCGGCTGCCAATGACTGGCAGGCGCATGATTTCGTCGACCAAGAACCTCGGCTCCGCGCGTCGATCCTGGTGCCGCAGGATGATCCCGAAGCGTCGGTGAAGGAGATCGAGAAGCGCGCCGGCGACTGGCGTTTTGCGCAGATCCAGCTCGGCTCGAAGACGTCGGAACCGCTTGGACGCAGACGCTACTGGCCGATCTTTGCCGCGGCGCAGGCCAACGATCTGTCGATCGGTCTGCATATAGGCGGCACGCAGTCGAGCGCGCCTTCGCCCAGCGGTTGGCCACAGTTCTACATCGAAGACCACCATGTGCTGGTGCACTCGATGCAGAACCAGGCGGCGAGCATGATCCTGGAGGGCGTGTTCGAGGCATTCCCCAAGCTGAAGGTGTGCCTGATCGAAGGCGGTTTCGCCTGGGCGCCATCACTCGGCTGGCGGCTCGACGCCCATTGGGAGAAGATGCGCGACGAGGTGCCACAGGTGAAGCGGCGCCCATCCGAATACATGCGAACCAACCTGTGGTTTGCGACCCAGCCGGTCGAGGAGCCGGAGAACCCCGACGACCTGCGTCAGGTGTTCGAGTGGATCGGCTGGGATCGGATGGTGTATTCGTCCGACTATCCGCACTGGGACTTTGACGATCCGCATCTGGCGTTTCGCTTCCAGATGACGGAGCAAGAAAAACGCATGCTGTTCCACGACAACGCATTGAGCGTCTATACGTTCCGATAGGGGCTTCGGCGGCGCGGCCGGCACTCATTCCGGATCGATTAGCTTGAGCACGGCTGGGTGGTATTTTTCCCCGTTGCCTGCCTGGTCCGACGCTTTCAGACGCTGCATGGTCAGCTCTGCTCCTGGCACAGCAAGGCGGCTTTCAGCCGCCATTTCCAGCGCGTAAGACAGGTCCTTGATCGCATAGCGAGTGGAGAATGCCCGCTCCGGGAAGTCGCGCGGCAGCATAGATTTCATGCCGTGGCTCCGCAGCACAAAGCTGTCGCCGGAGCCTTTGGCGAGGATGGGAAGCAGCATTTCCGGTGGAACACCATGACGACGACCGATCGCGATAGCTTCGGCAAGTGCACTGGTGTGCTGGAACACCAGCATGTTGTTCAGGACTTTGCAGACTTGGCCACACCCGATGGGACCGCAATGGGTGATGTCCGTACCCATCGTCTCAAGTACCGGGCGAACATGCTGGAACACTGCCTCTGTCGCGCCGACCATGATGGAGAGCTCACCACGTGCCGCTGCTTCCCGAGTACGAGCCACCGGTGCGTCGGCAAAGCCAATACCATGTTGGTCAAGCCGCGCCCCGATCTCGCGTGTGAGCGGCACTGATGAAGTGGACGTGTCCACTACACACTGACCGGGGCTCAGGTGCTGCTCCAGCGCCGCCACCACGGATGCGACCGCCTTGCCATCCGGAAGTGAGAACAAGATCAAGTCGCAATCCCGGCCAATTGCGTCCAGCGGCATGGGAATTACCCCGTCAGTTGCGAGGCGGGCGAGCGGTTCGCTGCGCAGATCGTATGCCAGCACCCGCTTGCCGGACCGTCGGGCCAGATGCCCGCACATCGGCTCACCCATCACGCCCAGGCCGGTAAACCCGATCGTCTCGATTGGCCGCAGTGCGCCGATTGCCATGGTCAACTCCTATTCTCCTTTCACCGGATGCTCGGCCTGGATTCCTCTGGTGGCAACAGCTCGACCTGAGGCATTCTGCGTACGGGCGCCTATCGCTTCGACGGCTGATGCGACTGTTCCTCTATGGCACGTTACTTGGTGATCGGAGGTTGGGAGTGGGAACCCCGGCCACGCTGACAGGTTGGCGACGCGTCGTGCTGCGCGGCACCCGCTATCCAACATTGCGACGTGACCGCAGAGGCGCTGTATCTGGCGCAGTAGTGAAGCTGCCTGCGCCCGTGTTGCGGCGATTGGTTGCCTATGAAGGCTCGGCATATCGCCTGGTTCGGGTTGTCGTGCGGACGCCAAACGGCAAGACTGCCGCTAATGCGTGGATTGCGCCCGGCGGCACGCGCCGGCCTTGGAGGGAATGAACCATGTTGCAGCCACCGCCCGCCCGCCCCGGCATGCGCGAGGACGAAGTCGATACGCCTGCCCTGCTGATCGACCTGGATGCATTCGAGCACAACCTCGACCATATGGCTGGGCTGCTGGCGCCGACACCGGCAAAACTGCGGGCCCACGCCAAGACACACAAGTCGCCGGTCATCGCGCGGCTGCAGATGGCGCGCGGCGCCGTCGGGCAGTGCGTGCAGAAAGTGGCGGAAGCCGAGGCGCTTGCCTGGGGCGGCATCCCTGACATCCTGGTAAGCAACGAGGTCGTGGGCCCGCCGAAGCTCGCACGGCTGGCCGCGTTGGCACGGATCAGCAAGGTGGCAGTTTGTGCCGACGATCCCTCTCAGGTAGCGGCTATCGAGGCTGTTGCCGAAGATGCCGGCGTGCGCCTGCCGGTTCTGGTGGAGATCGATGTCGGTGCTGGACGCTGTGGCGTCTTACCCGGCCCGGACGCCGTGGCGTTGGCCAAGCTTATCGCTCAGTCGAAGCACCTGATATTCGGTGGACTGCAAGCCTATCATGGCAGTGCGCAGCACAAGCGCACGGTGGAGGAGCGGCGCACGCTGATCGGCAATGCGGTGGATGGGTCGCGACGTACGGTGGAACAGCTGCGCCAGCAGGGACTTGACTGTCCGATCGTCGGTGGTGCCGGCACAGGCACGTTTCAGATCGAATCCGCATCAGGCGTGTATAATGAGATCCAGGCTGGTAGCTACGTCTTCATGGACGCGGATTATGCCCGCAACCTGGATGAAGCCGGCGTACCGGTCAGCACCTTCCGTCATTCGCTGTTCGTGCTGGCGACAGTGATGAGTACGCCGAACCGGAATATTGCCGTGGTGGATGCCGGGTTGAAGGCGCTGGCGGTGGACAGCGGCATGCCAACGATATGGCAACGGCCCGACATCCGCTATCTTAGCGCCTCAGACGAGCACGGCAAGCTCGAGGTGGCGTCGGAAACCACACCGCCGAAGCTTGGCGAGAAACTGCGGCTGGTGCCTGGGCACTGCGATCCGACAGTGGATCGCTACGACTGGTATGTCGGCGTGCGCGGCGGGCGGGTGGAGTGTCTTTGGCCTATCGCGGCGCGCGGCGGGATGCACTGACCCTTCGGATCAGTCAGCTCAGTCGAAATGACGTGATGCTGACTATGCTCGCGCCCGGTTGACAAGGCTTGACCCTGTGCAACTGTTGCGCGGTGGTCGCAGCAGAACCATGAGGGGACTCCAATGAAAAAAATCGCCGGTTCCAACATGTATCTCCGCCTTCTGGCTGCATCCAGTGCGCTCGTCGCGTTGCTTGCGACGGGTCCTGCGAGAGCGGCTGACGAAGTCACATCGGACCGCCTGCTCAATGCGGATAAAGAACAGGGCAACTGGCTGCTGCATCACAAGGACTATTCCGCGCATCGCTTTTCAACGTTGAACCAGATCAATCGCGAGACGGTCCAAAACCTCAAGGTCGCATGGACGCTGCAACTCGGTGGTCTCGAGGGCGGCGGCATCTGGACGCATGGTGGCCTTGAGGGTACGCCAATTGCCGAAAACGGCTTCCTCTACGTCACCGATGGCTGGGGATCGGTCTACAAGATCGATGCCCGTGAAGGAAAGCGAAAGCTGGTCTGGAAGATGGATCCTAAGACGGATCATGACTGGGCCGGCGCGATAGCGTGTTGTGGCGTGGACAACCGTGGCGTCGCTTTGTGGGATAATCTGGTCATATCGCACACACTCGATGGTCGGCTGATCGGCACCGACAAGGATACCGGTGAAATCGCCTGGCACCGTCAGGTGGCCAACCCTGACAAGGGCGAAGTCGTGACGGGTGCGCCACTCGTTGTAAAGAATATGGCGATTACCGGTGTTGCCGGCGCCGAATACGGCATCCGGGGCTGGATTGCCGCGACCGACCTCAAGACGCAAAAGGAAGTCTGGCGCAGCTACACAATCCCAACCAAGGGCGAGCCTGGTATCGAGACGTGGCAGGGCAGCAACGATGCAGCGGCAACCGGCGGCGGATCGACCTGGGTGACCGGCTCTTACGATCCGTCAAGCAACACGATCGTCTGGGGCGTTGGCAACCCAGGACCCGATTGGGACAGCGAGTATCGCCCAGGCGACAATCTGTTCACCGACAGCTCAATCGGTCTCGATGCGGACACCGGTAAGATCAAGTGGCATTTCCAGCACACACCGAATGATCCTTATGACTATGACAGCGTTGCCGAGAATGTCCTCGTCGATACCACCATCCATAATCGGCCGGTGAAGCTGGCACTGGAGGCCGACCGCAACGGCTTCGCCTATGCAATCGACCGCACCAACGGCGAATTCGTCTGGGGGCTGCCATTCGTCAAGAAGCTCACCTGGACCAAGGGGCTGAACCCGGAAACTGGCAAGCCGGTCGAGTATGACCCGAAGCAACCGGTCCAGCACTATAATCCGCAGGCGACACCCAGCCGCCAAAACCTGGAGACCGACATCTGTCCCGGCAACATGGGCGGCAAGAACTGGCCTCCCACCGCGTTCAATCCGGAGCTGAACCGCTGGTACATTCCGGTGATCGAAAGCTGCAATCACATCAAGGTGGAGGTGCAGCAGCCTGGCTCGTTCAAGCCGCGCGAGTTTTTCACCGGCGGTGGTCCAAAGGAGAACGTGCAGATCACCGGCAGCATCACCGCGATCGACGTCGCGACCGGCAAGGAGGTCGGCAAAGCCGAGACCCGCTATCCGATGCTGGGTGGAATTCTGGCGACACCGGACCTTGTGTTTGCCGGCGAACCGGACGGCACGATCATGGCCCTGGACGCCAAGACGCTCAAAGTGCTGTGGGAGTTCGAGTGCGGATGTGGCGTCAACGCGCCGCCGATGACCTTCACTGCAGGCGGCAAACAGTACATCGCCATCCTCGCAGGTCAGGGCGGCGCATGGGACAAATGGTTCATCGAGGCGACACCGGAACTAAAGACGATTCAGCCCGGTTCCATGCTGTTCGTCTTCGGACTCTGATTTTTTGCCGGGCCCGCCGCGCCCCAGCGAGCCCACACCTTGGCGTCCAACCGAATGCAACATGGATGCGCACGACTAATCTGCTGACGATGTTCCTCATCGCAATGCTGGTCGCCGGGGCTGGTGGTCAGGCTGTGGACTCTGCGGACAAGGCTCTGGACGCCGAGGGAAAATCGGTGTTCCGCAGAGCCAACTGCATGGGCTGTCACAAATGGGACGGCAGCGGTGGTGGAGGCTATGGCGGAGACGCACTCTCGTTGCGCCAGACGCAGTTGAGTCGAGAACAGATCATTATGACCGTCGAGTGCGGGCGACCGGGAACGGGTATGCCCTACCATATGCGCGGCGCGTACGATGACTCGAACAAACCATGCTCCGGGATGGATAGGCAACAGGCAGGCGTGCAGATGCCGCCGGAACCAACCACCTATCTGCGCGCCAATGACATCAAAGCCGTCGTGGCTTATGTTATCGACACCATCAAAGGAAAGGGCTCGACCACCCATGCCGAGTGCACCGCGTTCTGGGGGTCCGACTCGCGTGTGTGCAATGTCTACTTGGGCGCCGGCCAACAGCAATCGCGACCGGGTGGCTGAACTCGATGCAACGCACGCTGCTCTCGCTTATCGGGATCTGCTTCGTATTGCGCTGCTATGCGCAGCAGCCAAATGACCTTCGTGAATTTCGCATCGGAAAAAGCGTTCAGGAATTGCCGGTGCGGGGTTACATTCATTTTCATTGCGCCGACGCTGCTGACACTGCACTGAGCCGTTGGCAGGACTATTTGCGCTGTCCGTCGGATGCGCGGGGCCTGTACGGTATCGCCTTTGAGTTTGATCCATCGGATAACCTGCGGGCGCTCACCAACGACAGCTATGAAGGAACTCGCGTAGCAGGACAGCCGGTGCGCCTCGCCTTATTGATCAGTGTTGACGGGCACGTTGGCGGGATTCGGATCCAGACGGATCCCAATGTCAGACTGTACTTGCGGAAGAAGGCCTTTTTATTCGGGTTACAGGCCCGCGCGCACTATGGTTCCAATGGCTGGAATTGCGAGGAAGCCAAACCCCGCCCTGATGAGGAACCTGTCGGCGGAATCTTCATTAAGGAGCATTGCGAAAAAACCACCACGACGCGGCACTTGATCGTTGACCGCCAGCTCTACCGCCCGGTGCAAAAGCCACTGCATGATTTCGTTGGTGTATCGTCGTTGCTGATCTTGTCCGCTGACTGACCGAAACGGCAAAGCTTGTCACGCCAGGCTTCTCGCCGTGCGCGTATCGCCGACGGATTTAGCTGCCGTAGCTGCACCAGCCAACCCGTAGACTCCCCGCTCGCTGGGTAGTGGTGCGAAGCAGCTGGTGATGCCTAACACCGTCTCTGCCCCACCGAGATACAGTAGTCCGTCCGCGGGCATCTGCCGTGCGACCGCCTCCAGCACCTTGGTCTTGGTTGCCTGATCAAAATAGATCAACACATTGCGGCAGAACACAACGTCAAATTGTCCCAATGGTCGTAGATCGGACAACAGATTCCACTCGCGATATTGCACCATGCCGCGGATCGCTTCGCTGATCCGCCAATTGCTCTCCTCTTTGCGGAAGTGGCGCATCAGCATCTGGATCGGAAGTCCACGCTGGACTTCGAACTGCGTGTAGATTCCTTCGCGAGCGCGAGCAACCTGCTCGCGCGCCAAATCGGTGCCGATGATCTCGACCCGTCGGTCCCCCAGACTGGGGCGAAATTCGGACACAACCATAGCGATCGAATACGCTTCCTGCCCCGACGAAGACGCGGCCGACCAGACGCGAAACAACGCACCAGGTGGACGCGCGGCAATAAGCCGTGGCAGCGCCTGGCTGCGAAAGTGCTGAAACGGCTTGTCATCACGGAAGAAGAAACTCTCGTTGGTGGTCATCGCTTCGACCACCTGCCGGATCAGCGGCTCGGCATTGCTTGATCGCAGCCGGTCCGCCAGAGCGATCAAATCGCGCAGTTTCTCCTGCTTGAGGATCGGCGCCAGACGCGTCTCCAGCAGATAGATCTTGTCTGGTCCGATCACCAGCCCAGAGCGCTTCTTCAGCAATGCCGCGAAAGTCTCGAAGGTGGCAGCCGAGAGCATCTGCGTCATGCGTGCGGCATCCGCAGCAGCTCAAGCAGCTTTGGTGCAATGTGGGGCAGCGGCAGGACGGCATTGCACAACCCTGCCTGGGCGATGGCGCCTGGCATGCCCCACACAACGCTTGTGGCCTCGTCCTGCGCCACTGCGCTACCACCGGTTTCGATGACCCGACGTGTCCCGGCCAACCCGTCCTGGCCCATTCCAGTCAACATCGTCACCAGCACGCGTCCTTCGCACGCCGTCGCGGCACTGCGCAGCATGGGGTCGACGGAGGGGCGGCAGAAGTTCTCCGGCGGATCGCTGCTCAGCCGCGCCTGCAGCCCATTGCGCGTGGCATAGATCATCATGTGACGATCTCCGGGCGCCAGATAGATCCGTCCCGGTGCCAGCGGTTCACCTTCTTTCGCTTCGGCGCAGGGCATGCAGCCCAGCTTGGAAATGTGCTCGGCCAGAATCGGCGTGAACGTTGCCGGCATATGCTGCGTCATCACCACCGGAACGTTCAACGTCTTGCCCAAGCCTTGCACAAGGGTAAAGAGCGCTTGCGGACCGCCGGTGGAACTGCCCACGGCAAGCAGTTTGGGTGCCAAATTTGTAATCGGACGGAGCCGAAGCGTCGCTGTCTCGCGCGCTGCCGAAGGAGCCCCACGGCGCCGCAGGCGGCCATACGCCTTGACCTTGTCAACCAGCTCGCGACGGAACACGTCGTCACCGATAACCGCCGAGGGCTTGGACACATAGTCCGCAGCGCCCAGCCGCACGGCACGCAACGCGATATCGGCCCCGCGTGTGGTCAGCGTGGACGCCATGATGACCTTCAGGCCAGAATCCGCGCGCAGCAGCAGTGGCAATGCCGTCATGCCATCCATCACTGGCATCTCGATATCGAGAACCACGATATCGATCGGCGTGCGCTTCAACTCGTCGAGTGCCATTTGTCCATTCGCAACACGAGCCACGACCTGCACGGCCGGGTCAGCGTCCAGCATTCGCGATACGGCACCGCGGATAACCGCCGAGTCGTCGCAGACCATCACGCGCACAGGCTGTGAACCAGCTGCTTCGGCTCTCGTATAGCCAGGAGCAATCACAGCAACCCAACCTGCTCGAACTTGCCGACAAGGATATCCTCGTCGAACGGCTTCATGATGTATTCTTGCGCACCGCTGGCCATTGCCTGCTCAATCGACGTCAGCTCGGTCTCGGTCGTGCAAAACACCACCGCCGGTTTCTCGGGCCCGTACTCAGCGCGCAGCCGCTTGAGAAAGACGATGCCGTTCATCACGGGCATGTTCCAGTCCAGCAACACACAGTCCGGCATTTGCGCACGGCATGCTTCGAGCGCCTGCTGACCATCGGCGGCCTCGGCAACGATGAAGCCATGCGCCTCAAGGATGCGGCGCGCTACCTTGCGCACGACACGGCTGTCATCAACCACTAGGCAAAGACTTGCCATGCGAAGTGTCCCTACGCGGCCTCGTTCAGCGCCAGCAGCTTGCCCACGTCGAGTACCACAAGCAGCGCTCCATCGAGGCGATAGATCCCGCTGCTGAATTGCGCCCAGGTGGCTGGCAGTGTGGGCGGATTGCGCTCGAACGAACTCGCCTTGAGGCTCATCACTTCGGAAACCTGGTCCACCAGAAGTGCGTAGAGCTCCCCGCCCTGCTCGGCGACAACCGACATGCGCGGCTGATCCGCAGGAGCGGGCGGCAGTCTCAGACGTCGGCGGAGATCGATCGCAGTCACGATGCGGCCGCGCAGGTTCAGGCTGCCGGCAATATCGGGGGGCGCCAAAGGGATCCGGGTTATCTTGTGCTCACCCAGAATGTCGCGCACGCCAAGCACTGGGATGCCGCACGGCTGATTGGCAACCATTAGCGTGACGAATGCACGCTCTTCCTCATCTTCCTCTGCGGCGGGGCGTTCCGGCACATCGGTTGTCATCGTCGTTACTGCTTTCCTCTGCTTGCCGACGGATCACATGCCGTTATGCCGCGATCGGCTCGGCCAGACATTGGTTCAGGCTGGCGATCAGTGCGTCACGCTGGAACTTGGCGACATAGTCGGTGAACCCAGCGTCGCGGCCGGCCTCGATGTCCGCCGCATCTGCGCGCGATGACAGGGCGATCATCGGCAACTTCGACCACGCACCGCTGGCTCGCACCGTCCGGGCGAAGTCAAGCCCGTCCATGTCTGGCATGACTATGTCTGAGACGATCGCATCGAACATCGCTCCCGCCTCGCGCAAGTGCAGCGCCTCGGCGGCACTGGATGCCGGAGTGACACGATAGCCTGCCGCACCCAGAATCGGCGTCACCAGTTGGCGGAAGAAGTCGCTATCCTCCACCACCAGGACATGCTGTGACCTGGCTCCGGTATCCGCCTCAGGTGTTCGGTGAAACCAGTCCCGCCAAGCCTGCGTCAGCCAGTATCCGGTATCGATGACATCGGTGGCGACCCCACCGATCACTGCCGACCCGAGCAGGCCAGGGCGCGAGCCGGATAATTCAATATGCAGCCGGTCCTCGACTACATCGACGATCTCGTCGACCATCAGCCCCATCGTCCGGTCGCCGTCGTTGAACACGAGTACCGGCTGGCGTGGCTTATTGATACTATGACCGCCGGGCATCGGCACCAAAGGCATCAGCCTGCCACGGTACTGCGTGACCGGAGAGCCGCAGGAAATCTCGATCTTTTCGGGAGGAATGTCCTCCAGCCGCGCCACCAATCCAAGCGGCACTGCGAGTTTCTGCCCTCCGCCGGCGACGAACAGCAGCATGGCCGTGCGCTCGCTGCTATGCAGCGCCTCCGCCGCACTGGACGAGATCGCCTTGGCGTCACCGCCGGCGCCGATGCCAGTGGCGCGGGCTATTCCGTTTGGATCGAGGATCATGATCACGGAGCCATCGCCCAGGATGGTGTTGCCGCTGAACATCGTGACGTGACGCAGTATCGGCGCCACCGGCTTTACGACAATTTCCTCAGTGTCGAACACGCGGTCGACGATGATGCCAAGGCTGTTGGCACCCACCTGGGTCACAACGATGTGGGCACCAGTGCCATCACTCTCCGAATTGCCCAGTGCAAGCAGGTCATTGAGGTTGACCAGAGGCAGCAGCCGGTCGCGCAGTCGTAGGACGGGCGTGTCGTTGATCCGCTCGATCACTGGTTCGGAACCGGCGTCGTTGTGGCCGCCGCCAGCTTCTTTCCTGGCACGCACCAGTTCAACGACGCTGATCTGCGGGATGGCAAACCGTTCGGTGCCAGCCTCGACTATAAGGGCCGAGACAATGGCGAGCGTAAGTGGAATCTTGATGGTGAAGGTGGTCCCCTGGCCTAGGGTACTCTTCAGGTCAATGGTTCCACCGATCTTCTCGATATTTGTCTTCACCACGTCCATGCCGACGCCGCGGCCCGATACCGCAGTGACCACGGTCGCAGTGGAGAACCCTGGTCGGAAGATGAAGCGCTGCAACTGCGCCTCGCCCATTGCAGCGAGTTCGGCCTCGGTGGCCAGACCGTTCTTCAGCGCCTTGGCCCGGATTTTGTCGAGGGGCAGCCCACGACCATCGTCAGAAATCTCGATTATGATGTGACCGCCCTCGTGGAAGGCATTGAGCGTAATGCGACCGGTCTCCGACTTACCCGACGCACGGCGATCGGCCGGCGACTCCAGACCGTGATCGCCGCTGTTGCGCACCATGTGCGTCAGCGGATCCTTGATCAGTTCCAGGACCTGTCGGTCGAGCTCGGTATCGGCACCGAGCATGATGAGATCGATCTTCTTGCCCGTTTCGCGCGCAAGGTCGCGCACCAGGCGAGGCAGTTTGTTCCACGCATTACCGATCGGCTGCATGCGGGTCTTCATCACTCCTTCCTGCAAGTCGGAGGTGATGTGCGACAGGCGCTGCAACGGGACCACGAAGTGAGTGTTCTCCTCCTGGCTACGCGCAAGCTGCAAAAGCTGGTTGCGCGTGAGCACCAGCTCACTGACCAGGGTCATCAGGTCTTCCAGCACATCAACCGTGACTCGGATGGTCTGAGCCGCGGAAACAGGCTCGGCTTGCGGCGCGGCGTCAGGCGTAGCTACGGCGGGCAATGCTGGAGCGGATGGGGGCTTTTCCGCCACCGGTAGGCGGGCTGGCAAGTCCGGAGCTGGCGGGTCTTCAGGTTCGGGTTCGGCCACCACAACCGGCTCTGGTGCCTTGAGCACGTCTCCGGCAGCTGCTGCGTTCAGCGCCTCCACAAGTGTTCCATCGTCCCCTGCAGGTTCGTTCCCGGTCGCGGCCAGACCACCGACAATGAGCTTGATACGATCCAGGGCGGAGAGAACCAGGGTAACCGTATCTGGGGTTGCCGCTAGGGCGCCGTCGCGTACCTTTCCCAGCACATTCTCCGCAGCGTGAGCAACCCGTTCCAGACGCGGCAGGCCAAGGAAGCCACAAGTCCCCTTGATCGTGTGCATGAGCCGGAAGATCAGGGAGAGGGTCTCCTTATCGTCCGGCGTTTGCTCCAGCTTCACCAGCGCGACGTCGAGGTCGGCGATGCTCTCGTTGGTCTCCGTGAGGAAATCGGCGATCAAATCGTCCATGGCAGACCTCTCGCCGCCCGGCGGGGAGCGGACGGTGGGCTATCCTGGCCCGGCGCTGGCGAACAATCGGTAAATGGAAGTTATCTATGGCCTCAGCGAGAGCAGCAGCGGCGGCGAAAGCTCCGAATCGTGCACGGCCGATGCCGGCATCAGCATGGACAGCCGATAGCCGTAACCGTGAACCAGCAGGGCCGTCAGCGGCGCCTGCAGACGGCGAGGATCCGCCAACATTGCGTCGACGGCGGTGTCCGGTTCGGTCAGCCAGCGGCTGAGACCGGCGGGCCAGGCGGCGCGCGCGCCGGATATTGTCACAAGCACGCCATCTGGTGGCGCTTCGGCCAGTGCCACGATGCCACCGCCGGGTAAGGACTCTGCTGCCAGCAGCAGCAAATTGAGCACCACGCGCGCGGCTGTCGGCGGAAACAGCCGGTTTGGCGCCAGGCCCTCCAGATCGAACCGCACGCGACGGCCCGACAACAGTCCCGCTCCAACCTCCTCGAGGCCGCCCTTGTCCAGGTCATCACCCTCGCGTCCCCAGGCTCCCCGCAGGAGCTTCAGTCGCTGGGCGAGTTCCGCGGCAGTCTCCTCGGCAAGGCTGACCGTCTCGCTGTCCGGAGCCTCTTCTCGAGCAAGATCAAGGATGCCGATCAACGCGCCCAGCGGGCCGCTGAGGTCATGACACAGGCGGGCGCAAAGCAACTCGGCCACGCGAAGCAGGTCTTGAGTGCCGGACATGACGATCCCTTCTCCGGGGAATTGCATACATGATATCAATAACTTAAGGCATGAACTGCGTCTCGCCAGGGCAGCTTAGCCAGCGGGCGGTGAATTGGTCCAATGTTGGATCGGGGTCGCTCTGGCAGGCGCGCCCTTGAACCCTGCGGCACGATCGCGCAAGTCATATGCCATGATCGATCCGTTTGGCCGCTCAATTACTTACCTGCGTGTGTCGGTCACTGACCGCTGCGACCTCCGGTGCGTCTACTGCATGGCGGAGGACATGACCTTCCTTCCCAAGCGCGACCTGTTGACGCTGGAGGAGCTTGACCGGCTCTGCGCTGCTTTCATCCGTCTGGGCACCAACAAGATCCGTATTACCGGCGGTGAGCCACTGGTGCGCCGCGATGTGATGACGCTGTTTAGAAACCTGGGCGCGCGATTGGGCGAGAGCGGTCTTCAGGAATTGGTGGTCACCACCAACGGCACGCAGCTCGCCAAGATGGCGGACGGGCTGCACGAAGCTGGGGTACGTCGGATCAACGTGTCGCTCGACACACTCGATCCTGACAAGTTCGCCAGGATTACGCGCTGGGGCAAAATCGACTCGACGCTGGATGGGATATTCGCAGCGAAGGCCGCCGGGATGGCGATCAAGATCAATGCCGTGGCGATGAAGGGCGTCAACGAGGACGAGTTCGACAGCCTGATCGCCTGGTGCGGCGATCACGGTTTCGACCTCTGCCTGATTGAGACGATGCCAATGGGCGATATCTCCGGCGATCGCACGGAACAGTACCTGCCGCTCTCGATCGTCCGTTCGCGGTTGCGCCGCCGCTGGACGCTTGAAGACACGGATTACCGTACCGGTGGACCGGCGCGCTATGTCAACGTGGCAGAAACCGGACGGCGGGTGGGCTTTATCACGCCGATGACCCACAATTTCTGCGAAAGCTGCAACCGGGTGCGACTGACCTGCACCGGGACGCTCTTCATGTGCCTCGGGCAGGACGATGATGCCGATCTGCGCCAGGTGTTGCGCAATGGCGCGTCCGATGCCGAGTTGGAGGCTGCGATCCGCGAGGCGATCAGCCGCAAGCCGAAGGGGCACGACTTCATCATCGACCGCCGCCACGACCGACCGGCGGTGGCACGGCATATGAGCGTCACCGGCGGCTGACTTCGCGCCCGACGCTCCCACGCGCAGCAGGCCGGGCAGGCGATCCGCTCCAGCAGGCTGCTGAATAAGTTCAGATTTTGCTGGCCGTGAGCGCGGCCTCATCGCAGTTGCGAAAGTTGAACTCGATCTCGAGGCTGCCATCATCTCGCAGTTCGGCAGTGCCTGACCCGCGCACCTCGTCCATCTCATCGAAGCCTTCCCATTCGAAGAATACCGAAGTGCGGGCATACTCGAGATCGAGACCCGCCTGCAGGGCACCGAACGCGATGTCACCATGTCCATCGGCAGCGATGATGGCTGGTCCACAGAGGTCGAGGTAGTCGTGATCCCAAAGATCAGCTCCAGTGATCCGCCAGCGGCCGATCAACTTGCATTCTCCCACCTCCTTCGTCATGGCTGAACGCCGCTGGCAAGGCGCTTGGGCAAGCGGACCAGATTGTAGGCCGCGACCACGAGATCGAAGCCTGGCGCGACGCGCGGTAACCCACGGAACTTCGTTTTGGCGAGACCGCCTACCGTCTTCACCCATCCGAAGATGTCCTCGATCCGCTTGCGACACCGCTGCGACGCCTCGTAGCCCGGCGGCGGGACGATCTTCACACCACCCCAGCCAAACTCTGAACGCAATGCCACGTGGGGAACGAGATGCCGGTCTTTCAGTGCCTGCGTGAAACGCCACGCATTGTAAGCCTTGTCGGTACCAAAGCTGGCGCCCGCACCCAGGGCCACGTCATCGATCATGCCAAGGGCTGCTTCCCGCTCTGCCATTCCGTTTGCCTGCGTCAGACGGGTGGCAACGGCGAGGCCATTGCGGTTCTCCATCAAGATGTGACCCATGTAGCAAAGTTGTGCCGGCTTGCCTTTGCCTTTTCGGTAAAGGCGCGCCTCGGGATCGGTTGTTGATACATGCGTGGCGTTCGACCGCTTCTCCCCGGAACGCACCCGCCACATTGCCGCCGGGACCACGCGGGTTCTTGTTCTTGAGCTGAAAACTCTTCATCCCAGCCCAGGCCTCGATCAACGTGCCGTCGACGCTGAAGTGCTGGGTCGAAAGCAGGTGCCTGACGCGGCGGTTGTTGATCACGGCAGCAAAGAACTTGGCTGCGATCTGCCCGGCAAGCAGCCGGTCGCGGTTCTTCGAGAAGGTTGATGCGTCCCAAGCCGGTTCATCGGCTGGCAGCCCCGCGAACCAGCGAAACAGCGAGTCAAATTCCAATCGCTCCATTAATTGCCGTTCTGAGCGCACCGAGTAAAACGTCTGCAACAGCATTGCCCGCAGCAGGTGCTCCGGTGGGATCGATGGCCGACCCCATCCATCAGCGCCAATTGATTGAAAATCGACACTCAAATCCTCCAGCGCTTCGTTCACCAAGACCTTGATCGTGCGAAGCGGGTGATCCAAACGAAGCCGGGCTTCAATCCCAACATAAGCAAACAATTCTCCGGCTGGCCGATCCTCTCCGCGCATGCTGACCTCCTCCCCCATTCCGGGAAAGGGAATCACACGAAACCGGGTCGATCGAAGGACTTTTTCAGCAGCCTGCTAGTGTGGTGTCCCATTGATAACTTTACAAATGGCGGCGACTCTTCGCAGGATTTCATCGGCTGTGGCGGACCAGATGAATGGACGCGCCGTGCAGTTGTAATTGGTGACAAAGGTGTCGATCCGGGCGATCAGCTGCCTGGTGCTGGCGAACGAACCACGGCGAATTTCCCGTTGGCTCAGGACCCCGAACCAGCGCTCGACCTGATTGAGCCAGGACGCGTAGGT
>JAMXLO010000123.1 GCA_024280945.1 Acetobacteraceae bacterium
AGTCCGTATCTAGCGGAACCACACTGTGACGGACTTCCGAATCGGGACACTAGCGATCGTCTTCAACAGGAAAGGACCACACATGCTTCAGTTCATGCGCAATCTGGTCGGCGTGAAGGCCGACAAGGCGGTACAGGCCGGTGTCGAGGCCCTGGTCCGCTGGGACCCGCAGTCAGCAAGCGAGGCTGAGTTGCGCACAATGGAGCAGCATCTGGACGAATTGGGCCAGCAGGTCGCGCGCGCCCGGCAGAGCTATGACAAGGAAATGCGCGAAGCAAATGCCATCCAGGCGCTGTCGGCGCAGCGGATGGCTGCAGCGGAGCACTTGCAAAGCCAGCTCAACGCCGAGTCGGATCCGGCAAAGAAGGCCGGTCTGGAGCAAAGCCTGACGACGCTGGTGAACATGTTGGAACAGATGGCCCCCGAGGTGGACCGCGAGAAGAAAGACGCCGTCGACGCCAAGGACTTCCTGGAGATGCTCGAAAAGACCTATGCCGAGGCAGGCGGCAAGCTGCGCGCGGGACGCTCGCAACTGGAACGCGCGCAACGCGACATGGCACGCGCCGGCCAGCAGCGGCAGATGGCCGAGCAGCAGGCCGATGCGGCACGTCGTGCGGCGGGACTGACCACCACGACAAGCAGCCTCAACGTCGCGTTGAAGGCGATGCAGGACACCGCGGCGCGTGACCTGGCGAATGCCGAGGCGGCGAACATGAAGGCGAAACTGCTGAAGCCGACGCAGCCGGAACAGGACGATGCGAATATCGCACGGGCGATGGATTACGCGGCCGGCAAGCCTGCGGCGCCAACCAGCCTCAGCGATCGGCTGGCGGCACTGCGCGCACGCTCGTAGCCGGGTTATTTCGCCGCCACGTCCGCCAGTTCCGGCGTAAACCCGCCAGACTGCCGGCGCCATAGCCGCGCGTAGGTGCCGTCGTGCGCCAGCAGTTGGCTATGGCTGCCCGTCTCCACGATGCGCCCATGGTCCAGCACGACGAGGCGATCCATGCGTGCAATCGTCGACAGACGGTGTGCGATGGCGATCACGGTGCGTCCGCGCATCAGCCCATCGAGCTGGCCCTGAATTGCCGCCTCCACCTCGGAATCCAGCGCCGAGGTCGCCTCGTCCAGCACCAGAATGGGCGCGTCTTTCAGGATCACGCGCGCCAGTGCGACGCGTTGCCGCTGGCCACCGGACAGTTTCACGCCGCGCTCGCCGACATGCGCATCGTAGCCGCGCCGGCCGTGCCAGTCCTCCAGCGTCAGAATGAAGTCGTGCGCCTCGGCGCGCTTCGCAGCATCCTCGATCATCGCCTGCGTCGCACCTGGTCGGCCGTAGCGGATGTTGTCGCTGATCGAGCGATGCAGCAGCGATGTGTCCTGTGTCACCATGGCGATCTGCGTGCGCAGACTCTCCTGCGTCACCAACGAGATGTCCTGCCCATCGATCACGATGCGCCCGCGCTCGGGGTCATAAAAATGCAGCAGCAAATTCACCAGCGTTGACTTGCCGGCACCCGAGGGGCCGACCAACCCGACGCGCTCGCCAGCAGCGATGTGCAGGTCGATCCCATGCAGTACACCGCCACGCTCTGGACGCCGATGGCGGCCATAGTCGAAGTGAACGTCCTCGAAGCGGATCTCGCCGCGTGTGACCTCCAGCTCTCGCACGTTGGGCGGATCCGGCATTTGGCGCTCCACCGCGATCGAGCGCATGCCGTCCTGCACCGTGCCGATGTTCTCGAAGATCGCGGTGACACTGCGCGCCACCCAGCCGGCCATGTTGGTGATCTGCCAGGTCAGCGGCAGCACCATGGCCACCGCGCCCACGGAAATTCGCCCAATGCTCCATTGCCAGATCGCGAGCGACGACGTGCTGACGATCAGCGAGGCATTCATCAGCGCCAGCAGCACCACATAGCCGGTGATCATCCGTGTCTGGTCACGGAAGGAACCGGTGTGCAGATCGACCGCCTCGCGCACGAACGCATCCTCGTCGCGCGCACGCGCAAACAGCTTGACGGTGAGGATGTTGGTATAGCTGTCTACCACGCGCCCGGTGAGCAGCGACCGCATCTCCGATACGGCGCGCGATCGCTCGCGCAGGCGCGGGACGAAATAACGCAGAATGCCAGCATAGCAGGCGAACCACAGCAGGATCGGCGGCGTCAGTCGCCAGTCGGTGGAGGCGAGCAGCAACAGCGCACTGCTGCCATAGACGACGATGTACCATGCGGCATCGAACGACATCACCACGCTTTCGCGCAGCGCCGGTCCGGTCTGGAGCACGCGGTTGGCGATGCGTCCGGCGAAGTCATTTTGGAAGAACGTCCAGCTCTGCCGCACCACATGCCAGTGATTCTGCCAGCGGATCATGTTCGACAGGCCGGGATTGACGATCTGGTTGATCAGCACGACGTGGCAGAGGAATACGGTCGGCCGGACCAACAGCAGGACGACGGCCATGCCGGCAAGCTGCGGCCAGGCGTCGCGCAACATGGACTGCGGCGTGTGGTCGGTGACGAGACCGACGACCCGTCCGATGAAGGCGGGGATCGTGACGTCCAGGATGCCGATCAGCCCGCCAAACAGGAACAGGGCGCCCAGGACCCAGCGCTCCTGACGAAGATAGTGCCAGTAGAACCGCAACAGCCCGGTGTCGGCGTCCGGACCCGTCCCTGGGGTCGGCGGTGCCTCCGGCTGCCGGGCGGTCGGGTGTAGCAAGGCTTCGGCGCGACGCAGCATCTCGCTGAGCGACTCCGTCAACTGCCCCCACGCCAGGCCTGGTTCAGGCATGGCCGCGCGGGGCGGGATGGGTAATGCTCGGACGTGTAACAGTCAACGAAAGGCAGGGACGCGCATGCAGGCCAGCCATGACCACATCCTGACCAGCCATGTCGGCAGCCTTCCGCGTCCGGACGGGCTGATCGCGGCGCACCGTGCGCATGAAACTGGAGAACCCATCGAACAAGCGACGTTTCAGCGAACGTTGCGCGAGGCGGTGGCCGAGGTGGTGCGTCGGCAGCGCGAGATCGGCATCGACGTGCCCGGCGACGGCGAGTTCGGCAAGCCAATGGCCACTCGTGTGCAGTACGGCTCATGGTGGCGCTATTCCTGGGGCCGTCTCGGCGGTCTCGACTTTCCCACCGCGCCGAGCCCATTTGACACGACGCCGCGGCGGTCTCGTCCCGGCGACGTGGTATTGACCAGCTTCGCCGATCGGCGTGACCGCAGCCGGTTCGCCGCCGCCTATTTGGACCCCGAGTGCGGCATCACCACCGGCCCCCGTCCGCCGGCACCGGTGTGCGTGGGGCCGATCACCTATATCGGCCATGGCGCAATCGCCGCCGACATCGCCAACTTCAAGGCGGCAATGCAGGCGGCTGGAATTCAGGAGGGCTTCATGAGCGCGGTCGCGCCCGGAAGCGCCTCACGCATTGCCAACAGCTATTACAAGACCGAGGAGGAGTTGCTCTATGCCTGCGCCGATGCGATGCGCGAGGAGTATCAGGCCATCGTCGATGCTGGATTGATCCTTCAGTTGGACGACCCGGCGATCGCCGAGAACTGGGACATGATCAATCCTGCGCCGACCGTGGAGGAGTACCGAAGGTTCTCGATGGTACGCGTCGAGGCGCTGAACCACGCAGTCCGTGGACTGCCAGAAGATCGTATCAGATTTCACCTTTGCTGGGGCAGCTGGCACGGCCCTCATACCACCGATATTCCGATGCAGGACATCGTTGGGGTGATGCTGGCAGTCAACGCCGGCGCCTATTCCTTCGAGGCCGGCAATGTTCGGCACGAGCATGAGTGGAAGGTGTGGCACGAGGTGAAGCTGCCAGACCACAGGCTGATACTCCCCGGCATCGTCTCTCACGCGACCAATGTGGTGGAGCATCCGGAACTGGTCGCAGAACGGATCCTGCGATTTGCGAATTTGGTCGGGCGGGAGCGGGTGATCGCGTCAACCGACTGCGGCCTCGGCGGGCGGATTCACCCCGATATCGCCTGGGCGAAACTAGCGGCGCTGGTCCAGGGGGCGGCGCTGGCAAGCAAGCGTCTGTGGGCCTCATCCCAGCGAAGCCATCCGGCTGATCTGCTGCCGCCACCGGCTGATGCGCGTGCAGGAGGCGGCGCACGTGGCTGACGGCTTGCTCTGCTCCTCGGTATCGGTGCGGTTTCCTCCTGGTTTTGCGCGTCGCCAGACGCGGCACGTGGCGATGCGGCGGGTTACCACCCCAGCCCAGGCAGAGCCACGCGACCTCGGCGGGTTGGAGGGATGGCGCTGGGGGCGAGCCAGGGCGACGTGGTCATGGTACCAAACAGCACCTGACCAGGACCATCGCGGGAAAAGGCTGGCGCGCCGGGGGGATACGCGCGCCAGAAAGTTTTAGACATCCTCGATACTGTGACTATACATTAACGGTGTCGCAATAATCATTCCGGGGAATTAAACGTTCGAACCCAAATCCATTCCGGGCTGCGGGTGGTTGCAACTAATTGACGGATTGACCGCATTGCCTTCACGCCAGGGTGTGCTCCTGCTGGCAGCATTCGCCCCATGCTATCCAAGCTACCTCCGCCGTGGGGGCCGACGGTTCAGCAGCTTCTGGAACTGGAACACCGTTGTCGGCTGATGGCGGCACAAGCCATCACAAAGCGCGCCAAGAAGATATTCACCCTGCTGGCCGACCGATATCGTGCGGAGGCCGACAGCCGGAAGAAAAAAGAGGAGTGTTAGCCGGGCTGTATAGGTGACAGCCTACACGCGCCACTCTCCATCCGGACGCAGCTACACTCGCCAGAGAGTCTCGAACCTGATTTCATGCGCATGAAGCCGTGGCTGCAAACGCCGGCGACCCTGCGCCGGCAATCTGTCCACCCTCGTTCGTCGGTGCCGGTTGCAGCATCCGCCTGACTGGCGCGGCTCGCGTCCGTCGTGTCTCGGCGAGGGGCGCTACGCTGCACGAAGCTTTGATCACATACCTGCCAGCACGGACACCATGCGGTCGAACCTGGTCGCCCGTTGGTGTACATCGCGGCGGAACGGCCTATCGAACTAGCGGCTCATCGTAACCGGCGCTGCGGAATCCGGAAACCAGCAACGACAAGAAGGCCGATCGCAGAGGCACAGCTGATGGATGGAGGATGCTGCATGTCCCACCGTTCCGATATCGTGGACCTGGCGAGCGAAATCGCCGACATTGCGCGGAGTACGACAGACGCCGAAACAGGCCTCCGCCTCATGCGCCTGGTGCACCGTCTGCTGACCGAAGCAGGACTTGATCCCGAGCCTGGTCAGGATGGCCCAAGTGCGGGAGCATTGCCACTTCGCCTCGTGGCTGATTAAGGCGTGACGCAGTCGGCGGACGTGACAGACGGACATCTGGCGCCCCGGTTGAGGGTGCAGCTTCCCGACCTCCTCTCGCCGTGCCTAAACTCCCGCCAACCGCGCGAGCCGCAGGAGGCACTGATGTCTGAAGCCGTTCTAACTCCTGAACCCCGTGTCGCCTGGCCGTCGAACGGCATCAGCGAAGTGCCGTTCCGGCTTTACACTGACCCTGCGCAGTACCAGCGCGAGCAGGAGCGCATATTCAAAGGTCCCACCTGGAACTATCTCTGCCTTGCGGTGGAGCTGGCCAGGCCCGGTGACTATGTCGCCACCACCGTCGGCGAGACGGCAGTCATCGTCGTACGCGATGCGGCGGGCGCTATCAACGCCTTCGTCAACCGCTGCGCCCATCGCGGCAACCTGCTGTGCATCGAGCGCGCCGGTAATGTCCGCGAATTCTCCTGCATCTACCACGGCTGGACCTACGACCTAGCCGGCCAGCTCACCGGGGTCGCGTTCGAGCACGGCGTAAAGCGTCAAGGCGGGATGCCGCCTGAGTTTCGCAAGGAGGAGCATCGGCTTCAGCGACTGCGGACAGCGGAACTCGGGGGTTTGGTATTCGGTACGTTCAGCAATGCCGCACCCGATCTGGAAACCTATCTTGGCCCCGATGTTACTCGCGGACTGCTGAGGGTGATGAACCGGACGCCGGTCTTGCTCGGGCGCAGCACGCAGGCGATGCCGAACAACTGGAAACTTTACTTCGAGAACGTCAAGGATACCTATCACGCTTCGATCCTGCACCTGTTCCTGACGACCTTCCGGATCAACCGGCTCAGCATGCCAGGCGGCATCTACATCGACCGCCAGGGCGGCAATCACTACAGCTACGCCAAGCTGGATTACGCGGCCGAGGACGCCGATTACAAAGCGGCGGCGCTGCGCGCCGACAGCGAATTCCAATTGCAGGACCGCTCGGTGGTGGAGTCGGTGGACGAGTACGGCGATGGCGTGTCGGTGCAGATCCTGACGATCTTTCCGGGTATGGTGCTGCAGCAGGTGCGGAACACGATCGCTGTGCGCGTGATCCGTCCGCGCGGTGTCGACAAGGCGGAGCTGGAATGGATCCATCTCGGTTTCGACACCGACGACGAAGCGATGACCGAACGCCGGCTGCGCCAGGGCAATCTGATCGGTGCAGCAGGCTATATATCGATGGAGGATGGCTGCGTCGGTGGCTTTGTGCAGCGCGCACTGCAATACAACGACGAGGGCGCGGGCCTGGTGATGATGGGCGGCCATGAAGCGGAGTCGCAGAGCTTCCGCGCCAGCGAAGCGGCGATCCGTGGCTTCTGGAAACACTATCGCAGCCTGATGGGCGAGTGATGGACCTGCTGCCAGGCATTCATGACCTGATCGCTGAGTATTGCGAATGTATCGACGAGGACCGGCTGGAGGCATGGCCGGAGCTTTTCGCCGACCCTTGTCGGTACCTGGTGATCAGCCGCGTCAACCACGAGGCAGGGCTGCGCCAAGGGGTGATGTATGCCGCCTCGCGTGGCATGTTGCTGGACCGCGTCTTCTCGATCCGACGCGCCAACATCTTCGAGCCCCACCGTTATCGGCATGTCATCGGGCCAGTCCGGCTGAAGGACACACAGAACGGCGTCGCTGTGGTGCACGCGCACTTTCTGTGTGCGCGCATCATGCACGACGGCACCACGACGCTGTTCGCCAGTGGCCGCTACCTCGATCGGATCGACGTCACTGCAACGCCGTTCCGTTTCAAGGAGCGGATCGTGGTATTGGACAGCGACAAGATCGATACATTGCTGGCAATTCCGCTCTAGTGTCCCGGTTCGGAAGTCCGTCACGGTGTGGATTCCGTCAGATACGGACTTCCGAATCGATAAGGACACTAGCAACCTGCTGATTCTAGTGTGGTTTCTGGTTCCGAAGTCCGCTACGTCGGCTGATCCACAAAGCGGCGGACTTTGGAACCACCACACTGGCCGGGTTACCGCGGCAGCGACCACGGCTCGTGCTGCGTCGCTGGCCCGCCCGCCAAGCGGAAGGAGGCGAGTAGGATAGGGGCATGGCTGCTGATGCGCGCATCGTCTCTATGGACGAGGCGGACATTCGACTGGATCGGTGGTTTCGCCGGCACTTTCCGGGGCTGACCCAGGGTGCGGTTCAAAAACTGTGCCGCACCGGACAGGTGCGGGTCGACGGGCACCGCGCCCAAGCCGCGACACGGCTGAGCCCGGGACAATCGGTGCGCATCCCGCCGATGCCCCCGTTACCGGCGCCGCGGCTGACGCCGGAAATCGAACCGAACACCGCACGCGACCTGCAACGGCTGGTGATCCACCGCGACGATAGCGTGCTGGTGTTGAACAAGCCGCATGGGATGCCGGTGCAGGGCGGCCCGGGCATCACGCGACACCTCGACGGTCTGTTGGACGCGCTGCGCTTCGGCGCGCCGGATCGGCCGCGGCTGGTGCACCGGCTCGATCGGGATACGTCCGGCGTCTTACTGCTCGCGCGTACCCCGGGCACGGCCGCAAAGCTGGCCGCGGCCTTCCGCGGACGCGATGTGGAGAAGACATACTGGGCCGTGGTCGCCGGCCGCCCGGTTCCGCCCGCTGGCCGCATCGACCTCGCCCTCCGCCGCATCGGGGGGCCCCGCGGCGAACGCACCGAAATTGCCGACCGCAGCGACGAGGACGCCGCACGCGCCATCACTGATTACCGTACTCTCGATCACGCCGGGCAAAAGCTTGCCTGGCTGGAACTCCAACCCCTGACGGGGCGCACGCATCAGCTTCGCGTGCACTGCGTCGCACTCGGAGCGCCGATCCTGGGGGATGTTAAGTACGCGCGCCCGGACCAGAACAATGCATTCAGTGCCACCGTCGCGGGACTTTCCAGTGAACTTCACTTGCATGCGCGCGTGCTGCGGTTGCCCCATCCCGCGGGCGGAACATTGCTGGTGGAAGCCGACCTGCCGCCCCACATGACGGAGACGTTCCGCACGCTGGGCTTCGATGCTCCCGCGGCGCGGAAACCGCAGCGGGGCTAGGAGGAACGCGCACTTATGGCACCGCGAAAGGCTTTCAGACCGGCACGCATTGTTCTGTGGTCGCTTGCGGGCGTCGTCGCAGTCATCATCGTCGCCGGTATTGTCCTGGCGCTCAGCTTCGATCCCAACAGCTTCAAGCCGCGCGTGATCGCCGCGGTGAAGCAGGCGACGGGGCGCGACCTGGTGCTGCAGGGTCCGATCCGCCTCGGGCTGTCATTGAAGCCAACGCTGGTGGTGCAGGGCGCCAGCCTGTCCAACCCGTCTGGGTTCTCCCGGCCGCAAATGGCGACGCTGGAAGAGCTCGACTTGAAGCTGGCGCTGACCCCGCTGTTGAGCCGCCG
Organism: Acetobacteraceae bacterium; assembly: GCA_024280945.1. Taxonomy (GTDB): domain Bacteria; phylum Pseudomonadota; class Alphaproteobacteria; order Acetobacterales; family Acetobacteraceae; genus JAMXLO01. The sequence continues at coordinate 8,759 of JAMXLO010000123.1, forward strand.
CGTGGTGGTCGATCACCTGGTGCTGGTGAAGCCCGACATCCTGCTGGAGACCAACGCGCAAGGACAGGCGAACTGGCAGTTCACGCCCGAGGGCGGCACTGCGCCGGCGCAGCAACCGGCTGCAGGCGAGGCGAAGGAGAAGTCGGCAACGCAGATCAGCATCGCCGATGTCAGCGTGAACAATGGCACGCTCGCCTGGCGCGATGACCGCAGTGGCCGCAGCGCGGTGCTGGGCATCGTCAGCCTGCGCGCCAGTGCACCGTCGGCCGACGCCAACATGCATCTCGCGGCGAACGCCACCTATAACGGCGCACCGTTTACGCTGGCTGGCGAATTTGGACCTCTGGCGCGCTTGCAGGACCCTGCTGGAACCACGCCGTGGCCGACCCAGCTGCAGGTGGAGGCAGCCGGCGCCAAGCTGACAGCAGACGGTACGATCGCGCAGCCGCTGCAAGGTCGCGGCTATGCGATGAAGGCAACGGCCAGTATCCCAGACCTGGCCGCACTCGCGCCGTTCCTTCCAGGACAGCGGCTGCTGGCGCTGCGCGATGTCAACCTGGCGGCGGAGATAGCCGACAGCGGCGGGCCGGTGCCGCGGATTTCGAGCCTGGCGCTGCATGTCGGCTCCTCTGACCTGAGCAGCAGTGTGGCCGGGTTGAAGCTCGACAAGCTGGATGTCGCCGCTGCGGCGCTGGACCAGCCGGCAAAGCTTGCGGCACAAGGAAGTCTCGGCGGATCGCCCGTCATGCTGGCCGGGACCCTTGGTGCCCCGGCTACGCTTCTGCCAGGCGGCAAGCCCGGCACGCCGCTTCCGGTCGATGTCAGTTTGCAGGCACCTGGCTCGAGCCTGAGCGTCAAGGGAAGCATCAGCACCGGCGCCGACGGACGTCCGTCAGTGCAGGCCGAATTGGCGGCGGACAACATCGATGCCGACGCAATGCGCAGCGCGCTGGCCAAGCCGCAATCCGAGCAAGGAACAGCCGCTCCTGCTGCACCGGCAGCGCCATTGCCGCCGCGCACAAGCGGCACAATGATTCCGGACACACCAATCCCGTTCGGGCCGCTCCGTCTGGCAGATGCCGATGTGAGGCTCAATGTTGCGCAGCTGAAGACGGGCGGCGCGCTGTACCGCGCGATTGCTGGCCATATCGTCCTGCGCAATGGCAAGCTGCAGATCGATCCGCTGTCGGCCGATCTGCTGGAAGGCCATGTCAACGCGTCGCTCAGCGCCGATGCGACGCAGCAAAATCCGCTCGTGGCGATCCGGGCGCAGATCCCAGCGCTTGCCTTGCAGCCGCTGCTGGCAGCAATGGGCAAACCCGAAGTGATCAACGGCACCTTGAACGTACAGGCTGATCTGCGTGGCGCCGGGACAACCCCGCACGCGATTGCCTCGACGTTGGACGGTTCATTCAGTGCCACCATGGGTAAGGGTACAATCGACAATCGCCTGCTTGGCAGTACGCTCGCCTCGGTGCTGCGCGAGATCAACATGCTCGACCTGGTCGGTCGCGGCGGTACCAGCCAGGTCGAGTGCTTTGCGGCCAATGCCACAGTCAATCACGGGGTCGCCACGTTGCATTCGCTGGCCTTTGCCTCGTCCTTATTGACCATGGACGGAGGAGGCAGCGTTGATCTTGGGAGCGAAACGGTCGATCTGCGGGTCCGTCCGCAGGGGAGGGTGGCTGGCACCGAGATCGTCGTGCCGCTGCGGATCAGTGGGCCGTGGCGGTCGCCAGCGACAGCGCCAGATGCGGCTGCGGCAGTGACTTCTAACGCTGGCAGCGTTGCAGGCGCGGTGCTTGGCCAGACGACGCCGCTTGGCGCAATCGCCGGCGCCTTGGGCGGCAAGCAGCTGCTTGGGCGCGCGGAGGGCGGTTGCGGAAGCCCACGTCCCGCGGCCAACCCGACGGCACCCCCGACGCAGGCGCCGAAGGCGCCGAATGTAGGCAATGTTCTGAAGCAGTTGTTGCGATGAGGTTGAGTTGAGGCGCTTTTGGGATACCGTCAGAGTGGAGTCGGACAATACCGGCTACGCGATATTGCTGGACGGCAAGCCGATGCATTTACCGAGCGGTGCAGTGTTGCGCGTGCACGCGGAACCGCTGGCGTGCGCCATCGCGGAAGAATGGCAGACGGCTGGTGGTGCGAACGGCGGCGAGATGTCATTCGAGGACACGCCGCTCACTCGCCTCGCTGGGACAGCGCAGCAGCGCATCGCGCCGGATCCTGCGCCGACTGTCGATGCGATTGCCCGTTTCGCGGAGAGTGACCTGCTGTGCTATCGGGCGGACGCGCCGGAGAAACTGGTGGCACGGCAGACGCGTGAGTGGCAGCCATGGTTGGACTGGGTAGCGACGACGTATCATGCGCCGCTGCGCGTCGGGACCGGCATCGCCTACGTGAAGCAGCATCGCGGCAGTGTGGCAGCACTGCGCAATGCCGTGGCGGAACTGGACGTTGCCGCGCTGGCAGCGCTTGGTATTGCCGTCCCGGCGTTGGGCAGCCTGGTGCTGGGGCTGGCCTTGGCAGAGCGGCAGTTGGATGCGGAAAGCGCACATGCACTGGGCGCACTCGACGAACTGTTCCAGGTTGAAGCATGGGGTGAAGACGCTGAAGCCGCTGCACGCCGCGCCTCGATCGCCGCCGATATCGCGCTGGCGGAACGCTTTCTGCACCTGACACGGCAGCGCGTATGAACAGCAAGCGGCTGATCATAAGCGGGCGAGTCCAGGGCGTCGGCTATCGCGAGTGGATGGTAGAAAAAGCGCGTGTTCTCGGGGTGTCCGGGTGGGTGCGCAACCGTATCGATGGATCAGTGGAGGCGTTGGTAGCCGGCGATACCGCAGCGGTTGAGGAGTTGTTGCGGCTGTGCCGCCGAGGGCCACGCATGGCGGAAGTCGTGAGCATCGACGAGGACCTTGCCGATCCGCCAGAACATTTTGGCTTCCGTCAAGTACCGACAGCTTGAGCCGAAGTCGAATTGGACTGTTCTGCGATTAGTTTTGCGCTGGTCGATGGCTGTTTTTGCTGACCTGTGAATTCGACCACAAATGGCAATGCTGCAAGTGTCCAGGCGGAAAGAAGAAACGACGTCGATGTGAGGCCATTCACAGGCAGAAGTCGTTGAAACGGACATTTTCGCTTTGTGCATGGGGTCAACGTGATCCCGCGTGGAGGGAAAATGATCTTAGGCACAATTGTAGTTGCTGTCGGTGCGGTCGCTCTGCCAGTTCTGAGTGGCCTCTTGCTGGCACCACGCGGCGGATACTCGGCAGCCGCACACAGCGAACGGAGCCGCAGCCGGCCTGCGAATTTGATCTTTCCAGGGCGACACCCTTGGAGAGCATCAAAAGCATGGATCGCGAGGGCGGCGGCCATCGCATTTCCAGCGCAATCAGAGATGCATTGATCTCAACCTGATTTCCCCGCGCTGAAGTCGACTATAGCTGTCCAAAAGCCGCAAGGAGGAGCGTACGTTGGCAAAACGCGCAAACGAGGACGGCGTGCCACAATTTCCCACGCTCGCTTCCAAGCGGTCGGCGCATCTGTCCGATGCGCAGACCCTTCATAGCGCAGTACTGGGTCGATTTCTGCGATTCAGCTGCCTTGCACGCGGTGTGGGCTGCGCCGCTTTGCTGATCCCGCGAGAGTCGCATGCGCACATCAAATGGTTCTGCGCCTACGACACGGCGGTTCCGCCGCTACCGCTCAGCGAGGTAATAACCCCGATTTTTACTACCGTCGCAGTCGCCTTCGGTCTCTTGATGTTTCTCGCTTATGCCATCGATGCCGCAATCGGCGGATCGAAACAGGTCGAGCGCATCGACAACGCGCTCTTGCAGTGGAGGGGTCATATCGACCCTTTACTGCGTGCCACTATAGGTGCCTTTTTTGTCTCGTTGTGGACATCGGGAGGGATTATTCTAACGCCGGAATTGAAGAGTTCCAACAACGTCATTCCCTGGATCCAGTTGGGCATTGCAGCGTCGATGTTGTTCCGGCCCACCCTTATAGCGGGCGCAGCGGGAATCATGGGCCTCTACGCCTGTGGCATAGCCCGCTATGGCGCATTCCACATGATGGACTATCCGATTTTTCCTGGGCTTGCGGCCTATCTGGTGCTCACCGCGATGCCGGACCAGAGGTCGCGCGCATCGAGCCTGCCGATTCTGTACACAAGCATCGCGCTCACGATGATGTGGGGAGCGGTCGAGAAGTTCGGCTATCCCGCCTGGACATTCCCGCTGCTCGCGGCCCACCGGGAACTGACTCTGGGCCTGAACTTCGATTGGTTCATGGTGATTGCCGGCTTCGTTGAATTCAGTCTGGCCTTCTTCATCCTGACGGGCACTGCCCTGCTGCGCTTGGCGTCCCTGGCGTTGCTGGCTCTGCTGACAAGTGCGGTGCCGGAATTCGGCAAAATCGACGCGGTCGGACACGCGCTGATCATCACCGGACTGATCGTCATAATCATTGCTGGACAGCATAGCATTCAAATGCCCGTCCTGCTGTGTCGCCATGGCGTAGCGGCACGGGCCGGTACCATGACTTTGAGCTATGCCGGAACCATGGCCGGGATCTTCGTGCTATATTACGGTGCGCAGTATTTCGCGGGGCGGTAGGTGCCGTTACATGTGGAAGCAGTCACGGCCCTCTGCGCCGCATGCTGCCGCGGTTGCGTCGCTTGCTTGGGTCGTAGCCGCCACCGCCGGGACCCATGGGTTCCGGTGTGCGATCGCGCCGCGGACGCAGTGAGGCGCTGGGGGCCGGTGGCGGTTCCAGCCCGAGGTCCAACGCTTCCAGCCGGCGTATTTCGTCCCGCAGACGCGCTGCCGTTTCGAATTCGAGATCGGCCGCGGCGCCGCGCATGCGCTTTTCCAGATCGGCGATCGCCGATTTCAAGTCCTTGCCGACGAACTCGGCAACGCCTGTGTCCTTCACCGGTGCGACCGTCACGTAGTCCTGCTCGAACACGCTCTCCAGCACCTTGCCGATCTGCCGCTTGATCGACACCGGCGTGATGCCATGCGCGTCGTTCCAGGCACGCTGCTTGTTGCGGCGACGCTCGGTCTCCTCGATCGCCGTACGCAGGCTGTTGGTCATGGTGTCGGCATATAGAATCACCCGGCCATCGATGTTGCGCGCAGCGCGGCCGATGGTCTGGATCAACGAGGTCTGCGATCGGAGGAACCCTTCCTTGTCGGCATCCAGAATCGCCACCAAGGCGCATTCCGGGATGTCGAGGCCCTCGCGCAGCAGGTTGATGCCCACCAGCACGTCGAACACGCCAAGGCGCAGGTCGCGAATGATCTCGATGCGCTCCAGCGTGTCGATGTCGGAGTGCAGATAGCGCACCTTCACGCCGTGTTCGGTAAGGTAGTCGGTCAGGTCCTCGGCCATGCGCTTGGTCAACGTGGTGACCAGCACGCGCTGGCCGCTTGCCGCGAGCGTGCGACATTCCGCCAGCAGGTCGTCGACCTGTCGCTCCACCGGACGCACGTCGCACACCGGGTCGATCAGCCCGGTGGGACGGATCACCTGTTCGGCGAACACGCCTTGCGTTCGCTCCATCTCCCATGGGCCAGGTGTGGCGGACACGAAGATGGTCTGCGGCCGATACGTCTCCCACTCTTCGAACTTCAGCGGACGGTTGTCGACGCAGGAGGGCAGGCGGAAGCCGAACTCTGCAAGGATGGACTTCCGGTTGAAGTCACCACGGAACATGCCGCCGAGTTGCGGCACCGTGACGTGACTCTCATCGACGATCAGCAGCGCATTCTCCGGCAGGTATTCGAACAACGTCGGCGGTGGTTCGCCAGGATTGCGCCCGGTGAGATAGCGGGAATAGTTTTCAATGCCTTTGCACGATCCCGTCGTCTCCATCATCTCGATGTCGAACGTCGTGCGTTGCTGCAGGCGTTCGGCCTCCAGCAGTTTTCCCTCCGCCGTCAGCTCGGTCAGACGCGCTTTCAATTCCACCTTTATGTCAGCGATCGCCTGCGTCAGTGTGGGCCGCGGTGTCACGTAATGGCTGTTGGCGTAAACAGTGACTTCCTGCAGCGCGGCAGTCCTTTCGCCGGTCAGTGGGTCGAATTCGTGAATTCCCTCCACTTCGTCACCGAACAGCGTGATGCGCCAGGCGCGGTCCTCGTAGTGACTCGGAAAAATGTCCACCGTCTCGCCGCGCAAACGAAAGGTGCCGCGCTGGAATGCTGCGTCGTTGCGTCGGTACTGCAGCTCGACCAGCGCCTTTGCCAGAACGTCGCGATCGATGTGGCCGCCGGTCTCCAGCTTCACCACCATGCGCGAGTACGTCTCGACCGAGCCGATACCGTAGATACAGGACACCGATGCGACGACCACGACGTCATTGCGCTCCAGCAGTGACTGCGTCGCCGCGTGACGCATGCGGTCGATCTGTTCGTTTATCTGCGCATCTTTTTCGATGTAGGTATCGGTGCGCGGGACGTACGCCTCGGGCTGGTAGTAGTCGTAGTACGAGACGAAGTATTCCACGGCATTGTCAGGGAAGAACTGCTTCATCTCGCCGTAGAGCTGCGCGGCCAGCGTCTTGTTCGGCGCCAGGATCAGGGTCGGCTTTTGCACCGCCTCGATCACCTTCGCCATGGTGAAGGTCTTGCCCGAGCCGGTGACGCCCAGCAGCACCTGGTCACGCTCGCCCTGGACAACACCGCTGGTGAGTTCGGCGATTGCCGTCGGCTGGTCACCGTTCGGCGCATACTCCGACACCACCTTCAAATGCCGGGTCAGCGGCTTGGCCGGCTGCTTCTCTGGGATGAACAGCAAGTGCGGCGACGGGCGAAGCAGGGTCTGGGACATGGCAAGAGAGATGGGGGATTCCCGCGGCCGCGTCGAGAGGGCAGGATCGCACTCTCTGTCCTGCGCGCAGCCGCCATACCAACCCTGCGCGCGAACGCACCGGAGGAAGCCATGCCCAAGGGTCTGCTGTTCGCCTCTTTCGACTTCTCGCCCACCCAGGCCGACGAATTTCACGACTGGTACGACCTGGAGCACATCCCGGAGCGCCTGCGGGTGCCGGGCTTCCTGAATGCCGAGAGGTGGATCGGGGTGGAGAACCCGAAGATCGCCGTGGCCACCTATGACCTGGAGAATCTGGCGGTGCTGCACAGCGCGCCATACAGGGCGATCGGCTACGACAATGCCTCGGTCTGGACCAAGCGGGTCACGGCGATCGCCAAGCGGCTGCTGCGGTTCACCGGGGAGCAGGTCAAGCCGGGCGATGCTGTGGCGCCATCCGGTGCCGCTGCCCTGCTGGCGGTGTCGATGAATGTCGATCCCGCGGCCGAACACGAATTCAACGAGTGGTACAACAGCGAGCACCTGCCGCAATTGGGCGCGGTGCCGGGTGTGCTGAGCGCGCGGCGGTACAGTTCATCCGAGGCCGATCGCGAGCGGACGTATCTGGCGCTGTATCACCTGACCGGCCCGGAGGTGACACGCAGCGAAGCGTGGAAGAAGGCCGCCGACACGCCCTGGACACAGCGCATGCGGCCACACTTCCGCGACCTGCTGCGGTTCGATTGCCGGCGGTACGTGCGGAAGTAGGGGCAGCCCCGCGAGGGGGCTGCGGCTGCGGCGAAGACCGCAATCACACTCTCGGGGAAAATATTCCTTGACGCGCCGCTCCCACTTCGTGTTCTCTATATGTTCATGTCGGACGGGCCCAACACCGCCGCGCCTCCCCCCACCGATCCCCCGGTCACCGGGTCTGGGCGCCTCCTGGGCCTCGTCCGCAGGCTCATCGACTACGGCAACACGCTCCTGGCCACCCTCCGTCAACAGCCCTCGCCGGAAGCGCTCTTCGACATCAGCCGCTGCTTCGGCACGCTCGACGCCGCGCTGATCATCGCCCGCATCATCCGCGGCCTGCGCCTCGCCGCCGCGCTCCAGGACCGGCTGGTGCGCAACTCCCACCGCCTCGACAAGCCAAGGGCGAGCGTCGCCGCGTCCCGGCCGCCGCGCCGGTCAGGCCCAGCCTGTCCCAGGCCCGCCCCGCATCCCGCGGACGCCGCCGATCTCGCTGCACTCCCGACACCGGAGGAAATCGCCGCCAAGATTCGCCGGCGCCCTATCGGCGCCGTTCTCGCCGACATCTGCAGCGATCTCGGCATTACGGCCAACCACCCGCTGTGGCGCGACCTGCATCAAGCCGTCATGCGTCACGGAGGCAGTTGTCTGCGCATGATCCGGGACCTCTTCCATCGCGTCCGGCTGACCAACTTCATACCGCCCGACACACCGCTCGATCCTCTGTCGCTGCTTTCCCCACAGGACGTGGCACCCAGCACATCGCTCGCAACCGGCACCGGTCCGCCCTGACCAATTGCGAGAGCAGGATCAGAACGAGTTCATAGATATCTGCGATATTGAACGAAGCGCGTCAGCGTCGCGACACTGTCGTAGAGCGCGCGCGCCGTCGTGTTGTTCATATCTGTGTTCCAGTAGACCCTGCTCGCTTTCGCTTCCTTGGCGCGCGCGCAGACGGCTTCCAGCAAAGCTCGTCCCGCCCCCCTTCCTCGCGCGGCTTCCGCCACGAACATGTCCTGCAGGTAGCAGATAGGGGCAATTTGCGCTGTCGAACGATGGAAAAGATAGTGCGCCAACCCGATCAAGGCATCTCCCTCTTCAGCGACAAGCGCATGAACGGGTTCGAGATCATCGAAAAAGCGCCGCCATGTCAGCTCGGTCACTTCATCAGGAACCTTGCGAGAGGTCTGGTAACCTTGCCAAAGCGGTTCCCAGCGCGGCCGGTCCATCGGCTCGACGGTCCTGACACTGAACAAACTGGCCAGCTCTCTTTCTCCCCAGTCGAGCGTTCCGCAACGACTCGCTCAGCCTGCCGCGCGCGCCTTCGCGTCACGCTGATACACGGCCAGGAACGCGCGGCCCATCAGCGATGTCTCCTGCTCCATGCAGTGTTCCAGCACCTGTGCCCGCGTTGCCTGAACTCTTTTGTCGTCGGGCGCGGCACCGGCGGCGAACTCCGCGAGGTGAGCGGCGAGCCGCGTCTGTCCGCCCTCGGCGAGCGCCGCCGCCCGCATGGCCAACCTGTCCGCTCCTCCCGCCAGTGCCGCCAGTTCAGCCGCCAGTTCGGCGGCATGCGCCGGCTTGAGATGCGCCGGATTGCCATCGAACCACCCGCCGTAGAGATGCCAGATCGCACGCACGACGAACTCCGGATCGTCATATTCCGGGAGCAGATAAGGTTTCGCCAGCAACTCTGCCGGGGCCGACACGCTGCGCAGCACCTCGTCCAGCGTGCATCCCCGGTTCATCAGCGCAAGTGTCTGGCCTACCAGGCTTTCCAGCAGCGTCGCGCCATCGTCCAGCACCTGACCGGCGCGCGCCGCGCCGAAGATCACCGGCCCATGCCCGGGGATCAGCACCTCGGGCTTGAGCGTCTGCATCCGCCGCAAAGACTCCGCCCATTCCGCCGCGTAGCGCTGCACCTTGCGCGGATTGCCCACGTTCGGGAACATCCAGATCACGAAATCCCCGCTGACCAACACGCCCCGCTCGGGCAGCCAGACGAATGTCGCGTCGTCGGTTTCCCCACGCCCATGGAACAGCTCCAATCGCTCGCCGCCAATCATCAGCGACAGCGTGTCGTCATACACCTGGTCAGGCTGCCGCTGGCCGACGGGATAGGTGTAGTTTGGGTAGTTGAACTGCTGACCTTGCACCACGCTGTTGAAGCCCTGCGTCATCTTGTAGCGCTCCATCCGCCGCGGAACGTCGCGATGGGCAATGATGCGCGGCCGGGCAAGGCCGCGTGCGTCCGCCTCCTCATCGATGACCTTGATGCCGCCGGTATGGTCGACATGACCGTGCGTATAGATAATCGTATGGACCGGGCTGTCGTCCCAGCGCCGGATCGCCGCCAGGGTCTGGCCCGCCAGCGCGGCATTCGCCGTGTCGACCAGCAGCAACCCGGCCGAAGTGCGGATGGCGGTGACGCTGCCGCAGAAATAGGTCGAGTGGATGGTGACGATGTTCTCGGCGACCGCCGTGATGGCGGTGTTCGACACGGCCTGCGTCCACTCCTCCATCGGCGCGGCGCCACACCAAAGCCGTTCAAAAAGCTGGTCCTGCTCCACGACATCTCTCCTGCGCGCCGTCGCATGAGGCGCGCGCCGGCAGCAGCGGTCTTACAGCCGTGGCCACTCCTGTCGAAGCCCACGCCAGAATGGGCGCGTGCCCTCAGAGTGTGCGGTGCGTTCCGTCGCAGCGCGGCTTGTTGGCGCTGTTCTTGCAGCCGCAGAATGCGATCGTGGCGGATTCCTCCGCCTTGAACTCGACCGGGGAAAAGCCGCTGCCGCGATGTGACCCATCGCAGAACGGCTGGTTGCCGCTCTTGCCGCAGGCGCACCACCAGTACGACTTGCCGGCCTCCACCTCCATCCGATACGGGCTCTTCTGTGCGATAACCGGTTGCGTGCCTGACATTCTTCCAGTTCCCCTTTCAGTTGGCTCGGACATCCGCCCAGGTGTCGTCCAGCGTGCGGGCGAGACGCGCCGCCATGTCGTCCACCTCGGCGTCAGTGATGATCAGCGGCGGCGAGAACGCGATGCGGTCGCCGATGAAGCGCGTGATCAGCCCATGTTTGCGCGCATGGCCATCGGCGATGCGACCGACGCCACGCGACGCATCGAATGGCGTGCGGGTCGACTTGTCGGCCATCATCTCCATGCCGCACAGCAGCCCGACGCCGCGCACATCGCCGATCAGCGGGTGGTCGGCGAATCTTCGCAATGCCTGCTGCATGTATGGCCCGACCTGCTGGACGTGGCCGATCATGTCCATCTCCTCGTAGATACGCAGCGTCTCCATCGCAACCGCCGTGGTCACGGGATGGCCGGCATAGGTGAAGCCGTGCGCGAAATTGCCCAGCTTGCGGCTTTCGTCCAGCATCGCCTCGAACACACGCTGATTGATCAGCAGTGCCGAGATCGGCTGCATGCCGGCCGACAGTGCCTTGGCGGACGAGATCATGTCGGGCTGCAGATCATAGGTCTGGCTGCCCCACATATTGCCGGTGCGGCCAAAGCCACAGATCACCTCGTCCGCGATGAACAGCACGTCGTACTTGCGCAGGACGGCCTGTATTTTCGCCCAATAGGTGCGCGGCGGAGTCAGGCCGCCGCCCGCGCCCATCACGGGTTCGGCGATGAACCCACCGACCGTATCGTCGCCTTCGGCGACGATCAGCGCTTCGAGCGCATCGGCCATCCTGGTGGCGAACTGCTCCTCGCTCTCGCCATCTGCATGCAGGCGGTAGTAGTGCGGGTATTCGGTGTGGCGGAAATCCGGGAATGGCAGGCCGAAATCGGCATGCATGTCGGCCTTGCCTGACGCGCTGATCGAGGCTGAGGTGCTGCCGTGATAGCCCATCCTGCGGCCGATGATCTTGCGCTTGGCCGGCTTGCCGATCGCGGCGTGGTAATACCAGACGAGCTTGATCGCGGTGTCATTCGCTTCCGAGCCGGAGCACTGGAACAGCACCTTGTTCATCGGGACCGGAGCGATCTGCAACAGCTTTTCGGCGAGGTCGACGCCGGGTTCGTTGGTGGTGCCGCGATACAGGTGCGCATATCCCAGCTTGCGCATCTGCTCGTAGGCCACGCGCGCGAGCCGCTCGGACGCGTAACCCAGCGAGGCGCACCACAGGCCAGCGGCAGCGTCGAGGAACTGAGTGCCGGAATCGTCCCAGACATAGATGCCCTGGCCGCGCGACATGACGACGGGGCCTTCCTCGAGATGCTGCGCCAGATTGGTCTGCGGATGGACGATGGAGGCGATATCGCGCGCCTGCACCGAATTGGGCGCCACATAGGTCATATATGGCTCCGGGTGACAGCCCGGCCTCCTGCTGTCATGGCCAGACTTGATCGGGCCATCATTCGCATCTCCTCCTCAGATGGACTCGGCGCCGTAGTCACGACGCGCCGCCAGTGAAGTAACGTATCCGTCCAGCAGGTCGGCGGAAAGCCGGGCGCGATCCCGTCGCGAGGGTGACCCGTAACCGCCCGAGCCGGGCGCCTCGACCACAACCAGCGAGCCGGCCGGCGCGATGAAACCGCCCTTGCTGTTGAGTTTGCGCGCGTTGCCTTGCGGCGGGATCAGTTCCAGCCGCGCCGCGCCGCCGGATTTGCCATCCGCAAGGCCGAACGGCGGCGTCACTGTGCGCTCGCAACAGACTGCGGCGTGAGCGTCGCGTTCCAGCACGCGCCAGATGCGGCGCACCCCGAGACCGCCGCGCCAGGTGCCGGCGCCGCCGCTGTCAGGCACCAGCGCGTACTCTTCCACGCGCAAGGGGAAGCTCATCTCGATGATCTCGACCGGCGTGTTCATCATGTTCGAGACCGTCGAGGCGACGGCGTTGATGCCGTCCTTGACCGGTCGCGCGCCGAAGCCGCCTTTCACTGACTCATAACTGACATAGCGTTCGTCGGTGCGATAGTCGACGCCACCGAACGTCACGACAGCCGAGGTGCCCTGCGATCCTGCCATCACGGTGCGCGGCGTGAAGGCGAACATCGCCGCCATCACCATGTCGGCGACGCGATGCGACATCTCATGGTTGGCATAGACGACGGGTGCGGGCAACTGCGCGTTCACCACCGAGCCGGATGGTGCGGTCACGGTGACCGGGCGCCAGCAACCCGAGTTCGGCGGGATCAGGCTTTTCGGGTCGGCGATCATCTTCAATGCGCAGAACACGCCGGATGCGGTGACGGTCAGCGGCGCATTCATCGGCCCTGGCACCTGGGGATCGGAGCCTGTGAAGTCGGCGGTGATGGTATCGCCACGCTTGGTGATGCGCAGCTTCACGGTGAAGGTTTCGTCGTCGATCTCGCCCGGCGCGATGACGCCGTCGCCATCGAAGATGTCGGTGAACTCGGCTTCGCCATCGGGCAACGCGCGCAGCGCGGCGCGCATCATGGTCTCGGAGTAGTCCTGCACCTCCTGCATGATGTCGAGCAGCGTCTCGGTGCCGTATTTCGCGGCCAGCTCCTGCAGGCGCGTCGCGGCACGCCAGTTCGCCGATACCTGCGCGCGCAGGTCGCCCAGGCGTTCGGTGGGCGTGCGCACGTTGGCGAAAATGATTGCCTCGATGGCCGGATCGGGTTTGCCGTCGCGATAGAGGCGGATGGGCGGCAGCCGCAGCCCCTCGCCATAGATCTCGGTCACTGCGCCATAGCTGCCGGGCGTGGCGCTGCCGATGTCCGGCCAGTGCGCGCGCACGCAGCCGAAGCCGAGCAGGCGATCGTCATGGAATGCGGGAGCGATGACGTTCACGTCCGGCAGGTGCGAACCGCCGTGGTATGGGTCGTTGTGGATGAAGACGTCGCCTGGTGCCACGTCGGGGAACGCCTGCACCACGGCGCGCACGGCATCGGGCATCGAGCCGAGATGGATCGGCAGATCGGGGCCTTGCGCGACCATGTTGCCGTGCATGTCGAAGACGCCGCAGGAATAGTCGCCGGCGACCTTCAGCAACGGGGAATACGCGGTCTTCGCGAGAACGATCTTCATTTCCTCGGCGGCGCAGGTCAGCGCGTTCTTCACAACTTCGAAGCGAGCCGGGTCAGTCCTCAGCAAGGGCATATTCTGCTCCTGGGCGTGGAGTGGTGTGACAAAGCGATCCGGAGGGGAGGGCGAGTAGGAACCTCGCGGGATGCGCTAAAGGGCATTCTTCCGACTATCACTCTGGTAAGCCAGACGAACTATCGCGTTCGCCAGTATATTGTCTTTGACGCAGAACGTCTGCTCGCTCGCCCGGTGAGAACCTTCTTTGAGGCGGATATTGTAGAGCAGGCACTGAAAGCTGTTCTTGACCCGGGTCTTTCCTTTTCGGTTGAGAGCCTGCCGACTGCGCGCTTCGTGCCCTATGAGAGCATAGAGTTACCATTCATCCCCCAACGCGTTGCCGTGTTGGTGTCGTCTGGTGAGACTGAAGCAGTTGCCGAGAGAGCCGCGCTCGACGTGCGCAAGTCCGTCGAAGACCTGATCGACAGGGAAGGCAAACAGCGCGTTCTGGGCATCGGCGCCGATGTTCCTATCGTGCCGGCCGACTTCAGTTGCCAGCATATGATGGACGTCGATGTGTTCGGCACCAGGGCCGATGCTCATCGGGTGACCAAGATCGATCAGCTTCCCGCCAGCTTCAGTGGTCTTACCGGGGCAGGCGTGAATGTGGTGATCATTGATTCAGGTCTGGACGTGGCTCTCGTCCCCGCCGGTCAATGGGGCGGCGGCTGGCAACCACTGGCAACCAGTTCGCTTCCGGCTGGTCCGGTTCCGGGGACAACCACCGGCAAGGACGCCACGCACGGCTCGATGATTTTACAGAACATTCTGGCCGTTGCTCCGCTGGCCCGGATCTGGGACGTGCCGTTGATACAACCGCCGCGCATCAACGATATCACCGCTTTTCTTGCTCAGGCGGAGGGAACATTCCAGAAGATGATCGCTGACATCGCGAGCATGCCCGGGCAGCAATGGGTATTCATGAATGCCTGGGCGATCTTTGATCGCCGTTCGGAAGTGCCGCCGGGCGATTACACGGAAAACAATCCGACCGGTGGCGGCAATCATCTGTTCATTGACCTTATCGAATCCCTCGCAGCGAAGAACTTCGATATGGTCTTCTGCGCCGGTAATTGCGGCGGTGTCTGCCCTGACGGGCGATGTGGTCCTAACGATTTCGGCCCTGGGCGGGGTATCTGGGGTGCCAATGCACATGCAAAAGTGCTGACCGTCGGTGCGACACGGACGCACGGCGCCTGGATGGGCTACTCCTCGGAGGGACCACTGCTTGGGACCAAGCTGGCAAATGACAAGCCTGATATCTGCGCACCCAGCCAGTATACCGAAACAGGCGGGCCAGTGCCGGCGAATATAGGAACGTCTGCGTCTGCGGCGCTTGCCTGCGGCGTGGTTACGGCGTTCCGAAGCAGATGGCCACAGAGCATGGTACCACCCTCGCAAGTGATCTGGGCGCTGCAAACAGGCGCGGGTCCGGTCTGGACCTCCAGGCTGGGGCATGGAGTTCTGAACGCTCGAGCCGCGGCGGGGGCATTGCCTTGAGGCAATGGCAACCGCGCTTTGCCCGATGCCATGATTTGCCGCCTCATGCGCGTGTCAGCCGAATGTAACCAGGATCCAGCACCTGCGCCTGCCATCCCGGCGGTACCACCACTGTCGAGTCCATCGCCTCGACGATCGCCGGGCCGGCGATCCCAGTGCCGGATAGCAGGCCTTCGCGCCAATGCACCGGCGTTGGCACCATTCCCGCATCGGTGAACCAAACTTCGCGCATTGTTTCGCGTGCACGCGCCGCATCGCCGCGTTGCGCCAGCGGCACATCCGGCAGTCGTCCGAGTGCCGTCAGTCGTAGGTTGACCAACTGCACGCGCTCTGAGCGATTGGCATGACCATAGGTCTGCTCGTGCCTGACGTGAAAAACCTCGGCCAGTTCATCCAGGGATGCACCTGTGATCGCGCCATCGGCGATCGGTACGGTGAGCTCGTAGGCCTGTCGGCGATAGCGCACATCGGCCAGGCGGAGCAGCGCCT
Source organism: Acetobacteraceae bacterium (assembly GCA_024280945.1). Lineage (GTDB taxonomy): Bacteria > Pseudomonadota > Alphaproteobacteria > Acetobacterales > Acetobacteraceae > JAMXLO01. Next base: position 24,384 of record JAMXLO010000123.1, read on the forward strand.
GCCGGTCCGCTGGCACGCGCGCGGCGCGCAGCATCTCGCGTCCTGCCTGCTCCATGGCGGCGATCACATCGGCAACCCTGGCGGGATCGATCGTCGCGAGATCGGCGTACAGCGTGCGAGAGTAATCGCGCTTGAGGTCGCTCGCGACGAGACCGAGCGCGGAGAAAGCGCCGGGTGAGGGCGGCACGATTACTTCCGCGATGTGCAATTCCTCCGCCAGCGCCACCGCGTGTACTGGACCAGCGCCGCCGAACGCGATGAGGCTGAATTCCTGCGGGTCGTAGCCGCGCTCGATCGACACGATGCGGAGCGCCTGCGCCATGTTGCTGTTGACCACTTCGATGATGCGCGCGGCGGCTTCTGGTACGGTCAGGCCGAGTGGGCGGGCGATGGCCGTATCGATCGCGCGCTCTGCGGCGGCGAGGTCAAGGCGCAGATTGCCGCCCAGCAATGCTTCGCGATCCAGATAACCGAGCACGATATCGGCGTCGGTGACCGTAGGCAGCGTGCCACCGGCGGCGTAAGCGGCGGGGCCTGGCGTGGCGCCGCCGCTTTGCGGGCCGACCTTCAGCGCGCCGCCTGGATCGATCCAGGCGATCGAGCCACCGCCCGCACTGACCTCTGCCAGATCGATCACCGGCACGCGGATCGGATGCCCGGTGCCGTGCATCCAGCGGTTGGCGTGGCCGGCGCCGCCGACCTCATACTCCGCCGTCACCGAGACTTCGCCATTGGCGATGACGCTGGCCTTCGCGGTCGTGCCGCCCATGTCGAACGAGATCAGGTTCGGACGCGCTAACTGCCGACCCGCCAACGCTGCCGCGATGACGCCGGCTGCGGGACCGGATTCGACTGCCATTGCCGGCATACGCAGTCCTTCGGCGATGTCGAACACGCCGCCAGACGAGCCCATGATGTGCAATTGCGGAAGTCCGAGACCGGAGACCGCGGTTTGCAGCCGGTCGAGATACGAGGCCAATACCGGCCCAACCACTGCGCACACCGCTGTGGTACTGGCGCGTTCGAATTCGCGGATCTCCGGCAGCACTTCGGATGACAGATAGATGCCCACGTCGGGCAAAGCCGCGCGCAGCGCTGCGCCGACACGCCGTTCGTGCGCGTCATTCAGGAACGAGAACAGGAATGACACGGCGACCGTCTGCAATTCCGCATCGCGGATGGCCTCGATCAACGCCGGCAGTTCGTCCTCGGCCAGTGGCGTCACCACCTCGCCCTGTGCGTCGATGCGTTCGGTGATCTCGAAGCGCCAACGCCGTGGTACCAGCACGGCGGGAGCGTCCTGCAACAGATCATACAGGTCTGCGCGTGATGAGCGGCGCAGCTCCAGCAGATCGCGCATACCGCGCGTTGCAACGAATCCCGCGCGCGCTCCCTTGTTCTCCAGCAGCGCATTGGTCACCACCGTGGTCGCGTGCGCCAACAGCGAGACATCGGCTGGTTCTATGCGATTGCTGTCGAGTGCCTGGCGGATGCCGTCGATCACCGCCTGGCCGAAGTCGTGCGGCGTGGTTGGCAGCTTGGCAATGGCGATGCGGCCGGTGTCTTCCTCCACCAGGGCGACATCAGTGAAGGTGCCGCCGATGTCGATGCCGATCCGCCATGCCATCCGATTGTGTCCCGTCCCGTAGCCGCTACAACCGACGGATCATGCCAGAGGCTCGCCCCAACCTGCCCGGATCGCCGCCCGGGCAGGCCATCTCCCGCCTGATGCTGTTCTTCGCCATTGTCTACACCGTCGAGGGCTTCTGCCAAGCCAAGGCAGGGGTCATGTGGCAGCCACTGACACACTACCTGAAGCAGACCCAGGGCTGGGACACGGTGCAGATCGCGGCATCGCTGGCAATTCTCGACGTGCCATGGGTGGTGAAGCCGATCTACGGCATCATCTCGGACTTCCTGCCGCTGTTCGGGTATCGTCGCCGTTCCTATCTGCTACTGGCGAACATCGGCGCGGTTGCCGCGTTCCTATGGACCACCCAGGTGCTGGCGCCTTCCGCCATTGTCTTCGCATTGCTGCTGACGGCGATCGCGATGGCGATGGCGAGCACGGTCTGTGGTGCGTTGCTGGTCGAGAACGGGCAGAAGCACAATGCCAGCGCGGCGTTCATCAACCAGCAGTGGCTATGGTTCAACGTCGCCATGATGATCGGCTCGCTGCTCGGCGGCGGCGTGATCGAGCTTTTGTCGGCGCCAGGCGCCCTGCATGCCGCCGCGGCAATCGCCGCTGTCGCGCCGATCCTCGTCGTCGCCAGCTGCATTGCGCTGGTGGACGAGCGACACGCGGCAATGAATGTCGCGGGGTTTCGGCGGGCACTGCATGGGTTTCTCGAGACATTTCGTTCGCGTACACTCTGGCTGATCGCTGCATTCCTGTTCTGCTACTACTTCAGCCCTGGGTTCGGCACGCCGCTGTATTTCCACATGACCGATACTCTGCGCTTTTCCCAGACCACGATCGGCATGTTGTCATCGGTCAGTGCGGGCGGCTGGATCGTTGGCGGCCTGATGTATCGCTATCTGCTGTCCGGCATAACTCCGCGCGGTCTGCTCAATCTCAGCATTCTTGGTGGCGTGCTGGGGACACTTGCGTATCTTGGCATGGTCGATGTCCCGAGTGCTGTTGCGATTTCATTCATCAATGGCATTGCCGGGATGATCGCCAGCATTGCGACACTGTCGCTGGCAGCGGAACATTGTCCGGAAGGGTCGGAAGGGTTCGCATTCGCCGCGTTGATGTCAGTGATCAATCTTGCCGCACCTTTGTCAGATACCAGCGGCGCGTTCCTGTACGAGCACCTGTTCAACCGAGCGTTTGCGCCGTTGATCGTTGTATCAGCCGCCTTCACGGCGATGAATTTTGCGTTCGTCTTGTTGCTGGGGAAGTTCGCCCCAGTGACATACAGCTCGCTGCGCTGACGAAAAGATGCTCAAGGGGAGTGCCTATCTGCCTGCAACTACAAGTTGAGACATCGTGGTGGATCGGCGGACGCTGCGGTTACGGATTCCCAGCGAATATGAACAAAGGTTAGTGCCTTCGTCACGGTGTGGTGCGCGCGAAGCCGCCATTCTATGCGGTGGAGACCAGGACGATGCGCGCGTACGTTGCCGTAATGGGAGTAGTGCTTGGTTTGGTCGTCGTGTGGGCCGCCCTGGTGCCGTTCGTTGACTTCTAAGGCGCTGCCGGCACGCGTGCGTGTGGTCAAAGGCCATGCGGCGCGGGTCAGCCCAGGCGCTGAGCTATGCAAGTGGCCGGGCCGTCGGTTTTGACGGCGGCCCGGCTCGCTGGCGGCGATGCGTCATCTGCCGGTGCGTTGGCCGAGAGAGGCCATCTTCTCGGCTTGGATGAGGCTGGCCTGCGCCGCTTTCAGATCGCGATAGGCGGCCTCGATGGTGCGGCTGGCTCTCAGCAACGCCGCGTTGGCGCGCCGAAAGTTCTTGCCAATTCCCGGTCTGCTGTCGCGCTCATTTGCCGCTTCCCCCATGCGCCCAGACCTGACGCGGTGCGCCTCTCGACTGCTGGTGGCTGCCGCGCCTCAGGCTATCACTGCCTGTCCGGCGAAGGGGAGTGCAACCCGTTAGGTGGGCCAGCAGTCTGGTCTTCAGGGGTAATGAAAAGAAGAGCAGGCATGCGTCGGTCGGGGCACCTCGCATGCCTGCTCGCAGGCGCCATGCCGACCAAGTGGGGACCGAAGATACGGAGTTCGGGGAGGACGTATCTCGGACCTGTTCGACACTCGCGGCGCCAGCAGTAATGCCACCAGCCGTTGTGGCGATCGCGGCACGGCCTCTGTGCCGCGACAAACGACTTATGCTGTTACCACCAAATGCGAAACAGGAAGCCGAGCCCGTCACTTCTGCAAGAAAAACCGACGGGAAATCCGCTGAGCAAGCGTGGCATTCCTATCGGAATTTGCCCGCCCGCTGGCGCCGAGTTTTTCGTTTTGTTCCTTACGACACACGACCACGGCGTGGTCGAAGCACCGTCACTTCGCCGAATGGACGCCGCCGTTGCGTCGTGTCGGCTGAGTCGAAGTGCAGCACACTTTGGTATTCACAGGTCAGCACGTAGTTGCCAACCCGCAGCAGCGCGCCATGCGGCAGTGGTGCGGTCCCGGTCAGCCGGTTGTTGTCGATGAACGTGCCGTTGGTCGAATTCAGATCGGTGACGCTGACGTCATCGCCATCGACGTCAATGCGGCAGTGGGTACGCGACACCTCCGGGGCTTCGAGCAGCAGGGTGCTGGGTGGCGCGCGGCCAATGGTCAGCGCCCCGGGCATCATCGCTACCCGCCGGACTGCGGATTCCGGTTGCAGTATGACCAGATGATGTTGTGGCTCCGGCTCAGCCATATGTTGCCTGGCCTGAGCCGGCCGCAGGTTCAGCGTTGCCTCGGACGAATGGCGGTCCACCGGTTCGGGTGAAGCGGCGGCGAGCGCTCGGGCAACGTCTGGCAAAGCGGCAGCCGCGCTGCCGAGTGCCTGATGGAGGTCGCTTGCCGCCGATGCGGACAGCGCGACGCGCAGCGACTTGCCAGGCTGTCGCTCCAGCAGACCGAGTGACATCAAGTAGGAGATGTGATCGCGCGTGGTCTGGAAATTCTGCCCCGTAAGGTTGAGCAGGGTCGCTGCCATCTGATCAGCCAGGATGCCTTTCTCACTGCCAGCAAAGGCGGAGACGCCGTAGCGCAGCTCCACTGCCATGTGCAGCAGCGTCCAGTGTGACAGCGAGTTGAGATGGCGGATCGCCTCGACCCGGCGTGCGCGCGATAGGTTGATCGCGTCGAAGATGCGATCGAGCGCCTGCCGCCACGGCTCGCGACAACGCTCGAGCGATTGCAGGATGATCCGTCGCTGCTCGGCATCGATCCGATAGGGCGGCGCGACGTGCGTTGCCGGATCCAGCAACGATGCGGTCGCACACAACTCCTTGGACAGCGCGATCAGGTGGCGGTCGAATAAATCAAGCAGCGCTGGTGTGGGAACGACAACCGAACGCGCAGACAGTGTAGTGTCGGGAGGATCGACAACGCAAAGCTGCAATTCCTTGATCTCGAGAATGCGCTCTTTGACCGTCGAGTCATCGAGCAGAAAGATCTGCTTGACCAAGCCGTACAATTCGCCGACAGCGGCACCTTCGCGACCCTGGGTGCAGAGATGCGTCACGATATGCCACTGCGCCCGCCGAAACAGACTGGGGAAGTGCGCGTGCCATATCGTCTGGTAGGCGGATAGGAATCGTACGACCTCGCGCTCAGCCTGCATCAGACCTCCTGGTTTGCACCGAATTTTAGACTACCCGTGTAGGTAAGGCAAAGCTATGAACTGGCTCAACTCTTTGCCCGTCCTAGGGCAGGAACCTTGCCACTGCGCAAATCTGCCGTGACAGCCGCCGGGTCGCGTTCCGCCGGGTCGCCGTAACCGCCACCACCGCCGGTCTCGATGCGCACGGTTTCGCCGGCGGCCAGGACGATGCTGGCGGTCTTGGAGGAGAGCTCTTCCTCGCGATCGGTGCCGAAATTGCGGATCAGGCGCGCGGTGCGCCCCGGCTTGCCGCCGGCCAGGCCCGGCGCGCCCAGCAAGTGGCCATCGGAGCGGACCGAGAAAATGACGCCGTCGCGCACCGCCCTGATCTGCCGCGCAATCCCCAGGCCGCCGCGATGCCGGCCGGCACCGCCGGAACCCGGCACCAGGGCGTATTCGTCCACCAGCAGTGCATATTCGTTCTCCAATGCCTCTGTCGGCAGGTTGGAGGTGTTCGTCAGGTGCACGTGGATTGCTTCCATGCCGTCGGCATCCGAACGTGCGCCCATGCCGCCGCCGATGGTTTCAAGGTAAACGAAACTGCCGTCACCGGTCCGGCGCGGCCCGGAGAAGATGATCGCCGGCACGCTGTCGTGCGAGGCCGCCATCGCGCGGTCCGGTGGCAGCAGTTCCGCGAATGCGCCGAACAACGCGCGAGCGACCTTGTTGCAGGTGATGCTGCGCGCACCGACCGCGGCAGGGAACTGTGGGTCGACCAGCGTCCCCGGCTCGGTACGAATCTCGATGCAGTCGAACATGCCGCTGTTCGGCAGCAGCTCGGGGTCGAGCAACGTCTTCACCGTGTAATAGACCGTGGCACGCAACGCACTTTCCGGAACATTGAAGGCGCCGCGTGTCGCTGGAGCGGTGCCGGTGAAATCCGTGGTGAGTGTATCGTTGTGTACGGTCACGGTGGCACGGATCGGAACAGGGTCGCCGTCGATCCCATCGTCGTCGAGATAGGCGGTGAAGCTCGACTGCCCGTCGGCCATGGCCCGCACACGATTGCGCAATCTCCGCGCGGTGTAGGCGAGCAGATCATCGGTCGCCTCGGTGACCGCGGCGAGCCCCGTGCGGTCGACCAGTTCCCGCATCAGCGTCACGCCACGCGCATTTGCGGCAACCTGCACCTTCAGATCGAGGGAACGCTCATCCGGATCGCGCGAGTTATGCGCGATCAGCGCCAGCAGGTCTTCGTCCAGTTCGCCGCCGCGTACCAGGCGGATCACCGGCAGGCGCAGACCTTCCTCGAACACTGAACGGGCACGTCCGGAAATCGATCCGGGCACAGGGCCGCCGACGTCCGAATGATGTCCGACATTGGCGGCAAATGCGCGCACTGTGCCATCGATGAAGACTGGTGTGACAATCGATATGTCCGGCATGTGCGTGCCGCCGGCCAGATACGGGTCGTTCAGCACGAACGCGTCTCCGTCGCACATCCGGTCCGTGGCGTAGCGCGCGAGCACCGCCTGTACGCTGCCCAGCAAGGAGCCGAGATGCAGCGGGATGTGCGATGCCTGGGCAATCAGCCGGCCATGCGAGTCGAACAGGCCGACCGAGCAATCCTTGCGTTCCTTGATGTTGGTGGAGAACGACGAGCGGATCAGCGTGCTGCCCATGTCTTCGGTGATGGAGAGCAGGCGGTTGCTGAACACTTCCATCGCGATGGGATCGACGAGGCGACTCATTGCGCGAGTTCCAGCAAGAGGTTGCCGAAGTCGTCGACGCGCAAGCCCCAGTCGGGTGGCACGAGTGTCGTGGCACTCATCTCGTCGATCACGGCGGGCCCGGTGAGTTGCGTGCCGACGGCGAGACCGGCGCGGTCGAAGACCGGCGTGGCGGCCCAGCCGTCATCGAAACGGACCTGGCGTTCCGCCTTCGGTTGCGGAGCGCCGGCGACAGCGCTGAACACCGTTCTCGGGCGGTCGATCAATCCAATCGCTTTGAGGCGGCAGTTCACCACCTCGATCGTTCGGTCAGGTATATCGTAATCATATTCGCGCCGATGTGCCTCCGCGAAGGCTCGGAGGAATCCGGCGTATGCCATATCCGCCAACCGCACCTGCACCTCATGGTTTTGCCCCTTGTAGCGGGCTTCGATCACATGGATGAACCGCCGCCGATCAGCCACGACCTGTTCGCTGTCCAGCCAACTGTTCGCGTCTGTCCGCATCGTGCTGAAGCGCTGTACGATACTGGGCCAGAGCCGATCCTCCGCATCGGTGATTTCGCTGCGCACCAGGTCAAGGCTCAAGTCGGACAACAGGATACCACGCGCGCACATCGTGCCGGGCTCTACGGGCACCAGCGCGCGCCGAATGCCGCATTCCGCTGCTACAGCGACGGCGTGCAGTGGGCCGGCACCGCCATATGGGAACAGCACGAACTCGCGCACATCGTGACCCTTCTCGGTGGACACGGAACGAATTGCGCGACTCATGTTCGCGGCGGCAATGCGAATGATGCCGAGTGCCGCCTGTTCGACCGATAGCCCCATCGGCGTGGCAATTCTCTCGGCTATCGCGTGTCGCGCCGCAGCGGCATCGATCGGCATACGGCCGCCCAATAGCGCCGTCGGGTCGAGCCGCTGCAGGACGATGTTGGCATCTGTCAGCGTCGGCTCGTTGCCGCCCTTGCCATACGCGACCGGTCCCGGGTCGGCACCTGCGCTGCGTGGCCCGACCTTCAGCGCGCCAGCATCGTCCAGCCAGGCGATGGAGCCGCCGCCGGCGCCGATCACATGGACGTCGACCATCGGCGAACGCACCGGATAATCGGCAATTGTCCTGCTCGAAGCGAAGGCCGGCACCCCTCGCTCGATCAGCGAGACGTCGGTGGACGTCCCGCCGGCGTCGAACGTGATCAGGTTGCTGTATCCCGCCTCGCGCGCCACCTCGGCGGCGCCGACGACACCGGCCGCCGGACCCGAAAGGCAGCAGCGCACAGGGAAGGCGCGCACCGTTTCGACCGGCAGCAGGCCACCATTGGAATGGACGGTGTAGGGCTGCACGGTCAGGCCAAGCCCTGCCAGCCGGCCGAGGAACCGGTCCAGATAGCGCTCCATACGCGGGCCGATGGCGGCGTTGATGGCCGTGGTGGAGAAGCGCTCGAACTCGCGGAATTCCGGCAGCACGCCGGACGAGGTCGCAAGATATACATGCGGCAGACGCGTGCGAACGATCGCTGCCGCGCGACGCTCGTGAGCGTCGTTCAGATAGCTGTGCAGGAAACAGATGGCGATCGCCTGCACACCCTGCGCTGCGAGCGCATCGGCGGCTGCTGCGACCGCAGCCTCGTCCAGCGGTATCAGCACGTTGCCGCCGGCATCGATGCGTTCGGGCACTTCCAGCCGACATTCGCGCGGCACTAATGGCGCCGGCGTGCGCACGGTGTAGTCGTAGAGATGGGGCCGAACCTGCCGCCCGATCTCCAAGACGTCGCGAAAGCCGCTTGTGGTGATCAGCCCGGTGGGCGCGCCTCGGCGCTCGATCACCATGTTGGTGGCCACGGTGGTGCCATGGCCGATGAAGCTGACTTCCGCCGGCTGTGCGTTCAGTTCGGCGAGCAGCGAGCGGAGGCCGGTCTCGATTGCCTCGGACGGGTCTGTCGGCGTAGACGGTACTTTGACGTGTCGCAGTTCGCCGATCGCGGTGTCGTGGAGAGTAAAGTCGGTGAATGTCCCGCCGACGTCGAAGCCAATACGATACATGCCACGACTTTGCGGGCTGCGTGCGCGGCACTCAAGTCGGCGCGGTGGCCCGCGCAGAACAACGGCTGCACGCGCCGGGTCCCTGGCCCTGCGTCTCGCGGCACTCGGCGATACCGGGTATATTGGTATCGGCGTGCTGGGAGGCCTGGGAGGTCGCCGAACAGCCCGAGGCCGTTCAGGAGCGGTGAAGATCACGCACCGAACCGATGCGTAAGCGCCGCCTTAACCGCGGGTGTGCAGGCTGTCGGGCATGCACATCGGCGTTGTCGTTCCTGCCTACAATGCGGCCGCGTGGGTCGGGGACGCGATCGCGTCGGTGCGGGCGCAGACGCATCGCGACTGGTCCCTGGTGGTGGTCGATGACGGTTCTACGGACGGCACCAGTGCGGTGGCTGCCAGCTTTCAGGATGCGCGCATTCGGCTGATCAGGCAGGCGAACGGGGGCGTGTCGGCGGCGCGCAATCGGGGGATCGCGGAACTCTTCGGTGCGGCCCCTTCCCCCCAATCCGCTCCCGCGAGGGAAGGGGGGGTGGTGTTCCTGGATGCCGATGACTGGTTGGCACCCGACGCGCTGTCGCGTCTGAACGCAGCACTGGAAGGAACGCCGGAGGCTGTCGCGGCCAGCGGACCATGCAGGTTTGCCGATACTGGCGCCGTGCGGAGGCCGGCCTCCGTCGATGTTCTGCCGCGTCTGTTGGTCCGCAACCTGTTCGCCAATTGCGGGCAGCTGCTGCTGCGCACAGAGGCAGTGAAGGCTGCCGGCGGCTTTCTGCCAGGCATTGCCTATGGCGAGGACTGGGAGTTCTGCATTCGAATTGCGCTGCAAGGTCCATTCGCTTTGGTGTGTGGCGAGCATCCGGTGTTGTCGGTTCGCCGACATGCCGAAGGCGCGTATCGACGCCTCGCACGGAACCCGGATGCGTTCGCACCCTGTATGGACGCGATCTTCGGTAACCCGGCGTTGCTCGCGCGATTTGGCGTGGATGGGTTGGCAGGGCTTCGGCGACTCACCGACGCCGAGAACACCTGGATCGCTGGCCGCGAACAAGTCCGCCACGGTTACCGGGCATCTGGCCTCGGGTTGCTGCGCCGCTCGGTCCGCGACCATCCCACCGTGCGGCGCGCGATGCTGTTGGCCGCCGCGCATCTGCTTCACCTGCTGCCGATGAGCTGCAGAGGGCCGCTCAGGCCGTATCGCGCCTGAGTGACTGAGTCGCCTCGAGGCGCAGCGCTGGATCACCGGCTTCGACCATACCGACGACCGTCGCCGGCATACCATGCTGGCGCATGGCCGCCACGCACGCATCGGCCTTGTTGGCCGGAACGCCCGCGAGCAGACCGCCCGACGTTTGTGGATCGAACAGCAGCGCAGTTACCGCGCCTGTTGCGGTGCCGGACAGTGCACGCCGGTTCTGCGGAGCAAGCGTGCTCTCGACACCCTGTGCGGCAAGTTCCAGTGCGCCAGGCAGCGCAGGGACTGCATCTGTCCAGAGCACGGCACCCACGCCCGACGCCTGCAACATTTCCATCAAATGGCCCGCCAGGCCGAACCCGGTGACATCGGTACACGCCGTTGCACCGAATTCGCCTAACACCTGCGATGCCATGGCGTTGCTGGTCCGCATCGATCCGACTGCTGCCTGCAGCCACGCTGCGTGCGCCAGCCCGCGCATGTGGCCCGCCAGGACGATGCCCGTGCCGAGTGGCTTGGTCAGAATGAGTGCATTGCCTGGCTGCAGACCGGATTTGCGAAGCAGCCTACCCGGGTCGGCAAGACCCGTGACCGAAAAGCCGAGCGCCGGTTCAGCAGCCTCAGCGCTATGACCGCCGACCAGCGCGCAGCCATCGGCGGCCAGGACATCCGTCGCGCCCTTCAACATGTCGGCGAGTTCCGCTCGCATCCTGCGCGCGGATGCATAGGGGACGGCGGCGACCGCCAGAGCGGTCCACGGCCGCGCGCCCATTGCGTGCAGATCGGACAGCGCATGCGCAGCTGCGATTTCGCCGAACACGAATGGGTCGTCGATGAAGGCACGGAAGTGATCCACGCTCTGTACCACTGCCATTCCCGGTGGCGGCAGCATGACGGCGGCATCGTCCGGCGCGTCCAAGCCGATCAGCACGTCGGCACCGGGCAGACGCGGCAGCCCAGCAAGCGCACCGGCCAGCACCTCGGCGCCGACCTTGGCGCCGCAGCCGCCGCAGCGCATCGGATCCTCTCCCGCCATGCGCGCCATCGGGCGCTGGTACATGCGCATCCAGCGCCGGTCGATCCAATCCTTCCAGCGCCAGATTGGCCGGCCGGCCACCGCCACACCATTCCTCCAGGCCAATGCGCGTCCGTCGCCAAGGCCCACGATGGCCAGCGCATCCGGCTGTGGCCGCCAGCGGCGCAGCTTGCGCCCTGCGGCGGCACGCCGGAGATTGGCCGCCAGCGGCGCGCCGGCGCGCACCGCCCACACGCCGGCTTTCGGCCTGGTATTTCCGTCGACCGTGGCGCAGTCGCCAGCAGCGAAGACGAATGCATGGCTGACGCTTTGCAGCGTTGACGCCACCCGCACGCATCCAGTGGCGTCGCAGGCGAGCCCGGAGGCCGCAAGTAACGCCGGCCCCACCACGCCCGTTGCCCACAGCGCGGCCGCCACGTCCAGGAAGCTTCCATCAGACAGCGGGAGGCGGCCGTTGGCCCAGGCGCCGGCGCTGACGCCGCAGGCCAGCTCCACTCCCGCATCGACCACCGTACTTCGCGCAATGGAGCGCGCATAGGCGGGAGCGCCTGCCAACGGTTCAGGACTGTCGCAGACCAGGACAATGTGGACGCGATTGCGATAGCGACGCGCCAGGGCGAGAGCAAGCTCGGTGCCCCCGGCGCCACCACCAACGACGGCAATCCTCGCGCCGGCAGCCAGTTGCTCCTCCAACGCCGACAGGCGGGCGAGAAACTGGCCGATTGGTTTGACGGGTTGGCCTCCGTCGGGCGGCATCGCCGGCTCGCCGCCAATATCGATCGACAGCAGATCGAACGGGATCGTGGGACGGCCGGTTACTGCCACCTGCCGTTCAGCCAGATCGATCGCAGTTGCTTCTGCCAGGATCAGTCGCGCGCGCGCTGCGGCGGCAAGTGGCGCAAGATCGATATGCGCCTGTTCAAAGCTGTAGTCGCCACGAATCAGGCCGGGCAGCATGCCGGTGTATGGCGTCTCCGGTTCCCGACCAATCAGTGTCAAGCGTACCCCGGGTTCCGGCCGCATGGCAAAGTGCCGCAACACCTCGACATGAGCGTGACCCGCGCCCAGCAGGACAAGATCGGTGCTGATGGGCTCGTCGGAACGCATGGTGCAGCCTAGCCGGCTTGCGGCGAGTCGTCTGTGCGGTAAGCATGGCGCGCATGACCTGGTCCATCCTGGCGCGCGATCCGGCCACCGGCGCCCTTGGCGCTGCGGTCGCCACGCGATTTTTTGCGGTTGGTGCGCTGGCGATCCATGTCGAGGGCGGGGTTGCTGCGCTGGCCACGCAGGCGCTCATCAATCCGATGTATGCCGTGACCGGCATGGCCCGCCTACGCTCCAGTGAAGCACCTGACGCCATCGTCGCGGCGTTGCTGGAAGCGGATGCGGGACGAGATCATCGGCAGCTGCACATCTTGGACACGCAGGGCCGCATCGCGCAGCACACCGGTCGCGCCTGTATCGCCTGGTGTGGTTCGGTGCGCGGCACTGACGTGTCGGTCGCAGGCAACATGCTGGCCGGTTCAGCGGTGATCGAGCGCACGCTCGAGGCGTTCCTGAACGCTACGGGCCCGCTGGCCGAACGGCTGTTGACGGCACTCGAGGCTGGCGAGGCGGCCGGTGGCGACAAGCGGGGCAAGCAGTCCGCCGCGTTGAAGGTCTGCACCGGCGATCCGTTTCCTGACCTGGATATCCGTACCGACGACCATCCTGATCCGTTGCACGAGCTACGGCGTCTGTATGCTGTCAGCCAGGAGAAGTTTGCAGTGTTTCGCCGCTTCCTTGCCGGCGCCGACAGCCCGTGCGGCGTATTCGACCGTGTCGTGCTCGACGCCGCTATCGCGCGTGACGGAAAACCGCCGGCGTGACCAAATCAAGAAGACCAGGGAGTTGCTTCATGCGCCGCCTGTTGCTTGTCGTTGTCTGCGTCGCGGCCACTGCGCTGCCTGCCAATGCGCAGACACTGCGTATCGCCTTGCGGGAGGATCTCGATGTGCTCGATCCAACGCTTGCCACCACCTATGTCGGACGAATCGTGTTCGCCGGATTGTGCGACAAGCTGTTCGACATCGACGAAAAGCTGCACATCGTGCCGCAGCTTGCGACCGGCTATGAATGGGCTGACGACCGGACGCTGGTGATCCACCTGCGGCAAGGGGTGAAGTTCCATAACGGCGAACCGCTTGACGCGGCGGCGGTGAAGTACTCTCTGGAGCGTCACCTGAACCTGCAGGGCAGCTTCCGCAAGAGCGAGATCAGCTCGGTCGATCACATCGAGGTGGTGGACCCTGCGACGGTACGCATCGTATTGAAGACGCCATCAGGCGCCTTCATCGCTCAGCTGACCGATCGTTCGGGCATGATCTACCCGCCGAAGGCCACTGAGGCCGCAGGCAAGGACTTCGCCAGCCATCCGGTGTGCAGTGGTCCATTCAAGTTTGTGGAGCGCGTGCCGCAGGATCATGTGACGCTGGAGCGGTTCGCGGATTACTGGGACGCCAAGTCGATCCACTTCGACAAGGTGGTCTACCAGGTCTTCGTGGATTCATCTGTGCGGCTGGCGAACCTGAAGGCTGGCACGACCGATCTGAGCGAATACATCGCGCCGACCGATGCCGCGGCCGTGAAAGCGGATCCTAAGCTGAAGCTCGTGGTTTCCGACGCGCTTGGCTATCTCGGTATCACAAACAACCTCGACAACGGTGTCCGTGCCGACACGCCGTACGGTAAGAATCCGCTTGTACGACAGGCCTTCGATGCGGCGATCGACCGCGCGGCTCTGGTCGACGTGGTGTTCAGCGGCATGTACGCGCCCAGCGTGCAGCCGGTGCCGCAGAGCTCGCCGTTCTACGACGAAGCGCTGCCCACGCCATCGCGCGACCTTGCCAAGTCCAAGGCATTGCTGAAGCAGGCAGGCGTCGCGCTACCGGTGAAGGTCGAGTTACTGACGCCGAACCAGCCCGACCAGATGCAGGCTGCAGAGGTGATCCAATCCATGGTGGCCGAGGCGGGGTTCGACCTGCGCATCCAGGCGATCGAGTTCGCCTCATCCCTGCAGGCTTCGCAGCGCGGCGACTATCAGCTCTACCTGATCGGCTGGTCGGGGCGGGTCGATGTCGATGGAAATACCTATCAGTTTCTGCATACCGGCCAGGGCAACAATGCCAGCCACTACAGCAGCCCCACGGTGGACAAGCTGCTTGAGGAAGGTCGCGGCTTGACCGACGAGGCGAAGCGGCGGCCGATCTACGCACAGGTGTTTCAGCAGGTCCGTCAGGATTTGCCGCTGTCCTACCTCTACAACGCCCGCAACATCGTCGCCATGACCACGAAGCTGCAAGGCTTCCGACCCGTGCCTGACGGAATGATCCGTCTGCAAGGCCTGGAGACGGCGAAGTAGTGCGTGGACATCTTGGCACTCGCATAGCGCAGATCATCCCAACGCTGATCCTGGTCAGCGTGCTGGTGTTCTGTCTGCAGCAGTTGATGCCGGGCGATCCGGCGCTGGTGATGGCCGGCGAGGAGCGCGGCGATCCACAGGTGCTCGCGCAGATCCGTGCCGAGCTGTGGCTCGATCGCTCGTTGCCGGTGCAGTACCTGCACTGGATCGGCAATGTGCTGCAGGGCAACCTCGGCTATTCGTGGCGCATTCGCCAACCGGTGGCGCAGCTTGTTGCGGAGAAGCTGCCGGTGACGCTGCAACTGGGTGCGATGGCATTCGTCATCGCTGTGCTGATCGGTGTGCCGACCGGGATCATCGCCGCCGTACAACGCAACAAATTCTGGGATTATCTCGCCAACGCAATTGGGCTGGCGGGTCTGTCGACGCCGACATTCTGGCTTGGGATCATGCTGATCCTGCTGATATCGGTCGATCTCGGCTGGCTGCCACCGTCGGGCTATGTGCCGCTGACGGAGGACTGGCGGCAGTCGCTGGCCACGACGATCATGCCGGCGTTCGTGCTGGGCAACGCGATCGCTGCGATCCTGATGCGACATACGCGCAGTGCGATGCTGACCTCGCTGGATCAGGACTATGTGCGCACCGCGCGTGCCAAGGGGCTGCGCGAGTTTGTCGTGGTCATTCGCCATGCGCTGCGCAATGCGCTGATACCAGTGGTGACGCTTGGTGCGCTGGAGCTGGGCACGCTTTTCTCGGGCGCGGTGCTGACCGAGCAGGTGTTCAGCATTCCAGGGTTCGGCAAAATGATCGTCGATGCGGTGTTCAACCGGGATTATCCAGTGGTGCAGGGCGTCGTTCTGGTGACTGCGTTCCTCTATGTGATGCTGAACCTCTTGGCCGACGTGCTTTACGTAGTGATCAATCCGCGGTTGCGGGGTGCGTAGCGTGGCCCGTTACCCCCTCTCCCCGACCCCCTCCCGCAAGGGGAGGGGGAGGTTTCACGCGCCATGAGCACCACCGTTGCCCCCTCGGTCACGCGCGACGTCGTCATGCCGCGCAGCCCGCTGCAGTTGGCGCTGCGTCGTTTCCTGCATCGCCCAGTAGCTGTGATCGGCCTTGCAGTCATCGCGCTGTTCATCGCCGTGGCGATCTTCGCGCCGCTGATTGCACCATATGATCCGGTGGCAACGTCGTGGTCGGCGATCCGCAAGGCTCCCTCCGCTGCGCATTGGATGGGCACCGACGAGAACGGGCGCGACGTGCTCAGTCGGGTGATCTTCGGTGCGCGCGCCAGCCTGCTTGCCGGCGTCGTCGCCGTGTTGATTGCCGCCGGCATCGGCGTGCCGGCTGGTCTGCTCGCGGGCTTCACCGAAGGCTGGGTCGATAGCGTGCTCAGCCGCATCGTCGATGCGATGCTGGCGTGTCCGTTCCTGATCCTGGCGATCGCGCTGGCGGCCTTTCTCGGCCCCGATCTGACCAACGCGATGATCGCGATTGGCGTCTCTACCGCACCACGCTTCATGCGGGTTGCACGCGCAGCGACCCTGGATGCCAGCAGCAACGATTACGTCGAAGCAGCACGCGCGATCGGCAATCCGGGTTGGCGCGTCGCCGTGCGCCACGTGCTGCCGAACATCGTGCCGCCGGTCATGGTGCAGGGGACGCTCGCGATTGCTGCGGCGATCATCGCCGAGGCCAGCCTGTCGTTTCTTGGCTTGGGCCAGCAGCCGCCGGCGCCATCATGGGGATCGATGCTGAACTCGGCACAGCGGTTCCTGTCGCAGGCACCGTGGCTCGCGGTGTTTCCAGGCCTCGCCATCTTCCTCGCCGTTCTGTCGTTCAATCTGGTGGGAGACGGCTTGCGCGACGCGCTTGATCCGCGCGGGAGATGACGCTCAGTCGGGGTGGTGCTTGACGCTGTCCAGGTATCGCAGCCATGCCTGTGGCAGGCCATGCGCGCGCGCACCGTCACGCAACAACGAGATGTACCGACGTGACGGCAAACCATCCGTCTCCCTGCCACGCGCCATATAGGTCACCGCCGTGACGACGTTCCCGTCGGTGTCCTCGGCAGGCACGATGACATGGCGATAATGTCGGCCGGGTACGCCCTCGGTGGAGTCGAGCCGCAGCAGTTCGCGTCGCGTGATCCGATACAGTACGCCCCAAAGTTCGCAGTCGGGATCGAGGCATATGTTGGCGGGAGCGGCCTTACCCTTTGGCCGGCCGTCCAGGTTGAAGCGCAGCCGATAACCGGGCACGCGCGCGACACGCCACTCGGTCGGCTTCATGCCGCGACGTTCGCGGAACGCGGTGTGGTGCATATTGGATCCGTAGGCGAAGTACCACACCGGGTCCGATGGACGACCATCGAGCACCATCCCGTATCTGCTGTAGTGCCACCGCGAAAGTCTCCATGATCGCATCAGAAGCTTCCGCCAGCGGCGTCGCACCGCTCTGCGTGGCGCGTCGATGCGGTCGGCGAGGAATTTTAGCATCACCGGCTTTATGGGGTGCGCGCGATCAGCGGATTCGTCCACCTGAGCCCTGGGAAACGCACGAAGTCACGATCCGTGGTACACAGTGTGGCGCCATGCTCCACGGCGATAGCAGCTAGCGCAGCATCCATGAGAAGTGGGCCAGTCGTCTGACCCACATCCATCAATTCTCTCAAGATCCCCCAGTGCCGCTCACCTGGTTCGAGCAGTCCTGCTGTGGGCGCAGCAAGCCATGACGAAACCACTCCTGCGGCCTCGGAGGCCGAGAGTGGACGCTCGAAGACGCGCGAATTCGTCGAGATCCTCAGGAACGCCCACAACGTGAGCCAGGCAAAGCGCACGAGTTCTGGCCCCGAAAGCATCCTCTCCAGCCAAGCCCGGCTTGCCGCGTGCTGTTCCGCCCTGGGATGATATGCGTACAGCAGCAGGTTCGCATCGATCAGAATCACCGATGAAGCGAACCTTCGATCTGTTCGATCATTTCGGCGATGTTGTCCAGCGACAGCCCAGGCCGGAGATTGCCGAGATCGCGGGGTTCAATTGTAAAGTTCTGTCGCGATGATATGGCCCGCCGGCTGGCCAGCCCGCGCCGCAGCGTGTCATTGACAACGTCGCGAAAGGGGCGGCCGGCACGCCGTGCTTCCGCGCGCAGCTTGGCGGCTACGTCGTCGTCCAGGGTCAATGTCGTGCGCATGCTTTGATGCTATTGTGCAGGCATCATGATGTCAAAGTTCAGGCACCAGCTGTCGCGCAGGCGGAGCACGAGAACTTCGGCGCGGACTGGTTTGTTCCCGCAGAACCTCATTCCGGCTGTGTCGCCTTGTGCGCGAGCAACGCCATCAGGCGGCGGTCACGCCACTCCTGTCGGACTGGCTGCATGTTGGCCGGCAACTCTGCTCGCCGTGCCGACTGCAGCTTGTCGGTCAGCGCGGGACCCCATGCGCGTGGTGTCATCTGCTGCTGCAGTTCCGCGTAGAGCGGGCCATAGCGCTCGCAGTAGTCCCTCAATCCACCCGGCGCGTTGAGGTCGATCGTCTCCAGCGGACCCATGAAACTCCAACGCAGGCCAAGTCCGTCCTTGACCAGTGCATCGAGATCCGTGGGCGAGATCACATCATCGTCGATCAGCCGGAACGCCTCGGCGAGCAACGCACCCTGCAGGCGGTTCAGCGCGAACCCTGCCATTTCCTTTTTGACTGTCGCGGGCACCTGTCCGGCGCCGGTCATCAGCGCGCGGGTGCGCATGACCGCGGCCGGGTCAGTCCACGGTGCGGGGCACAGTTCGACGAGTGGGATCAGGTAGGGCGGATTGACCGGATGCGCGACCAGGCAGCGGGCGCGTCCAGCCAGCGCTTCGGTGAATGCGCTTGCCGGGATGCCGCTCGTTGAGCTGGCCAGGACCGTCTGGGGCTGCGCCAGGCGATCGAGTTCGGCAAACAGGGCCCGCTTGGCATCGACCTGCTCTGGTCCGTTCTCCTGCACGTGCTCCGCTGGTGTGACCGCCGCGGTCAACGTGGCTGCGGGACGCACCCGCCGGAGCACCAGCTGTGGCGGTTCCTTCAGCAGCCCCGCCTGTTCCAACTCCGGCAGGCGCTCGCCGATGAAAGAAAGAGCGGCTTCCACCTGTTGAGCGACCGGGTCCCACAGCAGAACGTCGAACCCTGCGCGCGCGAACACGATCGACCAGGCACGGCCGATCAAGCCTGCACCAACCACTGCCACCTGGGTCATGCCAGCCCTCCTTAAGAACCACTTGAGGTCAGCCTTGCCACCGCACAGAGTCAACGCGTGGCATTCGATCCTCATTGGTATCGTGGGATTGTCGGCCGGCCAGAACTGTTGGCCCCGGACGACATGGCGCGCGCCGACGCAGCTGCGCCACGCCTTGGAGTTCCTGGCGAGACGCTGATGGCGAATGCTGGCCGCGCCGTGGTGCGCGCGATCCTACGCCGGTTCCGTCCCTGCCGGACACTCGTGCTGGCCGGTCCCGGCAACAATGGCGGCGACGGTTATGTCGTGGCGCGGCTATTGCAGCAGCAGGGCTGGCCGGTGGCACTGGCAGCACTTGCCGCACCACGAGACGGGTCGGACGCTGCGCGTGCGGCATCACTTTGGCGTGGCCCTGCCGTCTCCTTTTCTGCCGATGAGGCAGCGCGTGCCGAACTGGCGATCGATGCGGTGTTCGGCGCGGGCCTGGCACGCGATGTCGATGCCTCCGTCGCCGATGTGCTGCGGGGCGCACGGCGCGTTGTCGCCGTCGATGTGCCGAGTGGTCTCGATGGCGCAACCGGCACGGTCCGCGGCTTCGCCCCTCGGGCAGAACTGACAGTCAGCTTCTTTCGGCTGAAGCCGGGGCATGTATTGCTGCCCGGGCGCGAGCTGTGCGGCCAGATCGTGCTGGCTGATATCGGCATGCCCGCAGGCGTGTGGGACGAGGTGCAGGCAAACTGCTTCGTCAATCTGCCGGAGCTGTGGCGTCTGCCGACGCCGGACGCTCAGTCGCACAAGTATACCCGCGGCCACGTAACCATCGTGGGTGGCACGACCATGACCGGTGCGGCGCGTCTTGCGGCCGATGCCGCGCGACGTGCCGGCGCGGGTCTTGTAACTATTGCCGCCCGTGGCAATGGCGACATTTATCGCGTCGGTTCGCCTGGGGTGCTGATCAGCGATGCACCGCTGCCGGAACTGCTGGAGGACAAACGTCGCGAGGTCTGGGTGTGCGGACCAGGGCTCGGCATCGACGCGGCGAGGGAAGTGCTGCCTCTTCTGCTGTCGGCTGGGCGCAGCGTGGTGGCTGATGCCGATGTGTTCTCCGCCTTTGCGCACTCGCCTGACGCGTTTCGTGGCTCCACTGTGCTGACACCGCATGCTGGCGAGTTCGCCCGAGCATTTGGGGAACATGGCACCGACCGCGCCGCCGCGGTCCGCGCGGCGGCGGCACGTACCGGTGCGGCGGTGCTGCTGAAGGGGGCCGACACGATGATCGCCGCACCGGATGGCAGGCTGGCGATCAACGTGTCCGCGCCGCCCTGGCTGGCGACTGCCGGTTCAGGCGATACGCTCGCCGGGCTCATCGCCGGCCTGCTCGCGCAGGGCATGCTGCCGTGGGAGGCCGCGGCGGCGGGGGCCTTTCTGCACGGGCGCGCGGGAGCAATTGCCGGACAGGGTCTGATCGCCGAGGACCTGCTGCCCGCCATCCCGGCCGCTCTGGTCGAAACACTGTCGCCGACACATCTCTCACCATACGGCTCGCGCGAGGACTGAATGCATGAGTGAAGTCGCCACACCAGGTCTTCTCGACCGGGCCATTCGCCGCATTACCACCGTGTGGCGCGAAATGGCCGCCGGCGTAGAGGACGAGTCAATCGCGGCACAGATGCGCGCCTGCCTCGCGGCGCGCGGCGGCGAAGTGAGTGCGCGCAACCGGGCCGCCAAGTTGGCCGAGACCTATCAGAGGCTGGACGACGGTGGGCGGCGAGAGTTCCTACGCACGCTCGCCAGCTTCGATTCCGATCCGGATGCGGTGGCCGCTGCTTATGCCGAAGTGCAGGCGGCGGAGGATCCGGCGGAACGCGCGACCGCGAAGGCCGCACTGCGCCGCGCACTGGAGCCGCCGCGGCTCCGCCTGCTGACGCAGTTCACCAGCATTCCGGACGGCAGGAAATTCCTGGTGGACCTGCGTGCCTTCCTGCTGCGTAACCGCAAGGACGACAAGCTTCTCGCTGCGCTGGAGGCGGATCTGCGCGGGCTGCTCGCCGCCTGGTTCGATATCGGCTTCCTGGAAATGCAGCGCATCGACTGGAACAGCCCCGCGGTGCTGCTGGAGAGGCTGGTCGAATACGAGGCGGTGCACGCCATCCGGTCCTGGCGCGATCTCAAGAACCGCCTGGATTCCGACCGCCGCTGCTATGCCTTCTTGCATCCCCGGATGCCGGGCGAACCGCTGATCTTCGTCGAGGTTGCGCTGGTGAAGGGATTGGCCGGCAGCGTGCAGAGTTTGCTCGACGAGAAGGCGCCATTGCTCGACCCGCGTGAGGCCGACACGGCGATCTTCTACTCGATCAGCAACTGTCAGCGTGGGCTGGCAGGGATCAGCTTCGGCAATTTCCTGATCAAGCGCGTGGTGGAGGAACTGTCGGCCGAATTCCGCAACCTTCGCACCTTTGCCACGTTGTCGCCGGTCCCGGGCTTTCGCTCCTGGCTGGATACGAAGTTGAGCGAGAGCGAATCGCGCGTGCTGTCAGACGATGAGTCGGCAAGCCTGATGTCGGCGATGCCTGCACAGTCGGGTGTCGAGGCGTTGGCTGCCATCGTCGCCAAGCGTGGCTGGTGGCGGGAAGCCGGGCTGCGAAAAACCGCTGAGCCGGTGCTGCTGCGACTGTGCGCGCGCTACCTGCTGATCGAGACCAACGGCAGACGTGCGCGCGACCCGGTCGCACATTTCCATTTGTCAAACGGCGCACGCATCGAGCGCCTGAACATGCTGGGCGACACCTCGGAAAAGGGCGCCAAGGAGAGCGCGACGTTGATGGTCAATTACCTGTATGATCCGCAAAAGATCGAGGACTGGCACGAGGATTATGCCGGCGAGGGCAAGCGCAATGCCTCCACGACCGTGCGGCGGCTCGCGCGCGGGTGGGCATGACAGGCTGACGGCTTCGGGGGGCTAGGGAGGAAACCGACGGCATGAACGATCCCGACCTGACACTTGCCGCACCGACGTCGGCGACGGCGGCTGACAGGATCAGGATCCTGCAGCAGCTGGAGAAGAAGCTGTTGTGGCTGTCGTCGTGGATGATCCATCACGCCAATCACATGCGGCCGAACCGGGACGGCCTGAAGGTTGGCGGTCATCAGGCGTCGTGCGCGTCGGTCATCTCGATCATGACCGCACTCTATTTCGAGATCGCGCGACCGCAGGACCGCATCGCGGTGAAACCGCACGCGGGTCCGGTGTTCCATGCGATCAACTACCTGTTCGGCCGGCAGACCCTGGAGAAGATGCAGGGCCTGCGGCAGCTAGGTGGCGTGCAGTCGTATCCGTCGCGCGTAAAGGACGGACCGGAGGTTGATTTCTCCACCGGCTCCGTCGGCCTTGGCGTCGCGATGACGACGTTCTCGGCGCTGATGGCGGACTATGTGCGGCTGCACGGCCTTGGCCGCAGCGACCTACCGAGTGGGCGGCACATCGCCATCGCGGGAGATGCCGAACTCGATGAAGGCAACATCTATGAGGCGTTGCTGGAAGGGTGGAAGCACGACGTTCGCAATCTTTGGTGGATCGTCGACTACAATCGCCAGAGCCTGGATTCCGTCGTGCCTGATCGGCTGTTCGGCCGCATCGAGGGCCTGTTCCGCGATATGGGCTGGAACGTCGTTACCATCAAATACGGGCGCAAGCTGGAGGCTGCGTTTGCGCGGGAGGGTGGCGAGGCGCTGCGGGCGTGGATCGATGACTGCCCGAACTCGCTCTACTCGGCGCTGACGTTCCAGGGCGGTGCGTCGTGGCGGCAGGCATTGCTGGCGGATCTCGGGCGATCGAAGGCGCGCGAGATCATCGACGCGCTGTCGGACGAGGACCTGGGCGCGCTGATGACCAATCTCGGCGGCCACGATATCGAGACGGTGATCGAAACGCTGCGCACAGAGTCGGAAACCGATCAGCCAACGTGTTTCATTGCCTATACGATCAAGGGCATGGGTCTGCCATTTGCGGGCCATAAAGACAACCACGCGGGGCTGATGACCAAGGAGCAGATGGAGGTGTTTCGCACCTCCATGGGCATCCGTCCGGGCCACGAGTGGGATCCGTTCGAAGGCCTGGACATGCCGGAAGCCGAGCTGCGTCGCTTCATCGCCGACTGTCCGTTCGCAACACCGCTGACGCCGGAAGGTCGTGCGCTCGACGCGCCGACAGTGCCCGTGCCAGCAGCGCTGCCGCTGGGAAAACTGGCGGGACGGCGAATGTCCACACAGGCCGGGTTCGGCGACATACTCGCCGAGATCGGGCGAGGGCAAGGGGAACTGAAGGCATTGGCCGAGCACATCGTCACCACGTCGCCTGACGTGACGGTGTCGACCAACCTGGGACCCTGGGTGAACAGGCGCGGCATCTTCGACCGCCACACGCGCAACGACGTGTTCCGCGACGCCAAGCTGGCCAGCGCTCAACGGTGGGGCATGTCACCGAAGGGTCAGCATATCGAACTGGGTATAGCCGAGCAGAATTTGTTTCTGCTGCTGGGGGCGGCGGGGCTGACGCCGGCGATGACCGGTGCCCGGCTGCTGCCGGTCGGCACGGTCTACGATCCCTTCGTCAACCGCGGGCTCGATGCACTGATCTACGCCTGCTACCAGGACGCGCGGTTCCTGCTGGTGTCGACACCTTCGGGACTGACGCTGGCTCCTGAGGGCGGGCAGCACCAGTCGATCAATACGCCACTGATCGGCATCGCCGCCGACCGGCTGGCAAGCTTCGAACCGGCACATGTCGACGAGCTCGCGGTCTTGCTGCGCCACGCGTTCGAGCATATGCAGCAACTCGACGGTTCCGCTGTGTGGCTACGTTTGTCGACACGCCAGCTGGAACAGCCGGCGCGTGCGCTGGATGCCCAGGCAGTGATCGCGGGAGCGCATTGGGTGGTGCCACCGGCACAGGGGGCGCGGATCGCGATCGGATATCAGGGACCCGTGGCGCCGGAGGCATCCGAGGCGTTTGCGCAGTTGGTGAGCGAGGAGCCGGGGGCAGGACTGTTGGCGATCACCAGTCCGGACCGCCTGCATGCCGACTGGATAGGGGCTTTGCGTGCCCGGCGCGACGGCCATGCGGCGAAGTCGCATGTAGAGCGGATTCTGGCGCCGCTGGCGCCGGGTGCCGCGCTGGTGACAGTGCTCGACGGGCATCCCGCCACGCACGCCTGGCTGGGGTCGGTACGCGGACACCGCGCGGTGCCGCTCGGGCCAGAGCGGTTCGGGCAGAGCGGCGATATCCCCGACCTCTACCGTGAGTATGGCATGGACAGCGATGCCATCCTGGATGCCTGCGCACAGGCGCTGCTGACCTGGAGCGGCTGAGCGGCATATTCTTTCGTGCGAGCCAGAGACTGGCTCATCAGATTGGACGGTTGCGCCGGTCGGCAGCTCCAGGCTCTTTCGCAGAGCATAACCAACATTGCGGAGGGGAAACCCATGAGAGGCGCGGTCTTTGCGGCGGCGCTGGTTGCTGCAAGCCAAGCACATGCTGCTACGACCGCGACACCGGCTGCCACCTTCCTGTCCTCACTCGGTATCGACACGCACGTCGCGCAGGGTTACGAGCCGGCGCAGTACGTGCCGATGTTGCGGTACACTGGCATAGGGAACCTGCGGGACAGCTACGGCAATGTCGACGGCCTGATCATGCTGCACCAGCAGACCGGCGTCGTGGCGGACATCATCACCGGCTGCGATGTGGCGGAGACCTTGGCTGCGGCACGCAGGCTGGCTGACGCCGGCGCGCTGCTGGCAATCGAGGGGCCGAACGAGCCCAATAATTTTCCGATCGTCTTCAACGGCCAGAGAGGTGGCGGCAGCGGCAGCTGGACCGCAGTTGCCGCGTGCCAGGCGGCGCTCTATGCGGGGGTGAAAAGCGACGCCACGCTGAAGAATTACCCAGTGTTCCACGTTTCGGAAGGCGGCGCGGAGACCGACAATGTCGGCTTGCAGTTCCTGGTGGTCCCGCCGGGCGCGCGGGGTCTGACGACGCCGGGGACCCGGTTTGCCGATTACGCGAACCCGCACAATTACGTCAGTGGTCACGTGGGCCGCTATGTTGCCAATATGCCTTGGTCGGCCGCTGATCCCCTACTCGATGGCCCGTGGGACAGTCTGTACGGCGAGTACGGCCGCACCTGGCTGAAGGGCTTTGCGGGCTATTCGAACAGTGAGCTTATGACGTTGCCCCGGGTGACCACCGAGACCGGCTGGGATTCGGTCGAGGACGAGGGCGGTGAGACGGTGCAAGGCAAGGTGCTGAGCAACGTCTATCTCGCGCAGTTCGCACGAGGTTGGCGATACACGTTCATCTATGAGATGGTCGACGCGCAAGGCTCGGTCGGTGCGCAGGGCTTATATCGTGCCAATGGCTCAGCCAAGCCTGCGGCCGATTACATACACAATCTCACGACGATCCTTGCTGACGACCGGAGCTCCGCGGCGCCGAAGTCGCTGAACTATTCGATTCCCAATCAGCCGGTGACAGTGCACGACCTGCTGTTGCAGAAATCAGACGGAACCTTTGCGCTGATCGTATGGGGCGAGCAGGTGCTCGGCAGCAACGCTGTTACGGTGCAACTCGGTGCAACTTTCGCGAGTGTGAATGTATACGACATCACCGTTGGCACGGCGCCGCAACAGTCTTTCAAACGGGTCAAATCGGTACCCCTCTCGGTGTCGGACCATGCACTGATCATCGAGGCGTCAGGGCCTATGCCGCCAAGATAGGGCGTGTCTACCCACCGGTGCATGACCTGCTCAACTCAGCGTTGCGACACAGGTATCTGTCCATTGCTCTATGGCGGGTGAGAGTGCGCAGCACCAGGGTGACTTTTCCGCCGTATCGATGTCGCTATCCTGCGGGCCAGCAGAAAGGAGCAGACTATGCGGCGGCGGACATTGCTGAAGGCAGCGGCGGTTGGAATGACAGCCGCTCTGCCACGATTTTCCATAGCGCAGCCGGCAAATACGCGCGTGCTGCGTTTCGTGCCGCAGGCAAATCTGACACTGCTCGATCCGATCATCACCACAGCCGCGGTGACGGCCAACCACGCCTGGATGGTGTGGGACACGCTGTTCGGTGTGAATGCTGCGCAACAGCCCAAGGCGCAGATGGCGGAAGGCTACAGCGTCTCTGACGATGGACGCACCTATACGATCAGGCTACGCGATGGCCTGAAATGGCACGACGGGGAGCCAGTCCGGGCGCAGGACTGCGCCGCGAGCCTGGCGCGCTGGGCGGCACGCGATACGTTCGGCCAAACCGTCGCCAAGGTCGTCGATACCTGGGGCGCAGCCGATGACCGCACGATCAAGGTCACGCTGAAGCAGCCGTTCCCATTGCTGATCGAGGCAATCGCCAAACCTGACGCACAGATCGCATTCATGATGCCGGAGCGGGTCGCGAAGACCGATCCGTTCAAGGCGATCACCGAGATCGTCGGCTCCGGCCCGTACCGGTTTGTGATGGACCAGTTCGTTGCTGGCAGCAGTGCGGCCTGGGCGAAGTTCGACGGCTATGTGCCGCGGCAGGAGCCGCCGGAATGGACCTCGGGCGGCAAGATCGCACATTTCGAACGCATCGAATGGAAGATCATCCCCGATGCGGCGACGGCCTCGGCTGCTTTGCAGAACGGCGAGGTGGACTGGTACGAGCAGGTGCAGGCCGACCTCGTGCCACTGCTCAAGCGAAGCAGCGATATCACCTTCGCCGCTTCGAACCCGCAGGGCTACGTCGCAGGATTGCGATTCAATCACCTGCACCCGCCGTTCAACGACGTGCGTATGCGCCGCGCAGTGCTGACCGCGGTGAAGCAGGCGGATTACATGGGTGCGATAACCGGCAACGATCCGTCGGAGTGGCGTGTGTGCAAATCACAGTTTCCTTGCGGCACGACCTACGGAACCGAGATGAGCTTGCCGGTGCAGCAGGGTGACCTGGAAACGGCGAAAAAGCTGATCAAGGAGTCGGGGTATAGCGGGCAGAAGGCGGTGATCATCAACCCCACCGACTTCGCGACCATCGGGCCACTCGGTGACATCACCTACGATATGTTCCAGAAGCTGGGGATCAACACCGAGATGGTGGCGACCGACTGGGGATCGGTGGTGCAGCGCCGGGCGAGCAAGGAGCCAGTGGAGAAGGGGGGCTGGTCGGTATTCCATACCTGGTTTACCGGCGGCTTCATCATCAATCCGGTGGTCAGTGCCCCGTTTCGCGGGCAAGGCGCGGCTGGCTGGTTCGGCTGGTACGACAATCCGAAGATCGAGGCGCTGACCCAGGAGTGGCTGGACGCGAAGGATGAGGAGGGAAGGAAGAAAGTCGCGGCGGCGATACAGCAGGAGAATTACCAACAGGTGCCTACAGTGACCCTGGGACAATTCCAGATACCGACGGCATATCGTAGGAGCCTGGCTGGGCGGGTGGACTGCGGCAACCCGGTATTCTGGAACATCAGGCGGGTCTGAGTTTACTGGTTCTGCTGCGCCAGGATCTCGGCGATACGGGCGTTGGTGCCGTTGATATCAGGCAGTCGCTCGCCTTTGGCGACACGGGCGAGCGAGTGTTTTTCCGCCTCCTGCATGGCGATAGCACGCTCGGCCGACGCCTGGATATCGGACGGCGGCATCACCAGCACGCCGTTCTCATCCGCCAGGACCGCATCGCCTGGGCTCACCGCAACACCGCCGCAGGAAACCGGTGTGGCGAACTCACCGTGCAGGAAAAGACGTTTGCCGGTGACGGTGGACAGACCACGCGCCCATACAGGCAGGCCATAGTCGCGCAGCTCATCGATATCGGTAGCCATGCCGTCGATGATGATGCCGACGCAGCCTGCTTCGCGGGCGGCGAATGCCACGCCACCGCCGCATGCTGCATGGCGCATGTCACCCGCACGATCGATCACCATAACGTCACCCGGCCGCAGCTTGCCGAGCGCATAATGAACGATCGCGGTGTCCGGACCGAAGCAGCGCACGGTGACGGCAGTGCCGGCGATGCGCTGACCAGACAGGAGTGACCGAACGCCCGGGTCCATGAAACCCACGTGGCGGAAGTGACCGATCGTCGCCGGCTCCGCCTGGCGCAGCAGCGCGACCAGAGCGGGATCGATTGGCTGCGGCACGTCGTTGACGAGGAACATCGGGCTGATGTCCCAACGTGCCGTAGCCCTGTCAAGCTCGCAGTGGCTCGGGCGGCGGTTCGGTCGGCGGTACCGGTATGGGGTGTGGCGGCTCCTCGATCGGTACGGGATCGTCTGGATCAGGCTCGTCCGGCGGCCGGCCAGGTGGTTTTGGTGGATCAGACAGGATCATTCGGCAGGCTCTTCCACCATTGCGGGAAGCGGTGCAGCGGTGATCTGGCGCAACGCCTGTCGTGCACG
Source organism: Acetobacteraceae bacterium (assembly GCA_024280945.1). Taxonomy (GTDB): domain Bacteria; phylum Pseudomonadota; class Alphaproteobacteria; order Acetobacterales; family Acetobacteraceae; genus JAMXLO01. Next base: position 52,688 of record JAMXLO010000123.1, read on the forward strand.
TGCGAGCGCGACCGACTGCACGTTGTCGGGCTGCAGCGCGAAGACCAGCAAGGAACGGCCGGTCACTTCATATTCGTCGCCGGTCTGGAAACGTGGGGTTTCGATGCGCTCTGGCAGGTTGGTATCCAGCAGGCACCGCCAAGTCTGGCCGCCGACCACCTCGGGCAACTTGAATTTGACCACATCGTGGTAGGCATTCAGCACCAGCAGCACCGTCGCATCCATGGAACGCCGCTTGATACCGGTCGCCTGCGCTCGCCCATCCATCAGCATGCCAAGACAGCGCGCGTTGCCGTCCTGCCATTGCTCTGGCTCCATGTCGACTGCCGCCGGCGTGAGCCAGCGAACGTCCCGCACGTCGAGGTCGGCGTTGTATTCGCCGGTGAGGAAGCGGGAACGGCGCAGGATGGGGAAAGCGTCGCGCAGCGTGATCACTCGGCGCACAAACTCGATCAGCGCGGCGCCGTCCTCGGGTATGTTCCAGTCGACCCAGCTGAGCGGGTTATCCTGTGCGTAGGCATTATTGTTGCCTTGCTGGGTGCGGCTGAATTCATCGCCGGCCAGCATCATGGGCGTGCCTTGCGCCAGCAGCAGCGTTGCCAGGAGGTTGCGTTTCTGGCGGTTGCGCACGGCTATGATCTCGGGATCGTCCGTGGGCCCTTCGGCGCCGCCGTTCCAGGACAGGTTATCAGAGTGGCCGTCCTGATTGTTCTCGCCGTTCGCCTCGTTGTGCTTCTCGTTGTACGAGACGAGATCGCTGAGTGTGAAGCCGTCGTGCGCGGTAACGAAATTTATGCTTGACCATGGCTTGCGGCCACGCCGGGCGAAAGCGTCGGCCGAGGCGGCAAGTCGGGTTGCCAGATCCGACAGCTTGCCTTCGTCGCCGCGCCAGAAAGCGCGCACCGTGTCGCGGAACTTGTCGTTCCATTCCGCCCACCCGGGCGGGAAGCCGCCCACCTGATACCCGCCTGGGCCGATATCCCACGGCTCGGCGATCATCTTCACCTGCGACAATACCGGATCCTGCATGCAGCTTTGCAGGAAGCCGTGGTCCGAGGTGAACCCATCGGGCTGACGCGCGAGGATTGTGCCGAGGTCGAAGCGGAAACCGTCGACATGCATCTCGGTTACCCAGTATCGCAGCGAGTCGGTCACCATCTGCAGGACATTGGGATTGCTCAGGTTGAGCGTGTTCCCGGTGCCGGTGTCGTTGATGTAATAGCGTGGTTCTTCGGGCAGCAGCCGATAGTACGACACGTTATCGATGCCGCGGAACGATAGGGTCGGACCTCGTTCGTTGCCTTCGGCTGTATGGTTGTAGACGACATCGAGGATCACTTCGAGACCGGCGTCGTGCAGGCGTGCGACCATCTCCTTGAATTCGGAGAAGACAAATGCCGGGACGGCGGAATACCGCGGATCAGGCGCGAAGAAGCCGATCGTGTTATAGCCCCAATAGTTCGTCAGGTGCTTTTCCAGCAAGTGCCGGTCGTTGACGAAGGCGTGGATCGGCAGAAGTTCGATCGAGGTGACGCCGAGTGAGCGGATATAGTCGACGACCTCCTTGCGACCGAGGCCCGAGAAGGTGCCACGCAGATTCTCCGGCACTGCGGGGTGCTGCTTGGTATAGCCGCGGACATGGGTTTCATAGATGATGGTGCGATCCCAGGGGACATTGGGACACCGCTCACGCCCCCAGGTGAAGGCGGGATCGATTACCCGGCATTTCGGCATGTAGCGCGCACTGTCGCGTCGGTCGAAACTCAGGTCGCCGTCGCGCGCACCGATGGTGTAGCCGAACAGCGCATTGTCCCAGCGCAACGCACCGACAAAGGCCTTTGCGTACGGATCAAGCAGCAGCTTGTGGGGGTTGAAGCGGTGGCCGTTGCGCGGATCATATGGTCCGTGCACGCGGAAGCCGTAGATCGTACCGGGACGCGCCTCGGACAGATAGCCGTGCCAGACCTCGTTGGTGTACTCGGGCAGCTCGATGCGTTCCAACTCCGTGCGGCCGGTGTCGTCGAACAGGCACAGCTCTACCTTCGTGGCACTTGCCGAAAAAAGTGCGAAGTTGACGCCAAGGCCGTCCCACGTCGCGCCGCGCGGGTTGGGTGAGCCCTCGCTGACGCGCGACTTGCGGATCGCCGGCATATAACCCTCTCCCCCTGCTGTCAGATAGCAATTTGGCAGCAGGGGCTGATTACGCCAGACAACTCTTGGTCAGGTGAAACGGCCCAGCAGGTAACCAATGCCGATGGCAACCAGCGCAGAGGTGATCGGCTGATCTCTGATCACGTCGCTCAGGCGCGAAATCTGCTGTTCCGCCTGGCCGGACGCCTGGTTATACAATCCTTCTGCCTGGGTTTTCGTGTCTCCCGCGTACTCTCCCACCTTCTGCTGGACGCGACCGCCCATATCGCGAACGGTGCCTCTGAACTCGCTCATGTGGATGCCTCCATGAAAAGAGGCGGCAATAACGAGGGACCGGCGTTCGGGTTCCCAGCCGTCAGGTGAAATTCAGGCGAAGCCCGGGCTCTCCCCAGTCGAGTTCTCCCAATCGTCCGGTCGCCGACAAGGTGACATAGGCGGTACGCAGATCGGGGCCACCGAAGCAGATGTTGGTGGGGAACTCATCCGGCATGGTGACCTGGCGCACAACGCTGCCATTGGGTGCGATGACGGTGATGCAACCAGCATGCAAGGTGGCCACGGCGACGTTGCCGCTCGCCTCGACGGCCAGGCTGTCGAAGCGCTGGAAACCGCCGAGTCCGGCGATGATCCTGCCACCGTGCGGCGACGGCCACCCTTGCTTCTTTAGCACCCCAGGAGATTCGATATCGAACGCCCAGAGGCGGGCCGGCTCGGTGTCGGCGACATACAAAGTCTTGCCATCGGGCGAGAGGCCACATCCGTTGGGGCTGAGGATCGGGTATGCCACTTCGACGATTTTTGAGCCATCTGGTAACGCGTAGTACAGGCCACCATGGTCGCGCGTGCGGGCGAAACGCTTGCCAAGATCGGTGAAGTAGAAGCCGCCATGCGTGTCGAAGACCAGGTCGTTGGGCGCAGACAGCTTGTGCCCGTTGACGTGCGTGTAGAGCACGCGCGTGTCGCCTGTCTTCGGATCGATGCGCTGGATGCAGCCGCCGTCGTAGTCGTCGGCGGGGCCTATCGCCATCCAATGGCCGGCCGGGTACTTGCCTCCACCGTTGTTGCAGCAGTACAGGGCGCCGTCCGGGCCTAGCGCCAGGCCGTTCGGGCCGCCGCCTGCATTGCCGACCTTTGAGCGTGCACCGTCAGGGCCGATCCGTGTGCAGCAGCGACCGGCTATCTCGGTCAGGATGACGGCGCCATCGGGCATGACGACGGGGCCCTCGGGAAAGCCGAAATTGCTCGCCACGATACGCACGTCCGCCATGTCCGTTCCCCCGTCGATTGTCCGTGCCAAGTCTGACGCATGCGACGCTCGCGTCAACCGGTAGCGCGCGCCATGCCGACGGCCACTGGTGCCTCCTCGCCCAGTGTGTGACGCGTTAGGGCGAACGACACGACTGCACCGATCAGCGCGAGCGCTCCAGCGAGCATAAAGGCAGAGGCAAAGCTACCGGTCGCACTGACGATGTAGCCGGTCACGATCGGTGCGAGCAGGCCGAACGTATTGCCGCCAAGCACCATAAACGCGAAGGCGCGTCCGCTGTCGGCGCGTGAGCGCAGCAGATCGTTGCACAGCGCCGCATTGGTGGCCGTGGCCGTATTCCCGAAACTGACTGGGAAGATGGTGAGGATGACAACGAGAGCAAGCGAGTCCACGAACGGAATTGCCATGCCGAGGGCGCAGAGCAACAAGCATGCGACGACGACGATGCGTCTTGCGCCCTGATGCATCGTCTGATGGGTCAACATGCGATCGCCAACCCAGTTGGTCAGGATGATGACGGCAGCGCCGATCAGGAAAGGCACCGAGGTGAACAGGCCGGATTTCACAATGGACAGTCCGCGTGCGGTCTGCAGATAATCAGGGAGCCAGCTGAGATAGAGATAGACCGAATAGACAGCGGTGCCCTGCGAAACGGCGAGTCCCCACATCGATGGTGAACGCAGCAGGCCACGATAGCCGACGCCGCCCGTTGGCATCACTTCGCCAGCGTGGCGTTCGTCGAGGATGCGCTGACGTTCCGGTTCGGGAATCCAGCGCGTCTTTTCTGGTGTGGAGACGAGAGCAACCCATACGACGACCCAGACGAGGCCCACGGCACCGGTGACGAAGAAAGACATGCGCCATGATGTCGCAGTGATGAGCCATGCCACGAGCGGCGCGCTGAGCGCAGGGCCTAGCAGCGTGCCGGCCTGGATGCAGCCAACGGCGATGCCGCGTTCGGTGTAGGGCCCCCAATCGCGTACGGCGCGGTAGCTGACAGGGAAGGTCGGCGCCTCACCGGCGCCAAGACCGAGACGGGTCAGCAGCATGGTGGCGAAGCCCGTTGCTGCGCCGCTGAGCATCTGGGCAATCGACCAGACTGTGGCGCCGATTGCGGCCATTCGGTGAGCACCAAGACTGTCCACCAATCGGCCACTCGGCAGCATCATGATGACATAGGCCCAGAGGAAGGAGGAGAACAGATAGCCGAGTGCAACAGGCGACAGGGCGAATTCCTGTGCGACCGAACGACCGGCGACCGACATGTTGATGCGATCGAGGTAGCAGATGACGTTGAACAGAAAGAGCAGGAAGTACACCCAGTAGCGCCGGTGAGTCATCGGCCCGGTCTCCATTGGCTTGTCGGTTACGCCAATACGATAGGCGTGACGGATTGGAGCGGCCAGATGGCGCGGATGCTATTGTTTGGCTGACGTATAAGGCCAGATCAGGGTTCCCGACTTCAGCTCCTGAGGCAGCAACACGACCTCGATCGCCGGGTCCTGAACTGTTCCAGGTCGTTGCCCTGCCGGCGGGACAGCGGCCAGCAGCAGTGTGAGCAGCGCTGCGATTGGTGGACGCATTGTTCCCCCCGGGCACGGCGTGGCACAGTCAAGCTTACCCGTTCAACCGAGGTCAGACCATGACGAGTGGCAAGCACTGGGTCGGCAGCTGGACGGCGGCGCCCGCCCCGGCCGAAGGCGCCGCACTGAGCAACCAGACCCTGCGGATGAACGCGCGCCTGAGCATCGGCGGCGACACGTTGCGCGTCCGATTGTCGAATGCGTATGGCGTGCGCCCGCTGACGATTGGTGCCGCGCGTATCGGTTTGCGCGAGTCGGGTCCGAGCGTCGTCGCAGGTTCCGAACGGGAGCTGACATTCGGCGGAGAGACGTCAGCCACCATCGCAGCGGGCGCATTGCTGCTGAGCGACCCGGTAGAACTGCCGGCGGCGCCGCTGTCCGATTTGGCGGTCACCTTCTGGCTTCCAACCGATGTGCCGGCGAGCTTCGGGATCACCGGCCGCTATGCCAGGCAGACCAACTACATTTCGCCGCCTGGAAATTTCTCGGCCGAGAGAGTGATGCCGGTTGGCCGCATCACCGACGACTGGTTCTTCATCAACGGCATTGACGTGTTGGCATCGGCAGATACGGGCGGCATTGTCGCCCTTGGCGATTCGTTGACCGACGCCAACATCTCAACGCACGACGTGTTCTGTCGTTGGCCCGATGAGCTCGCCCGGCGACTGATCGAACGGGGCGGCAGGCCGCTGGGTGTCATGAACCAAGGGCTCGGGGGCAACCGCATTTTGCATGACATCCGAGGCGACAGCGGTCTGCGCCGGTTCGATCGCGATGTGCTGGCGCAGCCCGGGGTGACCCACGTTATCGTGCTGCTTGGCACCAACGATCTGCGCAATCGCTGGGCCAAGGCCGAGGAAGAGGTGACGGCCGAGCAGATGATCGCCGGGCTGAAGCAGATGGCTCTGCGGGCGCACGCACGAGGCATCAGGATCTTCGGCGGCACGCTGATGCCATTCGAGAACGAGACCTTCCTGGTCGGCGCCTGGACTCCGGCGCGCGAAGCCGTGCGACAATCGGTCAATGCCTGGATCCGCAACGGTGGCGCGTTCGATGCGGTGATCGACTTCGACGAGGGCGTTCGTGACCCGGAACACCCGACCAGCATGTTGCCGCGATACGATTGCGGCGATCACCTGCACCCGAGTGATGCCGGTTACAACCGGATGGGCGAGATCATCGATTTGGCGCTGTTCGACTAGTGCCCTCGATTGCTGGGGCGCGACGCGCCAACGTCATGGCCCCCCTCGTGATGGACGAGCCGGACCATGACGCGAAGCACGACTGACGCTCCTTTGATGTGGACGCTCCTTTGATGCGTACTAGCTCAAACTTCCAGTATGATCGCGCCATACGCTCGGCTCCAACTTGAGAAATTGTTCCGCAGGGTAGGTCGCTTTCCAGTATCGCGCGCATTCGGCGCTGCACGGATTCCAAACCCCGGGAAATCCTCGCGCGTGTGCCAGGAAGTCCTCCAGCAGTTGCAGCCTGTGCGCCCATCCTATCATGCCCGGATGCAACACCATGTTGAACTGCCGTCCTCGCTTGTACTGCGCGTTGAAATCCGCCAGGGAGTTACGGAACAGATCGTCGGCGTGTTCCAGCCCGGTACCCCGGCGAGGAAACAGCAAGAACCACTGGTCGTCGAAGTGGTAGTAATACGGCAAGGTCAGCAAAGCCCGGCGCGTAGCGAAATCCGTCACCCAATAATGTGGCAGGTCATCAGCCAAGCCATTGCCCATGTACTCGTAACCGGCGTCGATCAGCAGATCCATGGTGTTCGCGCTGATCGTGCCTCCGGCAAACGAGTCTTCCTGCCGCGGCAGGCAGAACCAGCCGCTGGGACGCTGTCCGGTCACGCGAGCCAATATGTCAGTTGCCAGGTCAAGTCGCGCCTTCTCCTCGACCGCGCTCAAGCGGCTGACATCCTCGTGCTTCAGTCCATTTCCGGCGATCTCATGCCCACCCGCCAGCAGATCGCGCAGCCGCTCGGCTCGCAACTGCGCGATGACAGCCGGTACGGCGAAAGTCGCCCTGATGTCGAAGCGGCGGAGCAGAGCCACAAGCCGGTCGAGGCCGTCGTGGGCGGCAAAGTAGGCATCGGGATGCATCAGGTCCGCCGCGCGGATCCCTTCCGGACCTCGCGCGACGCTGAGATCGACCGTGACGGTAAAGCAGAATCGGTTGCCATCGGGCCAGCGCACCTCGTCGTCACGCAGTCCGACTTCATCCGAGATCGTGTAGCCTTGCTTCCACGGCATCACACGACCTCCGCGACAGGATGATGGGCAAGGCAATGTCGCGCCACATCCTCACAGGTGGCGAACCAGACGCCGGGCAGCGTCTTCATGCGGGTGATCAGCCGGTCCATCATCTCGATGCGCAATGCGCGTCCCGAGACGAACGGATGAACGACAATATTGAGGTATCCGCCGGCACGGTATTGCTGCCAGAATGCTGCCCACCACAAATCGAATACCCGATCCGGATCGGTGATTCGCTGCGCCGCATTGCCGCTGCCCAACCAGGCGAAGCTGTAGAACATCGCGTCGTCGATTGCGTAATGAAACGGCAGATTCAGCATTGGATTGGCGCCGGCGGCGTCGCGCACGTAATACGGCAGGTGATCGGCGGAATCTTCCGATATGTACAGGAACCCTTCCTGCCGCAGCAGTCCCAGGGAATGCGAACTTCGAGTCCCCACCGGTCGACGCCCGGCGATCGACTCCAGGGCCCCGGCTGTCTTCAGCAGGTGGTCGCGTTCCAGGGCCGGATCTTTGGGCACGTGATGTTCCCACATGTGATCGGCAATCTCGTGCCCACTATGCGCCACCGCGCGCAGGGCTCGGGGATACAGCTCGCAGATCCGGCCTGGGGTGAAGATCGTCGCCTTGATACGATGCGAGTCGAACAGCTCTATCAGGCGCCATATGCCGACACGTCCCCCGAACTCACCTTTGGCAAGCTGCATCGGTGGCTCGTTCAGCAGTCGGCGCAGCAGCATGGCGTCGAAATCGGCGGTGAAGTTGACCGCGATGCGCGCACCATGCGGCCAAGTCAATCCGGGAATACGCTGGTGACGCGCATCGTATTGCCGCGCCGCGGCACAAAGGTCGTCGATATCCTGTTCGAGCTGGCTGGTCATTCTCCTGGCGTCCCGTTTGTAACGCAACAATGCTATCACACCTGTTGACTTCGTCCGCGGCCGCGTCCCACAGTTTCTGGCACGGCGAACAGCCGCTATAACAGGAGGTCCGCTTGGGGGCGTTGCTGAAATGGAGCGCCGGCGTTGCGCTGCTGTGCGCATCGCAGGCCACAACGGCCGCGACCGTTGGTCCGGTCACTGATGATCTTGGCGTGATCCGCATTGCCAAAGGCGCACCGATCCAGATTGGCGCCTACTGGGTCTTATCCGGTGCCGACACCGCGCTAGGCCTTGACGAAAAACGCGGTGTCGAGATCGCGTTCAAGGACATGGGTGGCAAGCTTCTCGGTCATCCGCTGAAGCTGAATGCGGAAGACGATGGCTGCAACGCCGAAGGTGGGCAGACCGCGGCAACCAAACTCGCCGCCAATCCGCAGACCGTGATCGTGCTGGGGCCCGCCTGTTCGTCTGCCGCTACACCCGGCGCGCCAATACTCTGGCAGCAGGGAATCGTCGATATCTGCACCGCGTGCACTGCACCTGCGCTCACCGCCCCAACCCGCAAGAAGGAATATGACGGCTTCGCCCGCACCGTGTTCAGTGATAGCGAGCAGGGCAAGGCGGACGCGACGTATGTACACAACGTCCTCAAGGCACCTTCAGTAGTTACCATCCACGATGGCAGCCCATACGCGCAGCAGCTGCAGCAGGTGATGGCCGACAACTTCAGGCAGCTGGGAGGCAAGGTGCTGTCGCAGGAAGCGATCGCGCCGACCGACGTCGATATGAAGCCGCTGCTGACCCGCATCGCCAGCGAAAAGCCGGACCTGATCTACTTCCCCGTCTTCACCGCGGCCGCGGCGCAGATCGTCCGGCAGGCAAGGGGTACGCCAGGGCTCGAGAAGACCAAGTTGATGGGCGGCGGCTCGCTGCTGTCTGCCGACTTTATCGAGGCTGCTGGTCCTGCTGTGGTTGGCTTCATCATCGGCTACCCTGATCTGTCGCCAGAGGCCATGGGCAAGAATTATCCGAAGTTCGTCGAGGAGTACAAGAAGGCCTACAACGAGGCGCCGATCTCGGGCTACCACGCCAACGCCTATGACGGCGCGATGCTGGCCGTGAAGGCAATCGAGAAGGTTGCGAAGACCGATAAAGACGGCAACCTATACATCGGCAAAAAGGCTCTGCGCGACGCGGTGTTTGCCACCACGTTCGACGGCATCAGCGGCCCGATCGCCTGCGACCAGTACGGCGAATGCTCGCAATTCAAGCCTTCGGTGCTGGAGTTCACGTCGTCCGATCCGAAGACGTTCGGCGTCGGCAAGAACCCGAAGAAGATCTGGCCGTAGTAGGTGGTTGGTCGCAACATCGCCCGGCTCAACGCGGTCGATGTCGTTCTTTGGGGTCTGCGTGTCGGTGTCGTGGCCGTCGTGGTCATCGGCACCGTCGGCACCCTGATCAAGGGTCGTTATAACGCGGCCCAATGGTTCGACTTCATCATGTTCGGCCTGACCATCGGCAGTATCTACGCGCAGATTGCGCTTGGGTATACGATGGTCTATGGCGTATTGCGACTGATCAATTTCGCGCACGGCGATATCGTGATGACCGGCGCGTTTGCCGGCTACTTCGTCGCCATGCCGCTCGACCGCTCTGGTTTCCTGGAAGACAATCCGGTGCTCGCCATGGCGGCGATCCTGCTGGTGGCGGTCATCGTCTCAACCAGTATTGCCGTCCTGACGGAACGAATCGCATATCGGCCATTTCGCCGTGTCGTCGGACTTGCGCCTTTGATCTGCGCGATCGGCGTGTCGTTCTTCCTGGAGCAGACCTTCCGCGGCATGTTCGGTTCGGCGGTGAAATCCTATCCAGATCCCCAGTGGCAGCGTGCCGCGTTTCACGTCTTTGGCTTCAATGTCCCGCGTATCGATGTGCTGGTGATCGGGCTTGCGCTCATCTTCATGGGACTGCTCTACCTGATCGTGCAGCGCACGCGTATGGGCACTGCGATGCGGGCGGTGGCCGAGGACGGCGAGGCCGCGGCGCTGATGGGCATCGACGTGAACAAGGTGGTGGTGTTCACCTTCGTGCTTGGTGGCGCCATGGCCGGCATCGCCGGCGTGTTTTATGCGTTCGTATATAAGCAGGTGTATTTTCTGATGGGGTTTACGCCCGGCATCAAGGCATTCGGCGCCGCGGTGCTGGGCGGTATAGGCAACATTCCCGGTGCCATGTTGGGTGGCTTCTTCCTGGGCATGGTCGAATCGGTCGGGCCTACGCTGTTCCTCGACGGCATCGGCATTCCGGCACCATACCAGCTGCGTGACCTGATCGCTTTCACGCTGCTGATCATGGTGCTGATCTTCCGTCCGCACGGTCTGTTGGGCGAGGCCCTGGCAAAGAAGCGGGCATGATGCGTCGCGCTGCGCTGATCGGTCTCGCATTCGGTGCCGGCGCGGTACATCTGGCGGCGGTAGGTGTGCTGCTGGCAATGCACCAGCGCTGGATCATCGTCGAGGCGCTGACGCTCGGACAGGCGGCATTGCTGCTGCTCGCCGGCGGTGCCGGTGCGATGACGCGCGGCCCTGTCATGGGCGCGCTGGCCGGCGCCGCTGCAGGCGTGCCGGTGGTCGCGCTGTTGGCCGCGATGTCGCTGGTGCCGCTGAATTCGATCTTCATCGCGTTGTCGCACGATCTGTTCAACATGCTCACGTTGGGGGTCGGTCTTGCAGCTGGTGTGGCCATTCTGATCGGCGGGGGTGCGATCGCCGGTCTGGTTGGCGTGCTGCTGTCGAACAGCTCACAGATGGTGCGCCGGGCGATCTTTCCCGGAGCGATCTCTGTCGTGGTCGCCGGCGTATTTCAGGAACTGATCCAGCTCATGCTGCAGCAATACGAAGGACCCGTCGGCGACTTCCGCGACTTCATCTATACCTGGGAAGGACTCAGCCTTCAGGGGGCCATCGCGATCTTCGTCCTCGCCGCGCTGCTCAGCGAGGTGTTCGGATTCATCTGGCGTATGCGCGCTGAACGCACTGCCAGCCACGACCACCGTCGCGAGCGCATGGTCCGTGCCGGCATCGCCTTGTTGATCCTGGTGTTGTTGCCGATGCTGGGCGGGTCCTATGTCGGCCAGGTGCTGATGCTGGTCGGCCTCTATATCCTGATGGGCATGGGGCTCAACCTGGAGGTCGGCCTGGCCGGCTTGCTGGACCTCGGCTTCGTCGCATTCTTCGCGGTCGGCGCCTATAGCACGGCACTGCTCACGGCCGGATCGGCGCATGCGCTGATGCACCTGCCGTATTGGGCGGCGATGCCGGTCTCGGTGCTGCTTGCGGTTGCGGTTGGCGTGCTGTTCGGCTTGCCGGTACTTGGCGTGCGCGGCGACTATCTGGCGGTCGCCACGATGGGTCTGGGCGAGATCGTTCGCGTGATCGTTCAATCGGACTTTGCCGCGCCGCTGCTTGGTGGCGCACAGGGCATTCTGGAAATTCCCAAGCCGAGTATCGGCAATTTCGTTCTCGGCAACCCGGTATCGCTGTTCTACCTGACCCTGGTGGCGTCCGCGGTGGCGGCATTCGTTGCCTGGCGCCTGGAGAACTCTCGGCTGGGACGCGCCTGGGAGGCGCTGCGCGACGATGAGGACGTGGCGCAGGCGCTGGGCATCAACCTGGTGCGGGCGAAGCTGCTCGCCTATGGCCTTGGCGCGGCGTTCGCCGGACTGGCCGGATCGATCTTCGCGACGATGCTGACATCGGTCTATCCATCCAGCTTTCAGCTGTTGATTTCGATCAACGTGCTGGCGCTGATCATTGTCGGCGGCATGGGCAGCCTGCCCGGGGTGGTCCTTGGCTCCATCGTGCTGATCGGCCTGCCGGAACTGTTGCGAGAATTCGGCGAGTATCGCTACCTGTTCTATGGCGCGGTGCTGATTGTCATGATGCGGCTTCGGCCTGAAGGGCTGTGGCCATCTGATGTCCGCCAGCGGGAACTGCACGCGGAAGACGAGACACTGGCCCTGGATGCCGGAACCGATGCCGTGCCGGCGCAGCCGAGATAACAGTGACAGAGCCGCTGCTTCGCTGTGATCACCTGACGATGCGCTTCGGCGGCCTGACGGCAATCGCTGATCTTGATCTTGCGGTGGCCGAGCGCTGCATTCACAGCGTCATCGGGCCGAATGGCGCTGGCAAGACGACGGTTTTCAACTGCATCACGCAAAACCTGCGGCCGACCTCCGGTCAGGTCTGGTTTTCCGGACAGCGCATCGACGGCTTGACGCCGGACCGCGTCGCCGCCGCCGGTATCAGCCGGACCTATCAGAACATTCGCCTGTTCCGCAACATAACGGCGATCGAGAACCTGTTGGTGGGGATGCATCTGCACCTGCGCTCCAGTTGGCTTGGCGCGGTGCTGCGCACGCCCTTCACGATGCGCGACGAGCAGGCGGCGCATGAGGAGGCGCTGCGCCTGCTGCATTTCGTCGGGTTGCGCGGGCGTGGCGATATTCTGGCGCGCAACCTCGCCTATGGCGAGCAGCGGCGCCTGGAGATCGGCCGCGCGCTCGCAACCAAGCCCCGGCTGCTTCTGCTCGACGAACCGACGGCAGGGATGAACCCGCACGAGACCTCGGACATGATGGACTTCATCCGCCAGGTGCGGGCGCAGTTCGGCACTGCCATCCTGCTGATCGAGCACCAGATGCGCGTGGTGATGTCGATGTCCGATCGTGTCACGGTGCTGGACCACGGTGTGAAGATTGCCGAAGACGTACCCGCGCGTGTGCAGCAGGATCCGGCGGTGATCGAGGCATATCTCGGCAAAGCCGCAACAGCCGCGGAGTGACGGCATGGCGCTGCTGGAGGTTGCGGACATCCACGTCTTCTACGACAAGATCGAGGCGCTGAAAGGCATCTCGCTTGCAGTCGAGGAGCGCGAGATCGTCACTTTGGTCGGCGGCAATGGTGCCGGCAAATCAACCACGCTCCGCGCAATCAGTGGGCTGCTGCATCCCCGGCAGGGCTCCATCCGGTTCGCAGGACGCTCGCTCGCTGGCCTGGGTGCGCACGAGATTGCCGCTGGTGGCGTGGTGCACATACCAGAGGGCCGTCGCATCTTCGGGCGGCTGACGGTGAACGAGAATTTGGAACTGGGTGCCTTCACCCGTCGTGATCGGCGCGACGTGGCGACCGATAAGGAGCAGATGTTGGTGCTGTTCCCCCGTCTGCGCGAACGGCTGAAGCAGCTTGCCGGGACGCTGTCCGGCGGCGAGCAACAGATGCTGGCGGCGGCGCGCGCGCTGATGGCGCGACCTCGTGTGCTGCTGATGGACGAGCCCAGCATGGGACTGGCGCCGATGCTGGTCGAGCAGGTGTTTGAAACGATCGGGCGGATCAATCAGCAGGGGGTGACCATCCTGCTGGTCGAGCAGAATGCGCCGATGGCGTTGGGAATCGCCAATCGGGGCTACGTGCTCGAGAGCGGGAGGATCGTGCTTGATGGTCCCGGTCGCGATCTGCTGGACGATGAGCGCGTCAGGCGCGCCTATCTAGGTTGAGCTCACGCGCTCGGCCGCTAGGATTGCGATCGGAAACGCGTACTCGATCCTCTCGTTCACCCGGCGTACCGGAATCCCGAGCCGGTCATCCTCGGCCGACGCTGCGTACATCTCGATGATCTTCACGTCATCGCCAGGATTGGGAAACGAGCGTGCCAACAGGTTCCGGATCTCGTCGCGCAGCTCATAGAAGCTGGCGCGCGGCGCCGGCAGTCCCGTCGAATGGAACAGAGCCTTCAGTTCACCAAGCATCAGGCAGCGTACATGCGACGGATCGCGCAGCTTCTCCGCCCGGTTCCATTCAGCGGCCTTGGCTGGGTCGTCCGACGCATGCATGTCAATCACGATCACGCGGCCGCCAGGCGCACAGACCCGCACCATCTCGCGCATGACACCAAGAGGCTCAAGGAAGTGGTGCATGGAAAACCGCGTCACCACGATGTCGAACGCATCGTCGGCGTAGGGCAGTGCCGTGACGTCGCCACGGTCCCAGGTGACATTTGCGACGCCGCTCTCGGTCGCGTGCTGCCGTGCCCGGTCCAACATCGCTGGCGTCATGTCGATGCCGGTGGCGTGCTCCACGTATGGCGCAAAGGCTGACACCACGATGCCGCCACCGCACGCCACGTCCAGCAGCCTGTCGCTGGGCTTGGGCGCCGCCGCCTCGACGATCATCCGTAGCGCATTGGCATCCGTGATTGGTGCCGCGGTGCTGAACGGCATCGCCTGCCGACTGAACTGATCGAGGATCCGATCCTGATGACTGATGTCGCTCATAGCCGGTATATCCGTTTCGCCGTATCGTGGAACAATGCGTGTTTCTCGTCATCGGACGCACCGGCGGCAATGCGCTTGAACGTGTTCCACAGAGGGACCCAGCCGATGCCCATTTTCTCCACCGGAAAGTTGCTCTCGAACATACACCGCCGCGCCCCGAACAGGTCGATGCAGGTCTCCATGTATGGGCGCCAGGCTGCCGCCAGCTCCTCGGAACTTATAGGTCGCTGCGCCGCCTTGTAGTCGTACAGCGCGGCCCGCATCATCATTCCGCCCAGTTTCATGGTGACGTTGGCACACTTCGCCAATTCGGTGATGGACGCCTTCCAGGCAGCGTATACCTCGTCGCGCCTGCCGGCATAGGGTCCGTAACCCAGCACCCCGCCCACGTGCCCGACGATGATATTCGAGGACGGGTGAGAGCGTGCCAGGTCGATTACATCCTCCAGTTGTGTAAAGAACACCCATGCATCCAGCGACAGGCCGAGCGCCGACAACCGCGCCAGTCCAGCACGGAAGTCGGGGCGCCGATAGATATCAGGGCCTGGGGCACCATTGCCGATGATTGGATCGGCGTCCCAGTTGCCGGAATGCCGGACGCCGCGGAACCGCCCGCCCGCTGCACGAATGTGCGCCTCCAGTACGGGTTCGACCCGGTCGCCCAGCGTCAGGTCGGCGAACCCAACGATCCCGGCGGCAACCCTGGTGCGCCCGTAGCTGCCGCTGTCGCTCATGGCGGCGATGCCGGCGACGAACTCCGTCTCCCCGATAGGACGCCATTCCTCTGGCCCATCGGCGCGGTACATCGCATGGCATTGCAGGAACACAGTTGCGGTGACGTAGTGGCCCCGGCCGAGGTCGTTGAGCAGCTCGTGCAACAAGTATCGATGATCGGGACGCTGCCAAAGGTGATGGTGGGTATCAATAATTGGCAGGTCCGGTTCGATGACAACTTCCTCGACCGCCCTCGCCAACCACGCCTCATCCGGCGGATATATGTGGCCGAACCGGGTGGACTGGCTGGGAACTGCCATAGACGCCTCCAATTACTGCATCGCCCCCTGTAGCACGGCGGGGGGACGGCAGCGACCGCGCTCGATATTTCGTTGCGCCTCGCGAGCTTTCCGTTCCATCTCACGGCGAATTGGGGTATGCCTCACGGCGCGATAGCGGTGTCTCCGGGGCGTCCGCTTCCGCGATTGGAGGCTTTGATCGACCAGAGCAGTCACACCCGGGATGATAGGCGCGCCAAGGTGCCCGCCCAGAGGCCTGCCTTTCGCCAGGCAAGCCGGGTGACGATCGTTCTTGCTGCGGCGATTCTCATTGCGCTGGCGTGGATTGGCGCCCGCGACGCGATTCGCGCACATCGTGCCGAGGCCCTCGCCCGCGTGCAGGCCGAGGTCCAGGAAAGAGCCTTTGCTTTCGAAGAGGAATTGCACCGCGAACTGTTGTCGTTGGATCAAACACTTCGGATCCTTGAGTACGAGTGGCAGCGCGAACCCGATAACTTCGATCTGGCGGAACGCGCCAAGCAGGCGGTGGTGATTTCGGACGTGTCGCTGCAGATCTTCATCGCCAGCGCGCAAGGTCGCGTGCGCACCAGCACCAGACCTGCCATCCTCGGTACCGATGTCAGCAACCGCGACTACTTCCGCTATGAGGCATCGTTGCCGGCGGATGACGGCAGGATGTTCGTCGGCGA
Source organism: Acetobacteraceae bacterium (assembly GCA_024280945.1). Taxonomy (GTDB): domain Bacteria; phylum Pseudomonadota; class Alphaproteobacteria; order Acetobacterales; family Acetobacteraceae; genus JAMXLO01. The sequence continues at coordinate 68,870 of JAMXLO010000123.1, forward strand.
ACTGACCCAAGGTCAGGTCACGCGACTATGGCAGCTCAATCTGGTTCGCCGCCTCGACCTGCCCGATGGCCGTTTCTCCGGCATAATCGCTGCATCGTACGACACCAACTCGTTCGCTCGATTTTACCGTGGGGTGAATGTCGGCTCCAGCGATCTGATCGCCGTCGTCAGCATGCGGGATGGCAACGCATGGACGATGGCCGGGCCTGGACAGGCACCGTCGGTGATCAACATTGGCAGCAGCCCCATCTTCGGCAGGATGCATGAGCTGGTCGAAGGCAACTGGGCGGGCGTGTCGCCATTGGATGCGGTCGATCGGATCTACGCGTTCGCGACTGTGCCGGACTACGGGCTGACCGTCGCTCTCGGCACCGACCGCAACGCGGCGATGGCTGACGCAGCGTCGTGGGAACGGACGGCGCTGGTGTTCACCAGCGGCATCACCGGCCTGATCGTTCTGCTCGCGTTTGTGCTGCTGCGCGCGCAGATCGCTGCCCAGCGCCGGAACGAGGAACTGGCGCGCGAAAGGGCAATCCTGGAGGCCACGCTCACGGGCATGAGCGATGGCATCATGATGGTCGACAGCGGACTTCGGCTGATGGCGTGGAATCCACGCTTCCCGGAATTCACCGGCGTTCCGCGGGAGATCCTGCGTGTCGGCCTTCCCATGGAGGACATTCTGCGCGGCCAGGTTGCCGCTGGGGAATTCGGCCCGGTCGACGTCGAGGCGGAGGTCGCGCGACGGATGGCGTTGCTGAATTCCGGGAACTCGATGGGCACCATCGAGCGGCCGCGGCCCAGCGGACGTCAGCTGGAAATCAGGCGTAATCCGCTGCCCGGCGGCGGCTTCGTCACACTGTATACCGACGTAACGGCGCGTCGGCAGACCGAAGAACGGCTCCGTCAGGCGCAGACCATGGCCGCGGTCGGCCGACTGACAGCGGGTGTGGCACACGATTTCAACAATCTCCTCGCTGCGATTGGGGGCAACGCCGAGATTGTGCATGAACAGTTGCGCGGTCATCCGGATCATGCGCAACGATTGGCCGTCATTCTGCAGGCGGCCAGCCGAGGGAGCGAACTGGTGCGGCGGCTGCTGGCGTTCTCCCGCAGGCAGCCACTCACGCCTGCCCTGGTGGATCTGAACAAGGTGCTTCAGGGCATGGGTGGGCTGCTGCGAGCCACGCTCGGCCGCAAGGTCAGGGTGGAGACGAAGCTCGACGCGAACCTTTGGCCGGCGTTGATCGATCCGGTGCAGATCGAGCACGTGATCCTCAATCTCGCGATCAACGCGCGTGATGCGATGCCGGATGGCGGCACGATGACCATCTCGACCGCCAACACCACCTTGGGCCACCACGGTGCCGTGGTCGATCTGCCGCCCGGTGACTATGTCGCATTCTCGGTCACCGATACCGGTACTGGCATGACCGAGGAGGTGCAGCGCAACGCTTTCGAGCCGTTCTTCACCACCAAGCCGCCCGGACAAGGTTCCGGGCTTGGGCTCTCGCAGGTTTATGGTGTCGCCAGCCAGTCCGGCGGCAGCGTGCAGATTGACAGCGCTGTAGGACAAGGAACGACGGTCAGCGTGCTGTTTCCGCGTGCCGCCCCGGAAGCAGATCCTGATGCCATATCCGGCCTCGAACGTGCAGCGCAGGCCGAGCGTCGACCAGAGGATATGGTGAGGCAGCGTACGGTCCTGGTCGTCGATGACGAAGCCGATTACCGCGACACGATCGAAGCCCTGTTGGCAGGCGGCGGTTTCGCGTCGGTCATGGCGGAGAATGCGCAAGCGGCGCTGCGTCTGATCGATGGCGGCCTAGACTTTCACCTGCTGCTGGTGGACGTCGCGATGCCAGACATGAATGGCGTCGAGCTGACCCGCAAGGTGAGGGAGAGCCGGCCTTCGGTGCCGGTGGTCTTCCTGGCTGGCGACGACGAGTGGATCAGCGGCGAACGCTGGGTGCTGATGAAGCCATTCCTCACCCGCACGCTGATTGATACCGTGCGTGCCGCGCTCGGTCTGGCCCAGGAAAAGGATGCGGTCCGACAGAACCGGCCACAGACGGTGTAAGTGACACGCTACGTCGCGTCGCGACTGATTCAGCTGATATTCGTGCTGATCGGGGTCAGCGTCGTGGTGTTTGTCACCATGCACCTGCTGCCGGGCGACGTGGCGCAATTGCTGCTGGGAGAGCATGCGACCAGCGAGCAACTGCAGCGGTTGCGTGAGCAGCTTGGCCTGGACCAGCCGGTCTGGGTGCAATACGGGCGCTTCATGCAAGCGGCGTTGCATGGCGATCTGGGCATCTCGGTCCAGACCAATCATCCAGCATTGAATGACGTGCTCACCGCATTCCCGGTGACCCTGCAGCTCGCCCTGGCATCCCTGCTGTTGGCCAGTGTCACCGGCATCCCGATCGGTGTGCTGTCCGCCGTTCGGCGCGGCTCGCGTCTTGATGCAGTGGTGATGACGCTGACCCTGTTCGGCGTGTCAATGCCAATCTTCTGGCTGGGCCTGATGCTGCTGTTGCTGTTTGCCGCTGGTCTTGATTGGCTGCCGGTGGGCGGGTTGATGCCGGTCGGGCTCGATCCACCGCGCATCACCGGCATGAGCGTGATCGACAGCCTGTTGTCCGTGAACCCCAGCATGATGCTTGCCAGCCTCCGCCACATGGTGTTGCCGGCGGTGACTCTGGCGAGCGTGCCGGTGGCGCTGATAGCGAGGATCACGCGTGCCGAAGTGCTGTCCGCCGCGACCGCCGACCATGTTCGCACCGCGCGGGCGAAGGGCGTTGCGGAATCCCGGGTGATCCTGCGCCACGTGCTGCGCAACGCGGCGATCCCGATCGTGACGGTCATCGGTCTGCAGGCTGGCCTCTTGCTATCGGGTGCGGTGTTGACCGAGACAATCTACTCGCTTCCCGGCCTAGGTCGGCTGATGGTCGACTCGATTCTGTCGCGGGACTACCCCGTGGTGCAGGCAGGCGCGTTGTTCATCGCGCTGGTGTTCGTGGTGGTCAACCTCGCAGTCGACATCCTGTATGCCGCGCTGGATCCGCGGATCAGCCGCGCGTGAATCCGACACCCGGGATTCTTGATCGCGCGCTGCGGCGGACCGGGGCAAAGTTCGGCCTGGCGATTGCCATGGTTTTCCTGCTGATCACCTTGTTTGCGCCACTGCTGGCGCCGTCCGATCCCTACGAGCAGGACCTCTCCAGTGCATTGTCGCCGCCATCGATGCAGCACTGGTTCGGTGCGGATCAGTACGGCCGCGATACGCTGAGCCGGATCCTCTACGGCACGCGCACTGCCCTGCTGGCGATCGTCGTCGCCGACGGGCTTGCGCTGGTGCTTGGCGGCACGCTCGGGTTGGTGGCCGGCTACCTTGGCGGCAAGGTGGACTCGCTGATCATGCGACTGGTCGATGTGCTGCTGGCCTTTCCCTACCTGCTGCTGGCGCTGATCATCGTCGCGGTGCTGGGTCCGAGCCTGACCAACTCGGTGATCGCGATCGGGATCATCTATACGCCGCAATACGCACGCCTGATGCGCGGCCAGGTCTTGAGCGTGCAGGCCGCGGATTTCGTCGTCGCGGCACAGGCGATCGGTGCACGCCGCACGCGGGTGATGCTGCGGCACGTGCTGCCGAACAGCTTCACCCCCGTCCTGGTGCTGGCGACGCTGCAGTCGGGCGCCGTGGTGGTGGAAACCGCTGGTTTGTCCTTTCTTGGGTTGGGCGCCCAGCCACCATCACCCGACTGGGGCGCCCTGCTTGCGGACGGCCATGCCTATTTTCTCACCGCCTGGTGGATCGCCACCTTCCCTGGCCTGGCGATCTTTCTTGTGGTGGTGGGCTTCAACCTGCTCGGCGACGCTCTACGTGACGAGTACGATCCGCGGCTCAGAGTGCGATAGCGCCGCCATCACTTCTCGACTGACACTTGGTCCATGTCGAAGAACATCTGCGTCGGGTTGAGCCCGAATCCCCTTACTTCCCTCCGTGCCGCGCGCACCTGAAGCACCGAGTTCACGAACACCCACGGCGCATCGTCCATGATCTGCCGCTGCAACGTCTTGTACATCGCCACCCGCTTGGCGTGGTCAGGCTCTCGGGCGGCCTGGTCCATCAGCTTGTCGACCTCGGGGTTCTTGTAGTGCGAGGTATCACCCACCGGCATCTGGCTCGAGTTGAACAGCGCATTCAGGAAGTTATCCGGATCGCCGTTGTCGCCGCTGAACCCTGTGATGAACAGCCCCTGATACTTGCCCGAGCGCACCGTTGCGAGGAACGCGCCAATGTCCAGCTTGCGCACGTCTGTGGCGATGCCGACCTTCTGTAGGTAGCCCTGCAGTGCCACGGCGAGATCCGGGCCGGCCGGGTTGTAGCCGCGTGGCGTGCTGTAGGCGAGCATCTCCACCTTTAGGCCAGGCTTCACGCCGGCCGCGGCCAGCAGCTCCTTCGCTTTGGCAGGATCATACGGATATCCTGTCATCGTCTTGTCGAAGCCCCACTGCGCTTCCGGCAGCGGCGAGACCATGGTGGTGGCCAATCCACTGTAGAGCGCCTTGTTGATGGCGTCCTTGTCTACCGCATAGTTCAGCGCCTGCCTGACGCGCTTGTCGGTGAATGGCGGCACGTCGTTCGGGATCGCCAAACCATTCACCGCCAGGCCTGGCTGCGTCAGCAGAACCAGGTTCTGGTCCGCGCGGATCGATGGGATCACCGGCGTCGCCACATCACCCATGATCTGCACGTCACCGCGCTTCAATGCCAGCAATGCCGCCTGCGCATCCGGATATTCCTTGAACACCAGGTGATCGACCTTCGGCTTGCCTCTCCAGTAGTCGGGGTTCGCATCGAGCGCGACCAGATCGCGCTCGCGCCACTCGCGGAAGATGAACGGCCCAGTGCCGACGGGGTGGTTGCGGAATTCCTTGCCATACTTGGCTGCAGCCGTCGGGCTGACAACACCATTCCAAACCATCGCCAGGCTGGCCAGCAGCGCAGCCGATGGCTCCTTCATCTTGATTTCGACGGTGCTGTCATCGACCGCGCGGTAAGACGCCACCGAACCGTAGGTAAAATCGATATAACTCTGTACCGGCCCTGTATTATAAATGTAATTGGGATCGCTCTTGTTCAGCTGCCGGTCGAGCGTGGCGATCAGCGCCTGCGCGTTGAGGGCTGTGCCGTCGTGATACTTGACCCCTTTGCGCAGGTGAAAGGTATAGGCCAGTCCGTCAGGCGAGACCTCCCAGCGTTCCGCGAGACCTGGTTCAACTTCGACGGTACCGGACTTGTACCGGATCAGTCCGTCGTAGATGGTCGCCATGACGAAGCCCGAGGTGTTGTTGAGCACCGCTTCGGGATCTAGGCCAGTGGGATCGGCAGCCATCGTGACAACGAGCGTCGTGTCGGCCCGCGCTGTGCCCAAAGCAAGCAGCGCGGTGAAGGCAAATGCGCAGATGCGCCGCATGGGTGGCCTCCTCTACTTCGGCCGCATATCCTGCAACCGCAGCAGGCCGTCCGCCAGGAGGGTGAAGCCGGTGATCCGGTTAGACAGCCCAACGATATTGCGCGGCGTCCACAGATAGATGATTGGCAGGTCCTTGCTGACCTGCTGCCAGACACCCTCATAGGCAGCGCGTCGTTCACTCAGCGTATCCGTGGCACGCGCACGATCGAGCAGTTCATCGACGCTTGGGTTGGAATAGCCGGCGCGGTTGAGGGGACCGCCGGTGTGCAGGAAGCTCCACGCATTGCTGTCGGTGTCCAGCAGCCCCGACCAGCCGCCAAGGGTCATCACGTAGTCGCCGCGCTGGACCGTCGCAATAGCCGTGCCGAACTCCATTGCATTGACCTGCACCGCGAACCCGGCCTCGGCTGCCATGGACTGGATCACTTCGCCGACCTGCACGTCCTGCGGTCTGTTGTAGACGATCAGTGGCACCGGCACCGGCATTGCGACGCCAGCCTCCTTCAGCAACGCACGCGCTCTGGCGACGTCGCGCCGGGGCGGCGCCACTTCCTCCACATAGAGCGGACTCAGCGGCGACGTGGCCTGCGCGTTCGGCTGATACGTGCCGGCATAGACGACCTGGCTCAGCGCATCACGATCCAGCGACAGTTCGAATGCATGACGCACGCGGGAATCGCGTCCCATCGGTGTCTCGGCTTTAGGAGCGTTGCCGATATTGATGGTCAGTGCCCCGTAGCCGAGGCTCGGCACCGAAACCAGGTTGAGCTTCGTGTCTCGCCTGACTGTCTCTGCATCCAAAGGGGCGATCTCGGTGAGTTCGAGCGAGCCAGCCTGCAGATTGGCCAACCGGACGCTGCTGTCGGGAATAATGCGATAGGTGATGCGATCATAGTGGATGCGGCTCGCGTCCCAGTATCCCGGGAACCGCTCCAGCGTGACATGGTCCTGTGCCACACGTTCCACGAAACGGAACGGACCAGTGCACACCGGATGCAGTCCGAAATCCTTGCCGGCGCTTTCGGCGGCCTTCGGCGGGAGAATCATGCCGGCGCGGTCGGTCAGAATTGCAACGAACGGTGAGAACGCTTCGCGCATCACGACGCGTGCGGTCAGCGGATCAACCACCTCGACATGATCCATTGCGCCGATTTCGCTGCGGCGAAAACTGCCGGACGCATTGAGAAACCTTTCCAACGTGTACTTTACTGCTGCTGCGTCGAACGGCTCGCCGTTCTGGAACTGCACGTTCGGCCGGAGCCGGATCAACAGGGTCCTGCGGTCGGTCCACTGATAACCGGTTGCCAGGACAGGTACGATGTTCAGCTTCGCGTCGAAGTCAAACAGCTTGTCGCACAAGGCGGTCATCACGACTGTACCGACGTAAGTGCGCGAAAATGTCGGATCAAGCAGGTCGGGATCGTCACGGATGCCGATGCGCAGCGCTTCCCCTTGCTGAGCGGCCGCCGAGTGAACAGGCGCGGTGGATATGGCGATCAGCAAGGGGGCGATCAGCAAGGAAAGGCGCATTGCTGTCCTTTGGTGTGACTGCCGCAGAGCAGATTGACGCAGATCACGTTCGTCCGGGCAAGAAAGGATGCACGTTGCATGCAGTTGTGCACCTAGTCGGCTAGGTCGAATAGACTAGAACACAAACGGTAAGTGTGGCAATATTCGCACAGTGAAGATCGAATCATAAACAGAGGCGGTAACAATGGCTGAAACTGAGGCATCGGACTCCGTCTTGCACCTGACGGCGCAAATCGTCGCTGCGCACGTCGAACATAATACCGTCCAGCCCGATGCGCTCCCAAGTCTCATCCAAAAGGTCTACCAGACACTGCGCGATGTTGGACTGGCGGCGCCAGAAGCCGCCAAGCCGACTCCGGCTGTTCCGATCAAGCAGTCTGTCAGGCCCGACTTCATCATTTGCCTCGAGGACGGCAAGAAGCTGAAGATGCTGAAGCGGCATCTGACGACTGCATACAAGATGACGCCGGCGCAATATCGGGCGCGCTGGGGGTTGCCGGCGGATTACCCGATGGTCGCGCCGAACTATGCCAAGGTGCGTTCGTCTTTGGCGAAGCAGATAGGTTTGGGCCACAAGCCGGCGGGGCCGTCGCCGAAGCGGCGAGGAACCAACCAAGGCGGGCGTGGACGACGAGGCCGCTCCGCCTGATCGCCGGCCGTGCAAGTGCGGCCCGAGCTCGCGTCGTCCCTGTCCACAGCCTCCTGGATGTAGCGAGGCTCAGTCATTCGCCGACGGACGTTGCAGCGCAGCAAAGCGCAGGCTAGCTTACCCGTTTGCGACCCGTCCGGGCACCGGGCGGTCAAGCCATATCTGCGGCAATGGGGGCGGTTGAAGGCACGATGATGGGATCCCCGATGGGACCAGGACTGTACGATCCGCGCAACGAGCACGACTCGTGCGGCGTGGGCTTCGTGGTTAACATCAAAGGCCGAAAGTCGCACGAGATTATCCGCCGCGGGCTGCAGATCCTGGTGAATCTGGACCACCGCGGCGCTGTCGGAGCCGATCCACTGGTTGGTGACGGGGCCGGCTGTCTGATCCAGATGCCGGACAGGCTGTTGCGCAACTGGGCCGAAGACCATGACCTGACTTTGCCGCCGCTCGGCCGCTACGCCGTTGCGATGTGTTTCCTGCCGCAGGAAGCGCAGGCGCGCGAGTTCGCCATCCGCTTGTTCGAGCACTACATCGCGGCCGAGGGCCAAAGCCTGCTTGGCTGGCGCGAGGTGCCGACCGATACCACCGGACTCGGTACGCGCGTTATCCAGACGATGCCGATTATCCGCCAGGCGATCGTCGTCGCTGGGCCGAAGGTGAAGGACCAGGATGCATTTGAGCGCAAGATCCTGACAATCCGCAAGCAAACGCTGAACAACGTGCGCGGGCTGGAGGACGCACGGCGCTTGCCGGGGCTGAGCCAGCTCTACATGCCGTCGTTTTCGACGCGTACCGTGGTTTACAAAGGACTGCTGCTGGCACCACAGGTTGGCACGTTCTACCTGGATCTACGCGATCCGCTGACCCAGTCCGCGCTGGCTCTGGTGCATCAGCGCTTTTCCACCAACACGTTCCCGTCCTGGCGGCTGGCGCATCCGTATCGCTTCCTGGCGCATAATGGAGAGATCAACACCGTCCGCGGCAACGTCAATTGGATGTATGCGCGGCGGCACTCGATGGCGTCGGAGCTGATCGGGCCCGATCTCGACAAGATGTGGCCGCTGATCCCGCATGGCCAGTCGGACACGGCGTGCATCGACAATGCACTGGAGATCCTGGTCGCCGGAGGCTACTCGCTCGCACACGCGATGATGCTGCTGATTCCGGAAGCGTGGGCCGAGAATCCGCTGATGGATCCGGATCGGCGCGCCTTCTACGAATACTACGCAGCCCTTATGGAGCCATGGGACGGTCCGGCGGCGATCGCCTTCACCGACGGTCGCCAGATCGGTGCGACCCTGGATCGCAACGGCCTGCGTCCGGCGCGCTACATCGTCACCGACGACGACCACGTGATCATGTCGTCCGAGGCCGGGGTACTGCCGGTGCCGGAGGAAAACATCGCGCGCAAGTGGCGGCTGCAGCCAGGCAAGATGCTGCTGATCGACCTGGAGGAAGGCCGCATCATCGACGATGCCGAGGTCAAGCAGAAGCTTGCGACCCAGCATCCTTATGCTGACTGGCTGAAGGCGACGCAGGTACAGCTGGAGGACCTTCCCGAGCCGTCGGAGACGCCGGCGCCGATGCCGGAACTGCCGCCGGCGCGGCCAAACGATCCGACCGCTCTGCTGAAGCAGCAACAGGCTTTCGGCTACACGCAGGAGGACATTCAGTTCTTCCTCGAGCCGATGGCGCAGGAGGGCGACGATCCAGTCGGCTCGATGGGCACCGATACGCCGCTCGCTGTGCTGTCGAACAAGCCGAAGCTGCTTTACAACTACTTCAAGCAGAACTTTGCGCAGGTCACCAATCCGCCGATCGATTCGATCCGCGAGGCGCTGGTGATGTCGCTGGTGTCGATGATCGGGCCGCGGCCGAATCTGCTGGGACACCACGCCGGATCGCACTACCGCCTCGAGGTGGCGCAGCCGATCCTGACGAATTCGGATCTGGAGAAGGTACGGGCGATTTCCTCGCTGGTGGGCGATGCCTTTCGCACCAAGACGATCGATACGACCTGGTCAGCTGGCGAGGGCGCGGCCGGCATGGCGCGCGCGGTCGATCGAATTTGTAGCCTCGCGACCGACGCAGTGCTGGATGGCTACAATATCCTGATCCTGTCGGATCGTGCCGTGTCCGCGTCACGGATCCCGATGCCCGCGCTGCTCGCCACGGCCGCGGTGCATCACCACTTGATCCGTCGCGGCCTGCGTACCAGCACCGGTCTTGTGGTGGAGACCGGCGAGGCGCGCGAGGTGCATCATTTCTGCGTGCTGGCCGGCTACGGCGCCGAGGCGATCAATCCTTACCTCGCATTCGAGACGCTGGAGCAGATCCGCGTGCAGAACGGGCTGAAGGAAAGCCCGTACGAGGTGCAGAAGAACTATCTGAAGGCGGTCGGCAAGGGCATCCTGAAGGTGATGTCCAAGATGGGCATCTCCACCTATCAGTCCTATTGCGGCGCGCAGATCTTCGATGCGGTCGGGCTGTCCAGCGAGTTCGTAGAGAAGTGCTTCACCGGAACCGCAAGCCAGATCGAAGGTGCGGGGTCCGAGGAGATTGCGCGCGAGGCGGTGCAGCGCCACCAGAATGCCTACAGCGACAGCCCGCTCTATGATGGGATGTTGGATGCGGGCGGTGACTATGCGTTCCGCCTGCGCGGTGAGGACCACGCATGGACGCCGGACACGGTCGGCAAGCTGCAGCACGCGGTGCGCGGCAACTCGCCTGCGGAGTTCGCTGCCTACACCAGCCTCATCAATGATCAGAGCAGGCGCTTGCTCACTCTGCGCGGTTTGATGGACCTGAGGTTTGCCGAGACGCCGGTGCCGCTGGACGAGGTGGAGCCGGCCGCCGAGATCGTGAAGCGCTTCGCCACCGGCGCGATGAGCTTCGGCTCGATCTCGCGCGAGGCGCATACCACGCTCGCCGTCGCGATGAACCGCATCGGCGGCAAGTCGAACACCGGTGAGGGCGGGGAAGAATCGGATCGATACAAGCCGCTGCCCAATGGCGACCTCATGCGTTCGGCGATCAAGCAGGTCGCATCGGGACGGTTCGGTGTCACCATCGAATACCTGGTGAATGCAGACGATCTGCAGATCAAGATGGCCCAGGGTGCCAAGCCTGGCGAAGGCGGACAGCTACCTGGCCGCAAGGTGGACAAGAACATCGCCCGCGTCCGTTACTCGACGCCTGGGGTGGGGCTGATCTCGCCGCCACCGCATCACGACATCTATTCGATCGAAGATCTCGCGCAGCTTATCGCTGATCTGAAGAACGCCAATCCGCGGGCGCGCATTTCGGTAAAGCTGGTCTCCGAAGTCGGCGTGGGTACCGTCGCCGCCGGCGTCGCCAAGGCGCGCTCGGACCATGTGACGATCGCAGGGTTCGAGGGTGGCACCGGTGCATCGCCGCTGACCTCGCTTACCCACGCCGGGTCGCCGTGGGAAATCGGCCTTGCCGAGACGCAGCAGACCCTGGTGCTGAACGGCTTGCGTGGGCGTATCGCGGTTCAGGTAGACGGTGGCCTGCGCACCGGACGCGACGTCGTGATCGGTGCGCTGCTGGGTGCCGATGAATTCGGCTTCTCCACGGCGCCGTTGATTGCTGCCGGCTGCATCATGATGCGCAAGTGCCATCTCAATACGTGTCCCGTGGGTATTGCCACTCAGGATCCGGTGCTGCGCAGGAAATTCACCGGCCAGCCGGAGCATGTGATCAACTTCTTCTTCTTTATCGCCGAGGAAGTCCGGGAACTGATGGCGAAACTTGGCTTCCGCCGTTTCACCGAGATGGTCGGCCACGTAGAAAAACTCGACATGAAGAAGGCGGTCGAGCACTGGAAGGCGAGGGGCGTCGATCTCAGCCGCATCCTGTATCAGGTGCCGCCGCGCGAAGGTGTGGCGATCTACAACTGCGAAAGGCAGGACCATCACCTCGATCGTGCGCTGGACAATGAGCTGATCGAGCAGGCGCAGCCGGCATTGCAGCGTGGCGAGCCGGTGCGGATCAGTCGCGACATCCGCAACGTGCACCGCACGGTGGGCGCCATGTTGTCGGGCGAGGTGGCGAAGCGCTACGGCCATGCCGGCCTGCCGGAGGACACCATCCAGATCAGCCTGACCGGCAATGCTGGGGGCAGCTTCGGCGCGTTTCTCGCGCGCGGCATCGCACTGGAACTGACCGGTGATGCAAATGATTACGTCGGCAAGGGCCTGTCCGGCGGTCGCGTCGTCGTGCGGCATCCGTCGGTCGATCGTGAGCCGACCGAAAACATCATCGTCGGCAATACGGTGCTTTACGGCGCAATCGCCGGCGAGGCGTATTTCCAAGGTGTCGCGGGCGAGCGGTTCGCGGTGCGGAACTCCGGCGCGCTCGCGGTGGTCGAGGGCTGTGGCGATCATGGCTGCGAGTACATGACCAGCGGCGTCGTTGTCGTCCTGGGTGAGACCGGGCGCAACTTCGCGGCCGGCATGTCGGGCGGAGTCGCCTATGTCTACGATCCGCAGCGCCGGTTCGAAAGCCTGTGCAACATGGCAGCGGTCGAGCTTGAGCCGATCCGGCCGGCTGATCCGGACGCGGCAGATGATCCGGAACGGCCGCGCCAGCGCGCGCTGTCGGTTGAGGACAGCGGCATGGGCGACCTGTTGCGGTTCGATGCGGAGCGGCTTCGCGTGCTGATCGAGCGGCACCTGTTGTACACTGGCAGTGTTCGAGCGCGTGAGCTGCTGGACGACTGGGATCGCACGCTGGCCAGCTTCATCAAGGTGATGCCGCTCGACTTCCGCCGTGCACTGACCGATCTGCGCGCAGAGCGCCAGGCGGCCAAGGCTGCCGCAGCCGAATAACAAGGTTCAAGCATGGGCAAGGTTACTGGGTTCCTCGAGATCGAGCGGCATGACCGCGGCTACGACAAGCCCGAGGTGAGGCGCAAGACGTGGACCGAATTCCTCAAGCCACTGTCGGACGCGGAGCTGGCGGATCAGGCGGCACGCTGCATGGATTGCGGCATTCCATTCTGCCACAACGGTTGCCCGGTCAACAATCTGATTCCAGATTGGAACAATCTGGTCTATCGCCATCAGTGGAAAGCGGCGATCCGCACGCTGCATTCCACCAACAACTTCCCTGAATTCACCGGCCGCATCTGCCCGGCACCGTGCGAGGCTTCGTGCACGCTGAACATTGATGACAACCCGGTCACCATCAAGACGATCGAGTGCGCCATCGTCGATCGCGCGTGGGCGGAAGGCTGGATCATGCCGCATCCCCCATCGCATCGTACCGGCAAGCGCGTCGCGGTGGTGGGTTCTGGGCCTGCAGGGCTCGCCTGCGCGCAGCAACTCGCGCGCGCCGGCCATACGGTGACGCTGTTCGAAAAGAACGATCGGATCGGCGGTCTGCTCCGCTACGGCATTCCGGATTTCAAAATGGAAAAGCACCTGATCGATCGCCGCATCGATCAGATGACGGCCGAAGGCGTGGGTTTCCGCACCGGCATCGAGATCGGTGTGACCCTGCCGATGGATGCGCTGCTGCGCGACTTCGACGCGGTGGTGATGGCGGGCGGCGCGGAGTGGCCGCGCGATCTGGAGGTGCAGGGGCGAGGGCTCGATGGCGTGCACTTCGCCATGGATTTCCTGACGCAGCAGAACAAGCGTGGTGCCGGCGATGACGAGGCGCGTGCCACGATGGGACGCGGAACGATCACCGCGAAGGGCAAGCATGTCGTGGTGATCGGCGGTGGCGACACCGGGTCGGACTGCATCGGCACCTCGGTGCGGCAAGGCGCGATATCCGTCACGCAGTTGGAAATCCTGCCGAGACCGCCGGACCGCGAGAACAAGGCGCTGACCTGGCCGGACTGGCCGCTGAAGCTGCGGTCGTCGCATGCGCATGAGGAAGGTGCCGATCGCGACTGGGCGGTGCTGACCAGGCGCGCCATCGGCCTCTCCGGCAAGGTGGAAGCCCTGGAATGCGTGCGCGTTGAATGGCTGAACGGCAAGATGCAGGAGGTGCCGGGCAGTCAGTTCCAACTCAAGGCAGATCTTGTGCTGCTGGCGATGGGTTTCCTGGGCCCGCGCAAGCCGGGAATGATCGAGCAGTCACGCGTGGCGCTCAATCCGCGCGGTAATGTGCTGGCCGACACCACGGACTATCGCACCTCGGTCGACAAGGTGTTTGCTGCCGGCGACATGCGCCGCGGACAGTCGCTTGTGGTATGGGCGATCCGCGAGGGCCGTCAGTGCGCGCGGGCGGTCGACGAATACCTGATGGGAACGAGTAGCCTGCCGCGTTAGAATCCATACTTGGAACGTCAGGCCACCACCTCAATGGTGCCCATCATGCCTTTGTCCTCGTGCTCCACGGCATGACAGTGATAAACGAATCTGCCGACGATCACCGGATCGGTGAAAGGAATCTTCACCTTAGTGAACTGGGCCCGAGTCCTTTGCCGTGTCGTGCTACGCTTGCGTCACCTCCACCAGCGTATCATTGAAGCACGCGCCATCGGCCAGGTCCGCGCGCATGTCGGCAGAGACCAGGGCGGAAATGGTCTGGCCGGTGCGGCTGGTGGCGAGCCAGGCGCCTTTTTCGCTGGCGACGACACCAGGCGGTACGGCATCCGTGATCTCCAGCGCCAAGATGACCTCTCCGCGCTCGTTGCAGACCCTTACATCGGCGTCATCGGCCAGGTTGCGCGCCGCGGCATCGTCCGGATGCATCATGAGCCGCGGCTTAGCTGTGGTGAATCCCAAAGTGGAACTGATCTGCCGGTCAGACGCCGGCGAGATCAGCATCAATGGATGGTCGCTGGTGCGCACGCGCCAGGTCGGCAGTAACGCTGTCTGACCCCAGCGCTGCGCCAGCGATTCCGAGCGCAGCTCGATGCGACCGGATGGTGTGGCCGGGAAGACATTGTCGAACAGCGCCAGCGGCCTGCCGTCCTTGCCCTTCATCTGCAATGCGGTGTCAGTGGCAATCTCGCTCGCACGAACATCCTCGAGATCGACAGCCGCATCCATCAACTCGGTATCGGATGCGACAAAGGCCGGATCGTCGAAGCCGAAGCGCGCAGCGAGGCGGCGGAATATCTCGGTGTTCGGCAGCGATTCTCCCACTGGCGGAATCACCGGTTCTGCGCGTTGCAACCAATGATGACCGTAGGACGGATACAGATCGGCATACTCGAAGTGAGTCGCCGCAGGCAGGATGATGTCGCAGTAGGCCATGCTCTCCGTCATCGCGACATCGATGCCGACGGAGAACACGTCCTCGCGCGCGAGACCGCGGCGCATACGGTTCTGGTCGGGATGCACCACGACCGGATTATGGTTGTAAATGAACACCGCGCGCAGCGGCGGGTCGATCGAGTCGTTCGCCAGGTACCGGCCAATATCAAGCAGGTTGAGCGTACGCATGCCGTCAGGCGCGAGATCGGGGCGCTGCAGTCGCGCCATGGTCTTGGGAAAGGCATTACTGGCGCCAAGGACGATGCCGCTGCGTTTCCCCAGTTTGCCCAACAGTGCTGGCAGCGCAATCAAAGCGCGGATCGAGCTGCCCCCGTTGCGACCGCGCTCCAGCCCATTGCCCGGAGCGAACACCAGCGGATCGGCCTCGGCGAGCCACCGCGCACAGGTGACGATCTGTTCGTCCTGCAGCTGGCATGCCGCGGCAGCGCGCGCTGTCGACCAGGGGCGGGCCAGAGCCATGAAGTCGTCGAAACCCAGCACGTGCTGCGCGATGAATGCCTGATCGAACGCGCCAATACGCTCCAGTTCCGCGGCCAGCGCCCAGGCGAGCAGGACGTCGGTGCCAGGCAGTGGCGCGAGATGCAGGTCAGCCTGTTCGGCGATCTTGGTGCGCAGTGGATCAACGACGATCAGACGACCACCGTTCCGCTTCGATTGGCGGATGCGACGGACCAGATGCAGGTTGGTGACAGTGGCGTTGTTGCCCCACACGACGTTCAGCGCGGCATCGGCGGCAAGTTCTGGCGGACAGCCAGGCACCGCGCCAAAGGTGCCGGCCCAGGCTTCGCTGCGCACCCCACCACACATCGAACGGCGATAGAGCTGCGTCGCGCCCAGCTTGTAGAAGAACCGTGCCGACATGCTTTCGCCGGCGAGCATGCCGTGCGGGCCGGCGTAGTTCAGCGGAGTCACCGCCTGTGGTCCCCAGCGATCCATCACCGCGTTGACGCGGGCATGGATTTCGTCGAGTGCCGCGTCCCAGGAGATGCGCTCAAAGCTCCCAGAACCTTTGGCACCGGCTCGGCGCAACGGATGCCGAATGCGCCGCGGGCCGTGCACGAATTCGCTCATGTCGCGCGCCACCTTGTTGCAGATGACGCCGGCGGTGAACGGCGCGGCCTCGGAGCCGCGCACCTTGGTGATACGCCCGTCCTCCACCGTCACGCTGAGGCTGCAGGTATCGGGGCAGTCGAAGGTGCAGACGCTGGCGCGCTGGATCACAGACATGAGGGCTCCTCCTGATGCGACACTAACGCCGTGACCCCGCGCAGGCAGTGCCGATGGGTGGCACCGGTGCTAGACCACCCGTAGCAGAGACGGGGGCTGAGATGGCGTATGGACCGTTCGACCTGAGCGGCAAGGTGGCGCTGGTGACGGGAGGCAATCGCGGCATCGGGTTCGGCATCGCCCAGGCGGTGGCAGAAGCGGGCGCCGACGTGGCGATCTGGGGCACCAACGCGGCCAAGAACGCCGAGGCTCAGGCGACGCTGGCGAGGACGGGGCGCCGGGTGGTGGCGCTGCAATGCGATGTGGGGGACGAGACGGCGGTGGAGGCGGCATTTGCCGAGACAGTGAAGGCGCTTGGGCGGGTCGATGGCTGCTTCGCCAACGCCGGTATCGGCGGCGGTGGGTCGAAGTCGTTCCTGGAGATGAACAGCGATCTGTGGCACCGCGTCCTGCGGGTCAACCTGGACGGTGCGTTCTACACGTTCCGTGCGGCGGCACGGCACATGGTGGAGCGGGGCGGGGACGGTGTGCTGGTGGGCACTGCGTCGCTGGCGGCGATCGAGGGCGCGCCGCGCAGCGAGCATTATGCCGCCACCAAGGGCGGCATGATCTCGATGGTGCGGGCGATGGCGGTCGAATTCGCGCGTCATGGCGTGCGGGCGCACGCGATCCTGCCGGGATGGATCGAGACCGACATGACGCATCGGCTGACGACGAATGAGACATTCTACGGCAAGGTCATGCCGCGCATACCGATGCGCCGGTGGGGCAAGGGTGACGATTTCGGCGGGATCGCGGTCTACCTGTTGAGCCGGGCATCGCGGTATCACACGGGGGATACGTTCGTTATCGATGGCGGATATTCGCTGTTCTGATCTCGGGTGCCCACCAGAGGCGTGCGGCGGGAGGGCGCCGAAAGATACCGTGCAGGCTCATTCGAATGCAGCCACGCGGAGATTGTTGAGCAGCACTCTGCACCATCCACCGCAGCGGGCACCGCATCTGCATGCGGCACACCGCCGAATCTGCCAGGCTTGATGCGTTGCCGATCAGCCGGTTACGCGCGCCAGGAAATCGTCCATGCGCGTGGCCGCTTGATCCGCCAAAGCGCTGGGGAACAGGGTAAAGCCGTGGGCACCGCCCGGATAGATGGCAAGTTCCGCGGCATTCCCTGCGGCCAGCCAGCGCGCGTACATGAACAGCGTGTCGTCCAGCAGCGCGTCGGCTGTACCGACGCTGAACAACGCCGGCGGCATGTGGTGCAGCGACGCGTATAGGGGCGATATGTCGGGCTGGCGTCGATCGGTGACGGTGGGAAGAAAGGCGTTGACGAACTGCACGATGTCGATGGTGCGCAGCACCAATCGCTCGTTGCCGAACAGGCGCTGACTTGGCGTGAGCGAGAGATCGTAGGCGCCATACACAAGGTTCGCGCGACGGAAGCCGGTGAAGTCATGGCGATCCCGCAACCGCAGTAACGTAACGGCAGCAAGATGCCCGCCGGCTGACTCCCCGCCAATGGTCAATACATCCGAGCCGAATTCAGCCTTGGCATTGCGAGCAAGCCAAAGCGCGGCGGCTTCACAGTCATCGGGGCCTGCTGGGTAGGGATGTTCTGGCGCCAAACGATACTCAACGCTGACCGCGGCGAGGCCCGTCTTCTCGGCGATGTGCTCCAGCTTCGGGTCCTGCATGTCGCAGCCACCAAGAACCCAGCCGCCGCCGTGGATGTGCAGGTAGACACCACGCGGCTGATCCGGAGCGATAATGCGTAGCGGAATACTATTGCCGTCCTTGCCGGGAATGCTTCGCGTCTGCGCGCGCGGTGACATCACCGGGGCAGGGAAGGGACCGTCGCCGCGTCGTCGCGCCGCCCGCGAGGCCTCGGCACCCGTCACCCACCAGTCAGGCGCAGGCGCGAGCATTTGGACCATCGTGCGGTTCAGCTCGCGCGTTTCCGGCGTCACGGCATCCGGTCGGAACAGAGCGGGGTCGAGCGGGTTGGTCATCCTGGTGCCTCCGTTTCACAATGGCCGGTCGCTGCCGGACCTTACACAAGTCATGACAAGCATCGAGACGCTTACGTCCTGGGTCGTCGCCTTCACCGCACTTGGCATCATGTCGATTGCGTATGGTGCGCCCTTCGTTGCCGTAGTGGCATGAAGCCGACTGCCGCAGAACTTGGCAGTGAACGGACCGTCCCGGCGCTGGCCTATTCGCTGGCCTGGGTGGGGGCCGCATGGGGCGGCATCGTGATGGGTCGGGTCGCCGAACGGGTCGGGGTCAAGTGGACAGTCGCGTTTGGCGCCGTGATGATCGGCCTGGGGCTGGTGGTTTCGGCCGGTGGCAGTACGTGGCGGCTGTGGGTCGGACACGGGCTGTTCATTGGGTTGTTGGGCAACGCAGGGATCAATGCTCCCTGCTACATCTACGTCAGCCGTTGGTTCGACCGGCGGCGAGGGACTGCGCTGGCGCTGATCTCCAGCGGTCAGTACGTTGCCGGTGCAATCTGACCCACTGTGTTCGAGCGCGGCATCGCGTCGTTCGGCTGGCACGGCACGATGTCGGCATTCGCCGCAGTTGTCGTGCTGACCGTTGTGCCTCTGGCTTTGGTGATCCTGCGCCCGCCGCCCGAGGCTTCGCATGAGCCGCTTGCCCGGAGCGAGAGGAATGCCCGGTGCTGGGACTGCCGCCGAACCTGGTGCTGGGTCTTCTCGCCGTGGCCTCATTCATGTGCTGCGTGCCGATGGCGATGCCACAGGGGCACCTGGTGGCATTGTGCAGCGACCGAGGCATCCCCGGCTTCGCACGGCGCTGTCATGCTGTCGCTGCTGCTCGGATGCGCCTCTATCAGCCGGCAGTTCTGGGGATGGCTGTCAGATCGCCTCGGCGGGTTGCTCACGGTCATGTGTGGGTCGCTATGCCAGCTCCTAGCGATGCTGGGTTTCCTGCTGGTACGCAGCGAGGCCGGACTGTTCGCTGTCGCGACCTTCTTTGGGCTGGGCTTCACCGGGATGATCCCGGCGTATGTGCTGGCGATCCGTGAGCTGTTTCCACCGAGTGAGGCTGCATGGCGGATCCCGACCTTGTTGTTGTTCAGCGGCTCGGGGATGGCAAGTGGTGGGTGGCTCGCCGGGCTGCTGTACGACCGGTTCGGCTTCTACGAGGCCGCATTCCTGGCCGGACTGATCTGCAACCTAGCCAATCTGCTGCTGGTTGGGATGCTGGTCGTGCGCTGGTATCAGCGGCCTCAGGCGTCCTGGGCGTAACTGGCCCATCCTCACAGGAATCGTGAAGTCAACCAAGCTGCGGCGTGATCGTTCCAGCCGCGACGGGCACGTCCCGTTGCGGCTTGAAGGAGGAATTTCATGGCGGAACAGCATCATACCGGTAATCCGGGCAACTTTGCGGAAGACCGGGAGAAGGCGTCCCGCGCCGGTCATACTGGTGGGCAGCGCAGCTCGGGCAATTTTGCCAAGGATCGCGAGCGGGCGGCAGAAGCCGGCCGCAAGGGCGGCGAAAACAGCCACGGCGGTGGTGGAGCTGGGCACAACCCTGGAAATTTCGCGCAGGATCGCGAGCGGGCCGCTGAAGCGGGCCGCAAGGGCGGTCAGCACTGACTGTGACGGACAAGCCTGAGGGCCAGGTCGAGCAGCGGATCAATTCCGCTCGCGACAGCTTGCCTGGTCGACGTAACGCTCTGCCGGAGGGCACGTTGGCTCGCCCTCCGGCAGAGCCGCAGGGCGATGAGAACCGCGATCCTCCGCCGAACGCGCCGACCATACCCGAGTGACGCAGGAGCCGAAGATGGCAGACGTGGTACAGGAGATGCGTGACGTCCCGATCGAATCCCTGCACGAGGTCAGGGCGCGGTTCACAGACGCGGATGCGATGGATCGGGCAGTGGCAAGTCTGGAGATGTCGGGCTTCGATCGTGCAGACCTGAGCCTGCCCGAGGCGATGCCGTCACGGGTAGAAGATACCCCCGAGGCGGGCGCCAAACCGGTTGATACCGAGGAGGACGCGCGACAGGCGCGCACGCTGCACACGAGCGCGGCAGCATCGCTGGCCGGAATGGCGGCCGCCGGCGTGGTCATCGCGACGGGCGGAGCCGCCGCGCCCGCAGTAGCGGCAGCTGCGGCGGGTGCAGGTCTCGCAGGTGGTTTGGCCTATGGGCTGAGCAGCGCGGCAAACCGTGACGAGCAGGTGGACCGAAATCAGCGGGCCGCATCGGGCGAATTGATCCTGTCCGTGCGTGCCGCGAATGCGGCGAAGGGCGAGCAGGCGAAGGCGATCCTGCGGGAGGCGGGCGGGACCGAGCTGGGATCGTCCGACGATCTGCGCGCAGACCATTATGAAGACCGTCACGACGAGGCAGTTGCCGAGAGCTTCCCGGCCAGCGATCCGCCCGCTTCCAGCGGAATAGTGGGGCCGCGGGTAACACCTTCCGCGCATCCGACATCGCAACCCGATCGGACTGGCCCGCCGGTCGGGGAATAACTCTCTCGGCGAGGAGGATGCTTATACTCGGGTGTGACCCGAGACCCGGCGACCTTGCGGCTTCTGGCTGATGACCTGACTGGAGCGCTGGACAGCGCGGCTCGCTTCGTAACAGAAGCAGCGCCGATCTCGGTCATTTGGCAAGCGGGCACTGTCGCGGGTCCGGTGGCAATGGACAGCGGTACGCGTGACCTGCCCAGCGGGCTGGTGGCGTCGCGGTTAGAATTGTTCATCCCACTGCTGGCAGCCGGTGGCCTCGCGTTCAAGAAAATCGACAGCCTGCTGCGCGGTCACGTGGCGTTGGAGCTGGCCGCATGCTCTCGCGCTTTCGACCACTGTGTCATCGCACCGGCATTTCCGTTCCAGGGTCGAATCACGCGCAGCGGGCGGCAATTGACCAATCATGGAAACGTGTGGCGGGACACCGGTGTCGATCTGCATGCGGAGCTGCGGCAATTCGGCATTGCCATGCAGATGCGCGATGCAGAGACGGAGGAGGATCTCGACAAGATCGTCGCTGAGGCCAGGCGACTGGATGGGCGGGTGCTATGGTGTGGCGCTGGGGGTTTGGCGGGTGCGCTCGCCGGCCATCGTCCGGTGCCGCGGCCAAGGCTGCCGCCTCCTCTGCTGGCCATGATCGGCAGCGATCATCCTGTTAGCAGGGCACAGATTGCCGCTGTCCCGCGCCCGTTGCGCGGTAGCGTGATCACCTGCGCACTGCCAACCGGTACTGCTCGGCGCGAAGCACGCAGCCGGATCGGTAGAGAGTTCTTGGCCCTGCTGACGCGCATTCCCCGCCCGGGTACCCTGTTCGTGTCCGGCGGAGAGACGCTGCGCGACCTATGCGTGGGTCTCGGGGCCACCCACCTTGAAGTGGATGGCGAAGTCGAGCCGGGGGTGCCGACATCGCTGATGCGCGGCGGCAGTTGGGACGGTCAACGGTTGGTCTCGAAATCAGGCGCGTTCGGCGATAGCAACTTCCTGGCGGAGCTGTTGGAGGAAAACGGATGAGCGAGCGAGCGCCACGCCTGGCCATCACCATGGGTGATCCGGCCGGCGTCGGGCCGGAGATCATCGTAAAGGCATGCCGACGACTGATGCCTCGGGTTGAGGCGGGCGGGTTGCGCTTGCTGGTCATCGGCCATCGCTCCGCTTTGGAGGCCGCCCAGGCGTTGCTGCATGAAAGACTCATATTTGGCGCAAATGGCGATACGCCACTCGGCTTCATCGCGGCCGGTGAGGAGGAGGCGCCGGTCAGCTTGGGCGTCAGTTCTCCCGAGGGAGGGAGGTTCGCCTATCTCGCGGTGGAGCAGGCGGTGGAATTGGCGCTTGCCGGGCGGGTCGATGCCATCGTGACTGCGCCGCTGAACAAAGCGGCGCTAAATCTGGCCGGCCATCACTATGCCGGCCACACCGACATGCTGGCGGCGCTGACGAAGACGCGCAGCTCGGTAATGCTGCTGGCGCATGGCGATATGCGCGTCGGGCACGTCACGACGCATGTGGCACTGTCCGATGTGCCGCGGCTGCTGACGCCGGAACGGCTGCGTCGGACCATTGACCTCACGCATGACGCTGTGCGCGACCTCGGGGTCGCGGAGCCGCGTGTTGCGGTGGCCGCGCTCAATCCGCACGCCGGGGAAGGCGGTCTGTTCGGACGGCAGGACATCGAAATAACGACGCCGGTGGTGGAGCAGTGCCGCGCGGCTGGAATGGACGTCAGTGGTCCTGTGCCGGGGGACACCGTGTTCGTGAAGCTGCGCGCGCGCCAGTTCGATGCCGTGGTCGCGATGTATCACGACCAGGGACACATCCCGGTCAAGTTGCTGGGGTTCGATGTCGACCCGGCAACGGGGACGTGGCGGGCGCTTTCGGGGGTGAACATAACACTGGGTCTGCCCGTGATCCGCACGTCGGTGGATCACGGAACCGCGTTCGATATAGCCGGCAAGGGTATTGCCAACGAGGAAAGCTTGATCGAGGCCATCGATTACGCCGAGAGGCTTGCAGCGAGGCGGCAGCTGCGGGCTTGATCTGCATCAATGGCAGGCAGGCGTCGTCATGCGATGTTAATTGCTGACAGCGCAACGGGCAGGAGGTGGGTCATGAACCGCGACATGGCGGAAATCATCAGAAATCAGCAGCCACTGACGATGCGGCCCAGCGCGACAGTGCAGGACGCGTGCAGAGTGATGCATGAAAGGAAGGTGGGCGCCGTGCTGATCACCACTCCCAAAGGGGAACTGGTCGGCATCTTCACCGGTCGCGACGCAGTTCGGCTCTTGGCGGAGGGGATGAGTCCGGGCGACACGGATCTGCAGCAAGTCATGACGCGCAATCCCCATTGTCTGCCGCCGCGACATAAGGCGATTGAGGCGCTGCGGCTGATGCGAGACGGTGGATTCCGCCACGTGCCTGTGGTGCACGAGGGACTGGTGATCGGAGTGGTGTCCCGCGGCGACTTCCGTGGCCTCGAACAGGATCGGCTGGATGAAGAGACCGGTATCTGGGAGCGGATGCGTTAGGACGATGACCGGCCGCGCCGGAACATGCTGACGCCGACACGGAGCGCCTGGGCAGCGAGCGTCGAATAGGTGAGTGTGCTGGTCGCGTTCTCGAGCGCGCGCCGGCGGATCTCAAGCGCCTCCGTCTCGAGTCTACCTGGCGAGGACCGCGCTGCGAACAGCCCGAATACCAGGGCGATCAGCAGATCGCCTCCGGCGACGATAAGCGAGGTGGCGGGGCTTTCGAAATGGCGGCGAAGCCAGAACCAGAAGGCGACGTGAAAAAAAACCAGGGCGGCCAGCAGGAAAACCAGCGCAACCACCCCGACTATGACCCGGGTAACCGTGCGTTGCGCGACATAGCGGAGGCGGAGCCCCTCCGCCTCCGCAGCAATACGCGCCAGGCGGAGGGGTCTCAGCATCGATCAGCGAGTAGCCCGACCGAGGACGAAGCCGACTGCGGCCGCGATCAGGAGCGCCAGCATCGGCTGGTCGCGCACTCTGCCTGAGACATTCTCCATCTGCTCGCGGACCGTGCCGGCAGCGCCGTAGACGGCGGATTCGGCGCGACCAGCCGCCTCGGCGACAGCGGGGGTGATGCGGTCCTTCATCAGTGTCTCGACCTGCTCGCGCAGGCGGGCGATCTGGGTTTGTGCGTCTTCGACTCTATTGGTGGTGTCGGATGCCATGCCCACTTCCCTCCATTGCAGACCATATCGATTGCCAGGATTGATGGCGAAATATGGTCTGATGCGACGTACCGCGGGTGCACGGTTGCGCGAGCAGGATCAGGCCTGCGCCAGCAGCGGGACCTCCTCCACGCGGTGCGCGGCGCGAATGATCATTGGCAGTCGCGCGAGCAGGCCAGGCACATCCGCGGCGGGAACCGCCGGACTGAACAGGTAACCCTGCGCCTCGCTGCAGCCGACCGGACCGAGAGCGCCGAGTTGGTCCGGCGTCTCGACACCTTCGGCCGTGGTGCACATTCCCAGTTCATGGCCGAGGCTGGCTATCGCGCGCACGATTGCGCTGCAGTCGTCGTGCGTATTGAGTTCGCGGACGAAGGACTGGTCGATCTTGATGCGGTCGAACGGAAACCGCCGCAGATAGCTGAGCGAAGAATAGCCGGTGCCGAAGTCGTCCATGGCGATGCGGATCCCCAACCCACGCAGCCGGTGCAGCATTGCCAAGGTCGCCTCGGTGTCATGCAGCATCACGGTTTCGGTGATTTCCAGCTCCAGGCGATTTCCGGGAAGGGCGGACTCCGCCAATGCTCGGGCAACAAGCTCGACGAGATCATGGCCTCGGAACTGCACCGGCGACAGGTTGACCGCGACCTTCAGTTCGCCGGGCCACGACGCAGCGTCCATGCACGCCTGGTGCAGCACCCATGCGCCGATATCCTTGATGAGGCCTATCTCTTCCGCCAAGGGGATGAAATCACTCGGCGGCACGAGGCCTCGCTCCGGATGACGCCATCTGATGAGTGCCTCGAAGCCGGCGCTGCGGCTGTGGCGCAGATCGATCAGCGGCTGGTAGAACAGCGTGAGCTGCTGTGCAGGCAATGCCTGGCGCAGGTCCAGCTCGAGCAGACGTCTTCTCTGCATCTGTGCGTCCATCTCGCGATGGAACAGGCGGTACGCGCTGCGGCCCTCTGCCTTGGCGCGGTAAAGCGCGAGGTCGGCGCAGCGGAGCAGTTGATCTGGCTCCAATCCATCCTGCGGGGCGAACGCGATGCCGATGCTGGTTGCTATGACCATCCGGTGGCCTTCTACCTCGAAGGGTGCGGCGAACGCATTGAGCAGCCGGTTGGCGAAGGAGATCGTATCGGCCGGCTTGTCGATGGCGGTCCGGATGAAGCCGAATTCGTCCCCGCCCAGGCGGGCGACTGTATCGGTGTCGCGGGTTTGCGCGATCAGGCGCTGGGCCACCGCCTGTAACAATTTATCGCCCACTGGATGACCGAGCGTGTCATTGACCGCCTTGAAGTGATCCAGATCCAGGCAAAGAACGGCGAGCATACCTCCCCGCCTGGCGAACGGGAGCGCTTGCGCCAGCCGCGCACGGAACAGCGCACGGTTGGGCAGGTCGGTCAGCCGGTCGTATTCCGCCAGGTGCTGCAACTTCGCTTCTGCCGCACGGCGGGCAGTGATCTCCTCGTATGTGGTGAGCCAGCCTTCCTCCATCGGCGCATGCGTCACACTGAAGGCGCGGCCATTCGCCAACTCCCAAACAACCGTGGCGCACTCGTTCCGATCAAGCAATCCTGCGCGGCGTTGGCGCACGCCCCGCATGTCTTCCGCGGTGATCTCGCCCCACGCGACTATGGCAGCGGTCACGTCCGAATAGATCATGCCGGGGGTCAGGATGCCTTGAGGCACACCAAACAAGTGACAAAAGCGCTGATTGACCACAAGCAGCCGACCGCCGCGGTCAAACATCAACAGCCCATGGAGCATGTGGTTCAACGCCATATCGAATCTATGGCTTTGATGTTCAAGCGCGGTGACCCGACGCTCCCGCTCCTCGGCCCGGGCTCGGGCAGAGAACAGTGCCTCTGAATGGCTCAGATGCCGTATTGCGAGGCCTGTGGCGGCGGCGACGATCAGTTCGACAAGCGCGGTTATTGCGGCGAAGCCAAAGGTTTCATAGCGCCAGGTTGCGAGCGCGCCGCCCTGCAGAGAGGAGCTAACAGCGACCAGCAGAGGGAAGTGTGCAATTTGGTTGGCGACTACCAGCCGCTCCCCACTGTCAAATACGCTGGTGAGTTGAGTCGGGCCGTTTTGCACAGAGCGCAGCATGCGCTGGTAGTTTTGTGTTTCTGCCAGATTGGTTCCGATCCTGGTGTCGGCCTGCGGATAGTGAGCCAGCACCGTCCCGTCATTTCGGTATATCGTGAATGCATCGTCTGGCTGGCCATCACGATCTTCGTCGTCGATCACGAGGCGCGAAAAGAACTGTCCGAAGTGATCAAGATTTATCGTATTGAGGACAATGCCGATCAGAGTGCCATCCGATGCTTCGATCCGGCGGCTGAAGTAGAGTGTCCATTGCCCTGTGGTGTGGCTCTTCTGCGGTTTGCTGATGAATGTCTGTGGTGCATCCGGAGCAAGCAGTGGGGCAATGAAGTCTCGATCGCGAGCGTTCGAATCTGGCGGTGGCCAGGTGTGGGAGAAGTTGATCAGCCGGCCGTCAGCATCGTGCACCGAGAATGCGGCGACTAGCGGAATTTGTGCAGCCTGATGCGCCAGATATCGGTGCGTCTCATATGTCGCCATCCGAATGCGGAGCACATCGGGTGAATTCACATCCCACTCGCGCATCCGATCGATCAGGTTATGCTGCAGGAGATTGACGCCTTGCAGGCTGTGGTCGATTTGCTCCGCCAAGGCGATGCTGAGATTGCGCAGTTCGCGCTTTTCGTGGGCGATGTGATCGGCACGCAGATCCGTGACGACCCACGCAGCTGCACCCGCGACCAGCAGAGCGATGAGCGTGCCGGAGCCAAGGATGAAGTTCCGTGCCCGGGCGCGCCCAACCAATATAACCAGCCGTGCAAGACAGGACGGCACCCAGGGGCACTCCCAAGTCTCTTGGGAGAGTGCCCCTGAGCGATGAAGCTTCGGTTAAGTTGGTGCGGGAGCGTATCGCCTGGAGCTAGGCCGTCGTCTGTTCCAGGCTGGTCAGTGATCGACCGCGGGTCTCTGGCAGCAGTAACAGTGCCACGATCATCACTCCGTAGGCGCTCAGGCTGAAGGTCGCGATGGCGGTGGTCAGGCCGACCTTGGCGGCGAGGAAGCCGACCAGCGCCGGGAACAATGCGCCAATGCCACGCCCAACATTGTAACAAAATCCCTGCCCGACACCACGCACTGCTGTCGGGTACAACTCGGTCATGAACGGGCCCATCGGCGAGAACATGATCAGCGAGACAAAACCAAGTACGAAGCCGACCGGCAGGAACCAGTCGTTACTGAGCGGCGCAAACAAGTAAACCAGCGTGAGTACGATGGATGCCACTGCCGACAGCAGGAAAGTCCGCTTGCGCCCAATCCCATCTGACAGATAGGCACCGGTGACGAAGCCGAAGAACGCGCCAAGGATCAATACCAGCGTATAGCCGCCGGTGCCGACCGCGGACAGGCCGCGGACCGTCTTCAGGTAGGTCGGCAGCCACACTCCAAGGGCGTAGCCGCCGCCCTGGGCGCCGGTGACCATCATGGCGACACGCCAGGTGACCGAGAGATAGGGTGGCTTCAGCGCAGAGAAGATATGCAGCGGGCCGGCGGGTGCGGCGACGTCGCGGCGGATCTCTGGCTCTTCAACGTAGCGGCGGATGAAGAACACCAGCGCTGCAGGCGCGAGGCCGATCCAGAACAGCGCGCGCCAGGCATATTCCACGGGCAGCACAGCAATCAGGAATGTGTAGAGAAGGGCGGCTGCTCCCCAGCCGACCGACCAGCCAGTCTGGACGAGACCTACGGCGCGGCCGCGGTACCGGTCGCGGATGACCTCGCCCATCAGCACGGCTCCAGCCGCCCACTCGCCCCCGAACCCCAGGCCCTGCAGCGCGCGAAAGATGAACAACTGGGTGAAATCCTGTGCGAAGCCGCACAGGAAGGTGAACACCGCGTACCATACAATGGTGATCTGCAGAACGCGCACCCGGCCATAGCGGTCAGCGAGAGCGCCGGCCAGCCAACCGCCAAAGGCGGAGACCAGCAGGGTGATGGTTCCGAGGATACCCGCCTCGCCGGTGGAGATGTGCCAGAGCGCGAGCAGGCTGGGGATGACGAAGGAGAAAATCTGCACATCGAGCGCATCGAGCGACCAGCCGCCAAAGCATGCGGTCATGGTGCGCTTCTCGCGCGGGGTCAGATCGGAGAACCAGGCGAACATGTCGCATCTTCCCTATTGACGTTCATTCTTGGACCTGTGTCGCAGTACGTGACCGGTCGGCCGCACCCCGCATCGTCTTGGCCCAGCGCATCATCACCGGGACCGACGGGGGCAATCAACAGTCGCTAGGAAAGGCGTGACCCAACAGGAGCATGTTGCCATCGGGGTCGATGCAGGCGACCTCACGCATATCATATTCGGTATTGCGCAACTCTCGCAGGCCAGGGATGTCGGCTGCCCGCCAATGCGCGTGCAACGGATTGGCGTCTGCGACGCGGACATAGATACAGGAGGCCGTCCTCTTGGGATCATGCTCCGGGTTAAGCGAGAAGAACAGCTCGATGTCATCGCGCTTCGTCATCATGAAGTTGCCGGTCGCGCCGGCGGTAAACCCGAGCCGTTCGTAGTGCTGCCGGGTTCGAGCGATGTCTGTGGTCGGCATGACCGGCGCAACGCTGATGCAGTGGCAATGTTCACTAGGATTCGTCATCCTGGTTCTCGCGGCCGCGGGTGCCCAGGTCGATCAACGCCGCGAGAGTGCGACGGGTACAAGCGACAGCGTCCTGACCAACCTCGGCGATCAGCTCATCGTCAATTGTTTTGCGCGCCTTGGCTTGTACCGCTGCCGCGGCCTTGCCGCGCTCGGTGAGGGTCACAGTCACCTTGCGACGATCGGCCTTGTCGACCGCGCGCTCCAGGTAGCCGCGTGTCACCAAGATATCTACGAGCAGCCCGGCGGCCTGCTTGGAGGTCCTCAATTCTTTGATGAGTTCTGCGAGGGGAACATCCCCGCGCACGCCGAGCGCCAGCCCACCGATCACATACAGGCCGTTTCTGGGAATATCGTCAAAACCCGCCTTCGCGAGGGCGTGCCGCATCGCAGTATCATAAGTGTAGCGTGCATGCCGCAGCAGGGCGGGCATAACGACTTGGTGGGTCATGGATGCCTGCCTATCGTCAGCATCATTGATAGTCAATAATGTTTACTAATAGTCTGAACCCGCGGCGGGCTCATAACATCGGAAATCCATCAACCGATTCCGGAGCGGACAGGCGCGGCCGCATGAGCTGCCGTCCCCGGCGTCGATGAAATGCTTGCCATTCTGACTACCTGACCGACGGTTGGCCGAGTGTGTGCCGCGCCGCCTAGTCGATCAGGACAACAGGCGCGACACCGAGTTGTCAGAAGCGTATTATGGCCGGTTGTTATCCCCTGAGTACGAGAGACCGGCGTTGACCCAGATTGCGATCACCAGGACCACGAGCCCGAAACAGCCTCCGGCGGATGAGACGCTCGCCTTCGGCCGTGTGTTCACTGACCACATGTTCATGATGGAGTACGACGAGAAGAAGGGATGGCACGATCCGCGCATTGTGCCTTATGGGCCCTTCACGCTGGATCCGGCATGCTGCGTGCTGCACTATGGGCAGGCGATCTTCGACGGGATGAAGGCGTTCCGCGGTCAGGACGGCCGCGTGCGGCTGTTCCGGCTGCCGGATCACGCGCGGCGGCTGAACCGATCGGCGCATTACCTGTGCATCCCGGAAATCGATCCAGAGCTGGTCGAGGAGTCGATCCGCGCATTGGTCGAGGTGGACCAGCGCTGGGTGCCGTCGCGGCCTGGGACGTCGCTGTACATTCGGCCCACGGTGATCGCGACCGAGACCTTTCTGGGTGTGCACCCGTCCAGCAGCTACATCTATTACGTGATTCTTTGCCCCGTGGGTGCGTACTATAAGGAGGGCATGAACCCGGTCCGGATCCTGGCGTCGGATCAGCATGTGCGGGCGGTAAAGGGTGGGCTCGGGGCAGCGAAGACCGCGGGCAACTACGCTGCCAGTCTGTTCGGCGCCGAGGAGGCGCAGAAGGCGGGTTACACGCAGGTACTATGGCTGGACGGTGTCGAGCATCGATACCTCGATGAGGTCGGCACCATGAACATCATGCTGAAAATCGATGACGAGGTCATCACGCCGCCACTGAATGGCGCAATCCTGGCGGGTGTAACACGCGATTCCGTGCTGACACTGCTGCGCGACTGGGGGATGCGCGTGTCGGAACGGCCGATCGCAATCGACGACGTAATCCGGGCAGCGCAGGCGGGGCGGCTGGAGATGTGGGGTACCGGCACTGCGGCGGTGATTTCGCCGGTGGGAGAGCTCGGCTTCAAGGGCGAGCGCTATGTGATCAATGGCGGTAAGACCGGCGCGCTGACGCAGAAGCTGTATGACACGATTGTCGGCATTCAATATGGGACAACGCCCGACCCGCATGGCTGGACACGGTTGCTCGGGAACCGGCTGGGCGGCTAACCACGGTCAAGTTGGCAGTCGCGGCTGCGGCGGCAGTCGGCGGCGGCATAAGGAATAATCCGCTTCGGGTCATTGCAACCACATCCAGAGCGAACGCGGCGGTCGGGCCCTGTGCGTGGCGGTGATCCTATATAGTTTCCGCAGGGGAACTCTCACCCGCGGTCGGTGCGTCGACCAGCGGCGACTCTCCCGGAGGTGTCTGAATCCTGAACCATAGACCGTCCGATGAGGTTGGATAAACGCGGACCGTCGTGCCTATTACCCTTTCCTGCATTCCAACTGCCTCGGCAACCTTAGCCAGAATCTTCGCACAGTCATCGGCGCTTGCGTACGGTGGCACGTTCCATGGTGATCCCGGAGAAGGTAGGAGTTTTTTGGTTCCAAGGTCGAGCATTTGTACGGATGCACCGTCCGGGCCTGCCTGGCGAATGAAGTGAAACTGAACATAGTGACCGGTAGGCGAGGCGATCGGCCAGTTGAAAGGCAAGTTGGGCGGCGGATGCAGCGTGGCCAGCGGAAGCGAGAGCGAGACCACTGCAACGAACCTATGCCTCGGCATGAGCCTTCCTCCATCAACTGTCCACAAATATTGCGCAGGATCGTTTGCTGCCTCTACGACGCCAGGGCAAAAATTGGTGATCGATGGCGCAACGGGTCCAGCAATCGTTGGTGGTATCGAAGCGTACCGACGGGAGCGTCGTCGCCGTTGCAAATCGGGAAGCTCTGCAGGGTAACTCGGAACGGGTCGAGGTGATCGTCCGGACCAGTCACCAATGCAGGGCGATCGGAACAGGGGCGAGCGACTGCAGCGCCCGTGAGAATCTTAACATCTGCGCCCATCTCTTGGCCCGGGCGTAACACGTCCGCAGGCGTCCGCAAAACGTAACCTGCACGCGGTGGCCTGTATTTGCGGCGGCATCTCATAGCCGGGTTTGCGGCGAACTCGATGGATCGCTGACACTGTCTCACGAGTCAGAAGTTCTGATGAACAACGAAACGGCGCGATCCCTTTTTGCACCGCTGGTTGATCCATGTATTGTGTGTGTTGGCAACACGTAGCTTGGGTGCTTCATGGCGGAGAACCGCGCACGTCAGCTCACTCGATTTGTTTGTGCGTCAATCATTCTGAGCGCCAGTTTCGGCGCGTTGGCGTTATCTGATTTGCCGCAATCAAAGATATGTTCCGCTGATGACGGCGGCTGGTCATCTCCCGGAGGCGTCCCCGCGACAGGCGAAATCACCATGAGCAATGATGGCGGTTGGTGTGGCCAGCGCCTGGGGGTGGAATATAATCAAACCATATTTGGTGGAGCAATGCGGCTGTCGCGGCGACCGGCACACGGTCGAGTGTCAATTACGCGCCACAAAGACGGCACCGACGTGTATTATAAGCCCAATCCTGGCTACATTGGACAAGATGCCTTCAGTGTACTGGTCGATTTTTACAACATCGACAAGCCTTACAAAGTGGTGGTGCAATAACCTGGCTGCTGCGTGCGGTGGCTTGGGTCACGCCGAGGCGGGCAACCACGCGCAGGTCGTGTGCCGCTGCTATAGTATCAGCCGACCTGGAGAAAGTCGTCGGTGTACTCGCCGCGGGAGACCTTCACCGGGATTTCTTCCTCGGTGGTGCACTCCAGGATCTCTGAACCCGCGATGCGTGATGGTTGGGCAAGCCGATCGATCTGGTCGGCAAAGGTCCGGGCGTGGTCTTGGTCAAGTCGCCAGAAGAACACGCCCGGGTCGGCGGCGGCGTGAATGCCGAGCGGGCCGGCGGATGCGGTCAGACGGATCGACGAACCTTCGATGGCTGCATCGCTCGGGTGGTGCGCGAACTGACGCAAGGTTGCCGCAAGGCGGTGCAGGTCTTCAGCCTCGCCAAGCATCAGCACCATCGGGTTGAAGTCGCTGGGAAGGAAGCCGACCCGCAGCATCAGGCGACTTCGATGATATCAGTGGCATGGCAGAGTTCTTCGGCGCCTGGGTCACCGCCTGGGACTTCGATCAGGCGCACTTTCGCCCACTCGTCATTGACGATCTCCAGCACCTCGGCAGTGATGCCGCCAACCAGGCGAAGCTTGTTCCCGACGGCGACAGCGGAAAGTTCGATCACAAGCAACTCCTCCCCAACCTCTCCCACCGCGCAGTGGAGGGAGGTCAGTGCACATCAAAAAAAGATACTCAGGTTCTTCGCGAGCAGCACATTCTGTTCCAGAATGATCTCGCGGCGGGCGATCTGCCATGATGTGCCAACGCGGCGCAACTCATCTGTGCGGCGGCCGACGAAGGTGAAGTTCTCGTATTCGATACGGTTCTGATAGACCAGGAACCGGCAACCCGCCGTGACTTCCTGCGCATCCTCGACCGACGGACGAACGTCAAGCAGGCGCACGTTGCTGACCATGTGGGTGACGCGCGACAGAGGCTCCTCGGCGTAATGCACACCAGTGAGGATCTGTTCCACCCGCTTTCCCAGCGTCCACTTGTCTTCATCAAACCAGCTGATGCCTTCGCCTTGCTTCGTGTTCTCGCGCTCGGCGTGCTGGCCGAACTTCACGTTGCGGCGCATCGGCATGAAATAGATCAGGTCCTCGGCCAGGAGATCGAGCCAATCCTTGAAGCGGCGCTGGTCCAGCAGGTCGGCTTCGAGGTACAGAAAGTCCTCTATCTCCTCGCGCAACTGATACCAGGCGAGCGAGCGCATCATTCGGCTGCTGCGCGCATTGATGGACACCCGATCAGCACGTCCCAGGGTGCGCTCTCCAGGTAGGATCTGTAGACACGATAGTAGTTGCGCGGCGTCTGGTCGGTGATCTGCAGCGATACGTCGCCCGGGATAGGGTCGTTGGTCTGGTACGCGCCCATGGACATCTGGTAGTTGAGCGGATATCGGCGCGCGATCGTGCCCTTGCTGGCCGCAGTGGCGTATAGCCAGTTCTCCATGTCGTCCTGTTCGGTCATGCCGGCGGGGCCGGAATAGCGCATATAATAGCGACGGAGCACGTCCTTCACTTCAGCCGGCGCATCCGCGTCCACCAGGAAGAAGCGCCAGCCCTCGGTTTCCGTCGGGCCGTGTGGATGCCAGACGCAGATGCCGCGCGGCTGGCGACCATGATACGAGGCGTTGGGAAAGAACGTGCCGACCAGCGGCAGGATGCGCGCCTTCTCACCCAGCCGGCGCTTCCGTTCGTGGAAGCAGTGACGGAAATACTCATCGACGATCGGATGATGCAGATAGGTGGACACGTAGTCAGTGTCGGCCGGCATCAGCGCGCCGGTGAGCCCGTGGCCCTGCGGGAAGCCGACCCAAAAGCGCTGGCCGCCGGCATACTCGTTGTCGCGCCGGCTGGAGGCGCCGCGCTGGCCGGAGGGCCCCATGCCGATCATGTCCACCGAGCGGTGCGACGGATTGTGGTAGGTGTCGCCCAAAAAGTTCTCGGCGGCGAATTTCCAGTTCGACGGGAAGACCCATTTGTGCACGCCGATCACCTCGGCGCCGCCTGGCCGGCCGTCGCGACAGTCGACCACATGATCGAGGTGTTCGCGGGCGTCGCCCATATAGTCCAGGAAGTCGGGCGCCTGGGGATCCCAGGAAGCCCATACCGTGCCGTGATACAGCGCGAGCTTCGGCACCTCGATCAGCGACCATTCCTCGCGATTCAGGGTGCCTTCATACAGCGCGCGATACAGTGGCACGCCCTGCAGCCTGCCGTCGGTCGTATAACTCCAGGAGTGATACGGGCAGACGAACAGCGAGGTATTGCCCTGCTCGTAGCGACATACCTTCATGCCACGATGGCGGCAGGAGTTGAGAAATACATGCACCGCGCCCTGCGCATCACGGCACAGGATCACCGACTCCTCGCCCATGCGGGAGACGAAAAAGTCGCCAGGGTCGGGGATCTGGCTCTCGTGGCCGATGAACAGCCAGGCGCGGGTGAACAGCTTCTCCAGTTCCTCGCGATAGCAGTGCGGCGAGACGAAGATCTCGCGGCTGATGATGCCGCGTTCGGCGTCGATCATCGTGTGCATCGTGCTCACTCCGCCGCCGCCTGCACCAACGGGCGGCCGATCAGCTCATCCCATGGCGCACCGTTCAGATACGAGGCGTAGACACGATAGTAGTTGCGTGGCGTCTGCTCGGTGATCTGCAGCGAGACATCGCCGGGAAGCGGATCGTTGGTCTTGTACGCGCCCATTGACATCTGGTAGTTGAACGGATGGCGGCGCGCGATGGTGCCCCTCGACGCGGCGGTGGCATAGAGCCAGTTCTCCATATCGTCCTGCTCGGTCATGCCGGCCGGCCCGGAATAGCGCATGTAGAAGCGGCGCAGCACATCCTTCACCTCGGCCGGCGCATCCGCATCGACCAGGAAGAAGCGCCAGCCTTCAGTTTCCGTCGGGCTGTGCGGATGCCACACGCAGATGCCGCGCGGCTGGCGGCCGTGATACGAGGCATTGGGAAAAATGTTGCCGGTGAACGGCAGCAGACACGCTTTTTCTCCCAGCCGACGCTTCCGTTCGTCGAAGCAGTGGCGGAAGTATTCATCCACCACCGGGTACTGCGCATACGACGACTCGTATTCCATGGTCGCCGGCATCAGTACGCTGTGCATGCCGTGCCCCGCTGGGTGTCCTACCCAGACGTGCTGGCCCTTGTTGTACTCGTTGTCGCGCCGGCCCTTCTGGCCGCGCTGTGCGCTGGGACCGATGCCGATCATATCGACCGAGCGGTGCGAGGGGTTGTGGTAGGTGTCCCCCAGGAAATTCTCGGCCGCGAACTTCCAGTTGGACGGGAACACCCACTTGTGCACGCCGATCACCTCGGACCCGCCGGGCCGTCCATCGCGGCAGTCCAACACCTGATCCAGGTGATCGACTGCGGAACCCAGGTAGTCGAGCAAGTCGGGTGCGGCCGGATCCCACGATGCCCAGACGGTGCTTTTGTAGATGGCGAGCCTGGGCACCTCGATCAGCGACCAGTCCTCGCGGTTCAGCGTGCCCTCATACAGCGCGCGGTACAGCGGAACGCCCTGCAGCTTGCCGTCGGTCGTATAGCTCCAGGAGTGATAGGGACAGACGAACAGCGAGGTATTGCCCTGTTCGTAGCGACACACCTTCATGCCGCGATGCCGGCACGAGTTGAGGAACACGTGTACCGTGCCCTGTGCGTCGCGGCACAGGATCACCGACTCCTCGCCCATGCGGGAGACGAAGAAGTCACCAGGGTTGGGGATCTGACTTTCGTGGCCGATGAACAGCCAGGCGCGGGTGAACAGCCTTTCCAATTCTCCGCGATAAAAGTCGGGCGAGACGAAGATTTCGCGACTGATCATGCCGCGCTTCAGATCGATCATCTGGTCTGTGGGCAGGGTCGTGGTCATTGGCCTAACCTCCCTGTGGTTCCCCGATTGTGCGCCGGCCGAACCCCCAGGCGTCAAGCCCGCTGACGTCACGCGGCGTCGCGAGGCAGCTTGATCGGCGCGCCCGTGAATGTCCGCTTTGTTTCCGTCCGTACCGGCAAAATGGACGATGATGGTGTCCCCCTCGAACGTCAGGAGCCAGCGCTGCGTCGCATCGATCAGGTGAAGGCGATGCTGGACAAAGCCGGCTACAACGGCGAACGGCTAGTACTGCTTCACACCACCGACCAGCCGTTCCATGCGGCGTCATCGACGGTGGTTGCCGATGCGCTGACGCGGGTTGGCATGCGGATCGACGATCAGGCGATGGACTGGGGCACGACGTTGCAGCGACGCG